>CAZSTW010000054.1:3766-42478 GCA_964609845.1 uncultured Planctomycetaceae bacterium | reverse complement strand
CCGCCATGAATTTTGAGACATCGATCAGCCGGAACGCGCTAGCGTCCGGTTCCGACGGACGAGTTGAGACGCGCATCTCAAGAAACCGGACGCTAGCGCGTTCCGGCTGATGGTCGCAGACTATTCAACGGTTTCACCCAGTTGATTACTGCTGGAATCTCAACGGGTTCGGAAAAACGGAATTCATCCGCAGTCACGTTTGTGCTGATGTAGGGTGGGACCAGCTCGCTTCGAGCGCAGGCCCACCAAAAGCAAATGTCGAGAAATGATGGTGGGCCGGCGCGGCGAAGCGCCACTTGTCCCACCATACATCCTTTCCAGCTTCAAAAAGGCATTGGCCCTGCCGGCTTGCCTGGGCTCTCCACAGAATCCGTGAAGTGGATTAGAACAGTCGGGACGTTTTCTGCTATAGTCTGAGCGGTTCTTTTTACAAATATTCTTCGCGGAGAGTTTGGATGTCCCCCCAAGGCACTGGATTGCAGGAAATCCACGATTTGCGGCTGAAGCTGCAAGAAGTGAGCGATGAGATTGAACGGGGGCCGCGCCAGATTGCCGCTCGACAGAATCTGCTGGAAAAGAAAAAGGCCGAACTGGAGGCACGTCGGGCAAACCTCAAGCAACTGAAAGTTGCCGCCGATCAGAAGAACCTGCAGCTCAAAACCAACGAAGCCAAGATTCGTGATTTACAGGGCAAGTTGAACGCCGCTGCCAGCAATCGCGAATTCGATGCGCTGCGGTCGCAGATCGCCGCCGACACCATGGCAAACAGCGTTCTGGAAGACGAAATTCTGGAAGCTCTCGATGGTTGCGACTCGGCTCAAAAAGATATCAAGGATTACGAACAGGAAATCGCTGCCGCTGAAGCGGAAGTCGCCAAGTTCGCCGCAGGTGTCAAAGAGCGAGAACCAGGACTGAAAGCGCAGGCGGCAGAACTGGAAGCGAAAGTCGCAGATATCGAAAAGATGCTGCCAGCTGATATCGTTCCTCAGTACCGACGTCTGGTTCAGTCATACGGTGCCCGAGCACTGGCTCCAGTCCACGGCACGGCATGCGGGGAATGTTACGTCGGGCAACGGCAGCAGACGATCGTCGAATTGCGAGCTGGGAAATTTGTGTTCTGCACGTGCGGTCGCCTGATGTACCTGCCACAGGGCGATTGAGCTGTAATCAACGCTCCCCTTTCGAGGTTCCGCCCGTCAAGGAGGATCTTCCGGTGAATCCGTTCCTGCGTCATTCGTACGTGCTGATTCTCTGCTGGAGTGTCCTCATGACGACGGACACGGAACAGGTTGTCGCGGCGGAATATGATCGCCCCGCTCAGTACTCTCATCAGAGTCGTTCGGTGGTCGTGGCGAAACATGGACTTGTCGCGACCAGCCACCCACTGGCAGCTCAGACCGGCCTGGATATTCTGAAGGCTGGTGGAAATGCCATCGATGCCGCGATCGCCACCAACGCGATGCTGGGTGTCGTTGAGCCGATGAGCTGCGGAATCGGTGGTGATCTGTTCGTCATTTACTGGGATAACAAATCTCAGAAGCTGTATGGATTGAACGCATCGGGCCGAAGTCCTTACGGCTTGACGCGTGAGGTCTTCCAGAAGAAGGGTCTGAAGCAGATACCCGAAAACGGAACACTGTCGTGGTCGGTTCCAGGATGCGTTGATGGCTGGGAAGTCTTGCGATCCCGATTCGGAACGAAGCCGCTTTCTGATTTGCTTCAACCGAGTATCGATGCTGCGGAAAAAGGATTTCCGGTGAGTGAAATCATCGCCGGGGGCTGGCGGGCATCGGTGAAGAGTCTTTCGGCCTGGCCTGACTCCAAGCGAGTCTACTTGAAAGAGGGGCGTGCTCCGGAACACGGCGAAATCATGACGCTTCCAGAACTCGCCGCGACCTATCGCGAAATTGCTGCCGGTGGCCGTGACGCGTTCTACAAGGGACGCATCGCCCGGGAAATCGCGGCGTTCAGCGAAGCGAATGGCGGGTACCTGACCGAACGAGATTTCGCCGAGCACACCAGCGACTGGCTCGATCCGGTCTCGACGACGTATCGCGGATATACCGTGTGGGAGTTACCTCCGAACGGCCAGGGGATTGCGGCCTTACAGATGCTGAACTTGCTGGAAGGGTTCGACATCAAATCGATGGGCCCCAAGAGTGCCGAGTTTGTTCACCTGTTTGTCGAAGCTAAGAAACTGGCATTTGCCGATCGCGCAAAATTCTATGCCGACCCGGCCCACGAGCGACTCCCCACAGCCGAACTCATTTCCAAAGCGTATGCGGACCGTCAGCGGCCGCGCATCAATCCAGCAAAAGCGGCCGTCAATGTTCAAGCGGGCGATCCGAAACTACAGCATGGCGACACGGTCTATTTGACGGTCGTCGATCAGGACCGGAACTGTTGTTCGATGATTCAAAGCCTGTATTTTGGGTTCGGATCACAAGTCGTCCCGGGCAAGGTCGGATTTGCGATGCAGAATCGCGGGTGCCTGTTTGCCTTGGATGAGACTCATTTGAATCGACTGGAACCGCACAAACGACCGTTTCACACCATCATTCCCGCCATGGTGACGAAAGACGGGCGTCCGTGGTTCAGCTTCGGCGTGATGGGGGGCGACATGCAGCCTCAAGGGCATGTCGAAGTCCTGGTCAACATGATCGACTTTGGCATGAATCCGCAGATGGCAGGTGACGCGAGCCGGATTCGCCATGGAGGCTCAACAACCCCGACCGGAATCCCCGAAGAAGCCGATGGCGGCACCGTCTATCTGGAAAGCGGTTTCCCGGCCGAAACTGTCAAGAAACTGATGGAAATGGGACACAAGGTTGGAAAGTCGACAGGCTCCTTCGGCGGCTATCAGGGAATCCTGATTGACCACGAGCACGGCACATTGCACGGCGCAACCGACCCCAGAAAAGATGGCGCAGTAGTTGGGTATTGAGTTTGGATGATCACGGTGTCATTTGAGTTATTGGCCCCCCTATTACCCTTGTCCCTCCGAATTGGCAGAACCCTGGTGTCGCATCCACACCGCCGCCTTAAGTTCTCAAGGACGAAGCACCTGGAAAGCTATGTGGCACTCTCCACGATTGACGTGTGCAAGAGACACGTGCCAGAGACGTGGGGCCAGGGGCGTGGGGCCAAATGGACGCCACTTCTGACGAGATGGTAACTCAAAACCACGGCTGGATTCCGCATTTCCGGGCACGCCAGCGAGCGTCTGGCTAAGAATCTAACGACTTTCGGTCGCAGGATTCGGCGGGCGAGAGATACGAGTCAAAAAACAGAAGCCCTACCGAACTGAGGCTGACCACTTGCGCAGAATATTTGGGAACTTTCGCAAGGCGAGTGCGTCTGTGGATGAATCAACGCCTCACAAACGAGTCTGATGCGGTGCGAGGAAGATTTCAGAATCGTTACCGGTTGACTCTAATTTCACCGAAATGCCGTTATACTGGGCCACAGGGCCGGGACGGCCTGCATATCTATCTGACAAAAGGAACGGGTTTTCATCATGCGCACGCGAGTGATTCTGGCAAGTCTGCTGACTTTTGTGGTGGCATCATGGTGGCTGATCGCTGAAGAAGCGGGCAAGCCCGTGAATCGTGATGAGGTCAAGAAGCAATTCGACGCCGGGAACTTCAAGGTGGCCTACGATGGCTATCGAAAACTCGCCCTGGATCCCAAGACTGATCCGAAAAAAGTCTCAGAAGACCTCGCCATGGCAGTGCAGGCTCTGCGAAACCTGGGGCGAACCAACGAATTCGATGAACTCGTTGAGACCACGATCAAGGCCCACGCTACGAACTGGCGACTGCTTCGCGGAGCCGCTCTTCAGTACGTTTCCGTGGATCAATGGGGGTTTATCGTTGCTGGCAAATTCGAGCGTGGTTCCCACCGAGGTGGCGGGAAATATGTCACGACGACCCCGCGCGACCGTGTCCGAGCTTTGCAACTGCTGCAGCAGGCAGTACCACTCGCCGCTAAAGATGACTCGAAGTCTGAAGTCGGCCGGTTCTATCTGGAATTTGCGTCCATCCTGCAATCTGTCGAAGCGTGGCGTCTGCAGTCGCTGACCGATCTGGCAGTCCTTCCCGATTACGAAGAGGGGAATCAAGGCTGGGGCGGTCGAGGCCGATTCCGCGGTGGATTTGTTCCTGGGGGCGAGAACAAAGGGGCACCGGTTGATGCCGACGGACAGCCTGTCTTTCATCGAATCCCAAAATCGTGGGATGCTGCGACCTCGGACGGCGAGCGATGGCGTTGGATGCTGACTCAGGCCGTGGAATTCGACAATTCCTTGCGAAACGAAGTCGATTTTGGCTGGGCCCAATTTCTGCATGGACAGTTCGGCGTACATACCATGGCATGGTTGCGAAACGGCAGTGGCCGGGACGATGACAAGGATGAAAGCGGGCCGTATGCCGTTCATACGCTGAGTGACGACGAAACGATTTCCAAACTGGCAACCGGTGTGAAGCGTCTCAAGCTTCCCGAAGAGTTCAATTCACTCCGGATTTATCGGCAGATTTTTGAGCGAGGCAATGACAACTTCGCGAAGTCGGCTGGCGATATGGTCGCACAGACGTATGAAGATCGTCGCCAGTACGTGAAAGCCGCAACTGCCTGGAATCAGGCAATCAAAAAATTTGGCGACGAAAATCATCGCCAGCTGCGATTGGATCAGATCGTCAAGAACTGGGGCCGGTTCGAAAACCTGCAGGTTCAGGCGGCAGGAAAAGGGGCTACGATTGACCTGCGGTACCGCAATGGCAAGCAGATTGCACTGGAAGCCCACGCGATCAACATCGATAAGCTGCTGGCCGACGTCAAGGCTTACCTGAAAGCTGCTCCTGGGCAACTTGACTGGCAGTCGATCAATATTCAGGACATCGGTTATCGGCTGGTGGCGCAGGGGCAAACTCAGTATCTCGGCGAGAAAGTCGCCAGCTGGTCGCTCGATCTTCAGCCGAAAGCTGAGCACTACGATAGCGTCATGAAAATTGCGACTCCCCTGCAGAAGGCGGGAGCGTACCTGGTGACCGGGACCATGAAAGATGGCAACGTGAGTCGCGTCATCGTCTGGCTGGCCGACACCGCACTCGTTCGCAAGCCACTCGAGAACCAGTCGTTGTACTTTGTCGCCGATGCCGTGACCGGGCAGCCGGTTCCAAAAGCAAATGTCGAATTCTTCGGATGGAAGCAGGAACAAATTGCCCCCGGTAAGCCACAATGGAAGATTCTGACCACGAATTTCGCGGAATTCACGGGAGCCGATGGCCAGTTGATGATGTCCTCGGAAAAGGTGAGTCACAACTACCAGTGGCTGGTGATGGCGAGAACCCCTGAAGGTCGACTGGCCTATACTGGGTTCACGCACGCCTGGTGGGGACAGCGCCATGATGCGGACTATCAGGCCACCCGAGTCTTCACGATTACCGACCGTCCTGTCTATCGTCCGGAACAAACCGTCAAGTTCAAGTTCTGGATTGAGAAGTCTCAATACGATCAACCCGATGCGACAGCGTTTGGCAATCAGGACTTTACCGTACAGATCAACAACCCTCAGGGTGAAAAGGTCTTCGAAAAGGTCTATAAGACGGACAAATTTGGAGGGATCGAAGGGGAATTCCCTCTCGCCAAGGGGGCGATGCTTGGCAATTACAGTCTGTTGATCATGAATCAGTTCCAGCAGGGAGGCAGCTTCCGCGTCGAGGAATACAAAAAGCCGGAATACGAAGTCACCATCGATGCTCCATCTGAACCCGTAGCATTAGGCGAGAAGGTAACGGCATCGATTCAAGCGAAGTATTTCTTCGGAGCACCTGTCACAAAAGCTCGCGTGAAATACAAGATTCTGCGGTCGGCTCATGACAGCCACTGGTATCCCACAGCTCGCTGGGACTGGTTCTACGGCAAGGGATATTGGTGGTTCGCCTCCGATTACACGTGGTATCCCGGCTGGAATAACTGGGGATGTGTCAGGCCGATTGGCTGGTGGATCGGTCGTAACAACGCACCTCCGGAAGTTGTCGCGGAACAGGAAGTCGATATCGGTGACGATGGAACCGTAAAGGTTGAAATTGATACTCTTCCCGCAAAGCAGGTTCACGGCGACGAAGACCATTCGTATTCCATCACGGCGGAAGTCGTCGATGAATCACGCCGAACGATCGTCGGAACGGGCAACGTTCTCGTCAGCCGATCACCGTTCCGAGTCTTTGCCTGGGTTGATCGGGGCCACTACAACGTCGGCGATACCGTCACTGCAAATTTCGATGCCCACACGCTCGACAACAAGCCGGTTTCTGGCAAGGGAGAATTGACTCTCTTCAAGATCAGCTACGATGAAAAGCAGCAACCGGTCGAAGAAGCGGTGCAGTCATGGAAACTTGATACGGACGCAACCGGCCACGCACGTCAGCAGATTGTCGCAAGCAAGGCGGGACAGTACCGGCTGTCGTACAAGGTTTCTGATGCGAAGAATCATACGATCGAAGGTGGATACGTCTTCGTCGTCCGTGGCGAAGGTTTTGACGGTCGCGAATTCCGATTTAACGATCTGGAACTGGTCACCGACAAGGCAGAATATGCACCGGGTGAAAAAGTCCGGCTGATGGTCACAACGAACAAGGCCGATGGCTGCGTTGTGCTGTTCATCCGGCCGACCAACGGGGTCTACTTGCCACCGAAGTTCATCCGGTTGAAGGGGAAGAATACCGTTGAAGAAATTGCGGTTGTGCAGAAGGACATGCCGAACTTCTTCATCGAAGCCTTCACGATTGCGGATGGCAAGTACCATCAGGAGATGCGGGAAGTCGTCGTTCCTCCCGAAAAGCGAGTCATCAATGTCGAAGTTCTTCCGTCCCAGGAAGAATACAAACCGGGTGCTGATGCAAAAATCAAAATCAAGCTCACTGACACGGCTGGTAAGCCATTTGTCGGTTCCACAGTACTGACAGTTTACGACAAGAGTGTGGAATACATCTCGGGTGGCTCCAACGTCCCGGAGATTAAAGAATTCTTCTGGAAATGGCGCCGGCAGCATCATCCACAGCGCGATTGCACACTGGACCGCATCTTCACGAACCTCGGGAAGAATGGTGAAATTGGCATGTCCGACCTGGGGGCATTCGGCGGGATGCTGTTCGGTGAAGGTTTTCCCGCCGGGCCGGGAATGGGATTCGGTGGTGGCGGAGGATTGATGCGGGGCCGTTCCAATCGTGCGATGGCGATGTCGGCACCAGGGATGGCCGTTCCGCAGGCTGCAGCCTTCGACGCATCAAAGCGAGAGAGTCAGAATGGACTGGCCCTCGCCGACGCCAAAGCCGGGGCCGCAGGGGGTGACGAAGGGGGAGCCGATGTTCCTTCGCCGACAATACGATCCAACTTTGCCGATACGGCTTATTGGGCTGGTGGTATCACTACCGATGACGGCGGACTCGCTGAAGTCAGCTTTAAGATGCCTGAAAGTCTGACGGGTTGGAAGATCAAGACCTGGGCCATGGGGCTTGGAACAAAAGTGGGACAGGGAGAAACAACGGTCACCACAAAAAAGAATCTGCTCGTTCGCCTGCAGGCTCCACGGTTCTTCGTCGACAAGGACGAAGTCGTAATCTCAGCCAATGTTCATAGCTATCTGAAGGGCAAGAAGTCGGTTAACGTCTCGCTGGGCGTCGATGGAACCCTGCTGTCGGTGATGGCGGGAGAAAAGAACGCTGCGACGCAGACGATCATGCTGGACGCAGGGGGTGAGCAACGAGTTGACTGGCGCGTCAAAGTCGCGTCACAGGGAACCACAACGGTCACGATCAAGGCGATCACGGACGAAGAATCGGACGCGATGCAGATGACGTTCCCGGTGTATGTGCACGGGATGTTGAAGACAGAATCATTCAGCGGTGCGATTCGACCGACAGAGGAAAAGGGAAGCGTCAAGTTCACGGTTCCAGCAGAACGTCGTCAGAACGATTCTCGCCTGGAAGCCCGCTACTCACCTACGCTTGCAGGAGCGATGGTGGACGCACTTCCTTACATGGTCGACTTCCCGTACGGTTGTACCGAACAGACGCTGAACCGTTTCCTGCCGACGGTGATCACTCAACGCGTGCTGCTGAATATGAAGTTGAATCTGAAGGACATTCAGGCAAAACGAACAAACCTGAATGCTCAAGAAATTGGCGATGATGTGCAGCGTGCGAAGCAATGGAAGCGATTCGACCGCAATCCAGTCTTCGACGAAGACGAAGTGAAGTTGATGGTCAAGGAGGGGCTTGAACGACTCACGTCGATGCAATGTGGAGACGGCGGGTGGGGGTGGTTCAGCGGTTGGGGCGAACGATCGTGGCCTCACACGACAGCCGTTGTTGTCCATGGACTGCAGGTTGCTCGAGCCAACGATGTCGCAATTGTCCCCGCGGTCCTGGAAAAAGGAATTGAATGGCTGAAGCGCTATCAGGACGAACAAGTCGTGTTGATCAAGAATTGGGGCAAGAAAGAGGTCCCTCAAAAGCAGCACGCCGATGCGCTGGATGCCCTGGTCTTCATGATCCTGGTCGATGCGGATATCGCCAACTCCGACATGAACGAGTTCCTGTATCGCGACCGGGTCCAACTTCCGGTTTACGCCAAGGCACTCTTCGGCCTGGCACTGCACAAGCAGAATCAGGCTGACAAGTTGCAGATGATTCTCGAAAACATCGAACAGTTCGTGGTTCAGGACGAAGAGAATCAGACGGCTTACCTGAAGCTGCCAAACGATGGGTGGTGGTATTGGTACGGCAGCGATATCGAAGCGAATGCCTACTATCTGAAACTGCTGTCGAAGGTGAATCCTCAGGATGTCCGTGCATCGCGTCTCGTGAAGTACATCCTGAACAATCGCAAGCACGCCACGTATTGGAACAGCACACGTGACACGGCGTTGTGTGTGGAAGCTCTTGCCGACTACATGAAGGCGAGTGGTGAAGATCAGCCAAACATGACGATCGAAGTCTGGCTGGATGGCAAGAAACAGAAGGAAGTGAAGGTCGATGCGTCGAACCTGTTCACATTCGACAATAAGTTTGTGCTGGAAGGTGATGCCGTCACAACGGGGGCTCACACTCTGGAAGTACGGAAGAATGGGACGGGGCCGGTCTACTTCAATGTCTATCAGACCAATTTCACGCTGGAAGACTTCATTACAAAGGCCGGTCTGGAAATCAAGGTGCAGCGAAAGTTCTATAAGCTGACCAGGTCGGATAAGCAGATCGACGCACAGGGGTCGCGCGGACAGTCGGTCAAGCAGAAGGTTGAAAAGTACCTGCGAACCGAACTGGAGAACCTGAGCAGCCTGAAGAGCGGTGATCTGGTTGAAGTGGAACTCGAAATCGACAGCAAGAACGACTACGAATACCTGCTGTTCGAAGACATGAAAGCGTCAGGATTTGAAGCCGTGGAGGTTCGCAGTGGCTATAATGGCAATGAGATGGGGGCGTTTGTCGAATTCCGAGACGAGCGAGTCGCCTTCTTCGTCCGCCAGTTGATGCGTGGTAAACACAGTATCAGTTATCGGTTACGAGCCGAAGTCCCTGGAAAATTCAGTGCCTTGCCGACTCGGGCCAGTGCGATGTACGCTCCAGAGCTGAAAGCCAACAGCGATGAAATGAAAGTTGGAATTACGGATTGAAACGACGCGTGCCGATCCTTGCTGATGATCGTTCAGCGAGGATCGGTCGCACTCAATTCGCGTCAGCACTCCGCAAGACTCCATCAACAAAAATACGCATCAGTGAGAACTAAAATATGGAAGGTGAAGGGACCGAGGGAGTGGGGGCAGGTGATGAGCTGAAGCATGCGCTGAAAGCGTTCAAGAAGCGGCTGAAGCTGACTCGACTGGATCACGAATCGAAACTGGGATATGGCCCGATGACCAAAGGTAGCCAGAAGAATTCGGGTATCGTCGGCATCACGCCGCCAAGCCAGTTCCCCGTAGCCGTCTGGGAAGAACTGGCGCGACTTGGAAAGCTGAAGTATGTGGGTCAGGGCTTGTACGAACTGACGAACGGATCGTAGGGCTTCGTCCTGAGATGCGATGGATCGAGCAGGACTGGACTGTAGGCGAAAATTGATGCAACGCGTGGTAGTAGCGGTTCTTGTCTGTTTCGTGTCTTCATTGGCAATTGCGGGGGACCAGGTACCGTCGGCAGCCCGCGGATATGAAAATCTGCGGACGCATCAGTATCTGCCAGCCGACTTCGACAACGCAATTTTTGAGACGTTGTGGACGATCTGGCCCGAACCTGAACGGAGCGAAGCTGAACGAGCTGACGCCCGAACGCGGCGAAAACTGACGTTTTCGTATTACGGCCTGGCATCAGAAGAAGACGACACAGGCGAAACTCGTCCCTTGGGATATGTCGTCGACGGAAAAGGAAACTGGGTGATGAATTGCCTCGCCTGTCACGGAGGCAA
Organism: uncultured Planctomycetaceae bacterium; assembly: GCA_964609845.1. GTDB lineage: Bacteria > Planctomycetota > Planctomycetia > Planctomycetales > Planctomycetaceae > Schlesneria. Next base: position 32,020 of record CAZSTW010000054.1, on the reverse strand, counting down.
AGTGGCTGGCAGGGTGATACCCGGTCTTCCCAATTCACATACCGCCCTTCAAACGCTGACGGAAGATGTGCGCCGGATCAAACTTTCTCAGGGAAAGGCATTATCCCATCTGGATCTCGGCTCGTTGAAGATGCCGCTGAATGTCACCAACGGGACGACGAATGCAGTCATTTTCGGTATTGCTCTTGGGGCCTATCGAAATCCAGACATGTCCGTCAACCTGGCGCGAAAGCTGCCGCCGTTGTTACATCATGACGTCGACGCTCCCCCCTATTGGAACGTCAAGAAGAAGCGTTCACTGTACGCCGATGGTCACGCTCCGAAGACGCCTCGTCCATTGATGCAGTTCATTTTGCTCCCGACCGTCCCGCCCGAAACCTTGAACCGCTGGGAACCGGAGTTCGCTGATCTTTTGACCTGGATCGAATCTCTGGAACCACCGAAGTATCCTTTTCCTGTGAACGCTGAACTCGCGAAACGAGGCGAAGCAGTCTTCAACGAGAATTGCTCGCGCTGCCACGGCACGTATGGTCCAAACGGGAAGTATGAACAGCAGACGATCGCTCTCGACGAGATCGGTACAGATCCGCTACGGTGGAAGGCATTGACACCCAAGTTCCGCCAGTGGATGAAGGACGGCTGGATCAGTCGCAATGGTGAAGACCCCGTGGAAGTAGATCCGGCAGGCTACGTAGCGCCGCCGCTCGATGGGATCTGGGCAAGCGCACCGTATTTCCATAATGGTTCTGTCCCGACTCTGTGGGATGTCCTTCATCCGAGCAACAGACCGACAGTCTGGAAACGCACCGAAGACGGCTACGATCAGAAGAAGGTCGGTTTGGAATTCGAAGCCTTCGATCAGGTGCCGACTACCGTAAAGGCCGTGCAACACCGGCGCCGGTACTTTGACACGAAGCTGCCTGGAAAAAGTGCTGCGGGACACACTTTTCCCAATGTTCTCGACGAAGATCAACGGCATTCGCTACTGGAGTATCTGAAGACCCTTTGAGTCACATCGTGGCGAGCGATTGCTGATCAACACCCGTTTCGCAAAAGCGACACAGGGCTCACGGTGAAGAAATCACTGTGAGCCCTGTGGCATTTTTGTTCAGAACTTAGAACGGCGAATACCGCCCTGACTTCACGTCTGGCAATCCCTTCCGCAAATCACTCTTCATCGTCGAGTTTGGCAGATCGCTTGCGAACGGCCTTTTTCAACGGGCCTTTATCCGAGGAATCCGTCTTTGTTGCGAAGATCCTGCGGATTGATTCCAGCAGGACTTCCATGGGGAATGGCTTTCTCAGGTAGTCGGCAACCCCCAGCATTTCTGCATAGGCTTTGTGCCGTCCCCCTTCATTCGCGGTGATCATGATTACGGGTGGTGGCGTATCCAGAGTCTTCAAGTATTCGAGTACGGGAAACCCACCGAGACGCGGCATCATCATGTCGGTGATGACGAGATCCGGCTTCAGGGAACTGATCTGCCGTTGCCCCTCAGCCCCGTTGGGGGCCAGAAACACTCGATAACCGTTACTTTGCAATACCCCATGCAGCATCGACGCGATCTCGCGATCGTCGTCAATAATCAAAATCGTCTTCTCGGGAGCGTTCAGTTCAGCTGAGGACATGTGGACCTCCGAAGAATTACTTCTTCGCCTTTTTCAATGTGCCAAGATACTCAACAACGTCCGCCATCTCTTCGGCTGACAAAAGTTTTGCCAAATCGGCAGGCATCAACGAAATCTTGTTCTTGATACGTTCTTCGATCTCTTTCTTCTCGAAAGATCGAACCAGAGCATCGGCACCGCGTACGGTGACTTTGCTGTCGTCTTCACTGATAATGATACCACTCACGGTGGTTCCATTCGACAGGCCAAGCGTCCAGGCTTCATAGTTATGACTGATTCCCGCACTTGGGAAAACGATCGATTCGAACATCGCCTGACGGGCGAGCTTACCACCGATTTCAGACAGATTCGGCCCGACTTCTTTGCCTTCTCCATTCACAACGTGGCAGGTGTTGCACTTGCCGACCGTTGTGAATAATTTCTGCCCTTGGCCTGCATTCCCCTTCAGTTTCACCAATTCACTCAGTGGTGGAAGTGGTTTGTCATTCTTACCAGCAGGTGCGGGGAAGAGTGCCAGGACCCGTGCTCGCTGGGCATCATCGAGAGGCCCTGACTGCAGCGCTGCTGACAATGCGGGTGCAAATGTTTCGTCAAACTCTTTGGATTCTGCCAGCTTCAAAACTTCGGATGCCCCCAGTTTTGTCAGCGTAGCTCCCTTGATTGCCTGACGGCGAAGATCGCCTGCAGCCTTGGCATCCTTGACGATAGGCAGCAGCAATCCCGTCACCTGTGCGTCACCGGAATTACTCAGTGCCGTAGCCATACCGAGTGCAACCCGGCCCTGATCCTTCGTTGACTTCAGCAGTTCTCCCAGCAGTGCTGCCTGCCCCTTCGCGAGCAGCACACGGACTGCATCCAGACCCGCTTGATCGTCCGGACGCTTTGCAGCCAGTTCCGCAAGTTCCGCATAGCGTGTTGACACGCTGAACTTATCCACCAGAACGATGTACTGTGAATCGCCCTTCAACCCGTCGAGCACTCGATTGAGCGCCGCCAGTTGCTGGGGATTCTTCGTGACATCAAACCCTTTCAAGCGACTGATAGCTTCTGTATTAACAAACTTGGTCTTGGCTTCGTCACCAAAGCTTCCGAAGGCCAGCGTAATCAGTGCATCATCCTTCTCGGTGCCGACGAGGAAATCGAACGCGCGCAGGTAACGAGGTACATCCGCTGCTGACACGGAATTCGAAGAGATGATCCCGACCAGCAGTCCTGGACTTTGCTTGGCTCGTGAACGCCAGGCAACGTCGCGTCTGGCGGCATTGGCCCAGGGGTCACCCACCTTGGCATTGTTGGCATCTAACCAGGCTGCGATGCAGGCATCCCAATTGTTGTAGGCACCAATCCCCAGTGCTTCCAGGTACCAGCGATCCTGACCGTCATGCTGGCTGGCGAGAGTCGCCCAGAAATCAGCATGCTTGGCTGACGTGTACTGATTGAGAGCAATTGCACAATCACGACGAACTTCGATGGCTGGGTCTTTCACCAACGCTGCAAGAACGGAAGTCAGATCGAGCTTTCCACGCAGTTCGCGAGCCAATCGCAATCCTGCGATACGAATATCAGGATTGGTATCACTGATCGCCTTTGCCACGGCCAGCGGTCCTTTTCCTTCAATCTTGCCAAGCAACCAGAAAGCACGGGCGCGAACTCGTGGATCTGGATCACTTTCGAAAACTTTCGACAAGGCGGCTTCTGCTTTATCACCCTGCTCATGCAAGGCAGTCCAGCCGAGGTATCGAGTCACTTCGTTCGGACTCTTCAGGGCAGCAATCGCCCCTTCGATGGTGCTGACATCAACCTTGGCAACCTTGTAAGGAGTCTTCGGTGGCGCCACGCGGAACAAACGGCCTCGATCCGCGTCCCCCATGCGGTGACCACCAACGCCTGGATCGTACCAGTCGGCGACGATCAGCGATCCATCGGGAGCAACGCAGACATCCGATGGTCGGAACCAGTTGTCGCGAGCCCCCTGCAGGACGTTTACGATCTCTGCAGAGTACCCCGCTCCTGCCTTCTTCGCCGGATAGGCACGCACGACGTTCGGCCCGGCGTCGCAGTGGATCACCTGATTGTGGAAGACTTTGGGCAACAGATCGCCTTCGTAGACGCAAATCCCGGTTGGAGATCCGGCCCCGGTCTGCAGCAGATTTGGAACAACCCCCGGATCGTTCAAGTGCCAGTGTCGCAAAGGAATTTCTGTTTCGAGATTCGTCCGCGGAGAATTCCAACCCGCTCCTGTAATTTCGTCCCGATAGCCGTAATTTCCAAATTCCATCACATAATTGATTCGAACACCTTTGTTACCGTCATCATCGTTATCCGATTGCCACAAGGTGCCAAAGCTGTCGACGGCAATTTCCCAATTATTCCGGAAGTCCCAGCCGAGTGTTTCGAATTCGCTGCCATCCATGTTGCAGCGAAAGACCATCCCTTCCTGGTAGGGCTTGCGATGATCGTGCACTTCGCGCCCTGACAAGTCGACGATCTGCTTGCCATCCTTGTCCTTGATGCGACGTCCACTGTTTCCAAAATTGAAATACAGCTTGCCGTCCGGACCGAAGTGGAAGGCGTGAATCCCGTGGTCGTGTTGAGTCCCTTCGATCCCCGTAAACAACGTTTCTTTCCGGTCGGATTTCAGATCGCCATTTTCATCGTGAAGGAAGAAAACGCTGTCTCCGCACGAGACGATGATCTTCGTCCCCTTGCCAGAAGGCGTCGGCAGCACACAGATTCCGTGTGCAGAATCGACATCATGTCCCTGATGAAAGACAGTCTGTTTGTCAGCGACACCATCGCCGTTGGTGTCTTCGAGGATCAGAATCCGATCCCCCTCTTTACGTTCCCCGTTACGATGTCGGTAGTTCACGACTTCGCAAACCCAGATGCGCCCGAGGTGGTCGATGTCGATGCTGGTGGGGTTCAGCATCGCAGGATTCGAAGCCTCGCTGGCGAACAGCGTTGCTTCGAGACCTTCCGCAACATCCAGTCCCGAGACGGCGTCTTTCGGATCGCGGCTGCCTCCCCCACCCGCGGGAGCAGCCGACGCCACCTGGACGGGAGGCTTCTGTGTGTAAACGAGAAACTGAACCGAACTGCTGTTTGCCGCCTGATCTGATCCCCCGTTATCGATGCCCCCGCGTGCCTTGAAGCGAGTTGTTCCGGCAGGGAGATCGAACGCGATGACCGAGTTCGCATGGGTCCCGATACCATATTCCACCGGTTTCCCGGCAATCTTCAGCGGGGCACCGCCAGCGTTCTTGTTGACACCAACATTGCCCCATTCCGCAGCAGCCGACTTCCATTTCAACTCGGTCAGCTTCTTTTCACCCGAAGCAGAAATCAGTCGAGGTTCCCCCCAGTCGGCCCAGTCGCAGCCAAAACCATCTCCACCATCGCGAACGACCAGAAACAGTTCTTTCGCGCCGGTCACATCGACATCAATGTCGACAGACATTCCCGGAGTCGACTTATTGATAACTTTCGACTGAAACTTCGGTTCCTGAGCGATCGCTCCGGCCCCCAAAGCGCACAGCGTCGCGAAAGAAACAACTTGGCGGAAAATCATCGAAGAAGGCTCCCTGCGGGTTGATAATGGCTCAAACGGGGCTTTTGGCATAAAACTTTGGTTCAAAGCGTAACTTCAGGAAAAAGTCTCTGCTGAGAGTGAAAATTGCCTCGATAGCGGCCGACTGTCGAAGGCGAGTCTCCCGGCAACTCGCCCACCTTTGGTCGACCGCTTAACGGACCGATTACGATCAACTACTTGTTGTATTCGTCAATGATCGCCTGCCAGCGTGCTTCGTTGAAGTCGGCCGGAATCGGTTCGTCATGGTTCTGCAGCAGGTCCTTGACCGTGACAACCCCCGGAGAAACTCCATCAGCAGGAACATCGACACCAGCGGTCCAGACGATCGCATTCAGGATCAATTTGCGGAACTGGTTGCTTCCCCAGTTCACGTGGTTGTGTCCACCAGTACAGCCAAACCCGCGTCCGCCGTCTGCACGCTGGGTCGCCCAGGCCATGTGCTGTACTTCTTTATTCTTGATCGCTTCGCGGACAGCGGGATTGCCGCTGTGGGGGCCATCACCACGAGACAACGTACTGTCTGGAGGGAGGTCGGTCAGAATTGGCACGACACCGTTCATCTTGTCTCGAAATCGCATGTGGTAGTACCACTCGTCGTTCGTCGAAAATGGCTTTACGCCACGAGTCACCTGGTGTTCAGGAAACTTGCTGTATTTGGCAACCCAATGTGGATTGACCGACCAGTGTGGTTCGAAATAGCCGCCTGTCCAGTCGAGGAATTTTTCGCCCGAGGGACCTTTGGGAACTTCAACGCCGTAATGAATGCAGACGATTCCGGTTCCCTTGGTGGTCAGGGCATTGAGCTGTTCAAGGTGTGCGTTGAAGGGATGTCCGCCACCACCGTCCGAATAAATGATGACGGTGTTCGCGGACGCCAGCTTTTCATCACTGGGCCAGCCAGCCTTTTGCAGTGAGTGTACTTCAGCGTCAACGAGACCACTTTCATTCAGAATCCGCGCCAGCAGGCTGCAGCCTGACAGGTGGTCGTGAGCCCCAAAACCGTGGCTGGGGTTTCCCGCCAGCAGCAAAGCTTTCTTTTTGCCTGACGCAGCAGCCCCTGAAGCAGCCGCTTCTGGTTTGAGTGTCTTCAGCTTGATATTGCGGAACTGGACCTTCATCGGTGGTCCGGCATGCAATTGCAGGGCGAGCACACCTTTGGCACGTCGGTCCTTTTTGTCTTCATCATTGCAGATGGAAGTGACGACGCCGTTGATGCGATGAGTGAACGTGAACCCCTTGGCCGTGATGTGGTACTCGTTCCAGTCTTCCTTCTTGATCTTGGACTGGATTTCTTTGGTGTCGCCGAGTTGCTTGACGACTTTCGGCTTGTGATCGTCGCCAATGACAGTTTCCTGGCCACGCAGGGCGAGGATGCCACGGAATCGTTCGCCGTAGTTAATCCCGGAATAGGTATCGCCAGCTTCAAAGTCGGCCTGATATCCGCCGATGACCCACTTTTCGTTGGGAACTTCGAAGCTGCGGTATTGAATCCCCGAGTTACCGCCTACGATCTTGTATTCCAGTTTCAGTTCGAAATCGGCCGTTTCACCACCACGCCAGATGATAAACGTATTTCCTTTGGTCACTTTTTCAGCAGTTGTCTGACCGGTAATCGTGCCATCTTCGACTCGCCAGAATTCAGGATTTCCATCCCATTTATCCAGAGTCTTGCCATCAAAAATCGTTTCCCAGCCATCCTGAGCCTGAGCTGAGAGACCTGCTCCGAGAATGGCCAGAGCCATCCAGGCCACCATCATCCTGCACCGCATGTTCTTCTCCTGTTGGAAATCGTAGGTGATTATCAAATCACACTGCGCAGCTGAACCAGACAAAACGGTTGAGACCGCTTCGTCAGGCCTGTTTTCGGATTCGGGCCGAACCGCGCGAATGAACATTGGAACATATTGGCGACTCCCTTCGCAACCGGGAGGACACCACGGAATGCTGATTCATGGATTTCCGGATCTGTTGGCATGGATCGAAATCAACGCCCGCTGGTCCGGGATCGGGAGTGGTCAGTCTTGACGAATCTCAAGTTTTTCCTCTATACGTCTGCCTGATGGTCTTTGGACCTCTGCGCCGTTGCGTTTTTACCCTCTTTCATCACCTCGAACTTCCCGGTTGCTCAACATGCGGTTGCTGGAACGCTATGTCTTGAGCGAGCTGTTGCGAGTGTTCGGAATTCTGGTGACGATTTCAACGTTGCTGCTGGTTTTTGTCGGTGTGTTTGGACAAGCCAAGGAGCACGATCTGGGTTATTGGCAGATCCTGCAAATCCTTCCGTTCGTTCTGCCCAGCCTGCTACCTTTCACAATTCCTGCGACACTGCTGCTGAGTGCCTGCGTGGTGTATGGCCGGATGGCAGCAGACAACGAGATCATTGCGGCTCGGGCGGCAGGAATTAATGTGATGATTCTGCTTTGGCCCTCGTTCTTTCTGGGGGGAAGTCTCAGCGTCGTCTCGCTGCTGGTCAGCGACCAGGTTATCCCGTGGGCATTCAGCAATATCGAGCGTGTCATCACGCTGGCAATGGAGGATATCTTCATCGACCGATTGCGAGCCCAAAGCCAGATCAATATGCGTGAAAATGGCATCACGATTACCGTCACAGGAGTCCGTGACCGCACGCTGATTGAGCCTGTGATCCGATATGCTCCGCGCGGGCAAAAGGCATGGACGCTACAGGCCAGTGAAGCTCGCCTCAGTTTTGATCTCCCCCGCCAGCAGGTCTGGCTCGAATTGTGGGGGGCTCACTCCAATTTGCCTGGTCAACAGCAAACCGGGTACCTGAAGTACGACAAGATTCCTTTTCCACTTCCACAGCGGAATCGGCAGCTTCGTGGCTCAAATCTGAGCATCAATGATCTGCAACGAGAAATCCGGAACGCGACCGAAGACCGTCAACTTGCATTGAACGAGCAGGCCGTCGAATCGGTTTTCGCCCTGTCAACGGGGAACATCGAGCGACTGAACGAACCGGAATTCCTGAAGTATCAATATCGAGTTGCGGTCGGGAGAGACTCCGAATTGCGGCTCAGCAGCGACCTGCATAATCGGTATGCGATGTCCGTCAGTTGCCTGTTCTTCGTGCTGCTGGGGAGTCCGTTTGCGATTATCATGGCACGTAAGCAGGTGTTGACCAGCTTCCTGTTTTGTTTTCTGCCCATCCTGACGGTGTACTATCCGATCACGATGATGACACAGAACCTGTCGAAAATTGGTACTCTGGACCCCAGTTGGGCCGTCTGGAGTGCGAACGCAGTGATGGGATTGTTTGCGACGTACTTCCTGCGGCGGGTCATGCATACTTAAGGCCATGCCTTCGGGAATTGAGGTTGTAACGATGTCACGACAGATCCGTCACTTGCTGTCGGCTGTCGGACTGGTGCTGCTGACAAGTGTTGCCTATCTGCCCGCCATGAGCGCAGGTTTCATCTGGGACGATAACAACTACGTCACTGAAAATCAGACCCTTCGAACGACTGCGGGGCTATGGCGAATCTGGACCGACCCAAAGGCAACTCCGCAGTATTACCCACTGGTCCATTCGACGTTCTGGCTGGAGTACCAGACCTGGGGTCTGAATCCGGCAGGTTACCACATTGTCAACATCCTGATTCACGGCGCAAACGCAGTCCTGCTGTGGCTGATTCTCAAAAAACTGCAGATTCGCGCGGCCTGGTTCGCGGCAGGTCTGTTCGCGCTGCATCCAGTCCACGTGGAATCTGTTGCATGGATTACAGAACGCAAGAACGTTCTGTCGGGTCTATTCTATCTCTCCTCCGCTCTCGCGTATTTCAGTTTTCTTGGCAAATATCGATCACAGCCAGAACCGAACGCGACGGGAAAGATGGCTTCGGCACCTCCTGTTTTCGATGAATCGCCGTGGAACTGGTGTTTCTACGGACTGAGTCTGATCCTTTTCGTCGCGGCACTGCTCAGCAAGACTGTGACCGTAACGCTTCCAGCGGCATTATTCATTGTGATCTGTTGGAAACATCGACGAGTCGAAGCTCGTGACCTCGTCCCCTTATTGCCGATGTTCGCGATTGGAATTCCATTTGGGCTATTGACGATCTGGCTGGAACGAAATCACGTCGGAGCGGTCGGTGCAGACTGGCAATTCTCGTTCGTTGCTCGATGCCTGATCGCCGGTCGAGCACTCTGGTTTTATGCGATGAAACTGGCGTGGCCCTCGCCGCTGATTTTTATCTATCCGCGTTGGAAGATCGATGTCGGCGTCTGGTGGCAGTATCTGTTTCCGCTCACATTCATTGCGGGAATTACCGTGGTCGCCCTGCGCCGCCGGAATCCCGGAATGCTTGTGGCAATTCTGTTCTTCGCCGGTACTCTTTTTCCAGCTCTTGGCTTCTTCAATATCTTCCCGATGCGCTACTCATTCGTGGCAGATCATTTTCAGTACCTTGCCAGCATCGGTCTGATCGTTGTTTTCGCATGCGGCCTTGAACAGATTGCAATCCCGTTGCAACGGATGGCGAAGCCTCTTCCCATAATACTCGCAAGCGGACTGCTGCTTTTGCTCGGATACATCACCTGGAATCAGACGTTCATCTATGCGGACGTCGAAACGATCTGGCAGGATACGATTCAGAAGAATCCGACGTGCAGTATGGCCCACCATAATCTTGGGGTCGTATTGCAGCAGCAGGGGCGAGTCTCGGAAGCGGAACTGGAATTTCGTCAGGTTCTAAAAATTGATCCGGACGACAATCCCGCCAAATTGAATCTCGCGAATGTCTTTTCCGCACAGGAAAAACTGGCGGAAAAGGCTCTGGTGTTATACGAGCAGATTCTGGCGTCGGACCCCAAAGACCTGTCGGCTCGATTCAACCTCGCCAACACTCTGGATCGGTTGCATCGCACCGACGAGGCTGTCGCTCAATATCAGGAACTTTTAGCAATTGATAAGGGGCATCAGCTGGGCCGGTTGAATCTGGCCGCCTTACTGATGGAACAGGACAAGTGGGACGCCGCCCGCGAACAATTGCTCGAACTGTTGAAAATCGCGCCGGAACTTCAATCGGCTCACTTGAATCTGGCCATCGTGTATCATCATGATCGGAATCGTGAACGGGCCATTTTCCATGCAAACGAAGGAATGCGTCTGGCTCCTGATTCCGACGAAGCCCGAAAAGTCATGCAGCACATCATGTCCGAAGACAATCAATCAAAAACTGAGTCGCACGAGCAGGTACCTGCAAAGAACAAGCCGTGAAAGACATCATCCTTCTCACACTTCTTGGCTGCTGCGTACTGTCGGGCTGCGGGACATCGTCTCAATCGCAGGACGCAATCATGCGACTGGAAGTGGTTGCAAGAAAAACGCTCGATGCGGGTGAACTGGACCGGGCGGGACAACTGGCAGACGAGTTGCTGGCAAAGTCTCCAACTTCCGTTACGGGATTATTGATTGCCGGGTACGTTGCGGCTTCAAAAAACCGTGTGAACGACGCCGAAGCATTCTATTCGCGAATTCCTGACAGCCCGAATCCTTTGGCTCTCGAAGGTCGCTGTTTTCTGGCGCAATTACTGATCTTTGATCGAGGCCAGGCCGAAGCGGCCGAAGCGATTTATCGACGAATTCTCGAACACGCCCCCGAATACGGATTAGCACTGCAGGGTCTGGCTTCATTGATGGAAGCCGAGGGACGGAAATGGGAGCTAATTCCGTATTTACTGCGGGCGATCCGAGCAGGGCGAACGGAATCAGGGAATCTGCTCGGTGTCGGTTGGGTACAGCTTCCGGGTTCAAACAGAGAGGTGATGCAGCGATGTCGCAAAGAGTGTCCAGAAGACCCGCTTCCTCTGCTTGGACTGGCACGGATTGCGATTCGCGAAAACAATATTTCTCAAGCAATCGACATGCTGCAGGAACTGATTGCGGTCCGTCCCGGGCAGTTGGAAGCTCAGGCTCTGCTGGGGCGTTGTCTTTCCGATTCCGCAGATTATCAGTCCTGGCTGAAATGGCACTCTCAGGTTCCAAAGGACATTGAAACAATCCCCGATTTCTGGTTTGCGCGTGGACTCTGCCTTGAGAACCAGAGTCAATTGACTTCTGCGGCCCGGTGCTTCTGGGAATGTTGCCGTCGCGATCCTGATCATCCAGAAGCAAGCTACCATCTGAACCGGGTCTTACTGCAACTGAATGAACCAGCACTGGCTCAGCCGTTTGGGGAGCGTGCTCGCAGCCTGGAATTCCTTGGACAGCAAATGACGCTGATTCATTCTCGCAACACGAATGTCACATTGATGGCAGATATTGCGACGAGGCTCGAATCGCTGGGACGTGTCTGGGAAGCATGGGGATGGCTTAAACTGCTGTCGGAGATTCAGCCGAATTTACAGTCCCGGAAAAACGTGGCTCGGATCGAGCAAAGCCTGACAAATCTTGCTCTTCAGCGAACTCGCGAATCATCCAATCCTGCGTTGGCCGTTGACCTTTCAAAGTATCCGCTATCCGATTTTCAGAAGTTGGGAAGCCAGGTAGCTTCTGATATTCCTGCGGCGTCCCAACGAATCAAATTCGCCGATCAGGCCGCTGAGGCGGGCATCAAGTTTCAGTATTTCAACGGTCGCGATCTGGGAGCAGTGGGACTGTACTCGTACCAGACGTTTGGGGGAGGAGTCCTTGCGCTCGACTATGATGCCGATGGCTGGCAGGATATTTTTCTGCCTCAAGGAAGTGAATTGCCCACGAAATCAGGCGGTCAGAATGCGACGGATCGTTGCTTCCGAAACCAGGGGAACGGGCAGTTTTCGGAAGTGACTGGACCTGCGGGACTGACGGACTCGCAATTCAGTCATGGTGGTTCCGTCGGTGATTTCAACAACGACGGATTCCCTGATATCTACGTTACCAACATCGACTCGAATCGCCTGATGGTCAACAACGGCGACGGCACGTTCACTGACATCACATCCAGCCTGGCAGCCACGGATCGCTATTGGACCTGCAGCGCGGTCATGGCAGACTTCAATGGTGATGGGCTGCCCGATCTTTTTGACGGGACCTACCTTGGGGGAAGTGACGTCTTCACGCGGATCTGTCGCCAGAACGAGATAGCACGCGCCTGCAGCCCGCTGGTCTTTCCTGCAGAACGGGATCGGCTGTATTTGAATCTCGGTGACGGTCGATTTCAGGAAATGAGCGAAGCGTGCGGGACGAGTAATCCTGAAGGTAAAGGCCTGGGAGTCGTTGCTGCGGACTTTGACTTTTCACGAAGACTGAGTCTCTTTGTCGCGAACGATATGGAGGCCAATTCATTTTTTGTCAATGAAACCGATCCCGAGGGTGAGCCGCAGCCCAGGTTTGTGGAGCAAGCCGTTGCCACGGGTTTAGCCTACGACAGCGATGGACGAGCACAAGCCTGTATGGGAGTTGCCGTCGGGGATGCCAACGGGGATGGAAAACTGGATGTGTTCGTAACGAACTACCATCACGAATCTAATGCACTGTACATCCAGCAGCCGAACGGCTTTTTTCAGGACGAAAGTCGAAAAGCAGGATTGCGAGATCCCAGTTTTTCTGTACTCGGATTCGGGACACAGTTCCTCGACGCGGATCTCGATGGCTGGGAAGACCTCATTGTCACCAACGGCCATGTCGACGACTTCACCCACCAGGGAATCCCGTTTCAGATGCAGCCTCAGCTGTTCTTCAACGCCGGTCGAGGCCGGTTTGTTGAGCTTCCCGCCAGTCAACTTGGGGCGTACTTTCAAGGGAAGTGGCTGGGCCGTGGACTGGTTCGACTCGACTGGAATAGGGATGGGCTCGACGATTTTGCAGTTTCGCATCTCGACCGTCCCTTTGGCCTGCTTACGAATCAGACAACCGATTCCGGCGGGTTTTTGCGAGTATCTCTGCGAGGAACGACAGGCAGCCGCGATGCGATCGGCACGACGGTCACCGCAACAATCGGCAAGCGAGTCCTGATTCGCCAGCTGACCGCAGGAGACGGTTATCTGGCAAGCAACCATCACGAACTGGTGTTTGGACTGGGGGATTCTCCACGAGTCGACAAACTCGAAATCCGCTGGCCTTCGGGGACGATACAGTCGTTCGATGGATTCGACCGAAACCAGCAGGTGCTGTTTATCGAAGGTCGACAGCAGCCTGTGATACTGCACGTCCCATAAAATGACGTCGCGGTGCATCAACTCATTCTGAAATCTCGCGCAAGCGCTGAGCGGCTTGTTCCGGGAGAACTTCATTGATGTAACAACCACTCCCCCATTCGTACCCAGCGACACGCGTCAGCCGTGGATAGATTTCGATGTGCCAGCGGTAATGTGGCAGAAAAGCCTGCTGCAAAGGTGCCGTGTGCAAGACATAGTTGTACGGCGGGTCATTCAATGCCACTTCCAGTCGACGCAAAACCGATTTCAAGACAGCGGCGAGTTCCACGATCGCTTCGGCCGTGATTTGCTCGTAGTGACTTTCGGGTTGTCTGGGGACGATCCAGGTCTCATAGGTAAAACGACTGGCATAGGGACAAAACGCGAGAAACTGCGGCGAATCAACGACAACCCGTCGCCCGTCAGACAACTCTCGGGCGATGATGTCGTCGAAGATGTTTCTTCCGTTTGTCACCTGATAAGCATATGCCCCTGCAAGCTCTTCTTCGATCAGCGACGGGATGTACGGCGTGGCCAGCAACTGTGAATGAGCGTGATAAATCGAGGCCCCGGCCTGAGCGCCACAATTCTTGAAGATTGTCGCATGCGCCAGGCGATGGTCACGTTTAAGATCCACAATACGATCGCGGTACGCGACCAGGATCTTCTGAATCTTGTCGCGGCCTAAGCGGGAAATGTTTCCCTCGTTCTGAGGACATTCCACAATGACCTCGTGCGCACCGACGCCGCTCAGCGATTGATACAGCGAGTCCGACGTATCGACGAGGGACGCACTTCGGCTGAGAGCTGGATATTTGTTGGGCAGAACACGCAGGTCCCATCCCGGACCATTGGCAGGGGACTCAGCAGGACGAAATGCCAGCAGTTCTGCCGTTGTCGTGCTTTCACGTCCTTCGGCAAACGGATCGTCCACCGAATTGACGAGGTGAGGCAAGTCCGTGACTTCAATAGGTCGCGTGGCTCTCTCGGGAGCCATGATAACCCACCGGTGAACGATCGGATCCCTGCGAAGTTCAGACACGGCCGCATCACTTTGATGGATTACTTTTCGATCCCGTCACACTCGGATTCCAGCCGACGTCGCGCCACGGCGCGCTCATAGACATGCAGATAGTCGGCGGCACTTCGCTTCCAGGACCAGTCGCGTCGCATCCCCGTCTGCTGCAATTTCAGCCAGGCAACTTTGTCAGAAAACAATGACCGTGCACGGCAAATATTCCAGAACAGGGCATCGCCTCGAAAATCGGTGAAGCTGAATCCGTTCGCAGTCCCATTGGCCCGGTTGGAATCCGAGGCATCGATCACGGAATCCGCCAGTCCGCCAACAGAACGAACAATTGGAACCGTCCCGTAAATCAGGCTGTACATCTGGTTCAGCCCGCAGGGTTCAAACTCGCTCGGCATCAGGAAGACATCGCAGCCTGCTTCCACCTGATGCGAAAGAGCTTCGTCATAACCAATCGTTGTCGCAACCTTGTCAGGATGTTCCGCAGCGAGTTGAGACAACATCGCTTCGTATCGCGGATCACCATTTCCAAGGAACGCCAGCTGAATATCCTGTTCCAGAAGCAGTTCGGAGCACTGGCCAATCAGGGAGAAACCCTTTTGACTGGTCATTCGCGAAACACTTCCCATGAGCATGACATCTGGTCGCACAGGAAGACCAAGACGTTTTTGCAGGGCTGCCTTGCAGGCGGCTTTACCTTCGGTCACGGTGTCAGCATTGTAGTTTTTGGCGATCTCTGGATCGGTCGCTGGATTCCAGATTTCGGTGTCGACACCGTTGAGAATTCCCACGAGGTCATCCTTCCGCGACGACATCGTGCCATGCAGGCCGTAACTCAATTCTGGCGTCTGAATCTCTCGAGCGTATGTGGGACTGACTGTCGTTATCATGTCTGCGAAAGCGACGCCAGTCTTCAGCAGATTCAAATGACCGAAAAACTCCATCTCTTTCCAGTTGAAGTATTTCCAGTCCAGTCGAGTCAGATTCATGTCCCAGTGCCAGAACCGCCCCTGGAACGCCATGTTGTGAATCGTGAAAACGGATGCCTGTTGCTCATATCCGGCGACGTGCCGCATTTCGATCGACACCAGAGCAGGGATCAATCCGGTCTGCCAGTCATTAGCGTGGATGACATCCGGACGTAACTGAAGATGCTGGACAGCGTCGATGACGGCACGGCTGAAAAATACGAATCGCTCGCAGTTATCCCGATAGTCCTGACCGTTTTCGACGTAGATCCCCTGTCGATGAAAATAATCAGCTTGATCGATCAGATAGACGGGAACACTGGTTCCCGGCAGCTTGGATTGCAGGATCTTCGCTTCGACAACTTTTTGTCCGACGGGGACTCGAATTGTAATTCCCGTCGATACGACAGGGGGAGCATCGCTGTCGCGGGCCTGAACCAGCGGATAATACGGAACGATGATCGAGGCTTCATGCCCCGTCTGGGCCAGGGCCTTCGGAAGTGCGGAGGCGACGTCCGCCAGGCCTCCCGTCTTGGAAAAGGGAACTGCTTCAGAACAGGCGATCACAACCCGCATTTCGACGCCTCTCGTCTCTGCTGAATGTCTGCAGGAAAAAACGGCGGGGGATTCACCTGCAACTTGTCGCCCCGTCGTGAACGCCATTTAAGGAACATCGTTCAAGCCAACGCGTGACGCTCGGCTTGAGTCTCAAGGCGAATTCACTGAAACTCGAATCGCCCGCAGACTTTACCCGACTTTCCCGAACTTTGCTTCTGTCAGAATGTGCAAAGTGGTTATCGGCGGAACCGGGCAACTCTCTGAACGGAGTGCCCAGTCGGGCCGTGGCTTTCCGGAAATCGGTCGCCTTTTCGCAAACGCTGGAAGGAAGTGGCCTACGCGGAATGCAATTCCACCGCCAGCAGGCGTTGCAGTTCAGCAAACTGGCGATCGATTTCATCAAACTCGCTGGCAGCGGAATCCAGTTCACCCGCAGCAGCACAATCCTCGACCCGCTTCAGGCGTTGAACCAGATCGGTTGCCCCCACCAGACTGAGTGACCCCTTCAATGTATGGGCCGATCGTTTCAGCCCGACAGGATCGCGTCGCTGGTAAGAAGCCGCAATCTCTGCATGGATTCGTGGGCTTTCCGTAGTCATCAGTTCCATGACATCGTGCAGAACGTCTTCCAGCCCTCCCAGACGCGAAAGGGCATGTTGTTTGTCAAACAGAGTGGGAAGAGAAGTTACGGACACATCCAGCTCCAACGAAATCGTGCGAAGATCTGCGGTAACGCGATTACCTGCGTCGCTCAGTTCAGAAAACTTACGACGGCGTGCGCCGGCATCGACTTCATTTTGCCTTCAGAAGTATGGATCAACCGCTCACCGCGACCGACTGTGACCATGAATCCGATAGTAGCGATTGCAAGGGAGTTGTCCGGATATTCCACGCGTTTATTCCAGGCAACGACGCGATGCTTTTTTGACACTGCCCAAATTCTGGCCTAGGTTTTCTCTCGACGGCGAGCAGGGGGCCATGTGGCAGGCGAGGGGCTGAACCACAACTTGCTCGTTCGTTTCTTGAGCGAGGTACGTCGATGTCTCAGATCCTGGTTGTTGATGATTCCGCCATTGAACGCCGTGTGTTGGGAGGCCTTTTAGGGGCCAATCCTGACTGGACCGTTGACTTCGCCGGGGACGGTGCTGAAGCGCTGGAACGATGCCGCCTCCGCGAACCAGATCTGGTTTTGACCGACTTCAACATGCCGAATATGGACGGCCTGCAGTTGCTGATGAAATTGAAGCAGCACTATGCGCATGTCCCCGTCATCATCGCCACCGCAGAGGGAAGCGAAGAACTCGCTGTCACAGCGCTGCAACAAGGGGCCGCCAGCTATGTCCCCAAAACGTTGATGGCTCGAGATCTGAATCGTGTTGTCGACACGGTTTTGTCTGCGAGCAAAGATCGTCGGCGAACAGATGCCGTTCAAACATCGCTGATCGGGCAGAAGTTGCTCTTTTCGTTCCCCACGGATCGCCGATTGATCGGCCCTGCGGTGAACAATCTTCAGGATTTCGGAGTTCGGTTCGGCATCTTCAACGACCGCGAACGGACTCGAGTCGGTGTCGCCCTGGAAGAAGCGTTCTTGAACGCCATCATCCATGGAAACCTGGAAGTCAGTTCCAAGCTGCGTGATGCCGACGATGGTTCGTATGAAAAGCTGATTGCCGTTCGGATGGGGCAGTCCCCGTACCGAGATCGCCGCGTGAAAGTTCTTGCGAAATTCTCCCAAACCGAAGCTCGGTTTGTGATCCGTGACGAGGGGAACGGGTTTGATGTCTCGAAACTGCCTGACCCCACCGATCCCGAGAACATGGCACGCGCTCATGGTCGAGGGGTCCTGTTGATCCGCACATTCATGGATGACGTTCGCTACAACAGCAAGGGAAATCAGGTCACCCTGATTAAACGGCGAAAGCAACCGGAATACAGCCAGATCCACTGATTAACGGTCTCGCCGTTGAAAAGTCGCATCGACCTGACGATGCGATTGCAGATAAAGTAAGAGAGGTCGCAAGATGGCGACCTCTCTTACTTTTTTCAGTGGTACGGATCGTGTTTCCCCATGAGCAGGATCTGAGGTGAAGACCTTCGGCCATAGCCGGGCGAACCTTCAGACCGTAGTTGCGAAATCCGTCCCTGATCACACGGCCATCCGTCTCATTTCCATTTCCTCATAGGCACCTCCTTCGGGAGAAGGAAACCACTTCTTCAGGAGAGGAACTGATCCACCATTCCGTGGGTGATTCTTTTGTTCCCTCCATTGATACTTACGCGATTACGACGGAATCTGTTGGGCATAAACGGTGTGATTCGCACTATTGTACTTCCCCACCCATGTTCGGCCGTGCCCACATGGAACCATGACCGAATCAGGACACGTTGGCCGCCGCAGTCGGCACTATAGCCAGACTTTCCGATCGATTGTGAGGGATTGCTCACTGAGGTGAAACATCACCGTGAAACTCTTTGCCCTCGTGGGTTCCCAATCAGGGCGAATTGATGATTGAAGCCATTCAACCAGCGGGGGAAGACCATTCGCAAGCAGATCATTATGGCAGATCTCGCGCTGCACACTTGGTACAGCGCCTACTTTCAAATCCCAGTGTGATTTGGAAACGACGCTGATAAATGGGTTGTACTGCGCAGACAAGATACGAAGAGGGCGACCGTCACGAATGTCTTTCATCGTGGCAGAAACGTGGCAATAGAAGCTCAATCGAATGTCGTCGAGATGTGGCGCACCAGTTAGGGCCTCTGAGAGTCCCTCGTTGCCGATTGGGTACGATAAACCTCTGGGGAGCTTCGACTTAAATGTGGTTGAAAGCACCTCTCTCCTCCGCCGAACGCGTTGAGAATTCACCGTTGCCCAAAGGATGGTGACAATTGTTTCAACCCGCCAAATCGCAAAAGACGATGACCGATGGATTGCCGACGGGTGTGTAATGCCCGGTGAACTTCAAGCTACCCGTCTTGTGATCAATCTGGAAGACAGCAATGTTGTCGCCTCGCTGGTTGCAGCAGTACAGGAACTGCCCAGTGGGATCGAAATTGAAACTGCGAGGATAATTGCCTCGCGTCCATTCTTCCCCCACGAATGTCAGTTCGCCGTTAGCTCCGATCGAGAAAATGCCAATGCTGTCGTGCAGTCGATTCCCGGCGTAAACATACTTTCCGTCGGACGAGACCAGGATCTCTGAACAAAAATTACTGCCAGCGAAGCCTGGTGGAAGCGTCGAAATCGTCTGTCGCGCAGCCAATCGTCCAGACTTACCGTCGTAGTCAAAGACCACAATGGTCGATCCTTCTTCCTGAATGGAATAGAACCACTTCCCATTGGGGTGAAAATGAAAATGACGTGGACCATCGCCGGGAGGCAATGAAACTGCGGGTGGGTCATTGGGTGTCAGTTGCCCCGTCTGATCATCGAACTTCCACACAAAGATCTGATCCAGCCCAAGATCGACATGCAGCACGAATCGCCCGGAAGGATCGGACTGAATCATGTGAGCATGCGTGCGATCGTGGCCGCTGAAAGCGAAGCTTCCTGGAGGAGCATTGACTGCCCGAGTTGGACCAATCTTTCCTGAATCATTTTTGACGCAAGCTGCCTCACCCAACTTGCCATCAGCCAGGATCGGCAGAACTGCGACCGAACCGCCGAAGTAGTTTGCCACAAGCAAATACTTTCCCGTCGGGTGAATACTCACATAGGTCGGCCCCGCACCTCCTGAACGGACCGTATTGAGCAACGTCAGCGAACCGTTCTTCCGATTGATGGCGAACGCGCTGACCGTTCCCTCTTTACTCTCCCCGACCCGATCGGTCTCATTCGCGGAATACAATCGGTCTCCTGCTGAATTCAGAACCAGACAACTGGGACTGGTCCCCATTTCAAACAGTCCACTTGCCGCCATCGCTCCCGTCTTGCGATTCACCTGAAACAGGTGAATTCCGCGACCGTTCCCAGGTGGCAGGTCGACTTGGGTCGGCAGAACATCTTTCAGTGGTGAGCTGAATGTTCCAACGTATGCCATCAACGGCCCCGTCGCATCATCCGCCTGAGCTTGAACGACACTTTCAACGAGCGACGTTGTTCCCGCAAGTGCCGCTGAAATCTTCAAAAACGAACGCCGCGACGGGTCGAAATCAGACATGAAAAGATTCGCCTCAAAAGATCGACTTGGATTTACAAGTTAGTTGGCGATGTCAAACATCGCTTGAACTGCAACAACGTACGGTATCTTGCCAAACGTCGGACTTTTTACCAGCAACTCATCTACGTCTTCTGCGTCTGCGATCATGTCTCCGGCGCCGTGTGGAGGATATCCATAGATCTGATAGTGATCATTCAAACCCGTTTCGCCATGAGATTGAAGTCCGCGCAATCCCCCGAGCTTTCGCCCCGCTGATGCCACCAGTTGCTCGGCCTGACGCTTCGCATTCTGGAAAGCCGCTGCACGTGCTTTCGTCGCCTCCTCTTCCGAGATCCGTGCGGTGAAAACGTAAACGGGTTCCCCAAACTTTGGCTCTCCGTGGTTACCAATCTCCTGCTGCAACATTTCCATCTCTTCCACTTCTTCCTGCTCCTCAGGAGTCAGCTTCTTCTTACTCGCTGCACCTGCCAGTTCTGCAGCGGCGATTTTGCCCTTGATCGACTGAATCACTTTCAAGGTCTCTTCCAGCTTGTCGCCCGAAAGTTCCCATTCCGCACTCAGCGAGCCCGTCAATGTCACTTTCGTTGCTCCCTTTTTCTTTTTGGGAACCGCTCCTGGATTGTGTCGCTGCATCATCGCCATCATTTGAACAGACTGAGGATTTTCTCCAACAGTTGCCGGAATTCCTTCCCGGATCGAGTTCTTAACCGCCCCAAGTTTGACCAGCGTCGCGGTTGCGGCATCACGTCGGTCTTTCAGATTCTTGAGTGCCTCGGTGATGTCTTTGCCATTCTCTTTGAACTGAATTGTCATGCGCATCGACGTCGGCATCTGTTTCAGTGTTGCCTTGCCAGTAGCAGTCACGACGCGCGAATCTTCGGCCGCAGCCGTGCTGACGAAAACCAGGCCGAGAATTGTTGCGAACGCCAGATTTTTGAGCTGTACCACGGGTAATTTCCTTGTGAAGCGGTCAATCAGAGGATGCCAGGGGCGTGTTTCGCTTGAGAGACGACGCTACCGCAGGGCGTCAGCCCCTTTCTCGTTGCGGATCTGCTTGCGAAACTCAAGGATCTTGGGGCCCGTCATAATACGGATTGTCCAATAGAATTCATTGACATGGTATGTTTCGAGAGTCGAATAGATCTGTTTCAGCATCGGCAGATACTGACTGTCATCGGACGCCGCGATGGCTCGATAGGCGAATCGATTCCATTCATCGTCGCCTTTTCCATGAGCACGCCAATACTCAATTAAGGGTGGCAGACCGTTCGACTCGCCCGAGACCGCCAGAATGTATCCCGCCAAAGCTCGAACTTCCGCATCCGAGTGACTCAGCAGTGGTCGAACCATGTCTGCTGTCACCCCTTCCGGCGGTTCTGGTTGAATCTGCTGGCCTCGCGGTGTCGAACGTGGCTTTGCGTCGCGGATATTGAGGGTCGTGTGCGTGTACGCCAGTTGCCCGAGTCCGCCGTCTCGCGTCAGGGATCGTAGCGCGAGCAATCGCTCACCAGGCTGTCCCGTTTCCAGCAACTTCAACAGTTGATTGTGCCACTCTTCAGAATCGAGTGTCAGCAGCGCAATCTGCAATGCGTCAGACCGCAACTTCTCGGGCAATTTGGAATCGTCCACAAGTGACCGGGCTGAAGTACGAATGCGTTGCAGTTCTTCTTCTGGTTCTGCGGGGATGTTTTCGTACATGAATGTCAACGCCATGAGGTGCCGCAAGCCGGCAGGAGATTCCAGTTGCTTTTCTGCCGCCGCAAACAGGCGCCGCTTCGTCGCCGGTGTGATCGAATTAGTATCCCAGTACCGTTCCCCCAGATAAAGCTGGCGCAGTGCATAACTGAACCCGCTCAGGTCACTGATTTCCGTCCCGGGAGCATCGCAAACGGCCCAGAGAAAATCCGCGTCGCGTAAATCGTGATTGCGAGGGACGATCGACCTGACCTGTCCCGAAATCTTGTGAAGGTTGGCGCGTTTGAGCAGTTCTGCATAAATCTTGTCGCGCTCTGCGAAAGTGGTCCAGCGCAACACTTCCACCACATCGCCCGCATCACCATGTCCCGACGTTGCGAGTTCCGCGACTTGACGCAGAACCGAATCGACGCCGAGGGCCGTCAAGGGGACGACACTGGCAATCCGCTCTGCTTCCGATGTGGATGCAAACATCTTTTCCAGCAGCGGGATCAATGCCAGTTGATCGGCAGGACGCTTTTTATCCTGCCTGAAGTCGAGTACCCATTTATCTCGTGCTTCGCCAATCTCATGCGATTTGTCAGACTTTTCGTCCTTGTCAGCCTTGGGCTTTTCGGCGGCGGGACGAGGTTCCGATCTCGGAGCAACAGGCCGCGGTGCTCCGCCAAACAGGCTTCGCAGCAGTCCGGAAACTCCACTCTGAGGGACATCTTCCTCGAAGGAAACCCCAGCCGGCGCGTTGAACGCTGCGGCTGAATTGTGAAAGTTCCATTTCCCATTAATGAGATTTGGCTGAGACGACGAGAGAATCTGCGCCAGAGTCATCGCCCCCGCGATTCGAACCTGGGGCTCAACATCCTCAAGGGCCGCCTTCAATTCCTTGCCGATTCCCGTTGGAGCCAGATTGCCCATCCCGCGAATCGCCTCAGCGCGAACGGTCGGATCCGTTGATGCAGCAAATGATTTGAGCGATGGCATCACCAGAGCGGTTTGATTGCTCGCCGTGCTCAGAGTTGCCACGACATCCTTCAGCAATGACGGATGTTTCTCGGGAATGGTTAAGAGCTTTTTGATCACACCTTGATTAACATCACCCTTGACCCCGAGAATCGCCCGACTCACCACAAATGCATCATCGTCCCCCAGTCGTTCGATGACCGCTGCTCGGACATTGGCTTGTTTCAACAGATTTCGAGTCTCATCGTCGGGGTATCGTTGCCACGCCCCCGTCAGAGTGTCGAGTGTTTCCGCCCGGATCTGCCACTCTGCATGTTCTAAAAGAGGAATCAGCACATCCGGCGACTTGGCCTTCAGCTTGCGAAAGCATCGCACGGCGTGAACCAGCAGTGCGGTCTCTTTCTCGGTTTTCAGGAACTCAATCAGTCGAGGCTGATATTCGGGTAAAGGATTCTCTGCGAGTTGCTTCAGAACGGCCGCTCGCACATTCGGTTCAGGATCGTCCAGCAACTTGATCAATGCACGAGTTCCATCGTCCCCAGCGGCAGTCCGCAGGCCTCGCAGACTTAACTCACGAACCAGCGGATCGACATCCGCGAACAATTCAAGAAATAACGGCTGCGAGTCCGCACCCGCCTGTTCTGTCAATTCCTGCACGGCCTGATGTCGCGTCCGTACGTCAATGGCCGCCAGTCGCTCTACCAGTTCTGGATTCCGTAGCGCAATCGCATCCGCGATCACAAGACGATACCGCAGGGCCAGCAGTCGCGAGCGTTCGTCATCAGTCGTCGCATTCCTTAACCGGGCAACCACCTCGGGAAGCAGTGCGGTCTTGTGTCGAGCCAGTCGTTCGCGCGTTGCAGCAGCCGTCACGGCATCTGCTTTCAACAGCTGATCGATGTCAAATCGAGCGTCCGCCAAGGCGGCTGGCGTCAGACTCCAGGGTGCGGTTTCCCTGGTCGAAACGGTCGTCAACCAGTCGTCGAGCCGCGTAAATCGCTCTGCTGTTAACGTCTCGGGACGCCAGGGATCCAGATCATCCAGGGGTGCTTGCCACTCGCGCAGCAATTCGATTGCAGATAGGCGCGAGCTGAGCTTTTCCTGACGTAATGCCTTCACGACAGCCTCTGCTGTCTCAGCTCGATACGGCATCAATCGCCGTACCGCCGCTTCACGAGCCGTCGGGTTTCTGTCGCCGAATTGGCGCAGGATCTTCTGTAACTCAAGAGGTTCTGGAGCACCCGTGGACAAGAGCACCTCATCAAGTCCCTCGGTCGCCCGCTCGAACCTTCTTTCGAGCCAGTCCACCAGTTTCTCTTCGGGTAAGTATCCATCTCGCGACTCAACAAGCCGCCCCGCCGAAGTCAGAACGCGCATCGCAGGAATCGATTCGATATTCAGCGTGCGGGCATCAGCAGCATGTTTGTCGACATCCAGTGACACCAGAGTCCAGCTTTGGAGTAACTTTTGAACCGCAGGTTTGGCAATCTCTTCATCCAGGCGACGACACCAGGGGCACGACTCTCCCCCGAAGCGGATCAGGATTGGACGCTTATTTAACTGCGCATCGCGAACGCCTGCTTCCCGCGAGGCCAGCCATGGAAGTGGCTTGGTTTCGACGACGTCAGTGGCGTGGACCGTAGCCTGGAAACCGATTCCGATGATTGCTGACAACGCGACGATTGCTCTGAAAAAGCAACTTGGATTCATGGCTGTTTCCCTCCATGAGAGATGATTGGCCAATATTTTTCGTAATCAAACTTAGGGCTGTTTTCCCGATCATGACATCGCTGGCAATGATGTTCTGCCTGTTGGAAGAACGGTGTATGGACTGCGGGTTCGGCAACGTGAGCGAATCCTGCACCGTGGCAATCCTCGCATCCGACCGAAATGCGACGGGGCGAACGCGAGACGGATTCGAAGCCTCCGGGAAGTCCAAACCCCGTGGTGTGACACTGCTGACAATACGCATCAACCTGACTACCAGTCCGTGTCAGCGAGTCCCATGCGTGCGAGTGTTTTGACGCCTTCCACGCGTCACAGGCCTGCGAATGGCAGTCGAGACAGCGATCAGAACCTACAACGCGAAATCCCGCCGGAAAATCCCGAGCCGCCAGAGAAACAAACGACGTCTGATCTGCCGTGAAATCGCGTTCCGTCAGAGTTCGATGAAACGCGGCAACATTCTCTTTTTGATTCGGATCGTCAGCAAATTCATCATTCAATTCATGGACTTTGCCAGACCAGCCACGTTCGCTTTCTTTTACGGTCAGCGTAATAACGAACTTTCCTTTATTCGTCGCCGCTGCGAGCCAGGTCGGACCTGATCGTTCCGGAACGATACTTTGCCCTGTCGGACCGCCAATCACAGCATCGGCCTCGGGCAACGATGATGCCAGGGCTCGTAATTCGACTTCAGGAAGATAGGCGAGCACAATCAGGTGATCGTACTTTCCCTTCAAGGTAGGCAGCAGATTCAGGATCGCAGCCCGGGGAGATTCGATCTTCAAGCCGGAAATCGCCGGAGTCTCGGCCAGCACACCGACGAAGGCAATCTTTCTGCCCGAGATCTCGGCGATCCGATGCGATGCGGCAACAAGCTTTCCACTACTGTCTGATACATTACAACTCGTCAAGGGGGCTTTCAGCCGTTCCGCGACATCCCGCAGGTAGTCAGCGCCCAACCTGGCTTCCGCCGACCCGAGATTGTGAGCCACCAGGCCCATCTTCAATTCTCCAGTCAGAATCGCTTCGAACTTGGTCTGGTCGTAGAGCGAAACTCCTGCTGCCGCACCGCCAACATCGGCCGAAATCACCGCTGAATTGGTTCGAAGCGATTGAATGAATGTTCCTCGCCGCGGCAGCCCCCCGGATTGATTGGATGTACAACCGCAAGGAACAATCCAACCCGCCGTGTCGCCGCTGATGACCAGTGTCACTGTCCCCGGAGACGCGGGCTTTGTGCCGCATCCCATTGTGATGACAAGCAACAGCAATCCCCCAAAACGCCGTCCGCGTCTCTGCTTGGCCGTCATGACGTGATCAGAACTTGACACAAACATTCCTCCGGTGTGATCGACGGATTCCTGCAAGCCTGTAGCCTCAATGCGTCAATGCGTAGGCCAGGATATTGACGTTGATCTCGACGGCGTTCGTGATTTCATTCCCACCGCAACAGCAGCACCCTTGCGTGTGTGGCGTGTCGTTCAAGCCATCCTGAGAATAGAGCACGCCGAGTCGCCCGCCGTGAATAATCCCTTCCAGCGGTTTCGGCTTGCCGTGCTTTGCGTTCAGTTCGGTGATGTCTGAGACCGTATGAAAGACCGCATGCGACAGATTGATGGCGGTCATCTGCTGATTCGGGAAGATCGTGATCATTTCCCGTCGAAATGACTTGTCCCATTCTTCTGACGAACAACTGGCTGAGGCGAGCAGGAAGCCACCGCGTTCGATGTACCGTTTCAGAGTCTGCCGCTCCTGTTCGGGCAGCGAAAAACTCCCTTCGCCGGTCATGATCACCAACGGGTAGTTATAGACTTCATCCGTTGACAGTTTGACCGCATGAAAGCGACGGCTGGTCGAGATTGCAGTTTCTTTCTCGGCCGCCGCCAGGAAATGATCTGAGAAGCAATGACTGCTCTTGCTACCGGCATAGACCAGGTTTGCCACCTGAACAATGCTGTCAGGTTCGCCCCCGACCTGGCGCGGTTCCCGGCTGGTCTTCGGTTTGGAATCTGCCGAGTACAACAAGGCACTGACACACGACAACGCCATCGAAGTAACGACGACCATCGCCAAACCGGTTCGTGATGCGTGACCTGAGTTCTGATTCATTTTCCCGCAGCCTCCAACTCTTCGCCCACACGTTGAAAGTACAGATTCACTCGTCGCCGATATTGCGGTGGGACGGGCCCCGTTCCGGCACTCGATGCAGATCGCTGAAAGGGCGATCCGGCATTGGCCGCTTCGTCCGCAGGATCTACAGAAGCATTTTTCCCCGACGAATTCTTACTGGACGATTTGCCAAATCCCTGCCCGGAGGCTGTCTTGGATCCCATCGATCCCATGCCGCCATACAGCCCGACGTTGCGATTTCCTGAACGAGTACTGTAGCCACCGCGTCCTTGACCCTGTCCCTTGCCATTACCGCGTGACAAACCTGCATCCGCCAGCAGTTGATCGATGGAATCGCCAATTGATTGACTAAGGCTCGGATTGAACGAGAGGCATTTCCCCCCTTCGCCTCCCATCCCCTGGCACTTGGACAGAAAGCTGTCCAGAATTCGTGCGGCTTCTTCGGCATGCTCATAGGCTTTGCCACCGCGAAAATCCGTGAGCGACGTTTCGACTTCGGTCATCTCATCGCCCGCTCCACTGGCACGCAGTTCCGCCGCAAACTTCGTCGCCGTTTCACGAAGCTTGTCGAATTGCTCATTATCGGGAAGTTCGCGGACGTGGTTCTCGATGTCGTCCAGCAGCTTCGACAACTCTTCATGAACCTTACGCTGCTCATCCTGCAAGTCACGCAGTCGCGCTTTGGCCGCAGGTTCTTCGCTCTTTTCAATATCCTTAAATGAAGCGAGCCGTTCGGCGAGATCCTTCTGCCATAAGACGAGCGCTGTAAATCGAGCTTCATCTTCGATCAGCGGATAAACCTGTGAGACCAGTTCCAGCGGTTCATTCGCTTCCTGATCGAACTTTTCCTTCTGTTCCTTCAATTCAGCTGCCATCTTGGCCAGTTGTCGCAGGACCGCTTCGTTAGGAGCCATTCCCTTTTCTTTGGACTTCTGAGTCAACTTCTGCAGCTCATCACCACGGTCTCGCAGTTCTTTAGCCAGTTCCGTCAGCTTATCCTTCAAATTCTTGTCCAGGTCGTACGGCAACTCGTGTTCTGCCGCCTTCTCAATCGCATCCGCTTCGTCCTGCATCTGCTTGGCGAGTTCTTCCAGCTTCTCTTGAATCTCTTTCGCGACATCGCTTTCAGGGGGAGCTTTTTCCAGTTCCTTCTGCAGTTTGTCGAGTTCTTCCCCCAGTTTTTCCAGACGCCGCTCCGCCTGCTGGTACTTCGAGACGAGGACTTCCAGACCTTCGCGGACTCGAATCATGCGTTCGAATTCTTCCTGCGAAATGATACGTACCGTGACTACCGACGATTCCGCCCCCTTGGGACTGTTCGGGTCGTTATCAGTGACTCGGGCAAACAGCTTGATCTCATCACCTGGTTCCAGTTCATACTGGTCGAGAGCCAGATACTGATGCTCGCGAAACCGCCGCGGTGAAGGACTCGGAACCGGCAGACTGACGGGCAGCGGTCGTGAATCATTTAAACTTCGGTGCAGTTCCACGCGTGCGAGTCCGAAATCATCTTCGCCATCGATGACGACTGGAAGATTGCTGCTGGGAGTGGCGAGTGATTGAGCTTTCGGCTCAAGGATCCTCACCAGCGGTCGCTGATCTGTGATCAGTGTAATCGCCCCCAGAAATGGCTCCTGTGACGATTCCCCTTCCTGATCGATGACGCGCAATTCCAGCTTG
>CAZSTW010000054.1:949-3621 GCA_964609845.1 uncultured Planctomycetaceae bacterium | reverse complement strand
TACGACTGATCTTGAATTCGCCAACTGCTGCGGAATCTCCGGCATCAACGGGTTTCAAGGTTACAGTCTCGTTGATTCCGTCGCCTGTCAGCTTGATCTCACCACCTGACAGAGGCCGATTGCTGCGAGCCGTGACCTGGATACGCGTCCCTGGCAATCCAACCAGACCTCCCTTGGGGAGCGGTCCTGTCGTTGAGGCATCATTCGTATAAGCCGGAGGTGTGATCGTGAACTGAACGTCCTCAATCCTGGGCGTTGTGATGACGCGGATTTTGTAGTTGGCGCTGCGAGCCCGTTCGACACGAGCCATGTACGTAGAGTTCTCGACCAGACGCGACAGCTGAGCCCGCCACGTTCCATTCGCCTCGGGAAACATCGGTACTTTTTCCGTCTTGGTTCCCGTTGTCACCATCAAGTGCACATCCTTGGCGAGCGGACCGGCCACATTCACACGAACTTCCAACCCCTTTCCGTAGAGGACTTCGGTATCGCCCGGTTCGACGGAAATCTGATACACCGAAAAGGGCGGAGTATCATCAAATGGACTCGCAAACCGCTGCCACTGGTTTCTCGCCAGTGTTGGACATGCCAGAGCAAACACTCCAATCAGCCCGATCGCTCCAACGAGCCAGCGGGCTGAGATAAACGCTGGCCGGGGAGAAACGACGGCGGCGGGTTGCACGTTGTCTGCCAGCGAGATCGCACGAGTGATCGCCATATCGGCCAGGCCCGCCGTTAACAGGCTTGGTTCTGATCCTGTATCCGATCCAGTAAACGGTGGCCTCGATCCCGCCGCGAATTCATAACCGTTCAGAAGTTCACCGCCAGAACCTGATGCGGCATCGATCCGTCGTGCCATCTGACGTGCATCGACCGCCTGCCACGTCCGACGCAGCAGGACCGCGAGCAACACTGTCAGCGTGACTGTGGCGATCCCCCATGTCGCGAGGCGAGCTTGAGCCGGCAGTTCCCAGACAAGGTCAAACCACATCCCGATCAACATCGTGGCGATCGCAGCAATCAATCCCCAGCAGAGCCCCTGCACACTATCCACCAGCCAAAGGCGGCGACGGACTCGGTACAACAGGGAAGTCAACGACGATCGATCCAGACCGCTTCCCGTGAATGCCCCAGACGGGACTTGTGGAATTCGTGGTTCCAGTTCGCTCATACCAGGCCTCCTCGCCGACGAATTGCCCAGGTCGTTCCCCAGAGAATCAGCAAACCCGCCAGTACCCACCAGCGGTCCCAGGCGACGGTTTGTTGCAACCGTCGCGGCATCGTCGACGCCTGATGTTGATCGAAACGGGCCAGCAGGCTGGCGGGGTCTTCCCCGGCAATTACCGTCCCGCCGCTTGCTTCTGCCAGTAACTGCATCAGATCGGGGCGAGCCGCCACATCCAGCCGTTCGCGTAGATTTCCGACAACATCAAACGCAGTTCCCCCCGCAACTTCGTCCGACCGCGTCCCTTCGACCTTCGCCGTATAACGACCTTCTGGCAGTTTACCGAAATCGAGCCGAAACTGATGCAAATCTTCGCCACTGGGAATCGCTTTCACGATGACGGGATCGCCGGATCCCCCCTGCAGGCGAACTTGAGGCGTTTGCCCAAAATCGCTCGACTCGCGCACCAGCAACGTTGCCGTGGCCGGTTCAATCCCCGTAAAGGAGGTCTTGTCCGCTCGCAGCGAGACTCGTTGAGTCGGCAGCAAGCCAACGTTTGCCACCAGCCAGCGCATCATGCTGCGCCACAGTTCGCCATACAACTGGTCGTGGTCCTGCTCGCCGGGCGGAAGAATGGCCCAACGCCACATTCCCGCACCTTCCACAACCACCACCCGCCCGCCACCATAGGGTTGGAATGTAATCGCGGGAGTCGGAGTATCGGCGGAACTTACTGCCGAGGCCGCTGCGGCCAGAACGACGGCCAGTGGCTTCGGACGTTCTGGCAATGCAGTGCGCGCCAGCGACGGCAATTGGGATAATGCTCCATCCGTTTCCGTCAACGAAAACCAGCGTAGCGATTGACCTGTCGATGTGAACTGGACCTGGAATCGTGATTCATTCTGCTGGCTCCAGCGAACTGGCAGCAGTTCTCCCAGGCGATCACCAATCTGTGACGTCGGTGGACCACGAAAACAGACGAGCGAACCATCCCCTTGTCGCAGCCATTTCTTGAGCTGGACCAGCGCTTCATCGGAGACAAATGTCTCGGCATTTCGTCCCAGGATAACGACCTGAAATCGTGAAAGCTGTTTGGGATCGTCCAGCCAGTGCTGTTCGCCACGGGCAATTTCCCATGCATCATCGCGAGCACCGACCGGACGCTGTTCGGCCGGAGCAGCATTCACTCCCTGAATATTGCTCGCTTCGCCGCTTTTCTCGCTGGATGTCGTTTCGGGCCGAGTCATCTTGCGAACCATATAGCGATCAGGAGTCATCCTGACGACGCTGTGCAGTTCGATTGACGGGTCGAGGGCCAGGGTACGAACCAGGAACTTCGTATCCCAGTAAGGCTTTCCTTCCAGAAGTAGAACTCGCACGGGCTCATCGATGACTCGCAGGACCAGCGAGGCTCGATTGTTCAGGTCGGTCACTTCATCGGGCACCCCGGCGACGACCACTTCGTAACGAAACAATCCAGTCCTGGATTGTTGAACCTTAAATGTCG
>CAZSTW010000054.1:0-939 GCA_964609845.1 uncultured Planctomycetaceae bacterium | reverse complement strand
CGTGGCGGTGTCGCGAGACAGGCCAACTTGCCGTTCATCAACCACTTCTCCATCCAGCAGCAATCGAACTTGAGCCCGATCAGTCACCTGTCCTCGCTGATTGACGGTGACGTGCACCAGAACCTGCTGACCGACAAACGCCATCTCCTGTGGCATCGGCAGCGAGACTTCCAGATCACGAGCCCCCGTTGGTCCGCCGATGGTTGTCGCATAAATCGGAACCGCCATCGTGCGGGCTTGCTCTGCAGCCTGTCGCAATCGGGATGCCCCACCGCCCGCATTGTGAACTCCGTCGCTCAATAACCAGATCGCCTGACCGCGTGGCCGATCAGTCAACGACGCTGTCACCGCTGTTGCCAGATCCGTCACATCACCGTTTGGTTTCTCATCACGCAGCGAATCTGCAGATACAGCGGTCGGGTTTTCCGAGAATGTCTTCACCTCGACATCAAACCGCGTCCCCAAGTCCTTTTCGAGTGATTCTGCCAGCTTGCGAGCCACCGCCAGCCGGGTTTGATTGTTGCCACCATCCGTCGTCGCCATACTCGACGACCGGTCGACCAGCAGCGTTAACAGAGGCTTGCCGGCGGGAGGCGGAAGTTCACGAACCCAGACAGGGTTCAATAGCATCACCAGCGGGATTGCAATCGCAAACGCCATGAGGGTCAGAACGAGTTTTCGTCGCGGACCGACCAGTCGCCGTCGACTGATCAGGACGTAAGCGCACCACAGCCCGACTGCGGCCAACGCCAGCGGTGACCACAGTGCCCACGGAATCCACGGATCAAAGACCAGTCGCGTCATGTGCGAAACACCAGCAATGTTCCCAGTTCGCCCAACAGGCAAATCAGGCATCCCACCGTCAACCATGTCCACAAAGTATCGCGCGGCTGCTCGCTATCTCCCGCCGGTCGGTAGAAGACCGAGTTATTTGCGGCC
>CAZSTW010000053.1:40109-42739 GCA_964609845.1 uncultured Planctomycetaceae bacterium | reverse complement strand
AGTAATTTCAAACGGCACAATTCCATCGCCACAGCGACTACCGCGGTGCTTGGCGACGTGCAGTGCGCGGCGCATCTTGAGACCGTCACGAACCTTTCCCATCAGAATAATGGTGTTGGCATTCGCCAGTTCGTCACCACTTTCGATCGGACGACACAGAAGTTCATCCAGCAGAACTTCGTGCGATGTGTACAGCAGCACCGTGGCAATCTGGCGGTGGTCATACAGGTGTGACTGAACCTCACCTTCGTGAGCCCGGAAATGGATTCGGAACAGGTCACGTGCGACCCAGTCCGCGTCCTTGTGCAGGATCTGGTGGTAGATGTAGTCGAAAACATGGAACTGGAACGAGTCGGAAGCTTTGTCGGTCGGTTCGACGCCATCGATAACGCAGCGCCTGACGCCGTGCACAAAATTCCCATAGTAAAACGCGATGGCCTGATCAAGTTTCCGGTTGAGTTCGATCTTCCATTCCTGCCACTGGTCGTGGTCGAGGTCCTGGATCGAGACTCGGCGGCCGGATCGCTCAAAAATATGGAAGTAATCAGAACGCATTCGCTCGTAGTTCCAGATGTCGCCGGGAGCGTAGGGTTCGTCAACGCGTCGCTGTTTCAAGTTCCAGCCGAACATCCGTCGTGCATAATCCGCATGATTCTGAGCATCGCCACGCGATGTCATGTCGAACAGAATGCCTCGCTCCCCTTCCTGGCGGCGTCCTGCTTCGGCAAACTGCAACCCAAGTTGAGTCTTGCCGATTCCGGTGGCCCCCATCACGACCGTCAATGTCCCTGGAACAAGTCCTCCCCCCAGCAGTTCATCCAGTTCAGGGATCCCAGTGGAAGCTCGTTGAATGCCCGGTTGATTTGCGTCAGTACTCATTTCGCTGTCGTTGTCCTGCAGTGATTTTGTCAATACGTGCCAGCGATGACGCGGAGCAATTGCCGCATCAAAGCGTCAAGGATTAGATCGCATCTCATTTAAGTGTGGCGTCCCGCGGGCATCAAACTACAGCGTCTCACCCATGTTTCGACGCGACACGGAAGTGCGACACGCACTAGATCGTCAGAAATCGGTCACGGGCCGTGACGTCCCACATGTCCACGACCTTGCCACCTTCGATGACATACGCCTGTTTGTAGAGGGCAGATGTCGGGCAGACATGTCGAGGAATTGCCAATAGAACGTCACCCGGCTTGTAGTTTTCGGCCAGTGGAGTCTGCAGAACGATGTGTTCTTCATTGTGCAGGACTTGTTCGGCACCAGGCAGGTCGGGGAAGACTACTCGTTGTCCGCGCGGCGGATCGGAAGCGACGGCCTTGTTCCCCAGGTCACAGGTCACACGATCCGGTGTCGGGCGACTGATGACTCGCGTCAGCATGACGACCGCAGGTTCGAAATCCATGTCAGGGAATGAGGTTCCATACCCGGAATCATGAAAGACGCATGTTCCCGGGGCGAGTTCGACAGCAGGGTCCTGCAGCTTCGCAAAGACAGGGAACGAACCGGTCCCACCGCAGACGATCCGTGGAACAGGCCAGCCGCGACGGACGAAATCGTCCCGCAATTGAGCGGCTCCGTTCCAGCCCGCCATGACGGCTGCGGTTCGTTCCTCCAGGTTCGTCTGATGATTGTGACCGTCATACAGGTGAAAGCCCCCCGGTTCAATTCCCGGTGACGAGACGATCTGCTGGTAAAGCCCTTCCGCTCGAGGCCCCGGCAAGACCCCGGTCCGGTGCAGCCCAGGATCGATGTCGAGCAGAACGCGAATCGACTTTCCCGCGGCCGAAACGGCAGCACTGAGAGCGGAAATCATCGCCGAATCATCGGCAGTGACTGCCAGTTTCACATCAGGATATTTCTGCAGAAATTTCACCGCGCGATCGATGTTGGGGCCGACGAGGTTGTAAGCCAGGAAAATATCCTTGACCCCGCAGTCCGCCAGCATCTCGGCCTCGGCCAGCGTCGCACATTTGTGTTTGGTGATCCCCATCGCCAATTCGATTTTCGTGACGGCTGGCATCTTGTGCGTTTTGCAGTGCGGGCGCAGGCGATCAACGTTTCCGGCAATCGCAATCATTTTGCGAAGATTGCGGTCGACAAGTTCACGGTAAACGAGCATCGATGGGGAAAGAATGCCTGAGGGGTCGACGAGAGAATACTTCGAATCCATGTTACTCACATTCGGATGAGGAATTGACCGATACCGCCAGCACCGCCGATTCTAGCGGGTTGGAGTCGAGAGTCACACCAAACGAGATCAGTGCTCGGCGCGTCTTCAGAATGTCAGATCGCACAAATTCGATTTGTCAGCGTCCGACGCCTCTGATTTTCTTGACCGAGGCGATTTTCGGGCTATGTATGAAGAGTGGGAGTCTGGACCTTGGGATTGAAGATCGAGGATTTCGAGAAAATGGCCGAACGTCGTGGAACCGCTGACCGTCGCACCAGTGATCGCCGACGATCACTTCGCTCGCCGATTGACTGTCAGATCCGCCTGCTCAGTGCCGCGACGCCTTCACGGATTCTGTCAGGGAGCCTGCTGGATGCCTCCAGCTCAGGGTTACGGCTGATTCTCGCTCATTCGATCGATGCTGGCGAAAAACTGCTGATTGAAGCCCGTCGGGGTTCAC
>CAZSTW010000053.1:28963-40099 GCA_964609845.1 uncultured Planctomycetaceae bacterium | reverse complement strand
ACATTACCGTGCAGGTGGTCTGGGTCGAGCCCGATTCCCCAGACGAATTCAGGGTTGGATGCGAATTGTTGACGGATCTGTCTCCACGCCAATTGAGCCAGCTCAAATCGGCGACGACGGAGTCCGTTGTCCGGACGTAGGTCCTAGTGGCGGGGTCGGGTCTGCGATTTTTCGATTTTCGCCGATCGGACCCGACTTTGATAATTGCAGACTTCTTCCGGCGAAAATCGAAAAATCGCAGACCCGACCCCTGATTCCAAAATTACTCGCGAACCAGCAGTGCCTGGTATCCACCGTCACTCGGTTCACCGGGTAGGAAGTTGACTTCCTCAAACAATCGGATCCCCGGAAAACGAGACAACACTCGTGCGA
This sequence comes from uncultured Planctomycetaceae bacterium, assembly GCA_964609845.1. GTDB lineage: Bacteria > Planctomycetota > Planctomycetia > Planctomycetales > Planctomycetaceae > Schlesneria. The sequence continues at coordinate 39,727 of CAZSTW010000053.1, read as the reverse complement.
CGAGTTGGCTGTTTTCCTCAGGTTCAATGCTGCACGTGGAATACACGGCACGTCCCTTGGGGGCCAGACGTGACAGCGCGTCACTCAACAGCCGCTCCTGAACACGGTTCAATTCCGTAATGCCGCTGGCGGTGATTCTCCAGCGTGCTTCGGGACGTTTTCCGAGGACCCCTGTATTGGAACAGGGGACGTCAATCAGAATCGCATTGAACGGGCCGTCAGGTAATCCCGTTCCATCTTCACCGATCCATTGCGGGCTGATGATGTCAGCCCCTAAACGTTCGCGATTCTCTTCAATCAATCTCAGACGCTCTGGACGGACATCCGTAGCGATGATCGATCCAGTGTTGTTCATCAGCTCGGCGAGATGACAGGTCTTTCCCCCGGGGGCCGCGCAGACGTCCCAGACCCGATCACCCGGCTGTGGTGCCAGTCGAACAGCGGCTTGCATCGCCGACAGATCCTGTACGGCAAACAATCCTTCGACAAATCCTGGCAGCCGATCAATCTGTGCTGCATTCTCTAACTGAATGGCATCCAGACCCTCGACCGGCGAGGCGACCACGTCTGCTCGTGCGAATTCTTCCAGTAACGCCTCACGCGTTGTCCGCAAACGGTTGGCTCGCAGCAGGATCTTTCCTGGCGAGTTGAACCAGGCTCCGATCCGGAACAGAGACTCAGCGGTCATTGGCGAACCCTTCCGGTTCATCCAGCGTTCGCCGAGCCAGTGTGGAAAGCTGTAAGCATCTGCAAAGTAATGCACCGGATCAATTTTCGGATCAGCAAAGACCTCGTCATTCAGTCTGCGAAAACGTCCTGCCGAGACAGGGACGTCATTCGCCGAGGGTTCCTGAGAAAACTCACTGGTGACCAGCCGAGTCGCACCACGCAGGACGCCGTTTACAAAACCACTCCAGCGAATTCGGCCCAGTCGCTTGGTCAACTCGACCGTTTCATGGACAGACGCGTGCGGTGGAACGCCGTCGAGCAGGATCACCTGATAAATCCCCAGACGCAAAACTGTCAGCAGCGGGGGCTCAACCTGATCCAGCGGGCGAGCGACGAGCTTTCGCAGGATGGCATCGAGTGTCGCGAGGCGTCGCACGACACCGCAGGCGAGTTCCGTTGCCAGGCCACGATCACGTGGCGGAACGCTGGCCGTTCGAAACAATCGATCCAGCACATCACCGAGCCATGTTCCCGAGTTTCTGAATTCTTCCAGAGCCACAAACGCGGCTTCGCGTGAGGTCCTTACGGACAACATCGGTTGAGCAAATTCGTCATCATCATCGGCGCGGTTGGGAAAAGGCACTCGGATTCCATCTCTGGTGAAATTGAAGATACTCATTCGCAAAGACGCAGACTTTGCGACGGACGATCACTTACGAATTGCTCAACGATTCTGCGACATCTGTCTGATACGCCGTCATCCCCGGCAGGAAACCGACCAGGACCGACATCAGAAACAATGCCGGAAACAGTATCAATTCTGTTTTTTCAAACGCCAAAGGATTGATAATCAATCCTGTTCTGACTTCAACGATGGGGGCGGCGAGATACACGATCCCATGGCCCAGCAGCAGGCCCATCAGGCCGCCACCAACACACAGCATGATCGACTCGGCCAGGATAATGCCAAAGACGGTCCCACGTTGTGCTCCCAAGGCTCGCATGATGGCAATTTCGCGCCGACGGGCAGACATCGAATTGTAGATACTGACGAAGATGCCGATTCCCGAGACCAGCACGATTAACCCCGTCATGAAGATGAGCAATTGCTTGACCGGACCCAGGATATCGTTCATCAGTTTTTGCATGGGAAAAATCGGATTCACGGCTTGTGCCTTGTAACCCTTCTTGAGTTCGCCTGCCAGCAATTGTGCGGCGATCGGTGTTTTGCAGGAGAGCAGGATCGCCGTCACTTCTTTCTGAACGGGGGGAGTCTCATGGGCATGGCCATGATCATGACCTTCGTGACCATGGTCATGGCCGTGATCATGAACACCGTATTTCGCTTCGATTTTCTTGATCTCCGCGGCCAGTTCATCGTCAGTCAGTGGAGTCTCACCGTAGAATTCTCGTTCGCGCTTGATTGCTTCTTTCAACGGCTTGTCGTGCCCCTGGATCTGGTAGAAGCCGTCGAGATGGACATACACCGTTTTGTCGTGCGGCAAACCGGTCGGTGCGATGATACCGACGACGGTAAACTCTTCGTCGTGCACATGGTCACCTGAAGCTCCACCGTGACGCAGTTTGAGTTTGCTGCCGACGTCCCAGTTATTTTCAGCGGCGACACGTGAACCGATATAGGCGTCAAACGGCTGGTAAAATTCGGTTCCCTTGATCCGAAATTCGTGGTTATCTCCGGGTGCATAGGGGATTTTGAAGAACTCTGGAATTGTCCCGACAATTGCAAAGCTACCTTCTTCCGTAACGTCTCCCATGGCCAATGGAATAGCTGCGTCAATTCGCTTGTCTTTGGCGAGGTCCTCATAAAACCGATACGGCAGGTTTTCGATCGGGGGACTGACGTGATAGACGGTGCTCAAGACTAATTGCAGGGGATCCCCCTTGGCACCCACGATCAGGTCGAAATTAATGGAACGTTGATTAAACGTACTTTCGAGAATACCCACGATCACGAGGACCGCGACCATCAGCATCACCCCCAATGCCACACTGACCGTCGTCAGTGATGAGGCCAGGCCGCGCTGTCGAATATTTTTCCAGGCAATTGTGGCAAGATTCATGGGACATCCCCAATCCAGAAAGTTCAGCGACTGTCTCTGAAAAATCGCTTTGTGATAGTCCAGTTATTCCGATCTGACAGGCAGCAGCTAGCCCTGGGGGCGATTGAAGTCTGCCAGTTTCTCCACTCGGTCAAACTGGCTGGCCACCTCGGGTGCATGGGTTACAAGCAACAGCGATACGCCTGAATCGCGGCAGGATTTGCGTAACAGGTCCAGAATGGTCTGTTGATTGGCTGAGTCGACGTTGGCCGTTGGCTCATCCGCCAGCAACAGTCGCGGCGTATTGACCAGCGCCCTGGCAACCGAAGTCCGCTGCTGCTCACCGACCGACATTTGAGCCGGCTTATGATTCAGCCGATGACTCAGGCCGACCTGCTTGAGCAGATCGACGGCACGTGCCTTGTCTGCTTTCTGCCCACCGAAACTCATTCCCAGCAGAACATTCTCTAATGCTGTGAACGCGGGGAGCAGGTTGAATGTCTGAAACACATACCCGATCCGCTCGGCTCGAAACCGATCACGGGCCGCTTCGGACAACTTCGCGACGTTTGTCCCGCCGATCAGCACGTCCCCTTCATCCGCAGCGGTAATGCCTGCGATGACGTTCAACAGTGTTGTTTTACCACCACCGCTCGAACCGACCAGCACCACCTGTTCGCCCGATGCCATCTGGAAGTTCGCGATATTCAGTACTGGCAATTGGCGACCACCCGGTTCCCGGTAGGATTTCTTCACATTCTTCAATTCCAGCGACATTCAGACTTACTCCACTCGCAGCCAGACCGACCATTTCCATCGGCAGGGTGCGTTTTTCCAATTCAAACTCTAAACCATTCGAGAAAATCGATGAAATAGTGAGGACAACAGTCCGCCCTCCGAACCGTGATTACTGAACTGATCCCACTGACTGAACTCGGTTCGAGAGATCGCTTCGCAAAGTTTCAGGACTCCGTCAATCTGGTTGGCAATCGGTGCATCGGACATTCCCGAGAGCAAACGATATTTCCGCGGGAATCCGTACTCCAAGGTGATCTGGGAGCGATGAAGGTCGTCATCCGACAAACTCATCAGATGCTGTAACACCATTGCATTGGCGATCAGATACCCGCCTCCGACGATCATGGGAACGAGCAAGAACGCAAATGCGCCAAGCGTTGCTCCCAGATACTGCTGGATCGTGGCGGCAAATACCGACGCAATGATAGCCGCTATGCAGAATACAAGAATCGTGATCATCCAGGTGACGAACGCAGGAGAGATCCGTCGCCACATGATCTTTTGTTCGAGTGTGATACGAACGAACTCTGTCCGGGAAAAGGGCAGGAATTCCCAGCCAGACGGTAATGACCGAAGAAATGGCAGAACATAGATCCAGGAAAACGCCACCACTCCGATCCGACCTCCCAGAGTGTTCAGTGAATCCAATGAGGCGCCGATCTTCGTCCGGCCACCGAAAAACTCGGACTGTAGAAAGATTCCAGGCTGGTCGGCCCCCCCTGTGATCTTCGAATACTCATCAAACCCGGCTGGATCAACGGCATCGGTGGCGATCCGACCGACTTTTCGGGCAATTTCGCCAGCTCGATTGAAAAGTTTCTGTGCCCGGTCTGATGGTGTCGGAGGTCGCGTGTCTTTGTTCGAAGGTTCGTTAAACAGTCCTTTCAAGGACCCCGCCCGCTTCCAGTCCCGCATCCCGCTCTTCCAGATCAGGTCGCTCGGACTGAGTTGACCATTGACTGCCATCGCTTTCAATTGTTCATACGTGACCGGACCAATTTCGGCTCCGTTCTTCGAGTAATGCCATTGAGAATCACGTGGCTGCGGCGGCATTGCAGGTCTATGTTTTGAAGGAATTCGGATGGTAATGCATCAGGCTCGCGACGATTGCAGGACTCGCAATTCTTTCGGCAAAGGAAACGACACGTGCTCTTCGCGCGTTGTCACTTCTTCAAGGGTTGCACCGTATTCACGCGTCAACCAGTCAATACAATCCTGAACGACAACTTCCGGGGCGCTTGCTCCCGCGGTTACCAGGACCGTATTCGCATTTTCAAACCACTCGTGCCGCAGTTCGCTGGCACCGTCGATCAGATGAGCATGCTTTCCGAAGGACGCTCCAATTTCCTTCAGCCGTCGGCTGTTCGAACTGTTCTGGCTTCCCAGGACCAGTACGACATCCGACTGTTGAGCCAATTGCTTGACAGCATCCTGGCGGTTCGTCGTGGCGTAGCAGATATCTTCCTTTGGAGGGCTTTCAATGTGTGGGAATCGACGTTTGAGAGCCTCAATGACCCGTCCCGCTTCGTCCACGCTGAGGGTCGTCTGAGTCAGATAGGCAATTTTCGCACCGGAAGGAAACGACAGACCATCGACGTCCTCCGGTGTTTCGACGAGAGTGATACTGGCAGGGGCTTCGCCCATGGTCCCAATAACTTCGTCATGCCCTTCGTGGCCGATCAGGACGATGTGATAACCGTCCCGGGCGTATTTCACCGCTTCCAGATGAACTTTTGTGACCAGAGGGCACGTCGCATCGATTGTCTGAAGACTGCGTTTTCGAGACTGCTCACGGATTTCTGGTGAAACTCCATGGGCTGAATACAGCAGAATTGAACCGACAGGGACTTCGTCGATGTGATCGACGAATGTCACCCCTTGTCCCGTAAATTTCTCGACAACGTACTTATTGTGCACGATTTCGTGATAAACAAAAATATTCGATCCGAACATCGAGATCGCCTTGTCCAGGCACTCGATCGCCATGTTGACACCAGCACAGAATCCACGCGGGTTCGCCAGGATGATTTTCATAACTTCGCTACTCCATTCCTTGGGAATCCTGGATCCATCGACATAGGTCGCTTCATCGAATTGCATCACCCCACCGAGATGGCATCGGTGGGGTGATGCGATCATCAAATCAAATTACTTTGCAGAAGCCTTTGGATCGGGTTGCGGTGTCAAGGCGTTGATATCAATCGGCTGTACGCCCGTTCCTTCGTATCCCGGCATTGGCTTGCCATCTGGCGTCAGTTTTCCAACGGACCACAACAGTCCGTGCGTCACGAGATCCAGGTACCGCGCATCCGCAACCGTTGCGGTGTTATGGCCAAGAGTGGTGCTGAATACGCGTGATTTCCCATATTCGTTGGCCCAGGCCACGATAAAGTCGTCGACTTTCTTGCCGGTATCCTGCCGACCGCGGGCCAGCGGCTTGGCAGAATCAAACAACTTGACGTTGTTGTAGAGTTCTTCGTTGATTGTTGTCCAGTTTTCCAGCCCCTTAGTGACAGCGTGGTCGCGGTCAAGAAAGGTGATGTCAATCGGCTTTTGAGGACCGTGGCCGGTGGAGTGGATTCCAACAAACCGAAACCATTCGTCCTTTTCAATTCGATAGCAGTGCATTGCACAGTGCAGGTTGACAGCAGCGACGCCGTTCTTATGTGCGTTCAGAATGTTTTCCACGTACTGTGGTTCTTTGACGTCTGAAGAACATTCGTCGTGGATAATGACGTCGTATCCCTTGGCCCAGTCTTCCTTTTCGTACATTTCGAACCGGGCTTTGGTGGTTGTGTCGGCGGTGTGTACCAGCGTGATGTCAACCAGGGCCCGCTGCTGGATCCCTTTCTTCAGCACCTCTTTCTGCTTGGCGTAGTCGTGACAGCAGCCACCCGTAATCAACATCGCCTTGATCGGCTTAGGCTTGTCGCCATCGGCCCCGAAAGACAATGAGGAAACCGTGAAAAGCAGGGCGAAAGCCCCCATTCCGATACGAACGCGCATGTTGAAATCCTTGAGTGAATGGAAAAATCGTCACATCCCACGACGCCAGGATTCTACAGACCCTGACGATCTTTCGAAACTCGGAGGCTCTGATCTGGAATTGTGGCCCGACCGGGATGGTTGCTCGACGTTAATTGACGTCAAATGCTCGTTTTAGAGCCTGTCCCGTCAGGCTTTGCTCACAGTTCATGATGGTGGCCGGAGAACCAGCAGCGAGGATCGTCCCCCCTGCATCTCCCGCTCCGGGACCGAGATCGATCACCCAGTCTGAGGCGGCGATCAGATCCAGGTGGTGCTCAATGACAACGACAGAGTTTCCCGCCTGGACCAGTTTGCGCAGGGCGTGCGTCATCTGAACTACGTCCGCTGGATGCAGACCAGATGTTGGCTCATCCAGTACGAACAGCGTCGGAAGGCTGGCGTCTGACTTCCAAAGCTCCGTCGCCAGTTTCACTCGTTGAGCCTCGCCGCCGGAAAGAGTTGTCGCACGCTGGCCAAGTTGCAGGTATCCCAATCCCAGTTCGCGAAACATCCGAAGAGGACGATCGAGCCGAGGAAGATTGGCAAAAAACGATGCGGCATCGTCAATCGTCATTTCCAGAATATCGGCGACGTTGACGCCCCTGTAACGCACGGCCAGTGTCTGAGAGTTGAAACGCCGTCCGGCACATTCCGGACATCGAATCGGCCATTCCACGAATTCCTTGCGATCCAGATCAATCGTTCCTTTTCCCGCACATCTGGGGCAACGCCCTTCTGCATGTTGAGGACTGAAACGTCGGGCCGAGAACCCGTGTACCCGAGCTTCTTTCGTCTTTGCGAACAACTTGCGAACCTCGTCCCAGATACCGGAATAACTGGCCGGTGTTGATCGGTCGGAACGGCCGAGCGGGCGTTGATCAATTTGAACAAGGCGCGACAGATATTCCATGCCTCGCAATTCGCGGTAGAATCCGGACTGTGCGGTGGGGACACCGAACGCCCTTCGAATGGCCTGAACCAGCATCCGCATCACGAGCGATGTCTTTCCAGATCCACTGACACCGGTAAAGCAGACCAGTCCATCCAGCGGCAATTCAAGCGTCACATCGCGTAAGTTATGCAGTGATGCCCCGAGCAAATGCAGCCAGCGCGTTGGTTGAAACGGCGTTTCATGAATGGGAAGCCCGCGATCACGACGCCTGAGTTCTTGCCCTGTGATCGATACGTCGCAGTCCCGCAGTTCGCTCGGTGTACAGGCCGCGATCAGGCAGCCACCCTGCCGACCGGCGGCCGGTCCGATTTCAATCGTGTAGTCCGATTGTCGAATCATCTCGAGATCATGTTCCACGACGATCAGCGTATTTCCCTGATCACGAAGCTGAATGAGCGTTTGCAGCAGTCGATCAGTGTCGCTGGAGTGCAATCCCGCTGTCGGTTCATCGATCACATAGCAGACACCTGTCAATTGGCTGCCCAGGCTTGCCGTCAAGCGAGCCCTTTGGAATTCACCGGCTGACAAACTATCTCCGGCGCGATTGAGGCTCAGATAATCGAGGCCCAGATTGACCAGAACTTGCAGACGGCTCGTGATTTCTGGAAGCAGATGCTGTACGAGATGGTGCGACGCGTCACTCTCATTGACAGCGTATGCAGTCGACCAGCACGCGACCTGATCCAGTGCCTGAGGTGGAGTCATCGCCGTCAAGTCCCCGATCGATACACCTTCGATCAGAACGGAAAGCGGCAATTGTGACAACCGTAGTCCGCGACAGTCGGGACACGGGGATGCTACTGCACCATCTGTGACATCTGATACCTCTGGCGATGAGATCCCCAGTCCATGGCAGGCCGGACAGGCACCTCGAGGACTGTTGAAACTGAAGTCACCTGGTTCGATCGATGGAAAACTGTTGCCACAATCAAGACAGGCGAGGTGACTGCTGTAGAACCGGTCGTTCCAGATACCGTCAACTTCATGGCTCAGGATGCATTGCCCATTGCCGATCTGCAGAGCCAGATCGATCGATTCTTCGACGCGATTCCGAATTCCGTCCTTGATGATCAATCGATCGATCACGACTTCGATGTGATGAAGTTTGTTGCTGGCCAGTTCAGGTGGTGAAGCGAGGTCAATCAATTCACCATCGACACGCGCACGCACGAATCCATCGCGGGCGATGCGTGCCAGAACATCGGCATGTCCTCCGGCCTGATTACGCACCAGCGGAGCGAGAACAAGAACTTTGCGACGATCCTCAAGCTTCAGGACCTGATCGACAATGGCTTCTCGCGACTGCGATGTGACGGGTTGATGACAGGCTGGGCAATGCAGACGACCAATTCTCGCATAAAGCAACCGCAGGTAATCGTACAAGTCGGCAATCGTCGCGAGCGTGGTCCGTCGTCGCGGTCCGCGCGTTCGCTGCTCAATCCCCAGCGTCGGAGGCAATCCGTCGATCAGATCGACGTTGGGGCGGTCAATCTTTTGCAGCAGTTCGCGAGTCTGCGGAGAAACCGTTGCCAGATATCGATGCAAACCCTCGGCGTGGATCGTGTCGAACGCTAAAGAACTCTTTCCGCTGCCACTGACTCCTGAAATTGTGGTGAATCGTCCGAGGGGAATGTCGACATCAATTCCCTGCAGATTATGTGTCCATGCGCCTCGTACGCGGATCACATCCAGGCTTGTCTGGGAAGCTTCTGCCGCTTCGTTTTCAATCATCACGGCTCGATACCCTGCTCCATTTCTCGACTTTGGCGAAACCTGGCCCACCAGCGACGGTACACTGGTCTCCACTCTGCCTCAAGTCTGCGTTAGAATCCTTTTGAGTGTCTCGTGCCGGGTTGGCCTGAATTGTTGAGATATTGATCCATGCTTTCGCTTCCCAAAGAGCTGACAACTGATCTGTTGAGCAAACTGTCTGCCTTGTCGACACCGGTGATTGCCGGTGTTGCAGTCATTCATTTTCTGGCATTCCTCTGGCTGCGTGCCTGGGCCGGACGTGATCTGCGAAGAATGGCAGCGGATTTCGATTCATTCACGCGTGAGTTAAAGCATCGCAGCCTGCTTGAGCGGGGTATCAATCTATCCGACCAGATCGAAGCATTTCTCGCCGACATCCGCGATGTGCTGGATGACCCTGCGAAGAAAGCCGAACGTCAGGCGTTGTGGCACCGAATGCGAATACTGGATGAAGAACGTCGCTATCTGCAGTCTCATGCATTTGAAACGGTCTATAACGTCTGTCGTTCGATGATTGAGGCGTATCCGCTGGCCGGAGTGCTGGGGACGATTCTCGCCATCGGAGCTGCATTGCAGTCGGGGCAGGGAAACGCGCAGCAGACCGTGTCGGACATCGTTCGATTTTTCGGTGATGCGATCTGGTCAACATTTGCCGGTCTGATCGCCGCCATGGTGCTCATGTTTATCAACAGCATCGTGGAAACTCAGTTTCGGCGACTGGGCGAAAACCGACAGAATGTTCGTGAGACTGTTGCTCGGGCAAAACGTGAACTGGCACTCTCGGCAGGAGACCCGGTCTGATGAACTCGCGCCGCCTGACGTTGCAACTGACGCCTCTGCTGGACCTGTTGCTGATCGTCATTTTCGCTCAGTACATGGAAGTTCGTACGGTCGCCCGTCAGGAAACGGAGCGAATGCAAGCCGAGCGTGAAGTGGCTCGGACCGACCTGGAATCTGTCAGGAAGCAATTGGCGGACCTTCAGAATCAGCTGGCAGAATGGGACCGAAAGCATCGTGAGACTGAACGATCTGATTATGCAGATCAAGAACAATTGGGGCGGTTGTTTGGCGAGTTGTTTCGAATTCCCGAAGCGACAATTCAGAAAATTGCCAAACGGCGCAGTTCTGATGAAGCGGAATTGTCGGCAGCAGAAATCGCGGGACTAAAATCGGAATTTAAAGCACTCTCTGTTGCTCGGGCCGATCAGATTGTTGACCATCTGCTGACGTTTGCCGAAATGAAGAAGCGATTTGATGTCTGGGAACTATATGTCGGCCACGATGATTCGCTGCTGATCACAGCTGGGCAGCACCAGAAGCGGTTAGGTCCCGATGATATCGAGACCCCGGAATTGTTCGCGGATGAGTTCTTCAAACTGTACAAATCGTTTCCGCAGTCCAAAAATGTCGTGTTGATCCTGGTCAGTTACGGTGATTCGCAATTGCGTTATCGATGGGCGGTTGCCAAGGGGCTTCCTTCGGTTACCGAGCGAATGCGGCAAGACA
>CAZSTW010000053.1:548-28841 GCA_964609845.1 uncultured Planctomycetaceae bacterium | reverse complement strand
TCATTCTGTCACCGATCGAATTCGGCAAGACAGCAATGCGACGATCAAGTTTGAATACGCAGTCTTGGGATTCCGTCCCGAACCTCCCCGCGAAACACCGGACCAGCCGCGAAAAGGTCCAGAGAAAAGGTAATACCTGATGGAACAGAAACGAGAATGGCGATTACTGAGTACACGTAACGTACTCGGGGGTGTCCTCGTCGCGGGTATTGCCGCCGGACTGTATCTTGGAGATCTCTTCAAAGGTTTCGGCTTTGGAAATTCGCTCGGCCTGGGGACTGGCGGGAAATCAAATTCCTCCCAGGAAGCAAAACAGGGGGCGGAGGATGGGGCAGCAAAGACGGTCGTTCAGTCAAAGACTACGACGATAACCCCCGAGCCGACACGAAAGCCCGCGAAGAAGCAAACCAATCATCAGGTCGTAAAAGTTGTGATCGCCGACAGATCTTATTTTGTGCGATCGACTGAAAGTGATCAGGCCACAGATCTGGCGGAACTGGTTGAACTCGTGAATTCGGCGAGCGGCGATGACGACGGAATTCGCGTCAGGATTTATCGCAAACCGACCTCACGCACTTCAACAGAGCTCGCACTACGCGATGCCCTGTTGGAGGCGGGTGTGAACGAAAACCAGATTACCTGGGTCGTCAATCCAATTGACGATTGAGAGTTAAGCGACTCGGCTGCCAGGGACGACCGAATGACCCGTCAACCGAGTGCGATAGCCGTCTGCATGCTGCTGAAACAGCTTCAGCACACTTTCTTCGAGCATCGGCAGTGCCACGTGAAGGGCACGGCGGATCTTCCGAGTCTGCAGGGAAGTCTCACCGCAGCCGTAACCCGTAGGGCGATCAATCAGGAATTCACCGACAGGAGCTGCTGGCAGCGGCAACTGGAAATAATGAGCGAGTCGTTGGACGAATTGGACAGGATTCGACCGTTCCGCACCTGCAATGTGATAAACCCCGGACAGACCCGCACCCCAGGCCTTCGAGATGATCTCGGCCAGTTCGGACGCGAGAATCGGAGACCCATGTCGGAAGCAATCGATACCTTCGGCCTTTCCCTGCTCCATCTGACCCAGCAACGTCTCAAGCCAGCCTTGTTTTCCACCGGGGGTCCATCCAAACGCATGGGTTCGGACGATCATGGCGTCTGGACAGACTTCGGTCGCTTCGGTTTCAATGGCGAGTAACCGCTGGGCAGCCGGGCTCGGGCAAAAACTCTGACTGTTTTCGGAATGAAACATCCAAGGCCCCGTAAAGATTGCCCCGGACGAAATCAATGTCAGGTGTGTTTCCGTGTGACGCGTGGCGTGGATCCATGTTGAAGCCAGTTTGACATCGGCGTCCGTCGGCTGGCTGGAACTTTCCCAACCGGTCCGCGAACCTGCTCCGCAGAAAATGACCTGCTGCGGTTTGACGCGTCGGATCAACTGTTCGACGTCATCAAGACTCGAACCGGAAAGTTTTTCCAAGTCACATCCGTGAAACGATATCGCATCCGAAAGTGACACTCCTGTCACCGCATGCGTTCTTGCCAGACAGACTGCAACGTTGCCTCCGACGACAGTATCTACACCAGCGACAAGAACCTTGTTCACGCGAAGCCTCCATGCTGTGGCGAGCCACTCTCAGACCAACCGACATTTCCATCGGGGGGCGGAGTATAATTTTCAGGCCCTGACCAGCCAACCCCAATCAGAGCACAATGGAAAAAGTGAAAGAGACAGCACGATTTGGGCGAATCACTTCCGGCAAACCTCGCAACTGAACGGCACTTTATGCTGGTCCCAGAACCCTGTCGGAATGTTTGAACGGTGCGTTGGTCACTCATTTTTTCCAACCACCGCGGTGTTAACATGCCCGCGAAGACGATCAGGCTGTTTGGGTAAGAGCGAGTCGTGGACAGGGGAGAGGCTGCGATATGCCCGGTTCTACGACGATGGCAAATTATCGGTCTGGTGGATTCAATTCATCCAGGCAAGGGTCACTGCGACTTCCGTCAAATGCGGCGGTGAGTCGAAAACGGGTTTCTCTGCGGAAATCTACAGGCAAAGGCAAGTTCCGGCGTGCCGATTGCGTGGTAAACGGTATTGCCGGAATTCGCTTGTTTCCGGCAGTCGCCCTCCGCGCAGTTCTTTGACACAAACGTGTGCCAAAGAGAGTTTTGACACGGTCATTTGCATTTTCGAAGGTTCAGGATGGACATCACGGTTCTTGGCAAAGGCTGCTCGCGATGCGAGTCGACAATTCAGCGCATTGAACGCGAGGCCAAAGAACTTGGCGTTCCGGTGAAGATCACCAAGATTACCGATAAAGATCAGATTATTGAGAATGGGGTGACAGCGACGCCTGCTGTGATGATCAACGGGAAGATCGTCCATAGCGGCGGCATACCGACTCATGAGGCCGTTCGCGACTGGTTACTGCCCAAACCCCTGAGCCTGTTGAATCACCCGACACGCCACATGTTCTTTACTGGAAAAGGTGGCGTTGGAAAGACCTCGTTATCGACATCGGTGGCGTTGGCACTTGCTGATGCAGGCAAACAAGTTCTGCTGGTCAGTACGGATGCCGCTTCAAATCTGGATGAAATGCTGGGAATCGATCTTTGCAATTCCCCGACAACGGTACCTGGCGCACCGGGTTTGTACGTTCTTAATATTGACCCCGACGCTGCCGCTGAATCGTATCGACAACGTGTCCTGTCGCAGATGGAGAACAGTGTTACGCAGGCCGAACTTTCGACCGTACGCGAACAGTTATCGGGGGCTTGTACTACGGAAATCGCTTCCTTCGATGAATTCGCCTCCCTCCTTGCTGGCGATGCCGACCAATTCGATCATATCGTCTTCGACACGGCTCCCACCGGACATACGCTTCGGCTGCTCAGTCTGCCCAAGGCCTGGAGCGGGTTTCTGGCGGGAAACAATCATGGGGCTTCGTGTCTGGGACCTCATTCAGGGCTGAAGATGCAGGAGATACGCTTCAAAGCTGCGTTAGAAGCCTTAAGCGACCCTCTGAAAACGACCGTGATTCTGGTGACGCGACCGGATAAAAGCGCCATTTCAGAAGCCGCACGGACTTCAGAAGAATTGCGAGCCTTGAATTTGAACAACCAGCGGCTTGTCGTCAACGGGGTCTTTCATGCCAGTGACCGAAACGACGAAGTGGCCTGCGCTCTCGAGGGATTGGGACAGCGATCTCTGGCCGAGATGCCTGAATGTTTACTCGCCTTGCCGCAGGACCAGGTTCCATTACGTCCCTTCGACACTGTCGGACTTACCGCGCTTCGAGCGTTACTCAACGACCAGAGCACGCGTGTGGAGATGACAGCGTCGACTCCAAGTGAGCCTGTTGTCCTGCATCACGGGCTGGATGTGCTGGCTGACGAACTGGCCGCAATCGGGCACGGATTGATCCTGGTGATGGGCAAAGGGGGCGTTGGAAAAACGACGATTGCGGCGGCGCTGGCACTGGGACTCATCCAGCGCGGCAAAACCGTTCATTTGAGTACCACAGATCCCGCTGCACACCTTGGGTGGACGCTGGATGGAGAAGTCGTCGGGCTGCAGGTGGATCGGATCGATCCCAAAGCGGAAACCCAGCGTTACATCAACAAAATCATGGCTGCCAAGTCCCCGGATCTTGACGCACAGGAGCGAGCCCTGTTGCTCGAAGATCTGCAGTCGCCATGTACGGAAGAGGTGGCGGTATTCCATGCGTTCTCGCGTATCGTCAACGAGGCACGCAGTGCTTTTGTTGTGCTGGATACCGCCCCCACAGGCCATTCGATGTTACTGATGGACGCTACGGGAGCTTATCACCGTCAAGTCCTGAGAGGATTTGACAAGCAGAATGCGGGACGCGTCATCACGCCGTTGATGAGGCTCCAGGATGCGAACTACACAAAGATCATTCTCGTGACATTGCCAGAGATCACTCCGGTTTCACAAGCCGCCGCATTACAGGGCGATCTTCGTCGTGCCGGTATTGAACCCTATGCCTGGGTGCTCAACAAAAGCATTCTTGCGGCGGGAACCAGTGATCAGCTGCTTTCCGTTCGACTTGCCGGCGAGAAAGAACAGATCGATCGAATGGGTGGACTGGCCGCACGGACATTCATCGTGCCGTGGCTGACTCGCCCACCAATCGGGTTGAACGAACTTTCCCGACTCGTGACTGAACAGGCACCACAATGATTTGAATCCGCAATGGCAATTGTTCCAGGCTTCGCAAGAGTGAATGTCGAACAACGAGGAGACTTGCAGTCCAGTATTTCGGCAGGGCGAACTCCCCGCTATGCCAACCAGCCTGGAATTGCAGCGGCCTGTTTCAGCCAGGATGCCAGTTGAGCTTCATCAAGTTCATCCGTTTCTCGAATGTCGAACCAGCGAGCGTCTTTGCTGGTACCACCTGACGGTACTGGCTGCAGCGAAGTCCCTTGGAAAAAGGTCACTTTGACGTAGTGAGTGAAGACATGGAACGACAAAAACCAGCCCTGTCCTTCGATTCCATAAAAGGGCGAGTTCCACTTCACGGCTTTGCAGACGTTGGGGACAGATTGCTCAATCAGCGCGTCGAGTCGCTTTCCGAGGTTGCGCTTCCAATCTGGCATCGCGGCGATGTAAGCCTGCACTGGAGCGTTGCCGTCGGCCTTGGCGATTTGCGGGTTGCCACCGGACAACAGGACTACGCCGTCCTTGTCACCTTTTCGCTTCTTGATCGGCTGGGGTTTCTTGAGTTTGGGATCGATTCTGGCGGCTGCCGTTGTCTTCTTGCCGCTGGACCTGGAAATCGTCGCTTCCGTCTTTTCTTTCTTTTTCTGTCCTTGATTCAGAGCCACAGCAGCTTTCACGAGTGACTTGAACGCCGCCCCGTCGATCGTTTCTCCTTCGCGGATGTCTATGGCCCGGCGCGTGTTCCCTTCAAGGCTGGCATTGAAGAGCTGCGAGGGGTCTGGAAGGCTGGCCCCCCTGGCAAATGTCAGCTTCACCACCTTGGAATATGTCTCTCCTGTGCAGATATTTCCGTGGTGCGACCAGACAGGAGTCCCCACCCACTTCCACTCTTCAGTCATTTCGGGGTCGGCTTCCAGGATCAGTTTCCGCATGCGGGCCAGTGTCGGGCCACGCCAATCCTGCAGGTTGCGGATCCGTTCGTCGATACGTTTTGAAGCTGCTTCTCCAATCGCACGCTCAACGTTTCCGTCGCCCGAATTCGAATTCGCCTTGAGGACATTGGTCTGTTCTCCCGTTTTCACGACTGGCTTTGCCGTCTCGCTGGAACTTCCGGACCGCTTCGCAGTTCGTGAAGTCGCTGACTGCGCCGATTTTACTGTTGCTTTGCGTTCTGCGCTGGTGCGTGTGGCTCGTTTCGTCCTGGGCGGCTTACTCTCTGGCATCGTCGTTCCTTGTCGCTTACGTTCTGCAAGATGGTGATTTGTCCGATCACAACTGACAACTCACGTTCGAATTGGCACTGACGTCATCAGTTTCCCTCAGCGATCTCTTTCGCGCTCACGATCTTCAAATGGCCATAGGGATTGTGCAACGGACTTTCGGTGTCGAATTCGTCGTGCTCACGTGAGACCACCTGGAAACGTGGACCAAATTCATCTGCGAGAATATGGCCGGTGCCAATCGTTCGTTCGCCGCGACAGATATAGCGAATGATTTCGATGATCGTATCACCCCGCTCGTCAATGTCGGAGGAACGCATCTTCAGGTCAGGAAACCCCATCACGTGCATCCCCATCGTGTTCACGTGTTGTGCTCCGCGGATAACTGACACAAAAGCGAAGCTGATTGCATCAGAACTTCCATCGTCTGTCATCGCAATCCAATCGGTGCCGCCGTGCGCCAGGGCACTGTTGTCGATAAACACACCGGCACCGCCTGCGCGCACGATCGCTGCCGCAGCCTGCATCATGCTCAATGCGGCGCCTAAAGAACCGCCAGGTCCAGTCAGTCCAATGTTGACTGAATATCGTTCAATAATCGCCCGTTCGTCATTGGAAGGAGGTCGGCGGCATGCTGACTGAAAGATCCGTGGAAATTGCTCGTCCGGCGGTAGTGGAATGAATTCAATCTCATTTCCATCTGGAGTCGTCATCTTCTCGGGATCGAGTCGAAACCCGTCAGGCAAGCGTTCTACAAGCTCTTTGGGATGAGACCATTCTCCGGGAATTCGCATTGTAATTCGTGGAACTTCGTTCATCTGCTGGCCTCACACCTTATAACATAGGACATCATGAACTCTGTTCAATTTACGAAGTTCACCTCGAAACACCAGTGCAAATTCTCGTACAGTAAGTTCTGTGTTCTCATGAATAGAGAAGGAATCTTCAATCGGGGACCTGTAATCAAAGCAAGCCATCTTGAGAAAGTGCAAAGAGCCATTCCCGCAGATGCGGAAATGGCTCTCATTTACGAAATTGGATTCTACCGTGAGAAGAACAGGCCGTGCGACCAGTTACGGGGCTTCACGGCACGCTTGTCAGCGTCTTGGACGTGATCTTTGAACCAACGAGAACCAGGTTATCGGTGCCTGTACCACCATTCATTGAGAATGTAGGAATCGTACAATATGTCAGGTTTGCCGTATCGTTACCACTCCCGAACGTCATCGACACATTCGTCGCATTAACGCTCACCAACGTGACCGTGTCGTTCGTAGCAGGAGTTGCCGATTGTGCAAAATTGCAGACGATTGTGAGAGCCCCGGTGATCTTGTACGTGGCCGAAGTCGCGTTATTAATCTGCGTCGAACCCGCACCTTCAACAACCAACTGCGTTCCTCGTTGTGTGATCGTAACCGCATTGGCCCCAGCGTCACCTGTCAACGTCAGCGTGTTTGCGGCAAATGCCGACGTAACGTTAGTCTTGGTCGTGGTGCTATTCGTATAGGGGTAGGTGAACGTGAAGTTGCTGGATGCGATTCCATTCGCGACAACAGCCAGATTATACGTCCCATTGGCCATGCCTGCCGGGAGCGTGAATTGCACCGTTGATTGCGTTGTACTACCAGCAGCAGAAACGCCCGGGGTCCAGTTCGTGGTTCGAGCAAACTTCACTGTCGTGGCTGGCAACGGACCGGTCAGACGAACGAGAGGAAAATTCGTATCGCTTTCCACATCATCACCGTACGAAGCCCCTTGCGAAATTCCTGTCAAACGCTTTCCGGTCAACGTGTAGACGTTAGCGTTTGCACCGGTCCCCTTGGTGATCCCGTCAACAGTCGGAGCCCAGCTCGCTTGCGGCGCTCCAGTTGGAGCATAATCCCAAAATGTATTCGTCCCTGTGCCGAGCATGAGGTGACCATCCGGCATGATCATCATCCGGCGATAATAGGCTGGGCCAGATGCCAGATCATTTTGCAGAGCCACTGGCAAAGTCGACGTGATGTCGGTCAGAGTGTTGTTCGCATAGTTGAAGTCATACATCCTCGTCGGCGCATTGAACAGATAGGCGTCGGCCAGAAACAGGAAGTGGCCGTTGGGGAGCAAAGCCCCGGGTGCATCGTCAGCCCCCATCCCGTTTGGCAAGCTGGGTCCAGCAGCCCACGTGTTGGTTGATGGTGTGTAAATCGCAATGTTTTCATTACCTCCGACGACGATCGCGCGTCCATCAGGCAACAGCATCGCGGGGCCCAACTCGTAACCCTGTTGGCTTCGGGAAAGCACTGCATTGAAACTTCCGGCATCCACCCAGGTATTCGTCTTGTAGTCGAATTTCTGAGCGGAACCTTTGTTATTGGCATCACTGGCAAAAATGTCATACGACAGGACGCTGCCATCGGGGAGCAGAACCCAGGTTTCTTCGTCACTCGCATCGTTTCGTAGTTTGTTTCCTGTTTGTGTGAAGGTATTGGTGGCAGGATCGTACAGGTACGTCTCCGGGCCACTGAGGTAGCCGCACAGGATCTTGCCATTCGGCAACAGGATCGTCGGGTCATCGCCGAAATTGGACTGCGGGAAATTCGGAGTAGGAGTCCAGGTATTTGCGACGGGGTCGTAAATCTCTCCCGTATTGATCCAGTTGTTCGCGAGGCCGGGGCCACTATATTCCCCCCCAAGGACGAAGACCTTGCCGTTGGTCATCAAGTTGGAACCGAAATAGAGACGAGCACTTCCCATCGAGGCGAGGTTCGACCAGGTTCCCTTCGCGTAACTTCCTGTCGAATCCGGGGTCAACTTGGCCCACGTTTGATTATTACCTCCAACAACCATGATCGTCCCGTCGGACAACTGGATGGAGACTCCCGTTCCTCCGGCAGAATTCGGGTTCGTGAATTGCGTCCACCCGGCGGCGCTCGCATCGCGACCATTATCCGCTGCCGCAAGCAGGAGTAGGGCCAGAATCCAGTTGGGAATCTGTCTTTTAGATTGCTTCCTTCGGCCAGACGATCGAGTGAAGTTTTTGGCGAGCATTAGGAATCCTTGTTGCCTGATTAAACGGTTCAAACCATGACTCTGGCAGCTTTGCCAAGTGCGGCTTGAGTGAGACGGTAGTAAGTGAATTTGCCGGGAAGAAGAATTTCACACGAAAAAAGAGTTGCAGGATCGGATTTTAGATGTCAGTACATTTTCGCTCGCTTGCCGTCAAAATTTCAAGGACGTTGCTGTCCAATGCGACACGGTAACAGAACCGCCAATCGTCGAATGGAGAACGCAGAAAGATTGCAAACTCTCCCGAATGTCGACGGTCGCATGCTCACCTCTTTACGGCAAAACCCGCTGATTCACAGCTAAATCCCCAGAATCAATGCATGTTCTCATGATGGCGCCAATCAGGAAAAGTTTTCGGTGAATGTTCGGGCCTGGGTTTGAAGGCGCAATGAAGCTGTCAAAAAAGCAAGGAATTAGTGTCAGGAAAGTTCAATGACGGTTCGCTTGGTTACGTGAACTGGCATCCTCATCTGAACGCAGTCGCGTTGCCTGGCTTTGATGGGAATCTCCTCAACCGCCCTCAACCCGTTTTGTGAATCGCTGTGATTGCGCCTACATTTATTTTGGCCATATAATGATCTCGGCACATCACATTTGTTGACTAATTTTTGTTCAACAAAAGCGAAATCTTATCGATTTCAAACGAAATGGAAAAAGCGACGGCGAATCGAATCGACACACCATTTTTGCGTGAGTACGATGACCTTGCTTCTGATGGGTGCCGTCACGCCAGTGGTATGAACCTTCTCCGAGCAAGGCATTTGTTTCGAGCGTGATCGAGGGAGAAAATGAACACCAAAGTCCCGGCACTGGACGATCTCTCACGATCAATTCTAGACGCAACTCCCGTCATGATCTGGCTTGCTGGCGAGGATGCTCGCAGTATTCATTTCAATCCTGCATGGCTTCAATTCCTTGGCAACGCGCTTGGTGAAGAACTCGCAAATAATTGGACGATGGGAGTCCAGCCCGACGATCTGCAACGCGTTATCACGATCTATGACCACGCGTTTGAGGGGCGTCAGCCATTTGAGACAGAATACCGGCTTCTGCACGGTGACGGAACGTATCGCCTCGTCGAAAGCAAAGGCGCACCGTGGTTTGATCAAGGAGCAAACTTCCGAGGATTCGTCGTTTCAACGATCGAAGCCGTTTCCGGCCAGACGGCAGCATCTGATGTATCGCCTCATGACTCGATGAGTCATACTGACGAAGATCAGTTTCGACTGCTCATTGATTCGGTGAATGACTATGCCATTTACGTTCTGAATCCTGATGGCATCATTCAGACATGGAACGCTGGTGCCGAGCGCATTAACGGTTACAAGGCCGACGAGGTTATCGGCCAGCACTTTTCGATCTTTTATACTGCGGAAGATCGCCAATCGGGCAAGCCCGCAGCTGAACTTGCGCTCGCAACATCGCTCGGACGGAATGAAGATGAAGGTTACAGGGTCCGTAAGAATGGATCGATGTTGTGGGCGAACGTCGTCATCACGGCCTTGCGAGACAAGTCAGGTCGACTGATTGGCTTCGGAAAAGTGACTCGCGACCTGACTGACCGTAAGCACGCGGAAGACGAACTGCGTAACAGTAACTCGGCACTCGATCAGCGAGTCCAGGAGCGAACAGCAGAACTCGTCAGGTTGAACGAAGAGATTCGAGCGAATGAAGAACAGTTCCGACTGATGATCGAAGGGGTGACGGACTACGCCATCTATACGCTTGACCCTGAAGGTCGAGTGACCAGTTGGAATGCTGGTGCGGCACGCATTTATGGGTATACCTCTGAAGAAATCATCGGTCAGCACCGGAGTCGTTTTTTTTCTGCGGACGAAATCGCCAGTGGTTTGCCAATGTCAGAGATCCGGGAGGCCGCGGCAGTTGATCGGTTTTCTGAGGAAGCGTGGCGAGTCCGTAAGGATGGTTCCCATTTCTGGGCGAATGGAACGATGACTGTCCGGCGTGACCAGGAAGGAAAAGTCCTTGGGTTTGTGAAGGTCGTTCGTGATTTGACGGAGCGGAAGCGGGCCGAAACCGAATTGCAGAAAAATCTCGATGTGATTCGATTACGTGATCGCGCCATACGTGCTGTGCCACAGGGAATTCTGATTACCGATCCGCATGATTCAGACAATCGCATCATTTATGCGAGCCCGGGGTTTGAGAATCTGACGGGTTACCGTGCAGATGAGGTCCTGGGAATGAACAGTCGTTTTCTATTCGGCCCGAAAACGGACCATGACGCGGTGCAGCAGTTACTTGACGTGGCGCAGTCACGCAAGCCGACGACCGTCGAAATCATCAATTACCGCAAGTGCGGTACACCGTACTGGTCCGCGATATCAGTGACGCCGGTCAATGATGAGCAGGGAGAATTGGTTCATTTTGTCGAGGTTCACGCGGACATCACGGAACGTCGTATTCTCGAAGAACAAGTCCGGCAGTCACAAAAGATGGAAGCAATCGGCCAGTTGGCCAGCGGAGTCGCACACGACTTCAACAATCTTTTGACCATCATTTTCGGGTACGGTGAAATTCTGTTGAATTCGCTTCCCGAGGATGATCCACAGCGGCAACTGGTTGCAGAAATCTGTCATGCGGGCGAGCGAGCTGCGGGATTGACTCGGCAGCTCTTGTCATTCAGCCGACAGACTGTCATGGAACTCAAGGTTGTGTCGTTCAACACGGTCGTGCAGGAGGCCGAGAAACTGCTGTGCCGGATTATGGGGGAAGATATCCGCCTGGTCACGATCCTGGATCCGAAGATCGGCCGTGTACGAGTCGATCCTCATCAAATGGGACAAGTTCTGCTGAACCTGGCCGTCAACGCACGTGATGCGATGCCTCGAGGTGGACACCTGACGATCGAGACTAAAGACGTCGTACTGGACGAGGCGTACGTCAATACACATGTCGAAGTACGCGCGGGGCGTCATGTGGTTCTGAGCGTTTCTGACAACGGTACCGGCATGACACCAGAAGTTCGTTCCAGAATTTTTGAACCCTTCTTTACGACAAAACCTGTCGGCAAAGGAACGGGGCTGGGACTGTCTGTGGTGCATGGCATCATCAAACAGTGCAATGGTCAGATTGGTGCGTATAGCGAACCCGGGATTGGAACAACGTTTAAGATTTATCTGCCAACCGTAGACGAGGCGGCAGCATCCACGACGGAAAGCTACGCTCTGTCCACGGGACAAGTTACCGAGACTGTGCTGGTTGTCGAAGATGAGGAAGGCGTGCGTAAAATCGCCGTGCGGGCACTGCAATCACAAGGATATCACGTGCTCGAAGCCTCCAGTGGGAAGCAGGCTTTGCAAATGGTTACCAGCTTTAATGGCAAGATCGACATTCTGGTAACCGACGTTGTCATGCCGGAAATGAGCGGTCGGCAACTGGCCGAATCACTGCGAAGGCGACTTCCGGACCTGAAGATCCTCTACCAGAGCGGTTACACGGATGATGCAGTCATTCGCCACGGCATTCTGGAAGCTGAGGTTGCATTTCTACAAAAGCCCTATAGCCCGATGAACCTCATCAAAAAAGTACGTGAGGTATTGGATGCAGGTGCTGCTGCCTCGTGACTCGATTCTCTGCAGAGCTGCCAGGGACTTTCAACGTCGTCCTGATCCTGAACCTACGGACGCGGCTGACGTTTCGTGAGAATCCGGTGAGCGCCGAGCAATTCTCCCTCGCACACGAGCTCCAGGGCGAAGACCCCTTCGTGTGGAACGGGCAGCACGGGTAATGGGATCGTCAACTGCACCGTTTCGAGCGGGTTTCGGCACTCCACCTGAAATTCGAATTTGAAAATCACGTTGTTGTCATTCAGGTCAACATACCGCAATTCAAACGAGCGTTGGCCACGAACTTCTGTCAGGCTGACATAGGCCGATGGAGAACCAGCGCGGATCAAGCGATTGAGTGGCATCTGCTGCGGATTCGATTCACCAGTACCGCCGTTGCCAGCTCCATTTCCGGCATCCCCACCATTTCCTGATCCGGAATCTTTCGATGGATTGCTGGCCGGCGAAGATGGCTCATCATTTCCGGGTAGAAAGAAAATCGTGCCGAAGATGCCGCAGATCACAAACTTCCCCGTCGCCTGATCCTGATAAATATGATCAGCTACGAGTAACGCTTGCAGCACGGGTACGGCCATGAATACTTCCACGGGTGAATGACGAATCTTTGACGGAATAGCCGGGAAGATACCAGAAACCAGTCGACCGTGTCGTCCGTTTTTCTGATGATCCAACGAACTCGACAGAACCTTTTTCAGAATCTCAGCCCAGCCGGGTTGCAATTCTCGTGGGAATGGTCAAATTCTTGCAACTCGTACTTGTCACTGCGAATCAAGGAGTTCCAATTGAATCTGAAAGATTATATTCGAAACGTACCTGACTTCCCGAAGCCGGGGATTTTGTTTCGCGACATCACACCGCTGTTGTCGGCACCTCAGGCGTTTCGTCATACCATTCGGCAATTTGCCGATCATTTCTGTGATGCCCGGCCAACGGCAATTCTGGCTGCTGAATCGCGCGGATTTATTTTTGGAGCCCCCCTGGCTCTGGAACTGGGAATCTCGTTCGTACCGATCCGCAAGCCGGGAAAACTTCCGTTCGAAACCCGTCGCTTCGAATACGATCTCGAATACGGTAGCGATTCGCTGGAAATGCACGTTGACGCGCTTCCTGAGGGTAGTCGCGTTTTGCTGCTTGATGATCTGCTGGCAACGGGAGGCACGATCGAAGCCTGCAAAAAGCTTGCTGAGCAAAGCGGTGCCGCCGTTGTTGGGTGTGGATTCCTGGTGGAACTGACATTCCTGAATGGACGTGAACGACTGAAAAATTGTGATGTCTACAGCCTGATTCAATATGATGGCGAAGACTGATCAGGTGGTCACTGGATGAGTGCGCCCTCCCCCAACGCAACGGTTCAACGCCGCTATCGAATCCTGTTCGCTGTCGCACAGGGCTTGGCGCTGTTGCTGGGGGGATTCACCTTGTTGAACATCATTGGTGAACTGAGAAACCCTGGTTTTGATGCCAACCTCTGGTGGATAGATTTGAGATTTGCGAATCGCAGTTTGAATCGAATTCTACTGCTTGGCATTTCCGTCGGCCTGATCGGATTCTCGCTACGGCCTCAATTCGCCCCATGCCGAGGCTGGCTGCTGAGTTCATTGCTGGCGGTTCTGATGATCATTGCGGCAATGAACGCGTGGGTCTTTTGTCGACTGGTGTTGACAGGGGTGATCAAGACGAGTTTTGGCGTCCCGTTGTCAGCGATTGTTCCCGTGGCGCTGCTTTTGATCGCCTGGGGCTGCCATTCATCGATCCGGTTCTTTGATCCTGGCCTGCAGGACCGCGTTTATTACCTGCTGACTGTTGTGGTGGGTCTGGCGTTGTTCCCACTGGCACAAATGTACTGCTTCGGTAAGACGGATTATCGACGCCCGGCCGACTTGATTGTCGTATTCGGCTGCAAGGTTTTTTCAGACGGGACTCCGTCTCTGGCACTCGCTGATCGAGTCCGTACGGGTGTCGAGTTATATCACGCAGGTCTGGCTCCCCGGATCGTCTTTTCGGGCGGCCCGGGAACGGGTGAAATCGATGAAACGGCAGCGATGCGGAACCTGGCGATGGAACTGGGAGTGCCGGATACCGCAATCACCTGTGATCCCGAAGGGCTCAATACTCAGGCTACCGTCCACAATCTTGTGTCCGCCAGTCGTGATGCATTACGCCCGCGGGTTCTTGCCGTCAGCAATTTCTATCATCTGCCTCGCATCAAACTCTGTTTCCGCCGTGCTGGCTGGGAAGTCTGGACCGTACCGGCAAAAGAATCACGACGACTCTATTATCAGGAACGATTCCTGGTGCGCGAGATTGCTGCCCTGTGGTGGTACTATCTGAATCCCAATTAAGTCGGCGAAGGATGTTCCGTTCGTGAAAGCACGTGATTTCACACGGATGCCCTGGGAACTCGGATTCCAGTTGATCGTTTTCTGTGTCAACTCAAATGTAAGGCAAAATGGCATGAGTAATCCCAACGATCATTCAGCGTCGGCAGAAGCAACGCCACTGTCTCTGCGAGACCTGCAGACTCTCATTCGCCAGATGTATGGTGCGAAAGACGAAGCTCGTGGTGTTGAAGGAACTTTCATGTGGCTGATGGAAGAAGTGGGAGAATTATCTGCCGCTCTACGAGAAGGCGACCATGAAGCACTGACACTGGAATTTGCGGATGTGCTCGCCTGGCTGGCGACAATCGCCAACGTGGCGGGAGTGGATCTGGAGGCTGCTATTCGAAAGAAATACGGTTCAGGATGCCCAGGCTGCGGGCAGTTTCTTTGCCGATGTGACATTAGCGCTAAACCGTGAGTTTGGGAGCAGTCAGCCCTCAGCTATCAGAACGGTCTGGCGGCAGGATTGCTGTCCCTTGGCCGTCTCGACTATAGTGATGCACTATCGCGTTCTGCACTTCTGCGATCTGGCAAGGAAGGATTTCATGGACGCTGTTCGCAAATCACCAAATATCGTATCGCCCGTGTTGGCAACGATTCTTGCTTTGTTGGGCCTGGCAATCTGCCTGACGGCAATAACCCATGATTCCCCAGCCCGATATCTGATCTGGGTGGCCGTCCTGTTCATGGGATCAGCAGTACTGCACTGGGTGAACTACCTGCGGCAGTACATCGACTTTCGAATTAACAAAGCAATTCAGGAAATCGTGTTACCGTCGAAGGCGGATGAAAACAGCCAGGGAAGCTGACCATGGACGCCGCTCGCAAATTACCGAACATTTACCCGTCTGTGGTACTTACAGTTTGTGCAGTATTGCAATCGGCGTTGTGCCTCATCGCGATTCATCTGAGTTCGCCAGCGGATGGGTGGTTTATTTGGTTCATAGTTTTCGAGGCAATCATTGGTGTTGCATTAGCGATAACACACTGGGGCCTCTACCTCCGGCGGTACATCGATTTTCGTATCGAAGAAGCGATGCGGAGTATTCAGTCTCCGTTGAGGCAAGCGGATAACCTCAGTACGCTCCAGTGCCTCAATGAACCAGTCTTCGGTGGCCGGGATCGCCCTGAAAAACTTGTCTGTCAAGTTTCCAATGCTCCCGGAAACCTCAGCTGAGACCTGTTGCGGTCTACGGTTGAATTCTTTTCGGGGATCGGTACGATGCAGTACGACATGGGTGCTCGTGAGACTTGTTGTCTGTGCGAGAGAATAGGGAAGACGGTGTGAATCCGTCGCGGTCCCGCCGCTGTAACCGGGGACAAAAGCCGCAGATGCCACTGAGTATCCTACTCGGGAAGGCGCGGTGAGTAGACTGATCCGGGAGCCAGAAGACCTGCCCAGATGTCGCGACCTGATGGCCTGCGGTGCTCGCTTTGGACGAGTCGTGGTGCTTTGATTGACGTGCGCCCTCGATTGATCCAGCCTCTCGGGTCATTGCGGTGCGACTCGGTCGGCAACGACTTCTTCGACGCGATTTCCGTCGGTCCACATTCGACAACGGAGAATTGTCATGCCCAATTGCCCGCGCCAATCGACTTTCCCTCTCGCTTCAGTTGCCCCGTCTCGTTACGCGTGTCATGTCCCTGGCGATCCAAGACAGCGAAAAGGTTTTACACTGATTGAGTTGCTGGTGGTTATTGCGATCATCGCCGTACTGATTGCACTCTTGTTGCCAGCGGTGCAGCAGGCACGTGAGGCCGCACGGCGAACACAGTGCAAGAACAATCTGAAGCAACTGGCCCTCGCTCTGCATAACTATTCAGAAACTTATGCAGGTGTTCTGCCCTGTTACCGGATCGACGACAAGAAATTCATCACAAATGCAGCCGCGTATCCGTCGGTGGGGCAGGCAAGATTCTGGTTTGGAAACGTCGACTACGATCAGCCAGATCCTGCTCAGCAACTCGATTTTTCCAAGGGGCAACTCGCTCCATTCATGGAAACCAACTATGCCGCTTACCAGTGCCCGAACTTCGGCATGGGGCAGGTTGATTCGGTTCGCTTCGGAAAAATGGCTTGTGGATATGGCTATAACGGACGGTATCTCGGTTACGGAATTAACTACGACTGGTCAAACTGGCCGACGGCCACACCGCAGGCGACGTTCCAGAGCCTGCGTGATGTGCAGCAACTGACCCAGACAATCGCGTTTGGCGATGCCGCTCAAGTCGACTTTGCGTTGACGTTTCAGGAAACATGGTTGCTGGAACCTCCGAGCCAGAATTTCCCGACGACTCATTTCCGGCATTCTGACACAGTCAATGTTGCGTTCCTCGATGGTCATGTGGAATCGCGGTCCCGTTTTTTTAAAATCAGCGTTCCCGGAAGCAATTACATGAGTTCATCGCAGGCTGGAAAAATTGATCAGAAGCGACTGGGCTATGTCAGCGACGGAAATCTGGCCGACCCGACGAAACAGGACGAACTTTACGATCGTCAGTAATTGATCGACGTCAGTAATTGATCGGATCGTTCGACAAATGCCGCACGAATTCGTTACAACGTTCACGACATCCAGGCTTATTCTGGACGCCCTAAATTGAGGAAGAACATGCCCCAACCGAAAACACCATTTTTGATCTGTCTGCTGGTATACACGGCGGTTGTGCGAATGCTGCCTTACCTGCTGATGAACTGTGAAATCCACACCGACATGTCGGTCCTGTATTACCCCTGGAACTTCAATCCGTTGGCTGCGGCCTGCCTGTTCGGCGCGGCATACCTGGCAGATCGCCGAATGGCTTTGCTGATTCCATTGGCAACATTGTTTGTCAGCGACCTGGGGATCTGGGCGTTGTCAGGCCGAGCTGACTGGGCGTTCTCACGAATCACGTATGTTTCGTTTGGCGTTGCAACCCTGCTGGGGTTCTTGTTGAGGAATCGCGCACGAATCCAGGGGAGCCGCGGTGTGATGGGACGCGCGATTGCACTCGGCCTGTCGTTTGAAGTCCTGTTCTTCATCGTTTCCAACTTTGCAGTCTGGTTCAACAGTTCCAGCCAGACGCCGGTTCTCTATCCGTTCACGTCTGCGGGTTTGATTGCCTGCTACGTTGCGGCAATTCCGTTCTTCGCAAAGTCCGTGATCGGTACAACTGCCTTCACAGCTCTGTTGTTCAGTCCATTGGGGGTGCGAGCCTCAACTGAAGAATCTTCGTTCGAACAGGGGGCACTGGTACCCGTCCGCATCAAGTAGGTGAATGAATTCTCAGGCAGGACAGGGGTTTCACCTGTCCTGCGTTTACGAAACATGACACCGGGTACTGACTGGCATCGGGATTCGACCGGTTTTTCACGTCGATCCAGCGCTAGCAATACCAACTGGCGACACTGCGGTACGGCGTCCAGGCTTCAGCAATTTCATGACTCGTCTGTTTGTCTGGCAAATGTGGCAGTCCGTAAAGCTCCTGAATCGAGGATCGGACGATCAGATCATCGTGGGGAAAGACATTCAGCCGGCCCAGCGAAAAAATCAGAAACATCTGGGCCGTCCAGCGGCCAATGCCACGTACTTGAACCAGATGTTCGATCGCGTCTTCATCTGACAGACGCCCGATAGTCGACAGATGCAATCGATGGTCCAGGCACCGCTCGGAAAGGTCCCGTACATACGAAACCTTTTGTCCCGACAGGCCAACAGATCGCAATTGGTCGTCAGTGACTGTCGCGATTGATTCGGGTGAGATCTTGCCTGGAGCCAGCAATCCTTCGAGTTTCAAGCGGATTGAACGGGCGGCCCTCGTCGAAATCTGTTGTGACAGAATCGACCGGACCAGCATCCCGAATCGGTTTCGGTCGAGCTTCAGAGTAAACGGTCCTGCCTGGTCAATCAGGTCACGCATGACTGGATCGACTTGTTTGACATGATTGACGGCTGCTGCGATCAGGCTTTGGGAGTGTGGCATCACTGCGGCTTGATTTCACGTTACTTGAATTTGTCGTCCAAAGGGACCTGGAAACCATTCGCCAGCCTGTTGTTCATGTTCGCCACGCCGACGATGCTCATCAGTTCGCCGAACATTCCATCAGTCATTCCTTTCGCCATTGCTGCTGCTCGGTGCGAAGCGATGCAGTAGTCACATCCATTCGTCACACTGACCGCGACATAGATCAGTTCTCGGGTCAGCGGATCCAATTCTCCCGGGCCCCCCATGACTTGCTTCAGGGTTTCCCATGTCCGCTGCAGAGTAGGGGGATGATTGGCAAGTACTTTCCAGAAATTGTTAATATCCGTCGTCTTGCGCGTGGTACGAATGTCGTCATAGACTTCGCGAACAAGTCCGCTGCTTTGTTCGTATTCAATCAATGGCTGAATGGGACTTCTCCTGTAACGTGGTGGTTATTCTTGAGATGGTAATCGTCGTTGCCAGTTTCGCATAATCAAGGAAATGATCCAAGGATTCGCGGCAAGACCAGAAAGGAATGACAAATGGGAATGGCACTGTTGCCGGACGATCTGCTTGAAGGCGAACGACGGATCCTGTCTCAGTCTGCCAATCTGGTCATCTCTGTCAAACAAAGCGGACTATCACGATTTGCGTTTGACGAC
This sequence comes from uncultured Planctomycetaceae bacterium, assembly GCA_964609845.1. Taxonomy (GTDB): domain Bacteria; phylum Planctomycetota; class Planctomycetia; order Planctomycetales; family Planctomycetaceae; genus Schlesneria. The sequence continues at coordinate 9,812 of CAZSTW010000053.1, read as the reverse complement.
TTGCTCGGACTGGTCGGCATGAAGGGGAAGGAAGCGATCGGCGGGATGGTTCATTTGACGAACTATCGCGTGATGTTCAAGTCTCATTTTCTGAATCGCGTACGCGGAAAACATTCCATTTTTCTGCCCAGCGTGGAATCAATGTCGACGACCTACAACAAGCTGATTGTTGAATCGCCTGTGCAGCGATTCGAGTTTGTCATGTGGATGAAGCAGCCGTTCATCGACGCCGTCGATCAGGAGAAGGATCGGATCGACGCTACAGAACTGTCACGGCTGAAAGATGCCATCGCAGCAAACCCCGGTGCGGTTGGAGCCGGATTGCAGAAATGCGTGACGATGGAAGTCATCAACCAGGTCTGCCTGGGGGTTCGGTCGGTTCAGTCTGTTGTCGAACTGCTTGCTGGAGTTGATCGAAATGCGTTCGTGGAGCTGATCGGTCTGTTTCAAGCACCAAAGCACCGATGACGACTGCGTTCATTCGCAATCCGCACGTTCCGAAGCATTCATCCCGTCTAGACGTGAGGGGTGCGAGACAGTCTTCACGCGGATTAAGCCACCGCCTTTTCAGCAAACCGCTCGATGGCATTCTCGCGTTCCGCGTGCGTCATCGCGTGTACTTTTCGCAGCAGTGTTTCCTGTGCGGTTGTCAGTGTCCGGTTCCGGCGTTCCATGGCAGCTCGCGCCGTTGCCAGTCCCTTCTCGATGGGGAAGCCATCGATCAGTTCACCATGCCAGATTCGGGAAAATGACGGGACATGCTTTGGCAGCAATTCGCCATCGGGAAGGATCAGACACATGACTCCGACTGCGGTACCTGTATTAAACAGACTTCCGATTGCGGTCTTCGTGTGGTCGCCGATAAAACAGCCGACTTTCATTTCTCCGGAATCGATGGAGTGCCCCGAGAGTGGAACGCGTACTGCAGAATAGTCATTTTTCAGATCACTGTTGGTCGACATGGCCCCCATGTTTACCCAGGGGCAAACGTAGCTGTGTCCCAGGAAACCATCATGATACTTATTGACGAAACCGTGCAGAATGGCCCCTTCCACTTCGCCTCCAACGCGGCAGACGGGGCCGATACTGGTTCCTTCGCGGATATTTGCCCGAAAGAGTTGTGACTTCGGGCCAACATGGCACGGACCCTCCAACCGTGTAAACGCCTGGATCATCGCTCCCGCATCGATCGAAACAGGGCCTTTGCGAGCATCAATGACGACAAACGGGTCGATGCTGGCCGTTGGATCAACGAACACATGCTGCGGCTTACCGAGAACTGCGACTTGTGAACCAAGCTCATCGGCCGCAGACAGATCAAAATCTCTGGCAACAAAATCCGCATTGAGTTGATCGGGATTGTGGTGAACCAGATCCCACGGATATCGGGCAAGTTTCCCAGACGCGGCAACCCGCCGACGGGTTCGGGCAATCTGCGGCAAGGCTTCGTCCCAGTTGTCACCCGTCAACAAGGCAACTTCCAACGGATCTAGTGTCAGGTAGACCACCGTTCCATCCACGATTCCAACAGCATCCGATGAGATCTGCGAAAGTGATTTGGGATCGGCCAGCCAGCGACCGTTCAACAGCAACGTCGGGCCAGATCGCAACCAGTTCACATCGTTGATGCGACATCCAGGATGCTCTTCACGATAAACGTCGACCAGTTCTTCGCGCAGAAACACGCCCCATTCCTGAATCGGCAGAAACTCCTGAGCCCGTTCACGAGCACCAAAGTGGCCACAGAGAAGTTCGAATACGGGGCGCAACAAGGCGATCGGCGCGAAATCTCTGGCAAATTTGTCTTCGAACAATACGACTCGCATAGCAAGTTCCTTCCCTGGAACGGTCCGGATCAGTCCGGTTTGACGGGGAATTTATCCCGACAGGCAGAATTCGTGAAGACCAATGCAGCCCGGGACCTGCCATTTTCGTTGGCGACGGTGACTCAAGGCAGCTATGGTGTACGCTACTGCGATTCGTTCGAAATGCAGTCTGCGACCAATTCACTCCGTCGCATCACAATTCCCATACCTGCAGAGGGAGATTTTGATGAACTTCGCCGCGAAATCGACAAAGAATCCAGCATTCTGGTGGAGTCACTGGGCGCTGCTGGGAGTGGTCATCGCCTTCACACCAGGTGTCGTACAGGCTCAAGTTGCTTCGGGCCCTGCGGCGGGCGCGAAAGTTGAACCACTGAAAGTTGTCATCGCAGCAGGGGAGAATGCTGGAAAAGAAACGGACGTCGCCGAAGAACAGAAGGGAAAACCAACGGTTTTTGTTTTTGTGCAGGCCGACAAATGGGATCGTCCTGTTGCGAGATTCCTGCGGACGCTCGACGTCGATCTGGCAAAAGAACGTACTGATGTCAAAATCATCGCCGTCTGGCTGACAGACGATGTCATGAAATCAAAAGACTACCTTCCCAAGGCGCAGGAATCTTTGAAGCTCTCGCAAACGACGTGGAGCGTTTATCCGGGCGACAAGGGAGGGCCCGCTGGCTGGGGAATCAATACCGATGCCCATCTGACGGCAGTTGTCGTCCAGGACAATAAAGTGACGGCCAGTTTTGGGTACCGTTCCGTCAACGAAACCGATGTCCCGGCAGTCATCAAAGAGTTGAAACCTGCCAAGTAATTGACCCGATCGAAACTATCACAGTGCCGGGCAGGCCAGCATGTCCGAACATCTGCGTTATGTCTTTGCCGCCTTTTCGAGACCGATATGCCTCGCACGCTTTCGTTCGTATTGTTGTCGCTCGTGTTGTTTTTCACCGTTTCAGGCTTCACATCGGCTGACGATGCGAAGCCAGATTTGAAATCGGTGACCTACGACGATCACATCGCGGCGATTTTCAAGCGACATTGTCTCCAGTGCCATGGCGAATCGAAGCAGGAAGCGGGACTCAGCCTTGCCACGTTTGCAGCGGCAACAAAAGGGAGTAGCGGTGGCGCCGTTCTGGTTGCGGGGCGATCGAGTTCCAGTCGCTTGTTCCAGGCAATCACTGCCGAAGATGCTTCAGAGCGAATGCCTCCTGAAAACGACGCGTTGCCGAAAGAACAGATCGCTTTGATCAAAACCTGGATCGATACGGGATTGAAGCAGAATGCAGGGAGGGCGGCGACCCCTGCGCGAACATTAACGTTCGTTCCGTCGTCGATCGGCAAGAGTGATGGCCCTCCCCCAATGCCCGAGAAGTTGCCATCCATCGAACGAAAAGTCACGAAACGACCGTTTCCTGTCCTGGCGCTTGCGAGCAGTCCGCGTGCACCGTTAATTGCTGCGGGAACGTACGAACGAATCGATTTCCTCGATCCTGCAACCCGCGAATTGATCGGCGCATTGCCATTTCCAGAAGGGGAGCCGCAGGTCCTGGTGTTCAGCCGATCCGGCGCCGTGCTGTTAGCAGCAGGCGGTCGCCCCGTCCAGAACGGATCCGCCGTGCTGTTCGATGTGAAGTCCGGGAAGCGCCTGGCAGAACTCGGCAGCGAAACGGATACGGTCCTCGCCGCTGATCTCTCTTCCGACGAGCGATTGGTTGCACTCGGTGGATCTGGGCGAGTCGTCAAAGTTTTTTCAACGGCCGATGGTTCACTGCTGCATACGCTCGTCAAACATACAGACTGGGTCACGGCGATCGCATTCAGCCCCGACGGAAAGCTGCTGGCGTCAGCAGATCGCGTCGGTAACATCCATCTCTGGGATGCCAATAGCGGTGGAGTTGTCTTACCGCTTTCAGAACACAAAGGTGCTGTTCGAGCTCTCGCGTGGCGTTCCGACAGTCAGGTTCTGGCTTCATGCGGAGAGGATGGTCTCGTCATCTGGTGGGAAATCTCCAAAGGTTGGCCCGCAATCACAAAGGCAGACGCTCATCCTCCAATTCGGCCCGCGGGCGTGTTTGGGCGCGTCCCCAATGGAGTACTCGATGTGGCATTTGGCCCCAAGGGTGAACTGGTAACATGCGGACGAGATCAAGCGGTGCGAATCTGGGGGACCGATGGAAACGTCCTGAAAACAATTCGAGCAACGACTGGTACTAGCCAGAACGCATCGTCTACCGGTGTTCGTGTTCTACCACTTCAAGTAGTTCTGACAAGTGACGGAGCAACGGTCATTGCTGGTGATTCTGCAGGACAGATTCATTCGTGGCCTGCACAATAGTTCGTCGCGGCCTGCAATTCGAATCGCGATGAAACGCTGCTTCATCCAGTTGATCCTGCTGCCCGGGGTAATCGTCGAAGCGATCGACGCTGATCGTTTCACGTTCGCTGGAAGCTGCGACGATTCTGGGGTTTGGACTGTCAGTCGGCCAAAACTGGCCAAAATTCAGCACTGTGATTCGACTTTGCAATTCTTGGCAGAAGCAATTTGACACTCGGAAATCTCGACCTATCTTCTGGGTGTTGGGGGCAACTGACCAACGCAACTGAACGACGAATCGACCGATGGCGTTCAGCACAACTTAATGTCATTACCGTACAGCACTCGAGACCGTAAGGAATCGAGGGTTTGAGCGCGGCAAGGAGGAGCTGGGAGCTTCGAGGGGACCTTGCCGCGCTTTTCTTATTTGTAACGTCCGTTCTGGCGGATCGACACATGCAGAATCGAACCCCACATCTCGTCACTCAAACGCCCCCGCCAACACGACTGCGACGGGGGATCACGCTGGTCGAAACGGTCATTGCCATCTCTCTGACGACCTTCGCTGCTGGCGCTCTGCTCACCTCTCTCACGTCAACAATCCAGGTTGGCACCGATGCCTTCCACACGTCTATTGCCAATGGGCTGGCAGATCAGTTGATGGATGAGATTGCTTCCGTCAAATTCCCCTCGGCAACGACAACTGCGACAGGTATCGGCCGTACGGGCTTTGACGACATTGACGACTACAACGGCTACAGCGTCTCTCCACCTCAGGCACGTTCAGGTGCGGTGATCGGAACAGAAGACGCAGCAGGGACTCGACCAGTTTCGTTTCGACCTGACCCGCGATTGTACGGTCGGTACCGCCAGCAGGTTTCCGTCGAAAACATCACCGAAAGTACGGGAACGTCCTGGAACACGGTCACCACCGCGGCTCCTTTGCGCCGCGTCACAGTCACGATTTCGTACACAGATGCCCGGGGAGTCACCACTCCATTAGCCAGCCAGATTCGAGTTTTCAGCAATGTTGCCGTTGCACCGTAATGCTCATGATCGGCGAATTCTCGATCTTCACAAATGGAGAGTTCGAGTAGGCCCCCGTGCGCAATTCGGTCGGTGTCAACTGCGAAGCGGGTTCACACTGGTGGAACTCGTCATCTCGATGACAATCCTCAGCTTTACCACCATGGTCATTGGTGGACTGATGCTGGCGATCACGACCGCGTGGGATCATTCAACGTCGCTGGAAGATTCACGTCGCCAGGCTCAAGCGTCGCTGGCTCGAATCAAGTGGATGATCCAGCAGTCAGGGACCTACAAAGTTGCTGGCCAGGCAACAACGTTAGGAATCGCAATTATCCCTACAACCTGCGGAAGCTATCTGGCACCCACACAACTGGTGGTCTGGAGTGGCGGTTCGAACGGTGGCATGAACGCTCAAGGATTGAAAACGCGTTTGCCTTTGGCGAGTGAAATTGTCGTCTATACACCCGACCCCACAACCCCGTCGCGGCTGGTTGAAGTCACTTTTCCGGGGAATGCAACAAGTATCGATTTTCGCTCTGCAGGTTTGAATGCCGCGATCGCGTCATTGATGCAAACCAACAGTCGCCAGTCAATTCTGCTCTGTGACCGGTTGCATGTCACAAACGGGTCAGCCAGTGTTCCGAACGTGGGCAACATCCGATTTGAAATGACCGCCAATCCGAGTGACAACCAGATCGCAGCGGTCAGCGTTGGTTCTCAAGCCTGGAATGACCTTCCGTGGGGCCAGGGACTCGTCGGAGCGGACCGAGCCCTTCGGACGACCAATATTCGCATGGAACTGTTGCTGGATCCTGATCCGGCAAAGCCATTGAACGACGATGGAACGTCTACCTCATTACCTTTTCCTGCGTCGATCAATCGCCAATATGTTTATCAACCCTGAACTTTTTGCTGCGGGCGTTCGCATGCGCGCGAAACGGCATCGGCACGCCATGTCTCGAATTCGTGCGCACTTAGTCGCGACGAATCGTCGTGGGTTCAGCATGATCCTGGTGATGCTGGCAATTGGATTGAGTCTGGCGGTGACGTTCGGCTTCATGCGGACGCAGATTACCTCGCTGCAATCGACTCAGAATGACAGCCGGAATGACCTCGCTCTGGAAGCTGCCAGAACCGGGCTTTCGGGGGCATTGCTGCGGATGCAATCAACAGCGTGGACCGGAATGAATGACACCTACTCCAAGATTGTCCAGCAAGATGCGGCGAACCTGGTCAGTTGTTCCGCCACCTATAGCACCGTGACATCCGGACAGGTGGCAGGAGTCTCTGATTCCGAGTTGCCACTTCACGTTGCAATCACATCGGTCGGTACCTGGGTTTCACCGAGCAGTTCGACGACCAGGGTCACACGAACGATCAAGGCCATCGTACGGTTGATGCCAAGACTTCCTGGACGTACAGCGCGAGAAGGGGATGTTTCGACTGCGACCGATCTCTCGACGAACTCCACGAGCTATTCCGCGACGCTTCCCTATACGTTGACAACGACCTCGTCGACGTCAACCTCGTTGAATTTTGATCCGGGGTTGCGAATTGAAGGGCCGATCTGGCTGAGCCAGCGACTGGCATTGTACAACGGCGAATCCTGGTCCAGCACGATCCGGGCGACAATGCTGACGGAAATTGGAAATCAATTCGGTGCGACCACAGCTGCAAACATGATTCACCCGCATCCACTGACGGGGCCAGTCACATTCAGTACCGCACCGGCCAGCGCCATCCAGACAGATCTGGGGCGACTCAAGACAAGCTGGGCGACCACCACACAGACACCATCCTCAACTCCCATGAGCACCAATAACTGGCTGACCTATCAGTTGTATGAAAAGGGGCCTGTTTATACGGCGGTGTCGCTGTCGAGTTCGCTTTCGGGAGTCACACTGCAGCCAACCACAACCAATCCCCTGGGAATTTTTGTTCGATCTGGAAACCTGGACGTCAATAGTCAGGTCACAGTGATCGGAACCCTGGTGGTTTCAGGGACCATTTCAATCTACGGGTCAGGAACGACGATTACTGCGTACAACTGGATCACCAGCGGTGGAACGCCTGCTGTCTACGGTGCCGAATCATGGCCACGATTGCCAGCAATTGTGGCTAAAGCGATGAATCTTTCCAGTGGGGCTCAAGCGGTCATTGAGGGGGCCGTGATGATTGATGGGCAGATTTCAGGTGGAGGGGCGGACTACACAAATCCTTCCTATAATCAGATCAACATCACCGGGAATGCCACGGCCGTTCCGTCCCAGCAGCCGTACAGTACCGTCCAGCTTCAAGGGACACCTGACTTGTCCGCTGTTTCCGGCGGTCGAATATATGCCATCTGGCTGTCGAATGGGACTACTGGACGCTGGTTTCCGATTCAGTCCGTGGATAACTCGGCCAAGACGTTGACGGTCATTGGTGAGATTCGCCAGGCGACGGCGGTCGCATACAAGATCAGCCTGAACCGCTCGAATTATGTGAATCTCAATGGTTCTGTCGTCGCCGGGAATGTGAACTTTGCCAGCGAATCGATGTGGGGGATCGCATCGATCATCTGGACGAATACAACAGCCGATTGGAATACGACCAATACGGCGTTGTTGTCACTGAACAAACCACGCATTTCTTTTCCAGATTGGCTCTCCAATCCTGCCAATCTTTTCAACCAGGGTTGGTTCCTTCCCTGGAATACCGCGATCTACGGTCTGCGAATGGAACCAACGACGTCGATCCAACCCATGCCAGGGATTCGCGTTCTTTCGAATACACCGCTGTTTAAACCGTATAGCAGTACCGGTTCAGATTCAGCCGCATCGGGATACCGCTGGAAAATTATCGACTGGCGGGAGGATCTATGATGTTCACAACGGCAGCAAACCGACAACGCGTTCGGCGCGGGACTCCTGACCCCGCCGACGCCTTCGACCGATGGTCTCACCTTCCCTGTGAAAGATTTTCCTGTCGTAAATCCCGGCCAAATCGTCGTGGCTACACCCTGATCGAATTACTCACGGTCGTCACCGTCATCGGCATTCTGGCGGCAATTGTTGTTCCCTCAATGAGCAACGGCACGTCAACCAGCCTGAAGGCCGCCGGACGTATTCTCGCTGCCGACCTGAGGCTCGCCTCAGACCTGTCGATGCAATACAACACGCAATACACGGTCTCGTTTAATGTCTCGACCAACCAGTACCAGCTGACGCTCACGGGGCCGGGGAATCCTCCTCCACTGCAGAATCCCCAAGCCCCTCCCGGCACGGCCGCGGGTGTCTATGTCGTTTCCATCGGACAAATCGATGGAATCGTTACAGACTCGCGTGGAGTTCGATTGCTGGGAGCCAAACTTAAGACCTCAGGGCAATCTGTGACTAACATTTCATTTGGATCACTCGGTGGAACAGGTCCGTCGCGGACGGATGACACAGAGATCTGGTTGATTTATGGCCCTAACACCAATCCGATGTATCTCCGGCTGACTGTATCCGCCCTGACAGGGCAGGTCTGGATGGACCAGCCGACTCAATACCCGTCCTCATGAAATTGCCCGCAGTACCGAATCGTAACCATGCTGACATTCACCAGGAACAGACACGCACCGCTTGGCCTGTCCGTCGGACAATCGATGGCCAGTGTCATCCAACTAAGTGGCACAGCAACAGCGATTGACCTTCGGCTAGCCATCCAGTCACCGCTGCCACAGGTGATCGGGGCCACTTCTGAAATTGCGGATCGGGCAATTGCAGACGCCTTGCGTACGTTGGTGACAGACCACCGATTGAAGGGGCGTCCGGTCGTTTCGTGTCTAGGTTCCGACGAAATCATGGTCGAAACCGTGCGACTTCCTCTGTTGCCCCCGGACGAGATCACCAAAGCGGCGCAGTGGGAAGCTTCCGAACGATTGTCGCTTCCGATCGAACAGCTCGAAGTCCGTTATCTGGTCGCTGGTGAAGTCCGTCAGGAAAACACGACGAAGCAGGAAGTCATTTTAATCGCCTGCCCACAGGAATTGATCCGTCGGCGGTTGAAGATTCTGGAATCCGCAGGTCTGACACCTGTCGGCCTGGACATCGAACCTTGTGCGTTCCTGCG
>CAZSTW010000053.1:0-410 GCA_964609845.1 uncultured Planctomycetaceae bacterium | reverse complement strand
GAGTCTGCAGCGGGCGCAGGGAGCACCCGATGCTGTCCGGACAGCGTATCTTTACTGCAGTGAAACCTGTGTGACAGTGATGTTTGCGGAAGGATCACGGATCCTCTTCCTGAAGTCGATTCCGATGGGTGGACGACAGTTTGACGACGCTGTTTCTCAGGCTCTCGGCATCGAATCGGACGACGCTCACCAGATGCGAAGTGACGTATTTTCGTCCCGCGTTCTGGATGGCGAAAACGAAGTACACCGATCCATCATCGACGCATTGCGACCCTGTTTCGAATCCATCATCGATGAGATGGAACTCTGCCTGCGTTATCACAAAGTGACGTTTCGTGGTCGCCCACTCGATGGCCTTGTCATGTCGGGCAGCGAATCTGCTCCATGGCTGGCCGAATATTTCAGCGAAC
>CAZSTW010000052.1:0-42830 GCA_964609845.1 uncultured Planctomycetaceae bacterium | reverse complement strand
TACTTCGTTTTTCCAAACCCGCTGAGACTCCTGAGGAACATCGTGTCGGTATCAATGCAAACTCGGCCGACACAGAGTGCTTTTCAGAAACGCGGGAGGTTTCAATCTTGCGGCCCAAGTGGGCCATCAGTTCACCCAGCCAGGGCCCTTCGGCCCTGGAAATCGATGTAAAAACAGGATCTGAGGCCTGAAGGGCCGAAAATTCCGTTGGTCTTTAGTCTCGTCAAAAGGAACGGCCGACCCTTCAGGCCTCATGAAGATTTTTGGGTGGGTTCAATTCCAGGGCCGAAGGGCCCTGGCTGGGTGAACGACTGGCCCTTTGGGCCTCTTGAGGAACATCATATCGGTATCAATGCCGAATCCGCCGACGCGCCCGCGAAAATGCCCAATCATTTACCAGAGTTCCTTCCCTACGCATGCACCCCAAGGTGCGGGGGAACTACGGAGGAACATCATGTCGTTATCACTGCCACATCGGTCCTCAAACTGCGAGGGAATTGACAGTAGGACGGACAATCGTGTCCGTCGTTCTTCAGTTTGCTCGGATACTGCTTCTCGCCTGCAAACCCACGTAAGGTAAGAGCCGTGGGATGTGAGATTGAGGTGATGAATGAGCGCCAAGCCGGACAGGATTGTCCGGCCTGCTGAGGAGCGTTCCTCCCCTGCGTATGCACCCGCGTTGCGGGGGATCTTGTTTTAACGATCGCTTCGCGATCAAACATCTCACTGTCGTGATTTCAAAAATGCAACGAGATCTGCCAGTTGCTCTCTGGTGAATTGCGTTTCCAGACCGGCAGGCATAATCGACACCGTTCCAGGCACAATTTCTTCGATGTCATCGCGTGCGATCCGGACTTCTTCTTTTGCGCCCGTGGCCATCGTAATCTCATCCGCGGTTTCACGCCGGACCAGACCGTTAATCGACTTGCCCGATTTCGTGACGATCAGCACGGGTTCGTAGCTCCGGACAAAACTGACACTCGGATAAAGCAACGACTCCAACAAGTCTCTTTCCGTACGTATTTTGCCGATCCGCGAAAGGTCCGGGCCGATGGTTCCTCCCAGATATCCGATCGCGTGGCAGGCCGAACAGGCTGCTTTGGAACTGTGGAAAATCTGCTGGCCGCGACGCACATCACCATCACTCAGCGAATTCGACAGTTCGTCCAGGCGTTGTTTTTGCTTGCCTGCTTCAACATTGATGGCCAGATACAGCGGCTCCGCTTCCTGCTGGACAGCAGGCGGGAACTTGGCCAGTCGCTGTTTGACTGTGTCCACGCGTAACTTGGTCAGGATTGGAGAATCCTTCAAGCTGGCAACCAGTTTCCGCCCCACGGCTTCGTCCGTCGCGGTTTCAAACAGCCCCAGCAAGCGGTTCAACTCCAAAGGTCCGACACTCGCGATCTGGCCAGCCAGCGCCGCCTGCTGATCGACGCTCAACTTCGCACGCGTCAACGCCTCCACGGCGGCGGATCGAGTTGCCACTGAGGTCTGTTCACCTAGATGATTCAACAACAACGTCAAGCTGGCCTGGTCGAGGGGAGTCCCGGTTGCCGGGAGTGCTGCCAGAGCTTCGATCCTTCGTTCTGCCGGTCCCCCTTCCGACGCCTGGCGCCGTAGTACTGCAACAAGATCATCGCCCCCCGTCTTCGGGATCGGAACTGCACGGACAACGGCAATCGCTTGAGTCACCAGTTGGTCATCATTCGTTGCCAGAACCGCAGTCAATGCCGCGGTCCAGGACTCGGGGAGCTGTTTTAATCCAGATCGCTGCATGGCCGTCAGACTCAACAGCTTCACCGAACGAGCCGGTTCTGCACCAGCGGGCATCCGCAACTGACTGGCGATCAGTTCCTGGACAGTGTTCGTACCACTGAAACGAGCCAGCAGTTTGATCAGGTCGTCGGAATTTTCGAGCGATAATTTTGGACGAGCCAATTCGTTTCGGAAGTATCCAGCCAGTGCATCGCCCCATTCAGGGTGGCGTGCCACCAGCCACAGTGCGGTATCGCGGAGTGAGGCATCAGGCGACGACAAGAGTCCCACAACCAGTGCCCGCTCAACTCGTCCCCCTGCCATCTGGTCCAGTGCCACCATTGAAAGACGTTGCACGTTGGGATTGGGGCTCTTCAGTCCGTCAGCCGTCCCATGTGCATCGGCAATTTCAATCAAGGCATACGTAATGCCATGTTCGCGAAACCGATCTGCCGCCCCCTTGGCTCCGGCAGCTGCCAGAAGATGCGGAACAGCAGATTTATCTTCCAGGCGTCCCAGGACCTCCGCCGCCAGTCGCTGGTGTTGAGGATCGCCCTTCTGAAGCAATGTCACGACCTGTGGCATGGCTGAACGATCTCGCCAGAGACTGACGGAGTGCAGTGCGGCCTGTTGAACTGTCGGGCTGGAATCGAGCAACGTATCACGGACGAGTCCCCTGGCTGCGGGGAGATCAATCCGAGTCAGTGCCCAGATCCCGTTCAGCCTCGCTGCATCTGATGCTCGTCGCCCCCCGTAAATCGGCCTTAATGCCGTCGCAGCTTCGACTCCTTTTTGTCCGAGCAGATGTATCGCACGGTGCTGCACTGCGGGGCGTTTGTCGCTGAGCAGTGCGGTCAGGTCTGCGGCAGATTGCCTGGTCCAGTCGATCTTGATGCCACGAGGGTCGTTGATTTTTGCAGCTGCCGTCCGGCGAATGCGATAGACCGCGCCGATCACATCTGGCTTGGCGAGTTGTGAGGTCGGGCAGCAGAGTTTGTACCAGCCTCCCGTATCGCACACGATCACGCTGCCATCGGCGTCTTCAATGACATCCGTCGGGTGGAAATCAAGATGATCGGAGACAACGAGATCTGAATCAGTCGATTCAAACGTCGCCCCATGCGGCTTCAGGGCATGCCGAGAGACTTTGTGCATGTTGAACTGACAGGCAAACACGTTGTTCAGGAAGTCGTCCCCATACGCGTCCGATTCATAGCGGGCCAGTCCACAGGGAGCGGCTGCCCCCATATGAACCAGTGGCGGCAGCAAGTCGCCTGTCCGCGGATGAAAATCGGTGACATTGTGAACCTTGCCATAGACTCCGCCATAAACAGCGTGAATCATTCCATCACGCAAGCCTCCCCCCGGGTTCTGCAGAAAGGTTGTGGTAAACAGGCGTTCACCCCCCGGTGTGAAGACGACATCAACCGGGTTATCCATTCCACCCGTCATCACGTTTTCAATGGGGCCTGTCCCGTCTGCCCGGCGTCGGAAGATGTGCGACGCCTTCGTGACAAGAGGTTTCTTTCCTGGCTGTTCATAGGTCTGTTCGGCAAACGCACCCTTGCACCAGTAGATCCAGCCATCAGGCCCCAGGTATGGACCATGCAGATCGTTCGCGCATCCCGTCAGCGTTTTCCCGGCGAACCATTCTTCTCGCTTATCGGCGACACCGTCACCGTCGGTGTCGGTCAGTTTCCAGATACTCGGCGGAGCCGCCACGTAGAGCGAACCGTCGTACCACAACGTCCCTTCGGGGAACATCATCTTGTCGGCAAAGACGATACTCTTGTCGAACTTGCCATCCCCATCCGTATCCTGCAACCGGACGATGCGGTGAGACTTATCTTCGAGTTGCTTTTGCACAGGATCATTTGAACCTGACGAGTCAGCGACATACAGTCGCCCCAGTTCATCAAAGTCTGCGGTGATCGGCCGGTCCACCAGCGGTGACGTAGCGACGAGTTCAATCTGAAATCCGTCAGGCAACGTAAACTTGTGGCCGTTCAGTTGCACCTCGCCCGCAAACGCAGGTACCACGCAAAAACAAAAAAGTCCCAACGACAGCAGAATTCGGGGCATCTGAGTTTTCCCGTATCGGTTCACCTGGAATCTCGCCAAAGGCGATTTGAACTCCTATAGATGTACCCGCGCCGATTGCACGAGGGAAGCAGGAGGCAACCGATTGAGCGTATTCCAGCATTTGGCACGCGTCAGCTGACGCGCGTCCGTCATTGTTCGGCGCAGGTCCACTGACTGTCTTCATCCCCGCTGAAACAAAAGACGCGTGCTCGGCGCGGGTCTCCCGACCCCGCCGGAACCGCGACTGAAGGTCTCCTCTTCTTTTTCAACGAAATCCAAATCATTGGCAGAACGATAAGGGGCAGAACGATGAAGAATTACGATTGAGATCTCTTCTATCGTTCTGCCCCCTCTGTAAAAAAAGACGCGTGCTCGGCGCGGGTCTCCCGACCCCGCCGGAACCGCGACCGAAGGTCTCCTCTTCTTTTTCAACGAAATCAAAATCATTGGCAGAACGATGAGGGGCAGAACGAGGAAGAATCACGATTGAGAACTCTTCTATCGTTCTGCCCCCTCCGTAACGAATTACGAGTATTCAGCGCGAATCTTACGACCACTTCATCCTCTCTCTCGATTATTCCGTGTCATCAGTGTTCTCCGTGTCCAATTCTTTCCGCCAGCGTCCGCAGCATCATGCCGCAACGCGTTACCTGACCTGATTTTTTACCTTCTTACAAAACGCGTTTTCACGCAAAAAGATGTGTTGACCCCATTGGAAAGACCATCTATGTTCCCGCCGCACGCTGCAGCCAACGCAGCCGCAAACGACAAAAAGACGACTCAATTCAGATTTGCCAAGAACAACATCAACCACACTTGTCGCGATCTGATCGCGAAGTGACGACTGCCAACTGCATGGATGCGAACGGCACAGGCACTGGTGGTTGATGACGGGGCTGGGTTCCGCAGGGACGCGGTACAGCCCATTGATATCCAGTCGACCGATCGCCCCGGAAGCAATAGAATCCTTCGCCCCCCTGGGATCTGTTGCTTCCGGGCATTTTCATTCTTTGGTCGACTTTCGCATGCAGTCGATCGGCCCCTCTCACTGGGTTTTCAGCGACTACTCTTCATCAAGCTGGCTCAGTCGCTCATCCATGTACGAAAAGAAATCTTGCGAGCCCGCGATTTCCCAGACCTCGTGATCCCAGTCGACTGTCGTGATTTCACCGTCGTGCCGATGGAAGCACTGCGCATTTCCGGCTCCATCGGGGTGAAACTCAATAAGATCGCGGTACTCGAACCCTTCGGGATAGATGTTCTGCTGCTGACAAATCGGGTCCATCATCTCGGCCATCACCGTGATACTGTCATTACTGAGGATCGGGCCGAATCCATCGTGAACGGCATACAGGCGTGCGAGGTCATCAGGGATCTGCCAACCGTATTTCTCCAGGCTCGAATTGGGTTGAGGCCTGGGGTTCGGCGGACCGCCAGAGTAAACGTGGTAGTATCGCCGCTGGTCATACAGCATCATCTCCAGAAAGTAATGCAGGACCCAGGTCGTTCCAGTTTTCTCGGCGTAGAGGTATTGGCATCTGTCACACAGCGTCTCGATCAGCGTCGGGATCTCTTTCAAAATCGGTGAAAGCGCTGTTCGTATCGCTGACCTGAGATTCAAGCCGTTCAGGTGGCTCCAGGGGCAATCGTCAGGAAGGCGTCCCAGAGGGTAGTAATTGATGCTGTTGCAATCCTCGAAGATCAGACGGATTGCATCGAACCCGTATTTGTCAACGAGTTCTCTTTCAAGGTTGGTGGTCCGCTCAAACTCAGGACCGAATGGCTTGGCAGGGTCTCGTTTGAGTTGTTCGCTGTAATCACGTCTGAGTTGATCGAGCATGGATCGTTCCAGAAAAGTGCGTCGATTGAGGTGAGAATGAATTGGGTTACTCGCTTAAAACGCCGACAGTGCAGAATACCGGCGACTTGAGAGCCAGCGTAGTGACAGAAAGTAGCGCAGGTCGCAAGAACCAGCAGCGTGAAAGCGTTGAATGCGATGTATCGCCGACTCGTTGGCCATCGTGATGTCAATGGACTGCATAAGATGACCGCCGCAACGACGAGACTCCCTGCTGTGGTGAAGGCCGTCGGCCAGGTGAATGCGTCACGTACTTCGCCGACTGTTGCCGAAATGAGGAAAGCCATCCATTCAGAAACTTCCCTGAAGTGACACGCCAAACAAGCCACACGCCGTGAGGCCAGTGCCCACGAGCGTAATGAGTCACGTAGCAGCATTCGCTTGGAGTGATGCTGCTTCGAGTTGATTCAGGTATATGAACTCGGGAGACTCGACACCCGCGTCCTGCCGGATTCGGACAAGTTCTGGTGATTCAAAAAAAGCCCTGGCCTTGGACAGCGATTCCCATTTTGAAAAATGGACGATGTCGTTGGGGCGATTTTCGAATTTCAGCAATTGATAGCTTTGTTCGCCAGCGTTCTTACGGATCTCAGCCGCGTCATCAAAAACCTTTTTCCATGCGTTGTAATCTTTGACCGCATGGATAATCAGCACGAAGTCCATTGGTTGCGTCCCTTATTTCCGCGTGTTTTCAACGTCCGTTCGATCTGTCGAGGAACCCCGTGATTTTTCCGGACACGACACGCACGGACGACACGATCCGATCGTATCAGAAAGCGTACCGGATATTGAACTCTATCGAATTCTCGTGTGGCACTGCTCCAGTCGGACACCACTGCTGCCACAAAGCCTGTTTTCCGTGTCATCCGCGTTTTCCGCGTCCGGTACCTGATTCTTCTCTCGATTCATCAGTGCTCAGCGGCCCCAGGTGATCTCTGTCCCTGGCAAGGCTTCCTGCAGGCGGTGCTGCAACGATTGCGACGCGATCTTCGAGCGAATCGTCAACTTTTTCAGATGTGAAAATCGAGGTATCACCATGATCAATTCGTCATCGGCGTCAGTCAGGTTGAGCGAGATCGATTCGATGTTGTGACACTCAACCAGTTGCCCTAACACGCTGGCAAGATCCTCGACTTCTGCGAACGAGATTTCGCGAAGTTTGGGATGTTGCTTTAGAGCACTCAGTTCGCTGATAGTCCCTTTCTTAAAGTTGAGCAGGTGGAGAACCTCCAGTTGTGGAAGCAGCAAGAAGTGGGAACCTGTAATTCTTGAGTCAACATGATCGATCCAACTGCTCAACATTCCCGTGCGAGTGATCGTCATCTGCCGACCAATGACCGTGACACTTCTGAAATGAGGGAGATCAGCGATTTCTTTTAGACCTGGTCCAATTTGTCCGCCGTCAAGTGAAGCGTTCTCCAGATTTGTGAATCTGCGAAGGCAGGCGATCCAGTTGTCATCGACGCCGGTCCCGAACAATTGAACGTAAGTGACATCGTCATCACGATAGAGATATCGCCCGATCAATGGAGTTTGACGGACTGCTTTGAGAATCTCGGGCGCGTTCTGCGAGTCAACCAGTCCGTTCACTCTCAATACGGCCCACACGGAACGTCGTGGTATCCAGAAAGTGAACCATGACACTACGAAAATCATGGCAATGGCGAGCGAGACTCGAAACCAAAGCGAACGAGTCCACCTGCGGCGAGGATGAGTTGACTTGATCTTCGGTTCGACATCTGTCGTCACAAACCACCTCCGCGTCATCATTGACCGCTGGTTTTACGGCAACATTCGATTCTTCTGTTGATCCATGACCACGGCGTGTGGCTGCTACTCGATCTCAGTGCTGCCAATCATGCCTGTCGACTCGTACGTCGTCAACGTTCACTGGATTGCGGTCAATCTGCAGGACTTCGTACACGGTAGTTAGCGGCTGAAATCAAGAGCTCTTCAGACCGCCAGTTCGGCTGACACTGAGAATGTTGTCTGATCTGCAAGATCCCAATACGTGACACAACTTCGTTCGAAGTCGATCATCGCGAAACAAGGATCGTGATCTCGGCGAAGTGTCCCTGCGTTGATGATCGTCAGCGACTGATAATTGCGGACCATCCGGTGATGCGAATGGCAGTTGATAATCCACCGATAGCGTGCAGACTCAACCAGTTCCTGAAGATACGGGTTCTCATCAAGATCCCGATTGGAACTCTCAGGCATGATGGATCGCATGTCGCTTTGCCCAAGGCCGTGACACAGCAGTGCGAGGCCGGACAGCGTTGGGATTTCCATCGTAACGGGAAGTGATTCCAGGAACCGCCACGACTTCTTTTTCAAGACGGCGGGGTGCGTCGCCAATGGAAGTGTCATCAGCGGCAGGGTCATCAACCATCGATCATGGTTGCCTCGGATCGTTAGGATCTGATGGGTATGCAGCAGGTCGCAGCAGACATTGATATCGCCGGGGCCTGTTGGAATGTCACCCGTACAGAGAATTATTTCCACGTTGAGTCGATTCAGCTCGTCGATGACCACGGCGAGCGACTGATGCTCGCAATGAACATCGCCAATCAATCCGATGGACTTGCATGGCGTTGCCATTACGCTGCTTTGCGGACGACGCGTGGGACTTCGCGCAGGTCGACCATTTCGTGAATATTTCCGCGAACCGCTTGAGCCTCAAACCGCCCATCCTGTTCGTCCAGTCGCATCATCAGAGCTGAGGTCGGACAGAGCATTGTTGAGATCACTTTGCCACTGACTTCTGACATGGGGACTGCTGTTACTTTAAACCGCTGCAGGATTGTCGGCAGGACGGTCTTCATGATCAGCATGGCCAGCGGAGCACCGATGCACATCCGCGGACCAGCCCCGAACGGCAGGTACTCGTATGGCGATGGATTAATGTGCAGCCACCGCTCGGGCCGGTATTCCTCTGGATTTGGATAAAGTTCAGGCATGTGATGTGTCATGAACTGGCTGAATACAATCCCAGCCGATGGTGGAAGTGTAAACGGTCCCAGTTGAGTGGCGACCGCCGAAACTCGCTGCGAATACGACGACGCCGGAAGGATTCGCATGCTCTCCTTGACGACGCGTTCGGTACAGTGCAACTGGTCCACCTGATCGGCGGTGGGAAATCCGCCATCCAAACGGGTTTTCAGTTCCTGATGCAGCTCACCCATCACGCTCGGATGCTCGGCGAGCAGAAACAGGGTCCAGGCGAGTGTATGTGCCGTTGTCAGATGTGCGGCACCAAACATCAACGCGGCCTGACCGATCAATTCGTCGTCAGAGATGCTTCCTTCGCTGTCATGTGCGCTGATCATCATCGACAGGGCATCACGGCCTGTGGGGTTTCCTTTACGCTGATTGATCATGGCCTTGATTTCGGATTCCAGCGTTCCCGCGAACTCCAGCAGGTCACCGTATCGATTGGCAATGTCCTGATTGGCAACGAAAGCACCCATTCCGAGTTCATGGTTCATGTGAACCCAGTGATCAATCATGTGGCCGACGCGGTAAGCCATCTCGGCATCATCGATACCGAACAGGATCGTGCTCGTCAGCCGCAGCATGAAGTCGGTCATGTCGCGATTGATGTCGCGTTCTGTTCCCGGCTTCCAGTCCGAAACCATTTCTTCCGTCAGTTTGCGGATCGTAGGGACATAGTTGAGGATCGCTTTTTTCAGGAAAGCGTCCATCACCAGTCGTCGCTGTCGCTTGTGCTGCTCGCCATTCATGCTGAGCAGGCCGGATGTCAGTCGGCGCTGCGGTGAATTTCGTGAACCCCGAATCGCGAAGAACTGCGAGTGATACGTTGCTCCATCACTCAGGATCTGGTGGTTGAACTCTGGCCCAAACGCGAAATAGACACGCTGACCCTCATCCTCCAGAGCCGCGATATTTCCGTGCCGAGCCTTCAGCTTGCGCATACAGGCGATCGGATCATCCGGGAAGTCGAACAGGCGACCTCGGGTGATTGGCAGGGGTTCATCGGAACCGTGAGTCAGTACCAAATTAGCCATTTCATCGCATCCATTCAGGCGGCTGGAAAGGAATCCGTCCCATTCCGGAAAATTCGCCGATGGGCGACTTCTACCAAGAAGCGTATCTCGTTCCTAGAGAAGTTTTTCGGCGTTTTTTGAAAAGTTTTCAGTTGCCTGAAATCTCGGCGTTATTCGATTCCGGCCCCGAGTCTTCCATGATTTTTACGATTGCTGGCGAGGATCCATCGGCGGGTTTTGATGGTTGAGCAGCCCCTGCGATGAGTGCGGGGGCTGAGGGCAAATTCAAGAACTGCACGGACCCGTTCTCACCGCACCTGCCCCTTGGCGCGGACTTGATCAAGCAGCGTTGAGAGTTCCTGAACCTTGTCAGGCTGCTCGGCGTAGAGATTTTGCTTTTGCGAGAGATCGTTACTCAAGTTATAGAGTTCTCCTGGATGAGGGTTCCTGACATAGCCATTCGCGTTGTCGAACCACTCAGGGACTTTGCTGACGCCACCTGTTTTTGCCGCGATCAGTACCCAGTCATCGTGGCGAAGTGCGTATCCATTCGCGTTCGTGTTGTGAACCACTGTGCTTCGCAGGCTCGGAGTTTTGCCGCTGAGGAACGAGTACTGGTTGTAACTGTCTTCGGCAGAACCGGGTGGGATTTCGGCTTCGACAATGGTTGCGATGGTCGCATAGATGTCGATCTGGCTCAGAATGCCATCGTAGACGCTTCCTGCAGAAACCTTGGTCGGCCAGCGGACGACAAAGGGAACTCGATGCCCACCTTCCCAGAGATCCCGTTTGAGGCCGCGCAGTGGCCCCATGCTGCGATGCTGGAATTTCTGAATGCGATCGTAGGCATAGTGCTCGGGGCCATTGTCTGCCGTGAAAATCACCAGTGTATTTTCAGCGAAACCACCCTCCTGAAGCGCCCGCAATACGCGCCCCACGGTGTCGTCAGTTTGCGTAACAAAATCGCCGAAGCCACCTGCCTTGGATTTGCCCACAAAATCCTGAGTTGGCACGATCGGCGCGTGTGGTGACGTGAACGGAAAATAAAGGAAAAACGGCTCGTCCTGCTTCTGCTGACCAATCCACTCTACGGCCTTTTCCGTCAATTTTGGCATGACGGCCCAGAAATCCCAGTCTTTCACAGACGGTCCTGGCCGAGCCTCCCACGCGCCTTCGGCGGTCGGTTTGGGGTTGAGAGTGGTACGGTTGGTTCGGTGATGACGCGATCGTTCTCGAACCACGCATACGGTGGAAAGTTTGGCACATCGTCGCCGAAGTAATAATCGAACCCATGCGACAACGGTCCGCCGGGGATCGGCTTGCTCCAGTCAAAAGCGTCTGGGGCAAAACCGCCCGGTGTCTTTCCTGCCCCTTTGGCGGGCGTAGCCCCCGGTCGTTTGATGGCATTCCAGTCCCAGCCCAGATGCCATTTACCGATACACGCCGTCTTATACCCTTTCGTTTTCAGCAACTCGGGCAACGTGGTCCGTTCAGCGTCCAGGACCGGCTGATCGAACGAATTCACGATGCCATGAAACTTCCGCCAGTGATACCGTCCATGCAGCAGTGCATAACGGCTGGGAGTACAGACTCCCGACGAACTGTGGGCGTCCGTAAATCGGGCTCCCTGTGATGCAAGTCGGTCGAGGTGTGGGGTCGGGATGCGAGACTCGGGGTTCTGTACACCCAGATCCCCGTAGCCCATGTCGTCAGCATAGAGAATGACGATGTTCGGCCTGGCCGCTTGCACATTCTGTGTGGTCAAGCAGAGAGCTATAATGAATGCAAGCATGTTTTTCATGACAAAGTGGTTCCAAAATCGATTGAATGGCACCGCATGAACTGGTCATGCGGCCTTTTTCTTTCCGCTTCCATTGCCTTTGGCCTTGGATTTTTCAGCGTCACCTTTGTTCTTCGCAGGCATCGGGGCGTTGATCTCGGCCCGCCATGCGATAAGACGGTCGTGCATTTCCTTCGCCTTGGCAGGATTCTCGTTCGCCAGGTTTTTTGTCTCACCGATGTCGTCACTCAGGTTATAGAGTTCCAGTCGGCCATCTTCGAGGAACTCCATCAGTTTCCAATCGCCAACCTGGATAAGACTTACTGGTGTCGTACGCCAGAGTCCGGGGCCGGATCCCAGATAGCCCGGAAAATGCTGGAAAATCGCATCACGGTGCAGCTTCGCATCGGGATTGCGGAACAGTTTCGCCAGACTTTCGCCATCGAGAACCTGTCGAGGTTTAGGGGCTCCTGTAATTTCCAGCAATGTCGGAAAAATATCCACATGAATCGTTGGAACGTTACATGACGATCCGGGCTTCGTCACACCCGGCCAGCGCACGATAAACGGCTCGCGCGTTCCCCCTTCGTAGAGGCTCCCTTTGCCGCTGCGCAGTGGAGCATTATCGGTGATTCCTCCGCCATCTCCGTTATTCGCCCGGGCCTTCTTCCCCTTGCCTTCCATGCCCGGTTCTCGTTCAAGACCGCCAGGCCGGTTGTAGCCTCCGACACCGCCGTTATCGCTGGTGAAAATCAGCACCGTGTTGTCAGCCAGCTCCAGTTCATCCAGTGTTTGCATCACACGGCCCACGCTTTCATCCACTGAGGCAATCATGGCGGCATAGGTCGCGTTGTTGTGGCCGCCAACACCCGGCTTGGGCTTGAACCTGGCAATCAAATCGGCTTTCGCGTCGTGTGGCGAATGGACTCCGAAATGTGGCAGGTACAGGAAAAACGGCTCGTGTTTGTGTCGCGTGATGAAGTCCACGGCTTTGTCCGTCAGGAAGTCGGCAAGGTACTGACCCTTCGGATAATCGGTTTTGGGATTGGTGACGAAATCAAAATGCTCTCCCATGCTGACAATCGCTTCATCGAAGCCACGCTTGCCGGGTAGGTATTCCCCCTGCTGACCGATGTGCCACTTGCCAAACATCCCCGTCGCGTAACCGGCCGCCTTGAGTTGTTTCGCAATAATGTCGCGATCAAGCGGCAGATTGGTGACGTTTTCAACCGGCCGCAGCGGACGTTTGCTCCAGTCGAAACGATCAGTCCCGCCAACAGTGTAGACCCCCGTGCGAGCACCGTATTGCCCACTCATCAATGCCGCGCGCGTCGGTGTGCAATTCTGGCAATGATGATGACTCAGCAGCTTCATCCCCTGAGTCGCAAGCCGATCAATATTCGGCGTTTCGTAATACTTGCTGCCGAAACAGGCGACATCCGTGTAACCCAGGTCGTCCGCCATGATGAAGATGATATTCGGCCTGGAAGTCGGAGGTGCCGCCAGCACGTGAACGGCTGTCAACGAAGCCAGCAACATCCCGGTGAGAAATCGGAATCCAAACGTTGTCATGGTCATTCTGCCTTGGGGTTCGCTGCGTTTGCTTTGTCGGATTTCGCCCATTGTTTCATGATCCCCGCATGATAGTCCCCAACCGCTTTTGGACTGGAGTGAGCTTCGTGGGAGCATTCAGAGCCTGCCAGAAGGCGAGTTGCTCATCAGGACTGAGCAGAATCGTCTGAACGCGCGCGCTGGCAACTTCGCGGCGTGCCTGAGCCACTGTCACGGTTCGGACATAGTCGCTGACGCTGATCCGTCGCAGCTCTGCCGCGGCGGTCAGAGCCTGTTTGCTTTCCGCATCGAGTCGGACCATCAGCGGGCTGGGCTTAGCGGTCGTAGAGCGTTTCGTCATCATGCGTCTCCATAAGCCGATTGTATTGCAATTGCAATACAGTCAAGATGCCACGGCAACTTCCCACGTGGTCATTCTGCCTTGAGGTTCGCTTTTTCAGTTCTTGCCCATTGTTTCATGATCGCGATGTTCTTCTCAACCGTCGGGTTTCCTTTGCCGACATAGGCTGCCATGTCGCTATCGTACATCGCGTCGGATTCCGGACCATGGTCGTGAGTGTCGATCATCCATTGATCCAGGCGAGCACGAAGCTGCTCAAGCATCGGACGATGTGCCTGGTCTGTAGCGAGGTTTGTCACCTGCCAGCGGTCTTTCGTCCATTCATAGAGTTCTTCAGCCGGCCGTGTTGGACTGAACAGCAATGACTCTGTAAGCGGATCGAGTTGCCCACTGGCGTGCAGTGAACGCAAGGCCTGCACGATGCTCTTGCCATCCTTGTAGGCATTGGGCTGCAAATGAGGGCGTTGCGGATAGAAGTTGCGAATGTAAAGGAATCGATCCGTGCGGACGCTGCGAAGTCGTTCCACCGTCTCGTCGCAGCGATCGCGAGCTGCAAAGACCGCAGTCCGAGGTGCATAGTCTTTTGCGAAAACATCGCGGCCGTGCATCACGGAAGGAATGGGAAGTCCCGCTGCGGCGAGTGAAATTGGCCCCATGTCGATGTGTTCGATCAGATCCGCGCGGACTTGACCTGCGGCAATTCCCGGCCCACGCACGATGAATGGAACATGTGTCCCTTCATCGTAAAGAAACTGCTTGCCTCGCGCATGACTGATGCCGTGATCGGTCATGAAGATGATCAGCGTATTGTCGAGAATTCCTTCCTTTTCGAGTCGCGCGATGACATCGCCAACATGCTTGTCTGTAAATCGGACTGCATCAAGATACGCGGCCCAGTCACGCAGCAGCACGGGATCACGTGGGTAATATGGTGGCAGCACGACGGCAGCGGGGTCGGTCGAACTGCCGAATTCCTGTTTTGCCCTCTCCAGCAGATTCTTCGCTTCGTCATCAGTTCCACCCCGCAGCTTTCCTCCCCCCAGTTGTACCTGCATGAAGAAGGGTTGCCCGGCCTGACGCCCGGACCAGTCTGCCGAGTCGTAGATGGCCCCGTCCCACTCGAAGTTATAATCTGTTTTTCCCAATCCGGGACCGCTGCGTTTTCCTTGCTTCGCACCAGCACCTCTCCCGGCTGGCAGGCCGTTGCCGATACACGTGTAGTACCCGGCCTGTTGAAACAGTTTCGGCACTGGAATGACACCTTGAGGGAGGTGAATCTTCAACGTGCCTCGCCCGCTGCGATGATGATGAGCCCCGATGCTGGTCTGGTACATCCCGGTGATCAGCGCCGACCGGCAAGGTGAACACACCGGTGCGGTGACGAACGCATTTGTAAATCGCGTCCCTTCCCGAGCCAGCCGATCAACATTCGGCGTCTGAATCGCCTTCTCGCCATAGCACGAGAAATTTGCTGACATATCATCCACGACAAACCAAAGAATATTCGGCTTCTTCGCGGGGACATCGGCAGCATCCAATGCCGAAAGCGGCACGAGCAACAGGACGGTCAAAACGGAAAGCTTCATGGAATGTCTTCTCTGGGAATCGAGCGATACGGCGCGGGAAACGCTTTATTTTGCATGTAGGGTGCACTTAGGGAGCCCGCCGGGTCAAGTCGACCAGTTCCCGCTGCAGATCATTAAGCTGCAAAGAGAGGATTAATTCCTTCCGATTCCATCGCTGGAGAATGATAGGAATTCACCGCGAAGGCCACGAAGAGCACGAAGATGGAGTTCGACAGCTTGCTAATCGTATGCGTGAGCAGGTGTGCTTTCGAAGTTCATCGAATCCTCGGCCCGGGACTGCTGGCCTCCACCTGTGAGGAATGTTTGATCCAGTGTTTTGTTCTTCGACTCCTTCGTGCTCTTCGTGTGCTTCGTGGTGCAATCAGCTCAACAGGAATTTCGCGTTACGAAGTCTGATTCCTTCGTACGCTTCGTGGGAAAATCAGCCGAACAAGTTGACAGTCCGGCACAGGACGCGAAGCCGTCTCCCGGCAACGATGCCAGCCTGACCTGCATTTCGTTGGCGAGAGCAAATTCTGTCGCGACTCGTTCAGAGACCGTCTGGAGGGCATCGCAGGCAACCCCGCGCGGTTCCCGGTATAACAGCCAAACAAAAAAAATCGCAAAATTCTGCGACACCTCGTGGCTTTGGATTCCCAATAGACGTTGAGACCACTTCCCTGAGCGGAAAACCACCTCGTGCTCGATGAGTCTGACCAACTGGCCGTCGTCGATGGATTGCGGCGCGGCGATCGTGATGCCTGGTCTGCGTTGTATGACGGATACAACGTGGATATCTGGCGGTACGTCGCTCGGCTAGTTGGATCGGAAACTGTTTCTGTGGGGGATCTTGTGCAAGAAACGTTTCTTGAGGCGGCCCGTTCAGCACGGCAGTTTGATCCTCAGCGAGGGACGCTGTGGGGGTGGCTGACGGGAATTGCACATCATCAGGCCTCTGTGTATTGGCGACAGATCAACAAAGTCCAACGTTTGAAGGAACTGGTTGAGGCGCGAGCCGTGGAATTGCAGCGCTGGCTGAATTTCTCGGAAAGCGCTGACGAACCGTGGCAGCGGCAGGAACTGGCGGATGCCGTTCGAGCGGTACTGGCTGATTTGCCGCCGGATTACTCGCTGCTGTTGACCGCGAAATACCTGGATGATCAAAGCCTCGACGACCTCTCGCGAACGCTCGGGGGATCGGTTGAGGCGATCAAATCGAAGCTGGCTCGAGCTCGTCGTGAGTTTCGAGCCCGCATGGAAAAACTGGTTCGCGACCCCATCCCCGGCGGACCTGAAGTACGGGGCCCCGCTTCGTAGACCGAATGACTATGACGCAAGACCATGAACATGATCGAGAAGACGAGCGACTGAATGCACTTCTGCATTCTGTCGATGCCGATGTCGCGTCCCCCGACCCCGGCCTGCTGCAGGCCTTACGTGAACGCGCGGCGAAAGAATTCGCCCTGGCTGCAACCTCACAAACAGCGACGCCCTCTGGCGGTGATGCCTCTTCGCCGCTTTCTGAATCAACGATCCGAAAACCTCGGAGAACATCCATGATCACTCTCATCCTGCGCGGATCTCTGGCGCTCTCAGCGGCCGTGGGACTGCTGGCCGTTCTGGTAAATCCGTTTGTTACTCCTTCAGTCAGCGGGGCTCCGTTCTCGGCAATTCTGCAGGAATTGCGAGGTGCTTCGACACTCCACTTCCAGCTGAAAAAGGCGGGAAAAAGTGATCAGTCAGAGATCCTGGTGCGAGCTCCCGGGCTCGTCCGAAAGCAGGATACTCCCCAGCGATACCAGATCGCCATCGGTTCCCGCTGGTGGAAAGTGGATGAATCGGAGAACAAGGTCACTACCGGAGATTCTCCGTGGTTCCGTAACCCGGAAAAGCAGGTTGATCTACTCGGTCTGTTGGATGTCGGAGTCAAAGAAGCTTCGGCGTTGCTGACGGCTCGGCCGACGCAACGGAAGATGTATCAGGGACGTGACTGCCTGGTCTATCGGGTAAACCTGCCCGGTGACGATCAGGAACTGCGGATCGAGGCCTTTGCAGATGCGGCGAACAATCAGTTGGTGGGAATCATCGCTTTCAATGCCGCAGATGGCGACGGTGCTGTTCCGAAGGCTGAATTGCAATTGATTGCACTGAACCCCGCCGTTGGCGATGAGCAGTTTGTCGTGGCGAAATCGCTGACGGAGGATGGCCGGATTGGCAAGATCACCAGTTCGCAAGGGGTCGTTGTGCTGCGCCCCGCACTCGCCCGTCGCTGGACGCCGATTTGCCGCGACACCCTTCTGCGACAGGGTGATTGGGTGCGGACCGAATTACGTGGTCCGAATGCCGTGAAGCTTCAGCTTTCAACGGATGTTGAACTGACACTCGGCCCGGGCACATTGCTGGAATGCATTTCCCCGACGCAGGCGCGGCTGCATAACGGTCAGGTCCAGGTTGATTCGAAGGGAGCCGAAAAAACAGAATTCAATTTATTGGCTCCACGACAGGGGAATCGCCCGTTCAAACCTGGGATACGTCAACTCGTCAGAATCGACGCCGCCGAAAAAATCGTCGACGTGCCGCAGGCCCCCGTCTGGTTAGTGGGTTTTGAAGGAAATTCAACGAACGAATCTCTCGGCTCGCTGATTGTGAACCTGCCTGACGGCAGGAACGAACCGCTGAGCGTTGGATACCACAAAGTCTCGGTCGAAATCCGCGATCAGATTGCCAGGACAACGATCGAAGAATCGTTCGTGAATCACACGAAATCGCGATTGGAAGGTATCTTCCATTTTCCATTGCCACAGGATGCCTCGATCAGCGGTTTCGGGATGTGGATTGGCGACGAACTGGTCGAAGCAGATGTCGTGGAAAAGCAGCGGGCTCGTGAAATTTTTGAAACGATTCTGCGAGAAAAACGAGACCCCGGACTGCTGGAGTGGATGGGGGGCAACATCTTCAAGGCTCGCGTCTTCCCGATTGAAGCTCATTCAGAAAAGCGGATCAAGATTGTCTACACCCAGGTCCTGCCACTGCGAGCCAATCGCTATCGGTATGCGTATGGCCTGCGCAGTGAACTGCTGCGGACGAAGCCGCTGCGCGAGTTGTCGCTGTCCGTCACTGTGAATTCTGCATTGCCGCTGAAGAGTCTCAGTTGTCCGACTCATGCGGTCCGAACTCAACAGGCGGCTCATTCAGGTCAAGTGGAATTCTCGGCACAGGACTACACGCCAACTCGCGATTTTGAAGTCGTCTGTGAAGTTGATGGCAAGCAATCGGATGTTGTCGTCGTGCCACATCGTCGCGGTGCGGATGGCTATTTCCTGGTGCAACTCAATCCCCCCGGGCCGGAGGGAAACTGGCAACGTGAGTTATTGCCTGACGGAAAGCCGCTGCAGATCCTGCTGGTTTGCGACACTTCGTCCTCAATGGATGCTGAAAAGCGTCGACAGCAATCCGAGTTTGCAGGAGCCGTGCTGGCCGCGCTGGGAGCCGAAGATCGATTTCAACTGGCCTGTGTCGACGTGAAAACGGTCTGGGGATCGCCGGAACCGATGGAACCGACCGGCGAAAACATCGCCGCTGCCAGAAAGTTTCTCGAAGATCGGATCTCGCTGGGCTGGACCAATCTGGATCGGGCCTTCGCGGAGATCGTTCAGAAGAGTCGTCCAGATGCGCACGTCATTTATGTCGGTGACGGAATCCTTTCCGGGGGCACGACAGATTCGGCCGCGTTCGTTCAGAAAATCAAGCAATTGACTGGCTCAGTGAATGGAAAGCCTTCAAGCAGAACATTCCATTCCGTGATTGTTGGCAATTCACATGACACGGTTGTCATGAAGGGGATTGCGGCGGCGGGTCACGGTTCGACTCGATCGATTACCGGCGAACAGACTCCGAACATGATTGCGCTGGAACTGCTGAACGAAATTGCTCAGCCAGGTCTGCGAGATCTGAATGTGGAATTCCGCGGCCTGCGTGTCGCGGCTGTCTATCCAGGCGAACTCCCCAATGTTGCTGCGGGGACTCAGCAGATCCTTGTCGGTCGTTACCTGCCCGAAGGGAAAGATCAGTCGGGTGAGATCGTTGTCACGGGGGTGCGTGGTAACGAGAAAGTGAAGTACGCCGCCAAGGTCAGCTTGAAGGATGCGGAAGAGGGGAATTCATTCATCCCCCGGTTGTGGGCTCGCGCCCATCTGGATCATCTGCTGGCACAAGGAACGAATCCCCAGGTGCGAGAAGACATCATTCGACTGTCCGAAGAATTTCACATCATCACGCCGTACACCTCATTGCTCGTCCTGGAGTCGGATGCTGACCGCGAACGATTCAAGGTGAAGCGACGGTACGAAATGCGAGATGGCGAACGGTTCTTCGCAGAAGGAAAAGCAAACGCCAACTTTGAACTGGTACAGGCTCAAATGAAGAAGGCCGGGAGTTGGCGGTTCGGTCTCCGAAATCAGATTGTTCGTGGATTCAAGAACTACGGCAGGAATTCGGGTGAACTCGAGCAGATGGCCTGGCAGCTCTCGATGAATCGCGGCGGTGGATTCTTTGGCGGCGGTGGAATGGGTGGCGGGATGGGCGGTGGAATGGGTGGCGGAATGGGTGGCGGAATGGGTGGCGGAATGGGGTTTGGAGGGCTGGGGGGCGTTGGCAGCGGCGTCGGGCTGACCGGATTGGGACTGGGAGGTATGGGTGGCGACATGGATATCGGAATGGACGGGGGAGAAATGGCGATCGACGCAACTCTCTCGTTGGCTGCCAAACAGCAATCCGGTATCGAAGACGCAATGGCGTCGGACGGTACCATGGAAGAGTTGAACCTCGGAGTTGCCGAAGAGACCGATACAGACGGCGTGGAAATGTTTATCGACGACCCCGTCGATGAAATCGACGGACGAGATATGATCGTTAATGGACGAAAGCATTATCTGCTTCTGGACCTTATGGATCACATCCCTCGCTATTCAGGATACGTTGTTTCCGAGTTCGATCAGGTCACGGGTTCTTATACCGAATGGGTCGATCTTCTCTTCCCGCATCTGGCCCGCAATTCAATGGTCGGCTTTCCTGTGGTGAGTTTTCCAGTGGTGAAGGCGAAAACTGACTGGACGCCCGAAGCCATCGCAATTTCCGACAGTCTGTTACGAACCGATTCATTGAAGAAGCTGGCGGGTGGAATTGTACTGAACCGGACTTCGGAGAGTTTTGACCCGGCGTGGAATCGTCGGTCCGCCCGCAACACGGATCTGGTGATCTATTCACCGACACAGTGGCTGTCGAAATCCGCTGGTCCTGGGGAGCATTCTTTCGTCAACTTCTGCAGTGGAAAAGAACGTGGGGTCTATTCGCTCGCATTCCTGCTCGGCCGGAAGCGTCCGCTGGCGGATGGTGACCTTGACCCGACGATTTTGAATCTGACGGATTATTCTGTTCGATCCCTGCAAGAGTTTCATCCCGACACATCGTCTGTCATCGAGGCCGCTGGTGAAAATCGCGTCAATCTTATCTTGACGCCGATGCAGACGGGACCGTTCAGCGGCGGATCGCATCGCGTGCTGATCGATACGAAACGCCATGTTGTGTTGAAGACCGAAAACATCGTCGATGGTCGCAGCACCGTGTCTACGACGTATGACGATTTCGTTGAAGTGGGCGGAACCTGGTGGGCTCGCAAAGTCACCCAGTTCGACGCGAATGGTGCCAAGACGTCCCAGACGAGTCTGGAATTGCAGATGCTGGACAAAAACCAGTTCGATCAACGATTCCAACAGGAACTGGCCGCACGCGAAGCGACTCAGTTCATCCAGTTGCCGTTTGTCACGCTCAGAGAATCACGACAGAAAACGATCGATGGCAGCGCCACGTTTGATCACAGGCTGGCGATGATTGTGCACCTCGCACGTCGTCAGCAATGGGACGAAATGTGGAAACATGTGGATGCGATGGAACTAGAAGGTAAAGACAAGCCAGGGCTGCGATGGATTCGCACGCTTCTGCTGATGACGTCGCGTCGCCATGAAGAGGCGTCCAAGCGATTTGCTGAAGAGCTTCGTACACTGCTGGAAGCACCTCAACCGTCTGATTTGTTCCTGGCAAACATGGTCCTGGATCAGATCAGCGAAATTGTCACCAAGCCAGAAATGTTACCTCTCGTGTTGCTGGTGAAGCCCGTTTATGACCGCCAACCGGCCGAGGCTGACGCTGTCGGGGCTTGGACCGATCGCAGAATCCAATGCCATCTGGGAATGGATGAGTGGGAACAGGCGCTGGCATTGAAACGGTCCCTGGCAGAAGAAGCTCCGTGGAATCTCCAACGTCAACTGGACTACGCCCGCCATTTGACTCAGGGCGGGCAACCCGCAGCGGCGATTGCCTGGCTTCGTCGGGAACTTGAGCGGCCCGTCACGCGAAGCCCACACGACGACGATTTGCTCCGATCAGCGGTGGTAGAACACTATCGCACACGCGGGGAATGGAGTGAGATGCTGAGATTTACGACCGAGTGGGTTGGGCGCAACCCCAATTCCACCGGACATCACTCTGCATATTCCCTGCATCTGGTATCACTCGTCTGCAATGATGAGCGAGAAAAGGCGGATTCTCTGGCCCAGAGTTGGCTCGACGACACTCGCGTGGATGGTCAACTGACCCCGCTGCAGGTCGCCCGCTGTGACGCCGCACTTCAGTATGCTCTAGGGCAAAACCGGTATTTCTCATCGCAACAGGTTGATGAACGATGGTTTGAACCGCTCTCGAAATTCGCTCGCGATTTCGCGCAGAATCCACATCACTCCGACTTTAGCTGGCGAATCATGAATCGCCTGCGCGACCAAGATGTCATTGACAGGCTGCGTGGTGGCTTCCTGATGCTCCTGCGGAATGATCTGCCAAAGCTCTCTCCATTCCAGATCCAGAATCTCGTCTCATGGACACTGTCCGGTCGGATGGAGTTGCCCGAACCGCTGCAAGGTCGCAAACAATTAGATGCGTCCGAGGTCTCCGATGAAGTCTGGGAATCAATCGCCACGTCGCTGAAGGGACGCTGGGCAAAGACTGAGAATCGCGATGATCAAAAGCAACTGGGAGAAGCATTGACTTCGATTTATTCAGCACGATTCTACGAATCGCGGTATCTCCCGTTCCTGCGTGAGCAACTTGCCAAAGCTCACGCCGACGATGTGGTTGAATACCGCACGAAGCTTTTCAATGCCCTGCAGGAAACCGACTGGAATGCTGAGATCGAGCAGGAAGCATTCAAACTTCTCGTGGATCTCAGCCTTGAAAAAAATCTGGTGGATCGATTGCCGGTACAACTTCCGGCCCTGTATCACCTTGTCGACAGCATGCTCGCAAACCGTATCGCTGTCGCAGCAGAGAAACTTTCGGATCAGGGGGGGCGAAACAAGCTGACGCGAAATGAAATCGCGGCTCAAAACAAGCAGATCCGCCAGACGGCACTGACTGAACTATCGGATCGACTGGGAGTCGAAGCTGGCAAGGTCGATGGTCCTCTGTCCGATTGGCTGAGCATCGAGCAGACCTGGCTGGATCTTCAGGCAGGGCAACGCCAACCGCAAACCCTGCAGTTCTGCTGGAAAATTCTGGGTGATGTGCCGCCACCTTCGAAGAACGAAGTTGATCCAGAAGATGACGTTCAAGGCGTCATTGAACCTCCATATCTGTATGGCATCAAGATCGAAGAAAAAGACCGCAAAGATGTGGTCAGTGCGATTCTGCATCGGCGTGCATTACTCACGGTCTTTAATCTTGCGACAGGCCGCAAGGGAACTCCTGAAACCATCGCGAAGGTGATCAGATATCTCGACGCAGGTATCGCACAGGAGACATCCCCTGTTCCCGCAGGCGATCCCAGACGGACCGCAACGCCAGGCTCGCGCTGGCGCAACCAGATGTTCGATTTCCTGGTCGCTCTTGATCGCCCTGAGGAATTGGAACGCCGACTGCGCCAGTGGATCAAGGATGACGTGTCGACCGCCCCGTGGCGTCGATATCTCGCACGACTGCAGGCCGAGCGAGGCCTCATCGCGGAGGCTGTTCAGATCTTCGAGGCATGTCAGAAAGATCGATTGCTCTCGGCAAGTGACTATAAACTTCTCGCAGACTGGTATCAGGTTCTGGACCGTCGCCAGGAACATGAACGGGCTCAGCTGGAATCCTTCAAACAGATGACAGAAGACCAGTTGCAGAACCTGCTGCTCACGCTCTGCAATCGCTGGGATCAACCTGAACCCCCGACGTCAGAATTGGATGATCAGACATTGCTCGCCCTGAATGCTTTGTTTGAAAAAGCACGCGCCCCGGAAACCGGTTTGGAATATCTCCGTCGGGTCTATGTTGGAACACATGATTTCCGACTGTTGCAGATGCTGCCTGACGCCGTCATAGGCCGTTCCCCGCTGATGATCTATTCGTACCTGAAACACTTGAATGATAGTGTGCTGGGAGAACTTCGAAACGAAGCGGCTGCCGATGAAGTCCTTGCTCGCGTAAAGGTGCTGCGTGAGGGGCAACGAACGCCGACAGACCTGCGGGCGCTTGATCTGATGGAAGCGTTGATCGAAAGAAAGTCTTCGGAAGTTCTCGATCAGCCCGACGTTCACATCGATGCCAGCTTTGCCGCACTGCAGCGTGCGTTCCAGCGAAAGATGGAAGCGGACGAAGCTCCTCTGATGGCAAACTTCCTGACCCAACTGGGGGGACTGCCAGATCGTCTGGCCGATGAGCAATTGCGCCAACTGAAGGATCTTCAGAAGCTGGCCCCGGCCGACAGCCGGAATCGACTGCAGATCACCACGGAAATGTGCAATCTCCTGTGTGCCTACGACCGGCATGACGAGGCGAAACGGATTATGGAAGTCGAGGTGAATGCGTATTCCCAGGCGAATCAGGGCGGTTGGCCAAACTTCGATAATCCAATCATTGGCCGTTTTGTAGAAATGTATGAACAAACAAAGGAATTTACGGCGGGTGAAGCCCTGCTGCGACGCTTCCTCGACAAATCAAAAGGCCCTGAGCAGAGACAGTGGTTCGACGACCGGATGTTGGCGCTGCACGTCAATGCTTTCGAAGCCAATGGCGCGACATCACTCGGTAATGGACGTGCCGAACTGTTTGAATCTTTGCACAAACTTTTACTAACGAAGATCGCTGCGGCTGATGACGAGCAGTTGCGGTATCGGTCTGTGATACGCATGTTTGATCTGTTTCGATCCGCACATCGAGATTCTCTGGCCAAAACGACCGAACACCTGGAAGGTTTTGTCTTCGATGTCCTGCCCGGGCTTCTCAAAAAGCAGACAACAACATACCTGAATACCGTGACATACCCGATGGCGATGATCGCGGATATTGCCGGGGCGAAGGCCGCGCTGCGATATTTAATTGAACGTATTGAGCAGTTCCCGCAGCGATTGGAAATGAGCGGAGATTCTGCGGGAAAAACATTCGGGAACGAACTGGCTCGCCGCCGTGCCGAAGTCGGTCCTTCGGAACTTGATGCACGCATCTTGAAATTCGTGCTGGCTGAACTGCGAACGAGGTTACGGACAGGCCGGGATGACTGCAGCTCTGCATTTACCCGGAAGGGAAATCAAACGTTCTGGAAAGAAAAAGTTCCTGCGTTCGTTAAGTTGGCAAACGAAGTGCTGGCTGACAACAGAACTTCGGGGCGACGAACCATGCATGTGGCGGGCTTTTTCCGGAACGATCTTGAAATGAAATCACGTTCGATTGAAATTCTTTTCGTCGCACTCAAGCAGGGCCTGCTGGACGAACAGGCCCAGTCGGAATTGGTCT
This sequence comes from uncultured Planctomycetaceae bacterium, assembly GCA_964609845.1. Taxonomy (GTDB): domain Bacteria; phylum Planctomycetota; class Planctomycetia; order Planctomycetales; family Planctomycetaceae; genus Schlesneria. The sequence continues at coordinate 18,052 of CAZSTW010000052.1, read as the reverse complement.
CGTGGCTACAAAGCGACAAACGATTTCCGGAGTCGATCACGTTGCTCGAATCTCTGATGGCAGCCCATCCCGATGCGATGGAGTACCGAACGCAACTGATGGCAGCGTATTTCGAATCGAAACGTCCCCAGCAGCTTGCCGAATTGTTGAAGCAAACCGACGAGCATTTCCATCAAGAGGGACGTTGGAATGAAGAGAATGCCCATCAGATAGGACTGGCCTGCCTGGAATGTCAGCTGACGGAGAGCGCCGTCCCGTATCTTGTTGAAGCGATTTCGCTGCACCAGCGGTCAAATCCCGGCAGCGGCGCTGGGGACCAGACGCTTGTCATGTACAATAAGGATCTCGCTCGAGCCTATTCAGAATTGAAAAAGACACGAGAAGCAGTGGACGCGATTTCGGCTGCGATCGTCTGCCAGGGATCTGATCAGTCAGATCGCGAGTCATTGCTGGAGGAACTCAAGGGAATTCTGTCGAACGCTGAAGACCTCGATGATTTTGTGAAGCACCTCGATGCCCAAGCGGCTGAAACTCTGCAAGACAGCCCGATTCTCAGGCGGATTGTTGGAACGGTGTATGCGGAACAGTCCCATCATGACAAAGCCATTCCGCAGTTGCGGCTGGCGCTCGAACTGCAACCGCACGATGTCCAGACACACCAGTCCTTAATCGCCAGTTACGATGCCGTTGACGATGCCGCATCAGCAATACAGCAGCTGTTGAAACTGATCGAACTCAAGCCACACGATATTAACCTCTATCTGCAACTGGCTGATCGCCTGGGTGAAAACGAGGAGGAAGCCGAGCGGGCCGAGACCTCGATCATCGAGGCTTCTCCGACTGAAGCTGAAAATCACGCAGCAATGGCAGAACGCCGTCAGAGTCAGGACCGCTGGAGCGATGCAATTACGCATTGGGAGCGAGTCGCCGACCTGCGGAAACTGGAACCGAACGGACTGTTAAAGCTGGCGGCCGCGCAGATCCACCAGGAACAATGGGATAACGCCCGATCAACGATCCAGAAACTTCGCAAAACGGAGTGGCCGACGCGATTCACAGATGTTGAAGCCGAGACTACGGCCCTGGAAATGCAGATTCCCGAAAAGTCCACAAAGTAACCACGGCTGGTTTCTTGGCACTGGTCGTGTTACGATGCGTCGGTCGAGCAACCGCCGGGCCGGCCGTTTTCCGTCGTCGCATCCGGACGCACGACGGGGAACCAATGCCGTGTGGAAACAGCTAGCGAATCAATGGGCACTCATCACAGGAGCCTCTTCAGGGCTCGGTGAGGAGTTTGCGCGTCAACTCGCTTCCCGTGGCATGCATCTTATTCTCGTCGCTCGCCGACGTGATCTGATGGAAAAACTGGCTGCGGAACTGCATCTTCAGCATGGCACACGCTGTCATGTCATTCCGTCAGACCTCGCCAATCCGTCCGAGCCAAAGCGGGTACTCGATGAGGTTGAACGGTTGGGTGTGACGGTCGAGCTGCTGGTCAACAATGCGGGATTCGGAGTTGTGGGCGAGGTTGAAGATGCCGACCTCAATCGCATGCTCACCATGATCCAGTTAAATGTCTCGGCCCTGACCGAACTGACATATCGCGTCCTGCCGGGAATGCTCCAGCGTCGTCGCGGCGCAATTATCAATCTTTCGTCGCTGTCGGCATTCCAGCCTGTGGCCTACATGGGGGTTTATGCTGCCAGTAAGGCGTTTGTACTGCACTTCAGCGAAGCCTTGCACTGCGAGTTAAAAGACCGGGGGATTACGGTGACCGCCGTTTGTGCCGGAGTCACGCGAACATCGTTCTTCGACATCGCCGGTGCCTCGGGATGGCTGCAGAAACATGCTTCGCACTCGGTCGAATTCGTCGTGAAGCGAGCCCTGCGAGCTCTTGAGCGACGCCATCAGTTCACAGTCCCGGGCTGGCGTAACTACCTGCTGACACTCCTGGTCCGGATCGCATCCCGAGCCCGAGTGGTCAAAGAATCGACCCGATTTTTTCGCCCCCGACGCCCCGAAAAGGGGGCATTAAAGCAGGACCAGTCTGCTTCCAAATGACGTTGACGAATTTCTCGCCAAGCCAGGATCCGTGATTTTGAAGCGGGTCTCTCGACGTGTCCTGAGCCCGCCGAAAGGTACGACAGCAGGTCGTCCATCTGAAGAATCGGAATCGCCCGACTTCCAGGCGTGGATCGTGGAAATACGAAAAACGCGTTCCGGCTGACAGCCAAAATCCTTCGAATGAAACGCCATTTTCAGGCACGGCTCATTGCCACAACTGCGATCTCACGATATTACCCGCCTGTGAACTCGCGAACCTTTTCGGAATTGGTTAGTCTATCTGGGACAAGCTTGGCCGCTTGGTGAAATTGGCAGACACGCAAGATTTAGGATCTTGTGCCGCAAGGCGTCGGGGTTCAAGTCCCCGAGCGGCCACCTTCTTCGAAGGCGATTCCCGATTTCCTCAGAGCGATTCAATGAATCCGCGACGCTCGCTATTTTTGCGTTCGGATCAGGATTGCTGTAAGTCCTTCACCGCTCAGTCCCTTCCGAGCTATCCCGTGAGAGGTCTCACTGCCATGGACATGATCCCGTTCAATCGCCGGTCGATGATTTTGGCCATCATGCTTCTCGCATTGGCTCCGATCCGCTTTCTGACGGCACAGGACAAGACTGTTACGAACACTGCGAAAACTTTGGCAACCCATGAAGAATCAAAACCGCCCATCGTCGTCGCGACTGACACGGTTGTAACGCGGGACGTCCATTACACGGATAAGACCGACGACAAACTGCGGACGCTCGATATTTACGCTCCCAAGGGAGCAAAAGGTGCTCCCGTATTCGTGTTTATTCATGGCGGGGGCTGGAGCAAACGCGACAAAGACGAAGTCGGTTCACAGCCGAAATTGTTTAACTCTGCGGGAACCATTGTTGTCAGTGTGAACTATCGACTGGTTCCGGCAGTCCGTCATCCCGAGAACGTCCAGGATATCGCAGCCGCAATTGCATGGATCTCAAAGAACATCGCCAAGTCGGGCGGAGATCCGAATAAAATCGTGCTGATGGGACATTCTGCAGGGTCACATCTGGCGGCACTCGTGGCGACGGACGGTCGCTATCTTGCCGTTCACGGACTTCGTCGAAACCACTTAAGAGGCGTCGTAACGCTGGATGGATCGGCCTTCGACATTCCTGATCGAATCAAGAATGGATCCGAACAAGTCGTTGAAAACTGTCGGAAGGCTTTCGGAGAACGAGAAGACGTCCAGATTGATGGATCACCCATTCAACACGTTGAGGGACAAGTTCCGTTGCCTCCGTTTTTGCTGGTCTATCTGAAGGATGGTTCATTGAACCATTCACAGTCACGAAGATTTTCCGAACTCGTCGAACGTGCCGGCGGAAAGGCAAAACTCGTGCACATTACTGATGGCAAAAGCCATCAGGCGTTATGCGATGACCTGGGGACCGGCAGCGATCAGTCGGGGCCGATTCTTGTGGAATTTGTCAAAGACGTCACTCGCTGACATGACACGCTCTCGCGGCGAGTGGCATCAATTCCGGCGAGAACGGCTTGGCTTTTGTCTCTGCATATCTCCTATTTGTGCAACCGCGAAGCCATCGCAAGGCTGTTTCAGGTAAGCCAAGTCTATTTCCGCTGGATTCACGCGGGGACGGACTCGTTCTTCCGTCAGAACAGTTGATTTGTGCCGGTGGGCGTCCTTCAATGTTCGACGGTAACTCAATGTCCACTCAGGATCTCACTCCTATGAACGTCCGAATTCTGTTCTGCATCATCGTCATTTGTGCGACGGAAATAGCCCGCGCCGAAAGCGTCTGGGTCGGTCCTGACGGGCGTGATACCAATCAAGGGACTCAATCGCAGCCGTTTGCGAGCATACAGCGAGCTCAGCAGGCAGCACGAATGGCCAGCGGACAAGGTCTTCCTTGTACGGTTGTTCTCAAAAAAGGGACTTATTACCTCTCCGAACCACTCGTCTTCACGTCAGCAGATTCGGGGACGGACACGTCTTCGATCTGCTATCAGGCAGACGGCGACGGTGTTGTCATCAGTGGGGGGCTCAAACTCGATCTGAAATGGACACCATGGCGTGATGGCATCCACACGGCCAAGGTCCCGGAGGGACTGAAGACAGACCAGTTGTTTGTGAACGGCATTCGCCAATCGATGGCACGTTATCCCAACTTCGATCCGAATGTGCGAGTTTATAACGGGCATGCCGCTGATGCGATTAACCTTGAACGGACACGCCTGTGGAAGAATCCTCAGGGGGGATTTATTCACGCCATGCATGCCGCCGAATGGGGGGGATTTCATTTTGTGATCACCGGCAAAAACGATGATGGCTCCATCAAGTACGAAGGGGGGTGGCAGAACAATCGGCCGGCTGGAATGCATCGACAGTTTCGCTTTGTCGAAAACATCTTTGAGGAACTGGATGCTCCGGGAGAATGGTTTCTCGATCAGGCGTCGAGCACGCTTTATTTCTACCCGCCCGCCGGAATTGACCTGTCATCCGCGACGATCGAAGTTGTTCGCCTGCGGCATCTGGTTGAATTTCGTGGAACAGTTGCGAAGCCCGTTCGATCCATCCAGATGAAGGGACTGACGTTTCGCCATACCGCTCGAACATTCATGGAGAACAAGGAACCACTCGTCCGGAGCGACTGGACGACGTATCGAGGCGGGGCGATTCTTTTCGACGGTGCCCAAGATTGCCTGCTGCAAGACTGCAATCTGGATCAAGTGGGCGGCAACGCCGTATTTGTCAACAATTTCAACCGGCGGATCACCGTTCGCGGATGTCTGATCGCTCAAGCGGGTGGAAATGGCGTCGCATTTGTAGGCGATCGAGACGCGGCCCGAGTTCCTCGGGACTGGAATGACAAGTCGCAGTCGCTGGCAACACTGGACCGCACGCCTGGACCCAAAAGCGACAATTATCCGGCCGAGTGCCTTGTTGATGACTGTCTGATCTATCAGTCGGGACGCGTTGAAAAGCAGACATCTCCTGTACAGATTGAATTGTCACAGGGCATCACTGTACGCCATTGCTCACTCTACGACGTCCCCCGCGCAGGGATCAATATCGGTGATGGTTGCTGGGGAGGTCACGTCATCGAACACTGCGACATCTTCGATACGGTTAAGGAAACGGGCGACCATGGTTCCTTCAATTCGTGGGGGCGTGACCGCTTCTGGCATCTGGCGGGATTGAACTTGAACGACGACAAGATGTGGGACGTGGAACAAAAGCTTCCCTTGCTGGATGCGAACAAGACCGTTGTGATCCGGAATAATCGCTGGCGATGTGATCACGGCTGGGATGTTGATCTCGACGACGGATCTACGAACTATCATCTGACCAACAACCTTTGCCTGGCGGGGGGGATGAAACTGCGCGAAGGGTTCTATCGGACTGTCGAGAACAACATTTTTATCAACAACGGCTTTCATCCTCACGTCTGGTACAAGCACAGTCAGGATGTGGTTCGGCGCAACATCATGATGGCCGACCACTATCTTCCGGCAGGAGGAATGCCCGCAACGCCGTGGGGGCGAGAGATGGATTTCAATCTGGTCCATGTCACAAAAGATGCGTCGAGTCCCGCCGCAAAACTGGCAGCCCAATCTCAACGGGACGTCCACTCCATCGAAGCTGATGCACTGTTCTTTGATCCACAGCGAGGTGATTTCCGCGTCCGCGAAACATCTCCAGCACTTGCCTTGGGGTTCGTCAATTTCCCGATGGACCAGTTCGGTGTACAGAGCCCAAGACTGAAGGCATTGGCTCGTACGCCCGAGATCCCAAGTTTGAATGGCCCGAAATCGGGATCGGATAAGCCTCTTGCAAAACGGACACATTTCATCTGGCAGGCACAGGCTCGCGACATTTCAGGCCTGGGTGACCGATCTGCCTATGGTCTGCCGGGCGAGAGTGGTGTACTCCTGCTTCAGTTGCAGCCAAACAGTTCCGCTGCCAGGGCTGGCTTCATGAACGAAGATGTCATTGTTGGTTGCAATGGCAAGCCTGTGAAAGATCTCGCCGGTTTGCGGGGACTCATCAACGTTTCCGCTGGAGCACTGTTGCAGGTGAGCGTTATTCGCAAGCAGCAGCCGGTCACGATCGAACTGCGGGATTATACGTATTTCGTAACAGAAAGTTCGGCCTCGCCGGAATTCAAAGCAATTCCACTGGCCGCAACAACATCCGTACTGAAAGGACGCGTCAGCGGGACTTCCACCGGTACGGCGAATGATCCTGTCAGCGTTCTGACCGATGGCAAGCTGGCACAAACTTATGGCCCGGTGTTTGGGAACGGGATACAAAACGGCATGTATAAACTCGACCTGGCTGAAGTTAAAGAGGTGAGTCAGGTCCATACGTTCTCGTTCAATCAGAACCAGAATCGAGGTCGACAGCGATTTGTTCTCTATGGCAGTAATGCCACGGTTGATCCGGGCTGGAGCGTTACTGACCTGAAAGCGTTTGTCCCGATTTGTGAAATCGATATGCCAGAATCTGAAATTTCTCAATTTGTTGCGACAAGTATCCGGCAATCGCAAAACCAGCCCCTGGGATTATTCCGCTGGTTGATCTGGTCCGTGACCCCAGCCACCGGAACGGCAGGCGGAGAGAATACGGCATTCCAGGAATTTCAGATCATCGGCCCCGCCAGGCCGTGAAACCGCCGACAGCATCAATCCCAACAATCGCGAACCGTCTACGATGGCACTCACGATCGCGAGCCGGCAAACTTCCTTGTATCGGCTGTCATAAACTCGGTATGACTGTTGTACGAAATGGAAGTTGCGGAGGAAAAGTTTTGACTTCGAACGCCTCTCAAGAAACTGGAAAAGCGATCATGCGATCTCTGATGTGTCGAGCGTGGGTTGTTTTCGTGATTGGAACGTGTCTCGGTTGTGGCAAACCGCCAGCTGAAGCACCATCTGCGGTTCAAGAAACACCGAAAATCTCGAAAGCCCCGGCCAGTATAGAGACTCCGGTTCTCACCCCAACTCCGGCCGAGTCCCCCAACGAGAATCCAGTCGTCAAGAATGCTCCGGCGGCCTCCAACAGTACCTTGGCCACCCCGACGGAAAAGGCCGCGTTTCCTGAAGCCGCTTACCTATCGGAAGATGTCGTCGGAGTGATCGTCAGTCATCCGCGACGGATCATGGAATTACCTGTGGTTCAGATACTCAAGCAGGCAGGCTTGACGGAAGGCATCGAGCAACAATCGGGATTGAAGACGAAGCCCGAGTCTATTGAACGCGCCACACTGGTGATTGATCAGGCTTCCGTCGACTCCATCGCCCGAGCCAGTGGCTTCGAAATCCGAACTATCGAAGCAGGTCCGCAGAAGAAATCCGCTGCGCCTGTCAAAAACAATCTGAAGCAAATTGGTTTGGCATTTCACAATTATGAAGGTGTCTATCAATCACTTCCACGAGCCAATGGCTCTGGTGACGGTACAAAAACAGGATTGAGCTGGCGCGTGCATTTGCTGCCGTATCTCGAACAGCAGGATCTGTACGACCAGTTTCATCTCGATGAACCCTGGGACAGCGAGCACAACAAGTCTTTGATTGAAAAGATGCCTGCGATCTTCCAGTCACCGGACGTTCAAGAAGCAGGTAAGACTGCTTTTCATGTGTTCGCGGCCGAGAATTCGGCAGTCAGTACAAATAAAGGAATGCGGTTCGCCGACATCACGGATGGGACCTCCAATACGATCCTGGTGGTCGCCGCAGGGGCCGATACGGCCGACATCTGGACCAAGCCGGGAGGACTTTCGTTTGACCCCAAGGCTCCGCGAAAGTCACTGGGAAATGTCGGGAAAGAGCTGTGGGTCGTCATGTGTGATGGGGCCGCGTTCAAAGTCTCGCCCGAATGCGATGATATAACGCTGGCGAATCTGATCTCCATCAATGATGGCAATGTTGTTGGTAATTTCGCCGATGTTGGACCGCGATCAGAGCCGCAACCGCTGATGATTCTCAGTTTTGTTTCTGTCGATCGCGAGGAGTTCCTGAAGGAGTTCCTGATCGAAAGCGAAGAAACCACGATCGATGGGCAATCCTTACACAAGAACGAATTCCATGCTGTGTGTTTCATCGACGACAAGACCGTACTGTGTGGTCCGATCGAATCTGTGAAGAAGATGATTCAGACTCAACAGTCGGGAAAAGCGGCTTCGCCAGAATTCCTCAAACAGCTTGAGTCCGGAGCAGATTTTTCATTTGCGTTCGATCTGACGTCTCAAGCAACTCTGCTGGACCAGATTGTCGAGGCAATTCCTGCAATTGGCCTGGCCCAGCAACTGGAGCAAGTCGCCCTGCAGATCAATTTGTCGGGAAAAGTCGGAGCAAAACTCCTGGAGTTGGTCCTGATAGCAATCGACGAGGATTCGGCCAATTCCCTGTCTCAACTCGCAAATGTCGGTCTGATCCAGATGCAGGAGTCTTTGAATACCTCACGGCCACCCGCCGCGCAAGAAGAGCGAGAGATTCTCGAATTGACCAGGGCCGCGGCGAAGTCCGCTACAGTCAAGCAGGTTGGGAAACAAATCGAACTGCTGATCCCAGTCCCCGAGGGATTCGAGAAACTTCCGCAATTGATGAAGCCATCTGTCGAGAGTGCTGCGAAAGCGGCCGCGCGTGCCAAGCGTATGAATTCCATCAGACAATTCGCACTCGGTCTTCACAACTATCACGACGCCCATAACAAGTTTCCTGGAGCAGGAAGTTCGGCTGATGGTAAGTCTGGATTGAGTTGGCGTGTTCACATTCTGCCAATGATCGACGAAGCGGCCCTTTATCAGCAGTTCAATCTGGACGAACCCTGGGATAGTGAAACGAATAAGAAGCTGATTGAGAAAATGCCCAAGATCTTCCAGGTGAAAGGAGCAGATCCAGGCAAGACATCGTTCCATCTGTTCACCGGCCCCGGGGCACCGTTTGCCGATGAGAGCACACCGTCCATTGCACAGTTCACGGACGGAACTTCAAACACGTTGCTCATCGTCGAAGCCGCCGCCGACACAGCCGAGATCTGGACCAAGCCAGGTGGCCTCGACTTCGATCCGAAGAATCCGATTAAGGCACTTGGAAAACTACCCGATAATGAGTTCATTGCCGTATTCGCTGATGGTTCCGCCAGAGCAATCAGCAAATCCATCAATCCAGCGAACATGCGTCGTCTGATTCAACATCAGGACGGAGAGGTCATCGAGTGAATCGGTCCGTGAATTGATCTAAGGACCATTCGCATCAACGACACCCCGATTAGAAATCGGGGTGTCGTCATTTACAAATGCGATGATCAAGGTAGCCAGTCACGAGTCACATCGCGCCACGACTAGAGCGCATCTCACTTAAGTGTGGCGTCCCGCGGGCATCAAACGACAGCGTCTAACCCATGTTTCGACGCGACACGGAAGTGCGACACGCACTAGAATTCGCCGAGCACCTCGCCTCCCGCACGAGTCGCCAGGTTCTGCCAGAGCAGATAATCAATGCTGTCACTGATGAAACGGGACGAGCCATCGCACATGAGCACGTGGACTCCACCCGAATGACGACTGCGCGCGGCGGTCAAACCCGAACTATGGCTGTTGTTGCCGCAATCAAATTGCCTGGCATTTGGCGTCAATCCATGGTTATAAAGCGTGTCGCCAAAGTGACCATTCAACCACTTGGCTCCCCGTGTCCCAGACCATGTTCCGGCACCGGGAATACAAGTCGCGGGGCTGGTGTCATTGGCCGCAGTGTAGGGGCCGCCGGAGGTCTGTGACGTCGAAAGATTGAGGACTTCCAGGTTCGGGTTGGAGGAGACTGCCCCCGATGCCGCCGCCGCGGCCGGACCGTCCCCCAGCAGTTGTTCACTCATGGCAACCGTGTTGGAAAGTCCGTCGATGACATCACGGAATTTCACAATTCCGGTGAGTTTCGGGTCATACATCACTCCGTCCCCCGCCCGTATGTATCGAGTTGTCGGATTCGATCCGCTTCCCGTACAGACGACATAGTTCGTTGGTCCGTATGAATTGCCTGGGATGGCCCCGAGATCGCTTGGACAGAGAAACATCGGCACTCGCTTCAAAGCCGCGGTCACGTTCTGTGAGAACGGTGCCACTGGAGGTTCGACAAATGTCGGTGCCGTGTTGAAGTCGATGATGTTGTACAAATTGGCGGCATCGAAATACGGCATCAGTTGAGCGTGAGCTGAAAAGACCATGGGAAAGCCCGTTCGCCCCGGTGGAAAACTCCCGATGCTGGTTTCGTAGTTGTGAATTGCCAATCCGAACTGCTTCAGGTTGTTCCGGCACTGCGTCCGCCGTGCTGCTTCTCGAGCCTGCTGAACTGCAGGCAGAAGCAGTGCGATCAGCACAGCGATGATGGCGATGACAACCAGAAGTTCAATCAAAGTAAAGCCGCGCGTGCGACCGCGCAGTTGATGTGTCGACATGGATTCCCCCTCAGGAAACATGCTGGTAACTCCGCAGTTGCTGCGAAGTTTTGATCTGGTCAAGACCGATTGGGTGCCGCGCGACACTGCGTAATGGTGGGCGCGTCTGCCAGGAGCGAGTCGCTCCTGCAATCCCGTCACTAGAGAGCAACTGACGAATTCAGCAAACCGAGTCCGAATTCGTCAGACCAGAACTTCCGGCGGTGGAACAAACGGTCGTTCTCGTTCACCGCATGGGGAAACTGAGCTCCGCGGCAGCCAGTTGACATCGTGATGATTCAGAATGGGCGAGACCGAAGTCACCAGAATACGAGGTTGAGCACAAACCAGAAACAACGACGAATCGCCAGGGCCACAGGGACATTCACTAACCGCCGCGATCGACTCACGTGGCTCAGGTTCTGAACGTATTTCAACTGGTTTGCTTTTCGTTGAGCAGCAAGTTCTGGCCGGCGCCGGCTTCGATGCGCAGCAAGCACGTTTTGCAGGGGACGCAGATCGCTGAGCACAGCAGCACCGACCTGCTGACTTCAAACTGTCAGAGCAGCGACACCCCTTCAAGATGCCTGATGCCGTTGCTGCTGAAGTGAAACCTCCCACTGGCAGTCCGATGTTTGCCAGCAGGTACAGGCAAATCACCAGGCAGTTCAACAGTCGATGACCTTGCCCGGCACGGCATACCATCCCCCTTGTCCGGCGCAGTCGTGGCGCGAATCGGTAAAGGCACGAAATGTACTGCCGGGTTTTCATGGGTGAGAAAGCAACGAGGTCAAATCAGCGGTCTGAGAAGATATTAACCCGCAGCGCCGCATCTTCAATCGAATTGAGCCAAATTGCACAAACGGTCTTTCATCCTTCCCGCATCACGGGGCCTCAATTAAATAGTAGATGGCATCCGGTTGAAGCTTGATCCCACTGCCATCGAACGTCGAGGAGGTTGGTTCCCCGAATTGGTCGAGAGGCGTGACTTTCAGCCGGGCAGCGTCGGCTCGATGAAACTGGACTGATCCTTCAATCTTGCGGACAAGCCAGGGGTTCTGGCCGATTGAGACGATGCGGTGTCGCCGCTGACCGGCTGGTTCCGTTTGAAATCCGGTCGCTTTTTCCTCGGTCATCACTTGCAGCAGCATCCGTTTCGACGTTGACAATCGTTGTCCATCCAGGCTGACGATGAGGGCATGTGCTACATCGCGAGGGATTTTCAGTGTGATATCGGACAGCTTGACCTCACCCGCCGCAGAGAGATCTCCACTGGCTCCCTGAACTGCAGGGGCGTTGATTGTCAGGATGCCACGTCCCCAGTCGAGTTTTAATTCTTCCGTGCTGCTGGTGACTGTCTTCGCTTTGTGGTCTATGAACGCCGAAAGCGGTTGAAGTTTCGTCGAACTTTCCGTTTTCGAACCCGGCGGTAGAAACGTCACGTCGGTGCGACCAACGTAATGGATCAGCGGGTCAATCCGTTGGCCAGGTTCAACTGTGGTACCGGTCGGTACATCTTTCAACCGGAGTTCATCGAAGGCTGCGTCCTGAGGAAGCGGCGTCCCCTTCAGTTTCAACAGATCGTCAACGGCGAGTTTCACTTCGGCCATGACACTGCCCGGCTTGACCAGACCTCGACGATAGATCAGTGCTGCTGCGGGAAACTGTCCGAACTGAGATGGCGCCGTCAGCGTCCATGGCTGCATGAAGTAGCCCGGCTTGACTGACCAGTCGATACCATCTTTCGCGAAGTGAACGATACTGTCGCTGTCCTGTAACGCTCCGAAAACAGCAAGGTAGACAGGTGCTTCGCTACGATGTCGATTCGGTCGGTTCCAGGTCGTTTCCGAAATCATCGACGGCTTGTTGTCATAGTGCACATCCATTCCCGGATGAACGAACGCTGCGGGTTTGCCGGGCTCTTCGCTTTCAAACTTCAGGGCGCTGCGGTCAACATAAAAATGCCCATCGCGCAGCGACCATTCCGAGGCATCCCCCTCATTCCGGCAGCCGAAGTAACCGTGCCGGTCAATGAAGTCGCCGACCGTGTAGCTGTACTTTTCCAGCGGTCCCAGAACTTCGGGACTGGCTGTCACCCAGTTCGATGCCGTGATCTGGCCTTTAAAACCAAGTTCCCGCAGAAACTTGGACGAATCGCTGTAAAACCTCTGCTGTGTCACTGTCAGAAACATCGCCGTGTCTTGATCGCGTTGCGTTCGTTCATGGGCGATGTTCCACAGCGGACGGAAACCGATCCGGCCCTCACCCGGATTGTCTCGAGTAACTTTCTGTCCCTTCCACGCTGCGAATGTTTTGTCGAATGATCCGTACTTCGCTTTCAGCCATTCGCCGAACTGCCGTTCAATCTCCTTCAACTGCTGATCGGGGATTTGCTTGTCGTTAAACGTCCAGAAGAAGAACGAGTCTTCGTTGATGAGTTCCGCTCCGAACAACGCTGGTTCGTCAATCAATCGCTTGCCCGTTGTCGGGCTGGCTGTTGTCAGCAGGGTCTTCCACCAGCTTCGGTACTTCTCCTGAAACTTCGCGTTGAAATAGAGCGTCGCGAATGAGTGAGTTTTACCGTCGTATCCGGGCATCCATTCCAGATCGGCGGGAGGATCAAACCAGAGAGGGAAGTAAATTGAGAAATGCGTGTAGATCCCTTCAGCCTTCATTGTCTCGACAACATCGATCGCGTGCCGGACGCGTGCCGGATCAACTTCTCCACGTTTGCCGAACATCGGACCGTGCATCCGCACAAGATTGACGCCGTATTTGGCGAGTTGCTTCGCTTCACGCTGCAAGTCCTCACGCGTTTTCGCGAATGGGCCGTTTACGGCCCAGAATCGTACCGCTTCACCCGACTGGCTGTGGACGAAGTGGCCGTCTTTGGTTGCAATGAAGCCATGTTCTCCAGCAAATCGCTCATTGAGAGATCGCAGATCAATCACGGACGATTTCTGAAACAAATCCGCCGACGGGTCAAATGCGAACCAGTCCGCGTCTGATGACGCCGACCCCTTCGACACTTCACCTGGCTTCAGTATGCCGCGGGGGCGAAATCGTTCGGTCGAGAGAACGAAACAGTCGAGGCCGCCGTGATTCGAGTTTCCACTGTCCATCCGGAACCGAAGCGAGTTCGCTCCACGCTTCAGATCAACCGAGCCGACCTTGACCCACGCGATAAAACGCAGATCAAACTTCCCATCAGCGGCGATGTTGGTCGGTTCTCCACCCGATTTGTCAAATTCAATCGGTTTCCAGTCACCGTCGTTCAGTCGAAACGACAACTTTGACTGAATCGGATTGGCCCGCACCCAGAACTCAAACTTTCCTGGCTCCTTCGGTGTGACCGGATACTCGGCTTCGCCCGTCTTCTTTGGCTCGAAGTTGCTGATCCAGTCACCACCGGAAAGCTGATCTTTCTTCACCTGATCATACCACCAGGGATGCCGGTTCATTGTGGATTTTGACGGCTTTTCCCCTTCGATCCAGATCGTCTCTGCAAATGCCGCAGGAGTCACAAACAAGACCAGGAAAGCGGCGGCGAACAACTGTCGCATGAATGACTCACAGTCTCAGGAACGAAGCAGAAGGGCTGATTTGTTATACTGAAAGTAAGCGGGAAATGGCACTTTCGCAACGAATGTTCCATGCACCAGCGATACCGCACGCTAAACGCCTCAATTCAGAATCACCCCAAAGGACAATCATGGTACGATTCGCAATCGGAGTCGGCTCGATCATCGCCATTGCATTCGCGGCCGCAATTCCAGACCCGGTGAAGCCTGATCCGGAATCACTTCGTCCCATCCCGGCTCGCGACACGATTTTCATGGAAGACCTGACATGGATGGAAATTCGCGATGCCATGCGAGAGGGTAAAGACACGGTCATCGTGGCAACAGGGGGGGTTGAGCAAAACGGACCTTACCTGGTCACCGGAAAGCACAATATTATCCTGAAGGCAACGACCGAGGCCATTGCCAGAAAGCTCGGCAACACCCTGGTTGCCCCGATTGTTCCTTTCGTTCCGGAAGGTGACATCGATCCCCCTTCCCTGCATATGAAGTACCCGGGGACAATCAGCGTGACCGAGGAGACATACGAACACTTACTGACGGATATCTGCGCGTCGCTGAGGACGCACGGATTTAAACGGATCGTGCTGATTGGTGACAGCGGCGGGAATCAGGCCGGGATGAAGAAAGTAGCCGAAAGGCTGAATCAGAAGTGGTCGGGAGGGAAAACAACCCTGCACTTCATCCCCGAGTACTACGATTTCGCACAGGTCACGAAGTGGCTTGGGGACGAAGGAATTCATCAGGAAAACGAAGGGTTACACGACGATTTCGCGATGACGGCCATGATGATGGCCGTCGATCCAGAGAGTGTCCGAACCAGCCAGCGAATTCAGGTCGGAAAATTCCGGATCAATGGAGTTAACCTGGCCCCGGCAGAAAAAACGATTGAATGGGGAAAAAAGATCATCGCTTTTCGAGCAGATGTGACAGTCAATGCCTACAAGAAGTCACTCGGCCAGTAGGCCTCAACAATTACTGCAGGCCGGACAATCCTGTCCGGCTCGACGCGCATTCTGGCACCGAAAATGGGGCTCTCTGTGGCACATCACGTCGATCCCAATACCAAAAATCGGCCGCCACGTCTGTGCGGCAAAACAAATGAGATCGAACCGATCACTCCGTGGTCGGTGACTCGGTTTCTCGTTGGGTCTGGGCTTCGGGAGTGATCAACAGCCGGTCGATCTTGGGGCCATCCATGTCGACGATCTCAATCCGCAGATCGCTCCATTCCAGAATGTCACCAATGTTGGGAGGGCGTTTCAGAACAGCCAGGACCAGACCTGACACGGTTCCAATCCCGCGAGGAACAGGTTCCGGCCAGCGGCTGACTTCCAGTGCCTGCTCCAATTCATGCAGGTTCACCGCGCCATCGACCAGCAAGCTGCCGTCGTCACGTTTGACGATCGACTGTTCCTGGTTCTGCTTCGAGCTTCGTTCGTGACGCAGTTCGTCATGGATTTCTCCCACGAGCATTTCCATGACATCTTCCAGCGTCACCATCCCCTGGGTCCCGCCATACTCGTCCAGAACAAACGCTAACTGAGTCTTGTGCTCCTGGAATAATTCGAGCAGTCGACTGATCGTCAACGATTTGGGGATGAAGAGCGGCGGGCGAATCAGCCGACGCAGGTCGATTGGTCGACCCAGATATTGCTGCAGGAAAACATCCTTGATGTAGACGAATCCGACAATGGTATCGATTGTCCCTTCACAGACAGGGACTCGCGAAAAACCGGACATGGCAATCGCGCCGACAACTTCTTCAGACGGGGTATCGATGTCAACCGCATCAATATCAATGCGGGGACGCAGGATATCGACGACGGTTCGATCCCCCAGCCTCAACGCTTCCATGGCGACTTTGTGTTCGGATTCTTCCAGCACCCCGGTTTCAGATCCGGTTTCGATCAGGTGTTCGATGTCTTCGACGGAGACGGACCGCTGGGGCTCAATCTTCTGGCCGAGCATTTTCAGAACGATCGTGGTGGTGATATGTAACCCCCAAATTGCCGGACGCGAGATCCGCTGGAGCAGAAACATGGGATACGCGACCAGCCGCGCGATCGGTTCAGCGTTCTGGAAGGCAATCCGCTTGGGAACGAGTTCCCCGAGGATCAGTTGCAGAAACGCAATTCCGCAGACAACGATCCCCAGGGCCAATCCGACACGTCGTTCAGCGACCCATGCCAATGGAACTTCCTGCAGGACAAGTGCCAACGGTTCGGCAAGTCTGGCACCGGCAAATGCCGAGGCAAATGTACCGACAAGGGTGATGCCTACCTGCACCGTAGGCAGAAATCGATCAGAATCGCGAGCGAGTCCCAGGGCGACGCGGGAAGCACCATCCCCATCTTCGGCCCACTGTTCCAGACGCCCACGCCGGGCGGTCAGAATCGCAATTTCAGCGGCAGCGAAGAAGCCGTTTAACAGCGCCATCAGCACGACCACACCCAACTCGATCGCCCAACCCGGCACGTTTTGCTCCCTCACCCAGAACGGAATAGACACAGACCGATATTATGCAGTGTGCCGTTCAATTGGTCGAGTGAGGGCTTCGAGAAGAGTCTCAGATAGTGCGTTAAACTTGGGAGTGTGCTGTCAATGGCACTGCGTGACTGATGTCAGGGCCTATGTCTTTTTGAAACTGTTCCAGTCGGTGATGTGGTGACAGTGGAACCCTGGGCGGCATCAAGATTACACTGACACCCACCTCATCCTTTCACGCATCAATTCTTCCTGCTCGGAAAGATTTATCATGGATCGTCGGACGTTTTTGCAATCGGGGTTTGCGGGGTTGGGAATGTCCACACTCGTACCGCATCTCTTCGCGGCCGAAAAAACTGCCGCTCCGCGGACGGCACTGATCGGTTGTGGCTGGTATGGTAAAGCCGATCTGTTGCGGTTACTTCAGGTTTCTCCCGTGGAAGTCGTTGGACTGTGCGATGTCGACAAGACCATGCTTTCGGAAGCTGCCGAAATCGTGGTACAGCGGCAGAAGGGACAGAAGCGGCCACAGACGTTTGGCGATTATCGTGAACTCTTGAAACAGACCAGACCGGAACTGGTGCTGATCGCCACGCCCGATCACTGGCACGCGCTTCCCGCTATTGCCGCGATTCAATCGGGTGCTGATGTCTATCTGCAGAAGCCGATCAGCGTGGACGTCGTCGAGGGACAGGCCATTCTGGCTGCGGCTCGAAAGCATAACCGCGTCGTGCAGATCGGCACCCAGCGCCGCAGTACTCCTCACCTGATTGAGGCACGCAATCAGATCCTCAAAGAGGGTAAACTGGGGACGATCGGACTTGTCGAGATCTATTGCTACTACCACATGCGGGCACGCGAGAATCCGCCAAACGTTGCGCCTCCTGACAATCTCGATTACGAAATGTGGACCGGCCCTGCTCCAATGCTTCCTTACAATTCTCTCGTCCATCCGCGCCGCTGGCGAGCGTTCATGGAGTACGGTAATGGCATTGTCGGTGACATGTGTGTTCATATGCTCGACATGGTCCGCTGGATGATGGATCTGGGCTGGCCCGATCACATCTCGTCCGATGGAGGGATCTACGTCGACAAGGCCAGCCGCGCAAACATCAGTGACACTCAAACTGCGACATTCCAGTTCGGGTCACTCCCGGTTGTCTGGACGCATCGCACATGGGGTTCGGCCCCCGATCCGCAATATCCGTGGGGTGCGACGTTCTACGGTGACAAGGGAACGCTGCGATGCAGTGTCAACAGCTACGATTTCCAGCCAAACGGCGGCGCACCGATCCATCGCGACGTCACGTATGAACTGGAAAAGTATCCGGAAGACAAGACCGAGAAGGACCTGGAAAAGCATGTGGCCCCAGCGATCCGCGGTCACATGCTTGATCTGCTACATGCCCGTGAAACCCGCGGCAAGCCGGTTGCCGATGTCGAGCAGGGCCACATCTCCTCGGCAAGCTGCATCCTGGCGAATCTGTCAATGGAACTCGGTCGATC
>CAZSTW010000051.1:42098-44020 GCA_964609845.1 uncultured Planctomycetaceae bacterium | reverse complement strand
GGAGACCTTCGGTCGTCGGTTTCGGCGGGGTCGGGAGACCCGCGCCGAGCACGCGTAATTGTGAAATGCACGCGAACCGTGCGGAACTTGGATTGGGCGTCAGATGAAAGATCGTATTCCGTGGATCTTGAGGATGGTGATGCCGCAATCCGCGGAAGGGATCGTTGTATCGCTTCTGATTCTGTTACTGTTTTCTGTCGGCATCCCCACAATTCTCGTGCGGCGCGAACAGGCGCGGAAGCTGCAGGCGGACGAGCGCCTGAAAAACGTGGGCCTTGGCCTTCACTCCTACCACGATACTTTTCGCAGTTTTCCTGTGAACCCGAACTCAAAGCAACAGGTCGCTACGCGGTCAAAGTCCTCTGCCGCAAAGCCTGTTCGCAAGGGTCAACCAAAGTCTGTACCGGTGTCAGACGCGATTTCGCCACTCTGAACTTTTAACAACGCCAACAGCTAAAGCATTGGCCTCCAGAAACTTGTGACTTATCGATACTCATTGACAAAGGTCGCATAAACAGCGTACGATGAGTTGTCGGATTATGCGGAAATCGGGCCAGTCTCCGCTGCTCGGCAAGGTAGAGTTAGGTTGTACGTTGAACCAGATTGTCCTCGAGCGGAAACGGCATGCACCGAACTGGATTTCACGATTTCCGAGCTACTGGCTTGTTCCTCGTCGCAGTGCTGGTCTTTACGGGACAGTCTGCCCAAGCGCAGGAGCGGCGGGTCAGTTTCGTCAATGACGTCGTTCCGATCCTCACCAAAGCTGGCTGCAATGTTGGTGTTTGCCATGCCAAGGCGGGTGGGGGGCAGAACGGATTTCAGCTCTCTCTTCTGGGGTTCGAAATCCAGGAAGATTTTGAACACCTCGTCAAAGAAGGGCGCGGACGACGCTTGTTTGCCGCCGTGCCTGAACGCAGCCTGCTGCTCCTCAAGGCTTCCGGCCAGGTTCCTCATGGCGGGGGAGTTCGGCTGAGTCACACGTCTGAAGGTTACGCATTGCTGCAGGAATGGATCCGCCAGGGTGCAACTAATGACTCCGATCAAGTTGCCAGATTTGTTGACTTCGAAATCCAGCCCGACCGGAAATCCCTGAAGCGGCAGCAAGAGCAACAACTGAAAGTAATCGCCCGGTATTCGGACGGTTCACAGCGTGATGTGACGACGCAGGCACTTTACGAGTCCAATGACAAGGCGATGGCTGAAGTCAATGACAACGGTCTCGTCAAGGTTCAGGACATCACGGGCAAGGTCGCGATCATGGTTCGATACCAGGGTCGTATCTCAGTATTTAATGTGGCGATTCCCCTGGGGGCACCAGTGGAACAGGTTCCGCCTTCTCGCAATTTTGTGGACGACGCGGTTTTTGCCAACTTGAAAGAACTGGGAATTCCACCGTCAGCCGTTTGCGATGATTCGACATTCTTGAGACGCGTGACGCTCGATATCGGCGGGCGCTTGCCAACAGCCGAGGAAACATCCGCGTTCCTGGCCAGCACTGCCCCCGACAAGCGTGATCGGGTCATCGACGATTTGCTGAAGAGTCCCGACTATGCCGACTTCTTTGCCAGTAAATGGACCAATCTGCTGAAGAATCGCCGGGACGACACGAGTGATATCGTCTCCAACTTCGCCTTCCATGCCTGGATTCGTGACAGCCTGCTGGCGAACAAGCCCTACGATCAGTTTGTGCGGGAATTGCTCGCGGCAACGGGAACCGTGATCGATAACCCGCCCGTTGCCTGGTACAAACGCGTCAAAGAACCGAAAGACCAGATTGAAGATGTCGCCCAGTTGTTCCTGGGGGTACGGATGCAATGTGCACAATGTCACCATCATCCCTTCGAGAGGTGGAGTCAGAACGATTACTATTCACTGGCCGCGTTCTTCAGTCAGGTGGGACGTAAGCCATCGTCAACCCGTGG
>CAZSTW010000051.1:38037-41956 GCA_964609845.1 uncultured Planctomycetaceae bacterium | reverse complement strand
GAAGACCTGATCTTCCACAAGCGAGGAATTGCGGCGGCCACAAATATAAAAACGGGGATTGCCCTGAAGCCAGCGGCGTTGAGTGACGCGATCCCCGAGATCGCCGCTGATGTTGATCCGCGTCTGAAACTGGCAGACTGGATGGGATCGCCCACGAATCCCTTCTTTGCCAAGTCTCTGGTCAATCGGTACTGGAAGCACTTCTTCCAGCGAGGCTTGATTGAACCCGAAGATGATATTCGAGATTCCAATCCGCCCACAAATCCTGAATTGCTTGCTGCGCTTGAAAAACACTTCATTGCGAGCGGTTTCGACCTGAAGGATCTGGTTCGCGTGATCACACGCTCGAATGCCTATCAACTCAGTTCGACGCCTAATCAGCATAACATTGTCGATCGCCAGAACTACTCGCGCTACTATCCGCGACGCCTGCAGGCCGAAGTCCTGCTTGATGCAATTGACTATCTGGCCACAACGCAGACCGACTTTGCTAACCTTCCACCTGGAACTCGCGCCGTCGCTCTTCCTGACAACAGTTACAATCGCTCGACCCCATTTCTGCGAGTGTTTGGCCGTCCGGAAGGGGAAAGCGTCTGCGAGTGTGAACGGGTTCAATCATCCAGCCTAGCCCAGAGCCTGCATCTGATTAATGCCGGGGATATCAAGGCAAAGCTGGGGCATGCGGCTGGTCGAGCCGAGCGGCTGGCAAAGGAAGACCGCCCCGCAGAAGCAAAGATTCGTGAGCTCTACCTGGTCGCGTTTTCCCGTGAACCACGTGCTGATGAATTGAAGACCGCTCTCAGTTACCTGACAGAGCAACGTCTGGATCTTGAAGGAAAGCCCGTCGATACCCAAAAGGCCAATCGAGAGAATTTCCAGGACCTGATCTGGGCGTTGATCAATGCAAAAGAATTCCTGTTCAACCATTAGGCAGATAATGACAATTTCGATTTGTAAAAACGATCAACCTCCAATTCCGCAGCGTCTTCATCCGGCGCTCCGTTGCGTGGTGGTTGCCTGCGGACTGATCCTGACGGGACTGACGACCGATGCTCTTGCCCAGTCAGTCTGCCTGCCCGCTCCGCGGCTGCTGACAACGATGCCAATGGGTGGAAAGGTGGGGACTCAATTTGAGATCACCATCAGTGGCGAACATCTCGACGAACTTGGTGAACTCGCGTTCTCTGATCGTCGAATCACGGCCGTTCAAAAACTGGATGCCGCTGGCCAGCCTGAAGCAAACAAGTACGTGATTACCATCCCGGCCGATTGTCCCGTCGGTCTTTATGAAGCTCGCGTGATGACGCGATTGGGGATTTCTTCCTCACGAGTATTCTCTGTTGGATCGCTGGCAGAAAACGTTCGAACGAAGCCGAATACAACGCTGGCGACAGCGATGGAAATCGACGTCAATTCCGTAACAAATGCCGTCATGACCAACCGGTCGGTTGACCACTACACCTTCAACGCGAAGAAGGGGCAGCGGTTGATCGTTGACTGTGCCACGCGCGGGATCGATTCGAAACTCGATGCGGTTGTGATTGTCGCCGATGCGGCTGGCCGTGATCTGTTGGTGGAGCGACGTGGTGGAGTTCTGGACTTTGCAGTTCCCGACGATGGCCGTTACGTCATCAAGGTTCATGAACTGACCTTCAAAGGCGGGGTCGAGTATTTCTACCGCTTGGGACTGTGGGAACTTCCAGCAGGAGCTCCCATTGTTCGGCAGCCTTCGACGAAGACTGTAAATTCCTTTTCGTGGCCACCTCAGGGACTGGCGATTCAGGCCGAGCTTGCCGAAGTGGAACCGAACAATATCGCTGGGAAGGCACAAAAGATCACACTCCCCTGTGACATCGCAGGAAGTTTCTTCCCCGCTGCTGACGTCGATTTATTTGAATTTGAAGCCAAAAAGGGCGAAGAATGGTGGGTCGAAGTCGCGTCCGAGCGATTTGGTTTGCCCACGGATCCTGCGGTTCTGGTCCAGCAGGTTGTCCGGACACCTGAAGGTGAAAAGCTGACCGATGTCGCGGAATTCAGCGATATTCCCAGTCCTGTGAAAGTTTCCAGCAATGGCTACGCCTACGATGGGCCTCCGTACAACGCCGGAACGTCAGACGTGCTCGGCAAACTTGTGATCAAAGAAGATGGAACCTATCGCTTGCAGTTGACCGATCTTTTTGGCGGGACTCGCAGCAATCCTCGCAACATCTATCGAATGGTGATTCGCAAAGCCGCTCCCGACTTCGCGCTGGTTTCCTGGGCGCTGCATATGGAACTGCGAAACGGTGACCGCAATGCCTTGTCAAAGCCAATCTCCCTGCGAGGCGGGGCAACGATGGCCCTGGAAGTGATTGCGATGCGGCGTGACGGGTTCGATGGAGACATTGATCTCGTCATGGAAGGACTTCCCGAAGGAGTTTCAGCACAGGGATTGAAGATACCCGCTGGTCAATCGCGAGGACTGATGCTGATTTCCGCCCATCAGAATGCGCCTCGGGCCATTGGCAGTGCGAACTTTCTGGGGAAAGCAATCATCAATGGTGCCGCTGTCGTTCGTCCCTGCCGATTGGCATCGATGTCCTGGCCAATCCCGGATGCATGGAACGAAGTTCCTGTTCCACGGCTGATGGCCGATGTCCCCGTTTCGGTAAGCGGATTGGAATTCACCCCGTTGTCAGTGGCCCCCGCTGCGAAGGAGATGCTGCAGGTGACAGCGGGTGAAAAGCTGACCATTCCGCTGGCGATCACGCGGCGCAGCGAGTTTTCCGGCGCAACGATGGAACTGCGTACTATTGGGGCTGGGTTTGATCGGAACCCCGCTTTCAGCCTGCCACTGACGGCTGATTCGTCGCAGGCGATTCTGGATCTGGCAGCATTGAAGACACCTCCGGGAGACTACCTGATTGCATTCTACGGAGGAGCGGTCGCCAAGTACCGCCACCGGCCGGATGCGATCATTACGGCTGAAGAAGCGAAAAAGAAAGCCGAACAGGATGCAGCGACGATTGAAGCGGAACTGAAGCAACTTGTGGAAGCCGCAAAGTCAGCGACATCGGAAAAGAAGCCCGAAGCGGATAAAGCTGTGGAAATGGCGACTGCACGTCAGAAAGTTGCCGCGGCGGCTGTCGTGACCGCTGCCGATAAACTGAAGAAGGCAACGGAAACTGCTCAGCCACGAGACATCGTCGATATTGTCGTATCAGAACCCATCGCGATTCGCGTTAATCCAGCGGAGAAGAAATGAGCCAGCCTCACAACACACCTGCCCAGCACTGTCGCGGTCCATTCGCTCTGGGGACCAGCCGCCGTGCATTCCTGCGGACCGGTCTGGCAGGGTTCGCAACACTCAGCCTGCCTGGAATTCTGCGCCTGCGAGCACAACAGGGACTGCAGGCAGGCGAAACAACCCGAAGCGCTGAAAAAACCGCTGTCATCATGGTCTGGCAGCCCGGCGGGTTGTCTCACATCGATTCTTACGACCCGAAGCCGAATGCGGGAAGCGAATACCGAGGTCCTTTCGGAATCATTCCGACAAAGGTCCCTGGTCTGAACTTCACAGAGTTACTGCCTCGCCAGGCTGCGATCGCTGACAAGTTCACCGTGCTGCGGTCGATGCGACAAGGCGCGGGGGGACATCCAGCGGGTTCCATGCAGTTGCTTTCAGGCGATCCCGATACGCGAGATAAGCCGAAGCCGCGCTATCCCGACTGGATGACCGTCACAAACTACCTGCGATCACAGGCAGGACCTCGACAATCGCCGATTCCTCCCTATGTCGGCATCAACCCGCCGCTTGAGTACAACGGCCCTGCTTACCTGGGAGACGCTTACTCGCCGTTTGTTGTTTCAGGGGACCCCAATCTGCCGTCATTTACGGTTCCCAATATCGGATTGTCGGACGCGAATGAGGTTCGTCGCC
>CAZSTW010000051.1:16877-37908 GCA_964609845.1 uncultured Planctomycetaceae bacterium | reverse complement strand
GCATGGGGCGTCGGTCGACATTGCGCCAGAATCTGGACACCTTGGAACGAGCCTTCGACCAGCAGGGAGAATTGGCTGCTCTTGATGAATTCGAAACACAGGCGATGACGCTGTTAACGAACCCCAAGACCAAGGAAGCGTTCGACCTGAGCCGCGAAGACCCCAGGGTTCGTGATCGCTATGGTCGAAATGCCTGGGGGCAGCAACTGCTGATGGCTCGACGACTGGTTGAAGCAGGGGTCGAAGTGATGACCACCAGCCTGAGCGGTCCATTATGCGGTCGAGTTCAGAACTGGGACGACCACGCGGTGAATCATCACGTTTTCGACGCCATGAAGTTCCGTGCCCAGGCTTACGATCAGGCGGTCACCGCTTTGATCGAAGACATCTACGAACGAGGCCTCAACAAGCGAGTCATGGTGGTCGTGACCGGTGAATTTGGTCGTACCCCGAAAATCAGCTACGCGGCAAGTACAGGAGAAGGGAACGCGAGTGCCCCGGCAGGAACAATGCAGCCCGGACGAGATCACTGGCCGCGAGCGTTTTCCAATATCTGGGCCGGTGGCGGAATCGAAACCGGCCGGTTTATCGGCGCGACAGACAAGCGAGGCGAAGATTCGACCGAGCGAATCTGTAACGCGGGAGATTTTCTGGCAACGATTTATCACCACCTGGGAATCGACGCGGCACGGACATTGATCAAGGATTTCAACGGTCGCCCGACTCCCGTCGTTGATCATGGCAAACCGATCCCTGAATTGATGGGGTAAGGCGAGCGCCGATGTACGAGTCGCTCTAAATCTTGTCAAATGTCGGCTTGAGGTTTCCTGGGCCTTCGGCCCCCGGTTTGAAGCAAGCGTTTGAAGCAAGCCGGGCCACCCTGCGACGAAAACAGACAGGGCCGCGTTTCCACCTGGATGATCTTGGTGGGGACGCTGGGCGGTGAAAGGGGGCCTCGCAGAATTGCCCGCGTACAGGTCCGCACATTGTCTTCGGACTCAGCGCCACGTTGATCGCCTGCGATTCGTTGAGCGGAAACCCGGACCAGTTCTCACCACGTATCGATCAAACACCCTTGGTTGAAAAACGCCTTTCTGCCTGGATCAAAACAGGCGGGTGCCGACTTCAGAATTCGCACCGACACAATTTCGCCATCAATCATGCCATCGATTGCCAGATGTGCTCCCAGCTGATCTTCTTCGTTGACCGACCGCGACTGCCAATTGATATTGTCAATACTGCTGAACACGTTCGCTGCACCGAGGATGTCGACCCGAAATCGAGGTGCCGTTTTTCGTCCATCCTCCGGGCCGCCAACGATTTCGGTGACTGACGGGAAAATCGTGACTTCCCAGCCTGTTGGACAATGATGGTAATGACAGCCCAGCGGGGGCATTGGTTCCAGCGGTTCCAGGCAGGCCGAGTCCCGTAGGTCAGGCTGTGCCTGACTCTTGGAAGTCAGACTGCAATGGTCCCGCAGTTTGGCGAACAATGCCACTTCGTCAGGCACAGCCTGACCTACTGGGCTTACCAAGCTACACGACGTGGATCATCCAGATGCATTTCTGCACGGTGCCGACTCTTGAGACGATTGTTTCCAAGATGGAGGTGCGACGATGAATGAGGCCAGCACGAGCGATCCAAAAGCTGTGTAGAGCATCGTGAAGACCCAGGGGTCCAGATCGTAAAACAGCAGGTTGTGAACCAGATTGCTGAGGAAGGTTCCGTGGTACGTCTGGCCACCCGTGGCTTCACGAAGTTGTTGTTCCCAAACCGTCAAGGGGCACGTGATTCCTGCCCAGGATTCGGTGACGACAATTAGAATCATTGTGAGATGACCGCAGCGCCACCAAACGTTTTTTGCCCAACGATGCTTACGCGCAATTCCCCACCAGATTGCAGGCAGACCCAATACGACCGCCAGAACGTAACCCATATGGGCAACGACAATGCAGTCGGCAGCGATGCGGTAAGCGTTGGACATATGAAGTGGACCCACTTCCTGTCCAGATTATTCCCAAGATTTTGACCGTTCGGCCAAGTCGTGGCAGATGCACCGAGTGGTCAAGTCAGGACTCGTTCGGTGGCACTCATCAAACTGGTCCTTACCACGTCTCAACGACACAGCCCTGATTGGTGAAAGCCTTTCGTCCCGGATCAAAACAGGTCGGTGCAGATTTCAGGATTCGCACAGAAACGATTTCGTCCTCGATCATCCCTTCAATCGCCAGGTGTGATCCCAGTTGATCGTCTTCGTTAACGGCGCGTGATTGCCAACCGATTTCTTCGATCCGGGTGAACAGATTGGCCGCGGCAAGGACATCGACTCGAAATCGCGGTGCCGTTTTTCGTCCATCCTCCGGACCGCCGACGATTTCGGTGAGTGACGGGAAAATCGTGACTTCCCAGCCGGTGGGGCAATGATGGTAATGACAACCCAGCGGGGGCATTGGCTCCAGCGGTTCAAGGCAGGCCGAGACGTTGTTCGCGAGCGCAGAAATCCATTCGGGAGGGTTAGCCATCTGCAAGTCTTCCTTTGATCTTGGTGGGGCAGCCTGTCTGGTGGGACAACAGTGGAAAGTCTCGTTGGACGTGAAGTCATCCAGCATCAATGTCCAGCGAGCATCGGCATGCGAGCGCGGCACAGTCTGAACGGCAATTGTAGTGCCAGAGAAAGTCGTGTTGCGGAATTGCACCATTCGCAATTCCAGAGAATTGTCCATTCGCACACTTCAATCCGCACACGTGAGTTAACCGGTTCGACCGTCACCCGTCTGGCCAATATTTCTGAATCGCGGTGGCAAGATTCTAGTACTCGCCTGAATGTATAACTTGCGTAATCCTTACAATCGCCATTCGGAATCGTGCTTTGGCGGTAGATGTCGGAAAGCCGAAGGCCAATCTTTGGGAGCTGATCCTCCAGTGCGTTAACTTCGTTGATCACGCCACGTGCAGCGTTAGCGATTTGTAAAGATCGCGTGTCGCGAAGTTTGAAGTCGTAACCGATCCAATGTTCAAAACTTCTTTCGCCCAGGATCTTAACGAATTCAATAACGCCGCCGCTTCCGTACAAATGCGATCAGGCCAGAGTAACGGAAGTCGGGATCGATGTAGTTCTGGATGACATAGAAGGCAAAATAGTACGCACGACAAAAGCCCCAGATTGCGACAGCCAAAAGTACGACCGTTTTGAAGTCGGGATGCTCCGCAACCAGGACTGCCGAGGCAAGCAGACCCGTGAGCAGCATCAACACTCCCTTGAAGTAGAGCAATCGCGGACTCTTGATGTCGGTCATCGCGTGGACTTTCTTGCTGAAAGCTGACCGCTGAAAGCTCGCCTACTTCCGGCCTGGCACCAGTCGCCTGAGATCCAGTGGCGAAAATCGGCTCGGCTTGACCTCAGGATCGACAACTCGAGGAGCTTCGGCGAGTTCACTGGCGAAAGGAGTCGACGTGATCTTGAGTTCATCCAGCAGGAATTCACCCAACCCATGCATTTCCGCGGTGACGGTCAATTGCTGACTGCTCGGGACAACTCGCCAGAATTCAAATCGCTGCCATTCACCAGCGTTTGTGATTCGAATCCCACCGGTTTTCCCCAGCAGGCTGTCATAGACCAATGCTCCATCGAGACTCCGAACGATCTGTTGAGGAGTCTTAACCCAGCCGGAAATCTTCACGAGATGTCCCGCATTCACTGACAAGGGAGGTGACGTGACAGCCAGCGGGGCGAAGGCAAATTGAAACGTCGCTGGATCTGGGACCGTGGACTCGGCCGACAACCTGAGTGAAAACCGCCCCTTTTTGGCGATCGGATGCAGGTCTGCAATGGTTTTGACATCCGCGACAGGAGTTTGTTCATTGCGCCAGCCACCCGCGATGACTGTATCGAGATCCTCGAAGTCGCCAGACGGAAGACGGTTCACGTCACCCGACCTGCCGGACTTCTCCATGGCGCGTATCAGACGCCAATGGGCAGGAAGGGTCTGGAAGCAAAGTGTGAATGGACTGGTGACAGGGCTGACTTGCCTGGCAACCGCATGATCCCAGTGGGCTCGCTGCAGGATGCGTGTCAGTTGCATGACCGTCGCCGCGTATTGCCGGGCTGTGTGATACTCCTGCTGCTTGAGTCTCGCTTCGGCCATTTCGTATTGCAGCTTGGCCTGACCGAGTAACTGGCGACTTTCAGGCTGGCCGACACCTAATTGCTGGAGTTGCTGGTCGATCCTGCGAACACGTTCCAGTTTCAATCGAGCGAGTTCCAGCATCACCGTGGCACTGCGTTCTTCAGTCAAAGCGATCCGCTGGTTGATTTCATCGACGATGGACGGATCCGACGTCACCAGGATTGCCGCTGTCTGATCGAACTTGGGAATGACGATTCGGATACCGCCAGCGATGGTTTCGCGATTCAGATTCTGCACTCGACCGGTCGTACTGATTTGCCAGGCCGTTGCGGTTTCTCCGCCGCCTGGCACAACAATCGTTGCGGAACTCGACGCCAATTGTCCTGGGACAAATTGCGAATTTTCTTCGAGCCACATCGGCAACAAGAGAACTCCGAATTCCGTTCGAATCAGGGCTGCGGACAACTCACGTTCGCGGCGAAGATCAGCTCCCTTGGCAGGTTTGGCAGGAGATTTTCCGGGCTTAGTCGGTGTTTCTATGGTGAACGGAATCAGCTGTGTCGCCGACCCTGTTGCGAGCCAGGGTTCAAGCAAACCGAGTTCCAGATTGAGCTGAGTCAACATCAAGTGCCGTTCGCGGGCACCGGGGGCATCGCTATCAAGTGCGGATGTGGTCCAGTACCCGATCCCACGACAACCGGCTGCGAGAGCTGCGTAGACCTGAAGTCGCAACTGTTCTGGCTCAAGAACGGGTGCTTCATCCGCGATCTGTTTGAGGTCCATCAGTTCTGAAGCGGGCTCTGTCTGGATCCACGAGAAACAGAACGTTCCCGGCCAGGCTCGATCACGGCGGCGAATGATTTCGTCACGAAAGTCTGCCAGCGACACGCCACTGTTCAGGACGTGCCGGCTGAGTCCAACGATGTCGAGGTGCCGGGATGCGATTCGCTCATCGTCTGCGACATCGGCAGCCAGCGGGCGTTTAAATGAGCGGTCAGCGTCGCGAACCTGATTGGCCCAGCTTGCGATGCGCGG
Organism: uncultured Planctomycetaceae bacterium; assembly: GCA_964609845.1. Classification (GTDB taxonomy): domain Bacteria; phylum Planctomycetota; class Planctomycetia; order Planctomycetales; family Planctomycetaceae; genus Schlesneria. The sequence goes on along the minus strand of CAZSTW010000051.1, from coordinate 32,746 downwards.
TTTGGTCTCTGCCGTCATTCGTACCCCCAGCATCCAGAACAGGATCGATGCTGTGTTGGGCGCAAACGGCAGCAGGCTGGCGTCATCGGAATCCAGCGGAGCGCCATCAGCATCTTTGGCAAACGGAGGCGTGGTGGTTAACCAGATGCCACGATCGCGAAACTGTCCGGTATTCGCCATGGATTCGACATCGGAAACCCAGATCGCGTTGTATCCAGCATCCGCAATTAATTCGGGGCGTTCCTGCCGATGCTGGATGATTCGCGGAAAGAAGGGTTTGCCGTTCACACGCAGCTTATGCATCCGAAACTCGACGGGAACGGTTGGCGATTTGGAGGAACCTGAGCCTAATCGCATTTCCGGGTCAACACCGCTGACCTGTTCAATTGCCTCCTTGCCACCGACTTCGTAATCGACCGGGACGACTGGCCCCATTTCAAATTCGTCAATCTGCAATTCGGTGGTACCTTTTCCGAGTTGGGCCCCGATCACGATGCGATCGACATACATCATCGCCGGGTCAAGGACGGCTCTTTTCGCTGCTCGTAACTTTCGCAATTGATCATTGACCGCCTTGTCCGTCGTACGGCAGGTCAGTTGCTGCCACTTACCGACGTCTTCGTATTTGTCTCCCATGACGACGAGCCAAAAAGGAGCACCGGTTTTGGGATCGGTCGTTCCATGAAATGCAATTCGGATTGCAAGTGTCGCTCCGGGATGATCCGCGCGATACCAGACAGATGCGGTTAACTCATCGAGAACCCGGACTGCCGGGACATCGTGTTCCAGCCGCATCGGAGTATTATCAACAGATGCTTGAACTCGGACGAACTCGCATTGCCCGCGGCGTGCCTGGTCGCGCCGTCGCTCCTGAGACTCCAGAACAGCCTCAGGCTGACGGCACCGAACCTGCCAGGTTGATTCTGGACCGTCAAAATTGAGTTCGAACTGACGTGCGAAGGCATTTTGCCAAAGCGCGACGCTGCACAGCCCCCAGAGGGCCAGTAGTCGAGTAATCCGCGTCCTTGCGGCTCCTACCCCACGCATCTTGCGCCTTTACACTCCACTTGCCCCAATCGCTACAACAGGAATGGGGAGATCGCAATTTTATTGAAATTCTGGTTGAAATAAAATTCTGATTGAAGTCGATCGATCGTATCGCGTTGCCAAAAATCAACATGTCCGCGAGCTCGGAAAATTGAGCTAACCTCGTAATTCTAATAGAGTTTGCATTTTGCAGCTAGATGAACTGGCTGGTCCCATGATGATTTCCGTGTGGCCTCGAATTTCGCGGCTTTCACCGCAAATCATTCATAATTCAAGTGTTAAAGCTGCCTATTGCAAAGCGTAATCGCCCAGTTGAGAATCTCCCCTGTTCGCTCAGAGTGGGCTTAAGGAGAACTGCGCGTGATACGAAATGCTCGATTTCCGGAAAATGACGACGACGAGATTCCAGCGGAACTCGCTGATCTCGGGAAGCGCATCGAGGCGTTGTCGGGCTCAGAGCGCAGTGATTTACTGTTGGCACACCAGCGCGTCGTCGATTCTGTCCGAAGGCGTCGCAGAATCCTTTCTTTGGTTCAGGAAGCACTTTCGCAACTTCGACTGGATATCAAGTATCTGATGTTTGATCTGGAAGTGACCCGCCAGGAACGCGACGAACTCAAGCAACAACTCGAAGACCGGTAGCCGCGATGAACCGATTTACGCTGCTGACAATTGTGGTTCTGGGTTCATTTTCCACCACATTGGCCGCGGCGGAACCGCTCCAGGCGGGGGCTGCGACCAGCAACATAACGCCGCCGATCGGTGCCGAGATTATCGGGGGCTTTGTCCCCTATCCTTCAAAGCACATCCACGACCAGTTGCATGCACGCTGCCTGGTCCTCGACGATGGAACAACGAAGCTCGTCCTTGTCGTGTGCGATCTGCTCGGAATTCATCGTGCTGTCAGTGACGAAGCCCGCAGACTGATTACCGAAAAAACGGGTATCCTGCGTGAAAACGTGATGATCAGTGCGACGCACACTCATTCCGCCACCAGTGCTCTCGGCCAGGATCGATTGCGGCCAGAACAGTCCGTCGACGAATACCAGCAGTTTGTCGCGCGTCGAATCTGCGATGGCGTGATCTGTGCGTTGAATAATCGGCGTCCGGCCCAGTTCGCATATGGATCGGTTGACGTTCCCGAGCACGTTTTCAATCGTCGGTGGCAGATGCGTCCGGGAACCGTCCCCGTGAATCCGTTCGGCGGGACAGATCTGGTGAAGATGAACCCACCCGCAGGAAGCCCGAACCTGGTAGAACCAGCGGGGCCGATCGATCCCGCCGTCTCCTTCATTTCCTTGCAAACACTCGATGGTCGGCCAATTTCGGTCCTGTCAGCGTATTCGCTGCACTATGTCGGTGGAGTCGGTCCGGCGGATATCTCTGCCGACTACTACGGAGTTTATTGCGATTCACTGGAGCGTTTGTTGAATTCCGGTGTGAAGCCGGAGGGAGACCAATTACCGATCATTGCCATGATGGCCAATGGCACCAGCGGAGACATTAACAACATCAACTTCAAGCCCCCGCGACCGGGCAAAAAGCCGTATGAGCAGATCAGGTATGTCGCGGAAGACCTGGCACGTCAGGTGAATTCGACGCTGCCAAAACTAAAATATCAGCGTGAGATCACGTTGAAGGCACGGTATCGGGAACCCGTCGTGGCCTGGCGGAAAGTCACCCCGGAACAGAAGAAGTGGGCCGAAGAGACAATCGCTGCAGGACGGAAAAGCGATGCCGACCTGTCGTTTATCTACGCTCAAAGAACGCTAAAACTGGCCGACTATCCTGAAACGACGACGATCCCCGTCCAAGTCCTGCGAATTGGCAATGTTTGCATCGGAACCATGCCATGCGAAGTCTTCTGCGAAATCGGCCTGGAGTTCAAGAGTCGCAGTCCGATCCAGCCCGCGTTCATGATTGAACTGGCACATGGTTACTTCGGCTACCTGCCGACGCCGCGTCAGATGCAACTGGGGGGCTACGAAACCTGGATTGGAACCAATCGACTGGAACCTGAGGCCTCAACCAAGCTGATGACTCAACTTCTCGAGATGGCCGAAGAACTGAAGTAGCAATCAGGTTTCCGCGTGCAAACCAGGGCCGCAACGCACGGACATGGTGTCCGTGCGAAATGGCAATTGGTAGCACTTTCAGCAGTATGCTCTGGTTCAGCGAGTCGTTCGCGATGTGGATCGACGTGGACGAACCTTGGCTTCGATCGTTGGGCCAGTCAAAGGCTTGGCTCGCCTGGTCCGCGGCTTCGTCGAGAGCATTTTCGGCTTTCGAACCTTTTCAGAAGGTCGGGTGATCGGCGAATCAATCCTGCGCAGGACGGCCATCAGGCGGACGACGTCACCGCGAGTGATCACTCCAACCAGACGCCCCTTATTCACAACGGGAAAGCGGCTGTAGCGACCATCGCGAAACAGACGGGCGACTTCTGCCGCTTCGGAATCGGGTGAGAAAACCGGAATGCTCCGGCTCATCAGTTGCTCGACTGTCGCATCGCTTGCTTCGCCACTCAGTTCGGCTTTGAGCAGTTCAAAATCAGGGACGACACCGAGCAACCGCCCGATTTTGTCCGTCACGTAGAGTTCGGTCACTTCGTGCCGAGACAGGATTTCGACCGCGGCATCGGCCGAGCATCCGGGTGAAACCATGACCGGACGTTGAGTCATCAAGTCGCCAACGGTAAGACGCATGTTTGCCACTCCCAGGCTAGTTTGTCTGCTGTGGCGAGGGTTGCCACAGTCGTTCACCTGAAGCCTACGATGCGTTTTGGCAACGTGCGGCGAAAAAGCATCATCTTTTTCGCAGATTTCCTGTCAGGAATTGATGACAAGGATTGCCGGAACACCCACAGTCGTTCCCTTCACTAAAACCGGTACGACCGGCCAGTCCGAAGATACCGTTAATACCTCAATTCCGCGTTCTCCCACCAGAATAGTGTCCCCCATCAGCACAGGTCCCACGGAAGGGTGCCAGAAAATCGGGGTTCCAGACATGAGTCGGAATTCGCTGTTCGGCATAACCGGAACAGAACCAAACTCGTATTCGACGATCTCTGCCTGATCAGCCATTCTCCATTCAGATTCTTTCCCCGTCTTTTCGTACAGGCGGTGAACTCGATTCCAGACTTCAAACATCTCCCAGTCAGGCTGCGAGAAGTAGATGCCCGTTGCCTCAATCAATGCGGCAGGCTCAAACGACTTCAGCAATGCTTCCGGTGGATCCCCGAGTGCCACTGTTCGGGCTGCCCCGACGTACATTCCTTGAAATCGCCCCACGGCTGAAATCGTGCAGTAATGGTGGACTGGAGAATCGTCAAAACTCCACCGTCGAAATCGTGAGCCGCGTCCATCCCCGAGCACCTGTATCCGTTCCGGATGTACACCGTGTTTGAAAAGTCGATGCGAAACCTCCCCGGCAATCTCGGCTTCAGTCCTTCCTTTGACCATTGCCCTGGCCGTCGCCTCGATCGCATGCGTTAGACGCTTGCCGACATCACGGATCCGGACCTTGTCGTAATCAGAAAGAGGCAGACGCAGGCTGAGCATGCGCTGCCCGATGTCGGTCGTCCCGGGAAAACCCGTGTCGCTCGCAACCCGGCGGCCTCGGCACAAATCCGAAAGCATGACCGTACGCAACTCGGTCCAGGGACGCTCTTTCAATTGAAAGCCCATGTTGCAGACTTCGGATTCAAAGAATTGTGCCGTGTCGACATTACTGCAGGCAATGACTCGAGCTTCCGGTGTGACGAACAAAGCGCCGGTGGCACCTGTCGACCCGCCACGCTGATTGCTCCCGCCAGCCGTGAACCACGTGAAGTTAGACGGCTGCTGTAACAGCAAAGCAGCAAAATCCTCCTGTCGCATGAATTCAGCCAGACGCTGATGGCGATTCGCGATTTCACCGAGTCGCTCGGTGTCCACCGCAGCAAATTCGGCCGACGAACGTGGATCCGACAGGTCAACCATCATGGTGCTCATGCGAGATCTCGATCTGCGCGGCAGGATGTGAAACCGCGTCATCGGGAATATCAATCGAAAGGAACGGCAGCTTGAATCATATCATTTCGAACCGATGCGGGCAGTCGTGTCCAGAACTGTTTTGTCTTTTTTGTATCCGCCACCCGTCCGTGGCGAACGAAATTCCTGGCAGTTTTTGCCAGAATCGTGTGGCGCATCGTTTGAGTACTCGCTGGAGACAAGCAGATGAATTCGTCAGAAATCTGGATGAAAGAGCATTCCGAATTGTCACGGCGCTACTTTCTCGGACTTAGCTTCGCGGCGACTTCAGTCCTTGCCAATCTGTCCAGATCCATAGCGGCGGAACAGTCAAATCCAGAATTCGATGCCGCCATTGCCAGGCTGGAATATCTGACGAAGCCCGAATCATTTGGAACAGTGGAACGCGGGACTCCACTTCCCTACACACATCCCGTCGAAAAACTGCGTGAGGTCGGGATGACTCGTGAGACGTGGAAACTTGAGGTCGTCAGTGACCCCGATGCCCCCGCCAAAATTGGTTTTCCGCTGTCACGTGACGCAGGAACGGCACTCGACTGGGACGGATTGATGAAACTCGCCGAGCGGCATTCAATCAAGTTTCTTAAGATCATGACCTGCAACAATGGCGGCAGTCCTCTCGGGATGGGACTTTGGGAAGGGATACCACTCCGCGTCATCCTATGGCTTACCAAGCCCGAAGCCGACCTGCGTCGTGTCTTCTACTACGGATACCACAATGATGATCCGAAGCAACGATTTCAGAGTTCGCTTCCGGTCGGTCGAGTTCTTGAAGATCCACCGGGCGAACATCCTGTAATCGTCTGCTACAAACTCAATGGCGAGTTTCTGTCAGGAAAACGAGGTGGCCCCGTGCGCATGGTCGTTCCCGAAGCGTACGGATTCAAATCCGTGAAGTGGTTGCAAAAGATCGTATTGACGAACGCTCCCTATGCGAACGACACGTACGCGAATGGCAACAACGACGTGGACAGTTGGATGAAGACATTCGCCAGGTTCATTTCCCACCCCGCAACCATCAAGTCGGGCCAGCCGATCCCTGTCACAGGGCTTGCTCAAGTCGGTATTTCAGGACTGAAAAAGGTTCAATATCTCTTGCAGCCCGCTGACCAGAGTCATCCTGCTGACGATCCGCATTTCACGACTGCAAAATGGCAGGACGCAACAATACTGGCACCACCGAAGGTTTGGGGAGGCGACATCGCGGACGGAAAACTGCCCCATGGCGTATTGGGATTTGATGCCGAATCTCGTCAGCCCGATCGATGGCCAATGCGGTACGGGCTTGCTCACTGGGCGGTCCTGATTCCCACAGTGAACTCAGGCAAATACCACCTGCGGTGCAGAACGATCGACACCAATGACGTAGCCCAGCCGATGCCACGACCCTTTGCCAAGTCGGGACGTAATTCGATTCAGCAAGTCGACCTGAATATGGAATAACCGACTGATGGTTTAGGGTGGGTGGCCGGGACTGGAGCGTCTTCGCGAAGCCCCGGAATGTGCGCTCCACACAAAGAAAGACCGGGCCTTCCTTCGCAAAGCCTCAGTCCAGTCCCGGCCACCCGGCCAACTTTCACCACGGGCTGTTAGTTCTGGCGCTGCCTCGACTTGTCGAAGGATACCATTCACGGCTGAAGGCCCGGAAGCATCAAGTACGGCCTTCAGCCGCGTGGGCGGGAAACAAAGCAACATGAGCCAGATGACTTTGAACCAGTTCAATCGGGCTCAACCACAGATCATTTCGCCTCGTAGCCGTGCCACATCCAGACCAAGGTGTCAGCCAATGTCTGTTCAAACACTTTTCCATCACAGTGCCTGGTGTTCCGGCTGTAAACATAGCGGTAGTCATAGCCTTTCGCCTTCAGGGCTGCTGCGGTCCGCTCATTGGCCATCACCCAGTTGTGGTAAGTTTCTTCCGGGTCTTTCGCCCGAATGTCGAATTCCGAAACGTGCGTGAAGATACGGAGCGGTTTCTTTTCGCTGGTTTCAATCAACTTCTTGCCGGAGTGATATTCCCAGGCACCGAGGGGATACTCCTTTTCCTCAGGGGCATCGTCATCCTGCTGGTCAACGAATGTACCGGAATAGGTAATTAGACGGCGAAACAGGTCGGGGCGAAACCATCCCATCGTTAAAGCTGCGGCACCACCAGAACTGCATCCCATGGTCGCTTTCCCCCAAGGGTCATCGGTGAATGCGATTTTCGGATAGGCCGCCTTGATGGCAGCATTGGCCAGCACCGCCGGCAGGACTTCGTCATTGATGAATCGGGCAAAGCGGTCTGACATGGTGTCATATTCCAGACCTCGCTCACTCCCCTTTCCGTCATCACCTCCGTTTTCCACGGCAACGACAATAAAGGCTGGTAGCTTACGCTCCGGGTTCCTGGAAATTGTCAAATTGTCCAAGGCATTGCGCACCAGATTCAGGTGACTCGGACCATCAAACGTCACCAGGATCGGCGCTTTTGTCCCGTCTTGATAGGCGGCAGGAATGTAAACAAAGATCTTCCGCTGTTTTCGAACAGGCTTCTTGGGATCAAGCGTAGTGTCATCCCCGCGAAAGATCTTGCTGTCAGCGAGTTTCATCGTGAATTCGAACGACTTCCCTTTCGGATTCCCCTTGTCCGTAAGGTCGGGGTCGATCTTGTAATCGGGACCGATGATCAAATTTCCGTTACCTGCTGTACCGGGCTTCTCCTCTGAGAATACGGGAGTCGTGATGACTGCCAGAAGAAAGAAGCCACAGAGGAATCGCGGAATATTTTTTAGTGTCAGCATTGAAGTATTCTCAAAGAGGGTGACCGACCTGTACCGATTCACGATAAACGGACATGGCGGACGTTGATACGTCCGCCATGCGTGATTCGTAACTTAAAGGACACATTGGAAACCAGGTACACAATGACCTGGTTTACTTCTTGGGTGCCTCGTCTTTGGATGCATCAAGAGCTCGCTTGTACTGTCGTAACCGCTTCTTGAAGCCGGGCTCGTTCTCAAGCTCTGTTCCCGCCACCTGCTCAACAACTCGCTCCTGTGTTGCCACAGCTTTGTCGAGTTGGCCGAGATCGAAATAGGCCTTGGCGACCGTATCTCCGATCGAAGGATCTTCGTTCTTCGTCAGGTTGTCGGCTTTCAGTGCCACTTTCAACGCGTACTTCAGCAACTTGGGGTCCGCCTTCTTTTCGCGTTCCGGAGCGACAAGCATCCAGGCGATCGAGTTCAAAGCTTCGGCGTTCTCACCAACATCGTCGAGTTCCAGCAGTTGATTGCCGATCGCCAACGCTTTGTCGACGTCTCCCTTGGGGCTGGCAAGAACCTGGAACTTGACCATCGTGAACTGCGTGGCCCGCCCAGGCAAATCAACGATCGCCTGATCAAGCTCTTTCAGGATATCCGTCGGATCCGAGGTCTTTTCGAATTCTCCGAACAATCCACGCAGCTTGGTGAACAGCGCCTCCATCTTTTTCTTTTCGGCCGCGGCTTCGCGGATCTTTTTCGCTTCGGCAACCAGATCCCACGTTCCCCCGGCAATCTTTTTCAGCGGGTCATCGATTTGCCCCGGATGTCCGATCCACGCAACGACGCCATCGCCGTTGATGATAAAGGCGGCTGGAATTCCTTGCAGTTCGGCAGGTTCCATCCACGTCTTGTGCATCGCACCTTCATCGCCATCACCATCTTCGGGAACCAGGTCCAGGGCGACTCGGTAGTCCATTTCGTCACCCATTTTTTCGACGAACTTGACGACTTCGTCCTGATCTTCTTCCAGAATTGCTACGCCGATAAAGGTGACGTCCTTCTTGTACTGCTTCTGCAGTTTCGTCAGATGCGGAATCGTGGCGCGACAAGGACCACACCAGGTGGCCCAGAATTCGACCACGTAGATTTTCCCCTTCTCAAACTTCTCGACCGGATCTCCTTTGACAAAGGATTTCACAGCCAATTTCGGAGCCTTGGAACCCAAAGTCAGTTCCTGAGCGTGACTCCACTGAACAAACCCCGCGGCCAACATTGCGACCGCAATCACCAGCTTATTCCTCACCGTCCGCCTCCCTTTCCAGGTGTTTGAATCATTTCCGTCGCAACTGCCAATGGCAAAATGCGTTTTCGATGAGTGGAGGGTAACTGGGAATCCATCGACCGACAAGATGACCTGTGGTATCAATGTCAGTACGATGCCGTTTCTGACTTGAATTTTTACCTGATTGACAGCCCTGTTTTTCTTGTGTCGCTCCCGTCGTCTTTCTGGCAAGTGTGTGACCGAAGCATATTTTGATCAACTTTTTGAGTTCCTGACGATCATTTACGAATGACCAGTTAGTCTTTTTGAATTCGCGGGAGCGTACAATTTTGAATTTTCTGATCTTCGCCCTGATTGGCCTGGCAGTGGGCCTTGGCATCAGCGGCTGGGTAGAACGGATGTGCCAGCGGGAACGGCAGGCGATGAAATGGCCTGCCGTCTCGTCGAAATTCCGCTGGAAACGATGCCTGATCTTAATCGGCGCCACCTCAGTCTTGTTTTCCGCGTTTGCGTTCACGGCAATGGACTTGCGACTGCAGGATTGTCCTGAAGTTCAGCCGTCGGGAACTGGTCGAACATTGCGAGTCGTTTACCATCTGGCGCTGATCAGCCTGTTGATTGTTGCAACTGCCACCGATTTTGATTCTTACCTGATTCCTGATCAGATCACCGTGACCGGGCTCCTGATCGGGGTCGGCATGGCGGTTGCCATCCGTGATCTTCAGTTGTGCCACTTGTGGGTCGATTGGCACTATGCCATTCCGCACCTGCGAGGTCCGCTGATTCCTGCATGGTACGACGTTCATCGTGGCTGGCACGCGCTCGCCTGGAGTTGTACCGGGGCGATTGTTGGTACCGTGGTCACCTGGATTGCCCGGATGGTCAGTTCGCATGTGCTGGGCCAGGAGGCCATGGGATTGGGTGATGTCACTCTGATGGCGATGATCGGCAGTTTCCTGGGGTGGCAGGCTGTTTTGATGGTCTTTCTGCTCGCCCCGATCGCCGGATTGACGGTCGGAGTAATAATTTCGCTCGTTTCCGGAAAAACGTATTTGCCGTACGGACCTTGGCTAAGCCTGGCGGCGCTGTTTGTGATGTTTTTCTGGAGTTGGCTGTGGGAACGGACCCGGTTGATTTTCAGCGACTGGCTGGGACTGGGAATTCTGGCAGGGGCCGGGACACTGGGGTTTGTCGCTTTGCTCGGTCTGGTCCGACTTTATCGCGCTATTCCGACTCGTAAGCACTTGTGACGTTGATTTTGAGGCATTTCCGGTGCGATTCAAAGAGACGGCGTGACCACGGGTCTGCCCCTCCGGTATACTTGCACCAGTTTCCGCGCGATTGTTGTTTGTCAGTCTTGGATTTCTCAGAGACACCATGCAAGTCGTCATTACTGCCGTCGGCCCCGATAATCATGGGCTGGCTGACCCGATCGTTCACCATGTCACAGCCGCTGGGGCCAACATCTATGAAATTCAGATGTATGACCACGATTCCGAACGGCTGTTCGCGATGTTGTTGCGGTGTGACTGGCCGAACAACGGTACGACTGTTGCATCACTGCGTTCGCAAATGGAACAGATTGGTCAGTTGAAGAACCTTTCTATTCGGACCTGGTCGCGAGACGAACAGACGACTCCGCCACGACTGGCGATCTGCACGACATTCCGGCCCGAGCCGGCGCTGGCAGTCTTACGAGCAATTCGCGACAAGCGACTGCGAGCGATTCCCGCAGTGATGCTTGGCAACCGTGATTCCTGCCGCGGGGTTGCCGAGCAGTTTGACGTGCAATGGCACAACATCGGCAACGCCAAAGGGGAGCCCGACAACGAGCAGATGGTCGAGATCTTCGACCGTTACCAGGTCGACTACATTCTGCTGGCACGATACATGCGGGTTCTTCCTGCCGGAACCTGCTGGCGATTCGCGGGAAGAATCATCAACCTGCACCACGGTCTGCTGCCACCATTCCCTGGCTTTCGTCCGTACGAAGATGCTTACCAGCACCGGATGCTGACTTACGGAGCGACAGTACACTTCATCGTTCCCGACCTGGACGCCGGAAACCAGATCATCCACCAGAGCACGTTCACCGTGTTTCCTGGAACTCCGCTGGAGCAGATCAAGCGGCAGGGAGAATCGGATCACGAACCAAGCTGCCTGGTGGAAGGGGTGCGGCGGGTTATCGATCGAGAAGTGGAACTCCATTTCCACCGCGTCATACGTCGCAATCCATAGCGAGTCGCGTTTCAATCAGGCCGAACCGGCCCGCGCGAATCGATCATACAGACGTGCGTAGGCTCCTTGTGCCTTGAGCAACGAGTCGTGAGTCCCCTGTTCAATCAGGTGTCCATGTTCCAGGACCAGCACCTGGTCCGCATGGCGAATCGTACTGAGTCGATGTGCGACAACAAAGCTGGTCCGGCCGGCCAGCAACACTGCCAGTGCCTTTTGCAGCCGGACCTCTGTCCCCGGATCAATACTGCTGGTCGCTTCATCAAGAATCAGCAGTCGCGGGTCCGCCAGCAGCGCCCGCGCGAAGCAGACCATCTGCCGTTCCCCCTGAGATAGCTGCCCGCCACGCTCTCCCACCAGCGTTTGAAATCCCTGCGGAAGCGACTCTATCAGGTCCAGGCAGTCCAGCTGACGACAGACCTCATGTATGTCGGCCTCGGTAGCTTCAGGGCGCGAAAATCGGATGTTGTCTGCGACGGTCCCCATGAACAGAAAGTTTTGCTGCAGAACCAGGCCGAACTTCCGATGTAACGATCTGCCCTGCAGATCAAACAGGTCGTGCCCATCGATCAGCACACGTCCGTGTGTCGGAAGATAGAACTTCGCCAGCAGATTGATGATCGAAGTTTTCCCACTTCCGGTATGCCCCACCAGAGCGATCGTCTGTCCCGGCAAAGCAACAAAGTTAATGTCATGCAGGACTGGGCGCCCGTGATCGTATTCGAATGTCACATGTTCGAACTCAACGCGACCTTCTAACTGGGGCACGGGAATCGCATGGGGAGGATCGCACCATTCGGGCTTCCGGTCGAGAAGCTCGAACAATCGTTCTGCCCCGGCCATTGCCGTCATCGATTGATTGTATTGATTCCCCAGGATCGTCAGAGGCGCGAAGAACACATTCGCCATGAAGAAGAATCCAACCAGTTCGCCAACATCTGCCCCGGACTCAAGGGCCAATACCCGCCATCCGCCGATCACCAGCAGCAGCGCCGCGAAGACCTGTGAATTCAATTCGATCAGGGGAAGAAAGAGCCCATGCGTGTGCATCACTGCAGTGTTATAGCGGGAATGATCTGTGACGAGGTCGCCAAACAGCCTCGCATTCTCCTCCTGGCGCACAAACCCCTGAGTCACCCGAATCCCGATCACGGATTCTGCCAGTGTCGCAGTCACACGGCTGAAGGATTCCCGCATCTGTCGCAACACGACACTCAGTTTGCGATGGAAATATCGATTGATTCCCCACAGCACTGGAGCCAGTCCCAGCACGAGCAGAAACAAAACAGGATCGAGCCAGAGCATGAATGCCGCTGCGACTCCCATCTGACCGAACGCGACCAGGCTGACGAACATCACTTCCTGAACGCCAATTCGAACGTCTTCGATATCGGAAATCATCCGGCTGATAATCCGCCCGACTTTCGTTCGATGAAAGTAACTCATTGGCATCTGTTGCAGATGAGCAAAGATGGCATTCCGCAGGTCGAACACGACGGCTTCACCAATTTCCAGAGCGTATCTCTGGCGGAAATGCATGGTCACCTGAGTGAAGATCGCAACGGCAGCAAAAGCAACTGCTCCCCAGGCGACGCCGATAGTGTCGCCACGCTGAATTGGTCCATCGATCACTTCGGCGAGAACCCACGATAACGATGGAAGCTGGATCGCACGCAAGACGACCGCGACGAGCAACCAGTTTCTCTGTCGGGCATAGGGACGCATATACCCCATCAGTCGTGCGATGAGGCGAAAATCGAGCGGACGAGACGTGACGTGCTCATCATCGCGATCACCGAGTTTTGTCAAAGCTGTCGCACGAACCGCCCGGGCCATCGTTCCAACAATCCTTTTTGTAGATGCTGGTCGGATGGTATCGATCTGCAGCCGTCTGAGCCAGTGCCGAAGCGAACCCTGCGGAAATCAAACCTTCGGATTCGAGAATTCTTTTCGCATCCTAACGTTTCAGGTCGATTACCTGTGATGATGAAATCCGTGGCTGTGGAACGTCCAGCCGAGGAAGCGTGGTTTTGCGAGTACCCCACGAGCTGACGAACCTGGGATACCAGCCACGATTCGGCCGAGCGACCTGCCACAGGCTGCGGCGGGCAGAATCCGTGTCAACCAGTCGGATGGTATCACCTGCCGGATTCGTATTAAGAAGTGTCTCAATTTCAATTGGCGTTTCGCCATCATCCACAAAAACGGTTTCTGGACGAACGACAGATACTTCAGCCCCTTTCAACGTTTCCTGGAACTGAGCGAGTAAACAAGCAGCAGCGGCGATTGGATAGAAATACTTCATGGTTGCTGACTCAGGAGGGGGTGCTCTGTATCGGCAGTAATTGCCGATTGTCGTTGAGTTTCCATCTTCGACGATTGTTTGTTCACTTCAGACATCGGATTGCATTCAGCAACTTGCCGAAGGAAAACCCCTGCTGCCCTATACCGGTGATATGCGGCAGAATCGGCAGATTCACGCAATCAGGCCGGTTGGCAGCAGAGCCGATGCTTTTTGGAGATGGGCACTTCGCAGGGTGGAGTCGATGTTACCTGCCTCTTTATGCCTGGGAGTCGAGGCCGCGGAGGATGAGGCCGTTTCTCAAGCGTGAGCCAGACTGGGCTGAAAGCCCACTGGAAATGATTCGTTTCGAAACAACCGCCAACGACGACCGCACTCAGTAATTTCAATGTGGGTGGAACAAGTGCCGCTTCGCCGCGCCGGCCCACCATCAATTTATCGACACTTGCTTTTGGTGGGCCTGCGCTCGAAGCGAACTGGTCCTACCCTACGTTTGTGAATTGCTCGCTTCGGCCAGGTGACCAGCACGACGTGTGGCGGCCGCTCCCGCCTTGCAGAAGCCCCCGTTCAAACGCGTTCCATTTCGGGGATATCTGCAAAGCCATTTGGTGCCAAATCAACGGGGAGTATGTATGCTTTCTCGATCATAAGGCCACGGTCTGAGTTGCGACCGATTAGGCTGGACCACTGTAAGCCCGGGATTTCATGTCACTCGCATTCCTGAGTGGCGATTGGCCGAAAACGGCGAAAGAGGCGATTAATGGCAGGGCTGTTGGCCAAAGAGAGGATCATCGCTCCGCCCGGATTTAATCGCTGGCGAGTACCCCCGGCATCGATTGCGATTCACCTCTGTATCGGTTCCGTCTACGCCTGGAGCGTCTTTAACCCGCCTCTGATGAAATTACACGGAGTCGTGGCGAGTGCTGCGGACGACTGGACGCTGACGCAGGTCACGTGGATTTTTACCGTCGCCATCGTCTGCCTGGGCCTATCGGCGGCAGTCGCGGGAAAGTGGCTGGAACAGGTCGGGCCTCGGCGAGTCGGAGTTGTTTCGGCCTGTTGCTGGGGTGGCGGATTCCTGGTCGGCGGGGTGGGAATCCTGCTCCATCAATCGTGGCTGCTGTACCTGGGGTACGGCGTCATTGGGGGGATCGGCCTGGGACTCGGTTATGTTTCACCTGTCAGTACGCTGATCAAATGGTTTCCCGACCGACGTGGAATGGCAACGGGATTGGCCATTATGGGGTTCGGTGGTGGTGCCATCATCGGTGCCCCGCTCAAGGAATCTCTGATCAAGACTTTTTACAAGTCACCCCAATACCTCGGGACCGTTGACCAGGTTCCTTTGACGACAGAATCGGGGCGACGCTTCGCGACGGTGGACGGTCATCCGCGCGAAGTCGTGGTCGTCAGTCCCAATGAGGTAGGGCAAATGCTTGTCAAGGAACAACCAGGAGTCTACGTCGTCGGTACGGGGCGTATGGGAATTGCCGAGACATTTTTTGTCCTCGGGATTGGATACTTTCTCGTGATGGTGATTGCCTCGTTTTCGTATCGTCTTCCGGCTCCCGATTGGAAACCTGCGGGATGGAGTCCACCTGAACCGAGTGTCTCGCGGTCAATGATTACGCGGCACGATGTCAACGCGGATCAGGCGATCAAGACCCCGCAATTCTACCTGCTCTGGATCGTACTCTGCTTCAACGTCACCGCGGGGATCGGCGTGCTCGGAGTGGCAAGGACGATGATTGGCGAGATCTTCGGAACCACGTTGCCGGAAATTGTCACGGGTTCGTTTGCCGCAACGTTCGTCTTGATGACGAGTCTCTTCAACATGCTTGGCCGGTTTGCGTGGTCGACGGCTTCAGACTATCTGGGACGCCAGCGAGTATACGCCATTTTCTTCGCACTAGGAGCTGCCCTCTACGCCTCAATTCCCTGGATCGCAACTCGACAAAGTCAGAATCCGTCGGTCCAGTGGTTGGTTGCATTCTATGGTGTTTCCATGCTGATCTTCACGATGTACGGTGGAGGATTTGCGGCGATCCCGGCCTACCTGTCTGACCTGTTCGGAACACGGTTTGTCGGTGGGATCCACGGTCGATTGCTGACGGCCTGGAGTACTGCCGGAGTTCTCGGTCCGGTGCTGACCACACACCTGCGAGACAGGTCGTTGCGGCAGGCATTGACGGATCTGGCGTCGAAAGTGGACCCCGCTATATTCGAAA
>CAZSTW010000051.1:0-16810 GCA_964609845.1 uncultured Planctomycetaceae bacterium | reverse complement strand
GTGTGCCGGTCGACCAACTGAGCTCGTTGATCGATAAGAAATCGATCACGTTGCCAAAACTGATGGCGATCGCTCCCCCAGGAACTCTCGATCCCTCCAGCACGCTTTACAGTACAACGATGCTGACCATGGCCGGATTACTCGTGATCGCGTTCTTCGCCAATGCGATGATTCGGCCCGTCGATGAAATTCATCATCACAACGAGAGTTGAAAGACGCAGCGATGAGATATCTGCTGGCATTGTTGATTGCAGGTTTCGTGATCGGCGGGATTTCACTGACCGCTCATCAAATGAAACGCGAGGTTCACGAGCGAATGCGACAGTCGCTGATCCAGGCCAGAGAACGAGGTGAAATTCCCGCGGACACCAATCTCGATCAACCCGAATTTACTGACATGGGTATGGAATTATCCTCGTCTGAAATGCAACTGATTGGATTCCTGGATCTGTGGTATGGGCTGAGAATCGTCCTGATTCCGCTGATTGTCATGACCTGCCTCGCACTTGCCTGGTTCACCTCGGAATCTCGTCCAAATCACCGAAACACAGCCGGCGCAACCCACTCGTCTTAGTTAACAACGATACCACTCATCGTCCTGCCAGCCACCACATCCCAAGGTGAATCGCATTATGAATGCTGTGCAGAATGTTGGGTGGAGTCAATGTTACTCACATCGCTTTTTCCTCGGTCTCGACTCCGCGCAGGTGGAGGGGTGCCACGCAACGCGGGTAACGATATTTTGAGCAGAAGAAACACCGGTAGCCGAACTCGTGAGAGTTCGGAGATGGTTGAAAACTTCTGAATTCTTACGAATTCAGCTACGGAAACTGTTGCTGAAATCACGAGGGTTGAGGTCGTCGCGTCATGGTGGTAGCAGCAGTTTCAATCGACGCAATTCATCTTGATCGCGAAGCGATCGCAGATCGTAGCCGGGGGTTGCAGCGAAGCGGAAACCCCCGGAATGTAATTTCCATAAATCTTGCATCCTGAAGGGATGCCAGAAAACAGGACTGCACGGCTCACCAATTCGAACTCGCGAATCCAAGCGGTATCATGCAATCTGGCATCCCTTCAGGATGCTTTGCATTGGCGCGTGCTGCGATCCGGGGGTCGAAGCTTCGCTCCGACCCCCGGCTACGGTCTGCGACGCCTTCAGCGTCGATTGCAATCCATGGTCGTTGAGCGCAATTCGCGTCCAGCCGAGCAACGCTGCTCTCACGAATTCCCGTCAAAAGGACGCTGCCATAAATCGTTACCCGCGTTGCGGGCCACGATCTTGGAGTCTTCGACAAGGTCGTGATGAATCTGGTTTCGAGGTCATTTCACCTCCGACGTCTTCTTAGCCTCAATGAGATTTCCTGCGTTCTCATGATGCATCGAAGACACGGCCTTGTCGAAGACTCCAAAACCGTGGCACCCACACACGGCTCGAAGGGAGCGCGCAGAAATGTGGGGTGGGACCAGCTCGCTTCGAGCGCAGGCCCACCAAAAGGAAATGTTGAAAATTCATTGTGGGCCTGCGCGGCGAAGCGCCGCTGGTCCCACCCCACTTTGAAAAGCGCAATTGCCCTTCAACTCAGCCATCCTGTCGTGACTTCCGTCCCATCCATCAGTTAGAATGCGTCACGCTGCAAACATGATCCGATCCCGGAAGGTTCGATATGATCGACAATCCCAATTCTCAGGAACTGACGCGCCGACGATTTGTCCAATTCGGCGGAGCGGGGGCGATGTCGCTGGGTGGATTGTGGGGGGCACAGGCGTGGGCTGAACAATCGGGGATCAAGGTTCCTTCAGCCATTCGTGCCTGCATATTCGTCTTCTATTACGGCGGCCCCAGTCACCTCGACACGTACGATCTGAAGCCGAATTCTCCCAGTACCGTTCGAGGCGAATTTCAGCCGATCGCGACATCGGTACCAGGACTGCAGATCAGCGAAATCCTGCCGAACATGTCCCGAGTGATGCATCATTGCGCTCTGATCCGCAGCATGCATCACACCAACCGGTTACATGACTCGGCGTCGATCGAAACTCATACCGGTAAGCAGGCGTCACAGGGAGATCGCGAAGAGTTCGCACCGATCCCGCAGTTTCACCCCTGTCATGGCGGAACACTCAGTTACCTCTGGCGGGATCGCCGAATGGATGTGGCTCATGCAGCCCTGCCCTTCGTCTTTCACAACGTTGTTCCAACGCCATGCCAGGGTGGTGGCTTCCTCGGAGCCGCGTTTGATCCGTTTCGGGTGACCGTTGATCCTGACAAGCAGCATTATGTCGCAGAAGAACTGGCAATCCGTCAGGAGCTTCCCGTCCAGCGGATCGGTTCCCGCCGAGATCTGCTGACATCTCTACAGACGTCACGGTCAAAATCAGATGTCGGGTTCGATCAGTTTTATGACAAGGCTTATCAACTGCTCGGCTCGGAAAAAGTCCGCCGAGCATTAGATGTTTCGGAAGAAACGCCGGAAATGCGAGAACGATATGGCGTGCTTCCTGCCAATGCCTCTGGCCACGGAATAGCTCGGCACATGCGCGGCCAGAATCTGCTGGTCGCCCGGCGACTGGTCGAGGCGGGCGTTCCGTTCGTCAATGTCTATGATTTTCGACAGCAGGGCCAGAACTGGGACAGCCATGCGAATAACTTTGCACAGCATCGGGAATTTCTCGTCCCCCCTGCCGACCGGGGACTCGCGGCATTGATCGGTGATCTGGAAGACCGGGGATTGCTTGACTCAACATTGATTGTCGCCACAGGCGAATTCGGCCGTACCCCGGTGATTAACGGTGGTGCCGGCCGTGATCATTGGCCCGACTGTTACAGCGTTCTTCTGGCGGGTGGAGGCATTCAGGGGGGAGCCATTCATGGTGCCAGCGATGCGATCGGAGCGTATCCTGCGAAGGACCCGGCCACTCCGGCAGACCTCGCGGCAACGATCTACTGGCGATTCGGATTCGATCCGGCCAGTCACATTCACGATCAATTGAATCGGCCACATCATCTTGCAGACGGTGAAGCATTGAAAGATCTATTTCACGGGTAACATTCGCGCCATCAGTCACGGAAGGTTGCACCAATGCCGCATCTTGATCGTATCCTCAAACTGGGGTTCTTCTGCGTCATCGTTCTTGCAGCAACGGTATCTGGGCAGGAGCGTAAACTGGCGGACCCAGGCACGAAGCCGATCAACGTGGCCGTTCCGCACGTCTCAACGGATGATTCCGTAAAGATCGATTACGACATCGTCTATGTTCGAGCCCGGCGGGCAGGTGACCAGATCCATAAGCGGTTCTACACGGACTTTTCTCAACCCGTCACGATGGAACCCGGGGCCGATCTGATGCTGCTGCACCCGGACGGACGTGAAGAATTGCTGGTCGAAGGAGGCACTGGTTCGATTACGGATCCCGTCGTTTCTTTTGATGGCAAGTCGGTCTACTACGTCCATCTTTATGACCTTCAAAAGGCGAACCAGTGGGAACCGTCGGCTCGCGGCTCTGACATCTTCAAGATTCACCTGACGACTCGAAAGATCACCCGACTGACGAATCAGCAATTCGCGCCGAACACGGGTGCTGGTCAATGGGCCAGTGATTTTCGCAATGCCTCGCGAAAGGAAGATGGAAAGACTCACTTTTCGTACGGGGTCTTTAACATGGGCCCTTGTCCGCTTCCCGGCGGACGAATCGCGTTTACCAGTAACCGTGAAGGTTTTCGCCCCTCCAAAGGTTACCCGGTGATCGCACTGCAACTCTTTGTTATGGACGATCGCGACAGCGATCTTGATCCAGCGATCCGGCATCCGGCGAACCTGGAAAAGATCGGTCATCTCAATCTGGCGGGGGCGCTGCATCCCGTCGTTCTGACGGATGGTCGGATCATGTTCAGCTCGCTGGAATCACAGGGCATTCGCAGCGAGATCCTCTGGGGCGTGTGGACCATTCATCCAGATGGAACGAACTGGGGGCCACTGGTGAGTGCCTTCGATCCAGGGGGAGCACCGAATGGCTTTCATTTCCAGACACAATTGACGGATGGCTCGCCCGTCATCGAAGAGTACTACAACCAGAACAACAGTGGATTCGGAGCGTATCTGAAACTACCACTGTCGCCCCCCGAGGGTTATGCGCCGTTCGGACCGGGATGGATGCGAGACCCCAAGGTCGCTCCACTTCGATTCGGCCGTTTCGATAATGGACGCGGAAAGTGGTACCAGCTTCCCTTCACGCCGACCGGCACCATATCTCTGACCCCTTTCGCTGACAATGGCGAAGGACCAGCCGACTATTCCGTTCCAGGCGACAAGAACTCGCCTCGAGTCGGCAAGTTTACGCATCCCTCAGGTGCCCCGGATAACCATCTGTTGACGATCTATTCGCCGGGACCAGTCAACCACCAGTACACATATCTGCCACAGGTTGATGGTGGTGTTTATCTGCTGAAGAATGGGCGACCGGTTGAAGAACCCGCCGAACTGCGGTTGATCAAGAATGACCCCAACTACAACGAAAGCTGGCCTCGTGCCGTTGTCCCCTACAAGCGGATCTACGGGATTGATGAGCCTCGCTCGATTCCTCGCCTGGCAAACGATGGAAAACTATCGCCCCATCTACCGGCTGGAACGCCTTACGGCCTGATCGGTTCATCCAGCCTTTACAAGCGTGAGAGTTATCCAAACGGAGCGGTTCCTGATGGAGCGGTGACGGCGACCTTCTCTGGCGGAAATGATCCCTGGCGAGGGCTTGATCCGTTCACGACGCATGGAAACGGAATGCCACTCAACTGGCACAATCAGGGGGCCGATGCGGGTCTCTATTCCAACGACGATATCCATGCCATTCGAATTCTGGTCCAGGAACCGACGACAGATCGCCATCGTGGTTTCAAACAAGGTCGCCTGTTTTTTAATCATGCCAGCGAGCGATTGCGGATCCTTGGAGAAATCCCTGTCCGTAAGTTCAGTCAAAAAGGACAGCCAACGACAGCCGGACAACCTGTCGATCCTGATGGCAATCCAGACACAAGCTTTCTGGCACGAATACCTGCCGACACGTCATTCACGTTTCAGACGATCGACAAGGATGGCATGGTCTTGAACATGTCACAAACATGGCATCAACTTCGTCCGGGAGAAATCCGGCACGACTGCGGCGGATGCCATGCACATAGTCAAAAGCCGACAGATTTTCGCATGACGGCAGCATCAAGGCCGGAGTATTCCGTCTGGGATCTGATTAACAAGACGCCCTTGATTACAAGCACCAACCTGGACGAATCGAAAACTCAATGGGACGTCAACAATACTGTGGGGCTGCGAGACGGACATGGCCCAGTCTCAGTGGAATACTTTCGCGACATCCAGCCAATCTTGAAACGAAGCTGCGTTGCCTGTCATACCAAGTCTATCGAGCATCCCGCAGGGAATCTGGTGTTGGATGCTGATGATGAACTGATCCAGTACGAACATCGCGGAAAGTTTCCCGGCAGCTACTATCGGTTGGCGATCGACGATCGCGCCCGGTACGGTCATAAGCCCGTCGGCTGGGACAGTTGGGGAGCGATGCAGGGATCTCGCTACATCCGCAAACTGCAGTCACGTCGCAGTCTGCTGGTCTGGAAAATCTTCGGTAAACGGCTTGATGGCTTCGCGAATGAAGATCATCCGTCAGAGTCCATTCCCGGAGCTGGCGACCTGGTACATCACGGTCAAACGCTGGATATTCAGAAACACAAAGCACGGCAGGATCTGGATTTCATGGGAAGCGTGATGCCCCCGCCTGACGCTGTTATTGGTCGTGCGGCCGGACCTGGTGGCAGGACTGTTAAAGTTGCTCCATTATCCAATGAGGACCGTCGCACGATTGTTCGCTGGATCGACCTCGGCTGCCCGATCGATTTTGATTTCGATCCAGAACACCCGGACCAGCGTGGTTATGGATGGAAGTTGGATGACAGCCGCCCCGTCGTCACGATCACTTCAGCAGTCGACGGCAATTCCCGCACGATCAACCGGTTGACCATCGGAATGTACGACTTCGGCACGGGACTCGACCTGACCTCGCTTCATGTCTCAGCAAACTTTCCAGTCGCCAGCTTCGCACCCAACGAGAATCTCGCCTCACAATTCACGACGACAACTCAGGGAATCTGGGAATGGAAGTTACCAGCCTCTGTGAATTTGCCCGACCGGGGATTGCTGACAGTTTCCGTGAAGGACAAGCAAGGCAATGAAACTTACATCACACGAGAACTCTTGAAACGCGAAATGCCTTGATCGCAATTCAATTCTGGAAAGGCCTCTTCAGCTGATGATCAGTGGGAAGCATTCGATGTCGACAGCACCTCTCGTTCAGTTTCGATCTGTCACGAAGTGGTATGGTGCTGTGATCGGCGTTAACGATGTGAATGTCGAATTGTCGTCCGGAATCACGGGTCTGCTTGGTCCGAATGGTGCCGGGAAGTCGACATTGATCAAGCTGCTGACGGGTCAATTGCGTCCCAGCCTTGGTGAAGTCTCTGTTTGTGGATCACCTGCCCGAACCGCTGTTGCTCGTCGACATCTCGGATATTGTCCCGACGCGGACGCGTTCTATGAAGAAATGACCGGACGGCAGTTTGTCACCACGATGGCTCGGTTGCATGGGATGTCTCGAACAGTTGCCAGGTCTCGAACCGAAGCGGTGCTGGCGGAAGTCGGAATGCTGGACCGGGCTGATCGAAAACTGCGAGGGTGCTCCAAGGGAATGCGTCAGAGAATCAAACTCGCACAGGCACTTGTCCACGAACCGGACGTCCTGGTCGTCGATGAACCCTTGAACGGGATCGACCCTGTTGGCAGACGTGAATTGATGGAACTGTTCCGACGCTGTGCCGCTCGCGGTCAGGCGGTGCTTGTTTCCAGTCATATCCTGGATGAAATGGATGAACTGGCTGACCGGATCGTATTCATGGGCCGAGGTCGAGTACTCGCCGTTGGAACACTCCCCGACATTCGAGCGATGTTTGCCGAACAACCCCAGCAAATCCGCATTCGGACGCCCCACCAGCGAGCCCTCGCTGCGCAACTGATTGCCTGGGAAAATGTTCTTCAGATGGAATTGCAAGGGACGGATGAACTGAGGCTACAGGTGATTCGTCCCGAGGAATTCTTCGAACGATTTGCCCGACAGGTGATGACTTCCTCGTTCGATATCTATCATCTTGAAACGATGGACGCGACGACAGAAGCGACGTTTGAATACGTCATGTCAGCCGTCGCCAGATTCTAGTGCGTGTCGCGTCGAAACATGGGTTGGACGCTGTCGTTTGATGCCCGCGGGACGCCACACCTAAATGCAACGCGCTCTACATGAAATGCGATCCCGTTGCCCTGCCAATTATCGAAGTGCTTCCAATGCGGTCAGTCGCATCGCATACAGCGATGGGATCAGTCCGCCGATGAAACCCATCACCACGGACAGCAACATTCCCAGAGCGAGCGTGCTGAAATCGACTGTCATTCGCAGCGAAATGAATTTGCCGCCACCGGCGCCACCTGAGACCACACTATTGGCAGTCCAGCCATCGAACAGTGTTCCAACAGCACAGCCGACGAGGCCTCCGATAATCGCCAGCATTACTGACTCGAACATGAAAGAGACGAGGATCTGCCAGCGCTTATAACCCAGCAGTCGCAGCACCCCGATGTCTCGAGTTCTCTGGCTGATTGCCGCGAACATCGTGTTCATCACACCAAATACTCCCCCGAGCGACATGATGACGCACAGCACCAAAGTGCCGTACAGAAACTGCTGATTCGTGGCGGTCATCGCCGAAAAGAATGTCGTTTCAACCTGTGGACTCAACCGGGCCCGGGTGTACTCGTTGGCGAAGAAGTCACGCAGCATCTCTGCCCCCCAGGCATCGTCACTTGTCGGGGTTTTGATGATTTCCAGCGTTGGCTTGGGTAGCTTGGGATCGGCGACGCGATCTGCCAATGCTTTCTCGTAGGTTTCCTGTGCTTTCTTGCGTTTTGCTTCCAGAAACGATTCTCGCTGTTCTTTCCGGTAATTAGGGTCCGCACGCAAGGCGAAGGTTGTGTACGTCGGCTTTCCAAACAAGGCGCCAATCTGCGACTGCTTGGTCCAGATTTCTGAATCGTAAAGCGACCCTGTCGACTCCATGATTCCCGTGACGAACCATTTTCGACCACCCACATCAAATGTATCACCCACGTCCAGGCGTTTGCGATTCTTCGCGGTGGCCAATGCGTCGGGCTTTCGATCCGCACCGAGATCGCGAGCGATGCCATCTCCCAGCACGACTTCGATCGCGGTTTCTCCTTCCTTATTGATCTCACGCACGCCCGCATCGGTAAACCATTCGCCCCCAGAGACCAGCTTCATTCCATGCACTGTCGCTGACATCATCGGATCATCGACACCACGTACCTGCAGGAACCGGCGTGAAGGTCGTCCTTGCGGAGCATCAAGTACGGGCTGCACAATGTTCAAATAGGTTTCGCGACTGACGAGTGCCTTTCCGTCGACTTTCAGAACACCTTCCTGTGTTTCCAGGTCTGTCGCATCAGCGAAACCGAGATTGCTGAATGTCTCGTCCGTTGACCCCTCGGACAGAATCAGCACATTTCCTGGCTGACCTGTGGCGTCGGTCATGGCATACATGCCGTTCACAAATGCCAGCAGAAACGTCTGTAATCCAACGACCAGGGTGAAGGCCCCTGCTGTCATCATCGTCGTGTTCCAGCGAGCCCTCAAATTCAGCAGGTTGTAACTCAAAGGGACTTTTCCGATCAGAATCAGGATCAGCAGCACCAGCGCTGTTCCTCCAAATACTCCCAGCAGGATTGGGGAATCTGTCGACAGATGCCAGGGGGCGGCGGCGATTGGAAAAGTGAATTGCATCGCTGTATTTCTGACTAAAAAGCATTCAGGGAATGCCATGAATTTGTTGACGAAACCAATTGAAGTCTGGTTCAAATCATGTGACTCGCGCAAACACATCCGAAACTTTGACGTGGCGGGCGCTGCGTGCCGGTCCATAGCTTCCCGCCAGCGCGGTCAAGGCCCCCATTGCGGGGCCCCACCACAATGCGTCCGTGGGAACCGAGAACTTCGGGAAGAACGCGATACGAAAGGGAAGCCCTCCCATGTACCCGTTAACAATCCCATAGGTGATCGCAGCACTGAGGAAACCGAAAGAAACTCCGATGATCAAGGCTTCTGCCAGGACGATCATTTCAATCTGCCCCGGACGAAAGCCCAGAACCTTCATCACGGCGAATTCCATCTGGCGCTCTCGAACACTGATACTGATCGCGTTGGAGATCACCAGCGAAAGCACCAGCATGCAGGCCGGGGCCATCAAGGTACGCATTCCCCAGATCACATCCCGCCAGGCTTCCAGAAAGCCACCAATCCCCGTTGATGAGGTTTCAATTTTGACGGATGGACTGGTAAACGACGGTGACGTCAGGATCTGTTCCGAGACCTTGTTGAACGCCTTGCGATTTTTCAGCCGCAACCAGACCAGCCCCAGCGTCTTTTCGGCCATCGGATGTGGCTTGTTGTTGTGGGTTCGCTGATAGGCATCCAGCTGACGATTGAAGTAATCGCGACTGATCACAGAACTGTCGGCATAGCGAGCGGGTTCCTTGGGAAACGTACCGACGATCTCCAGTTCCAGATCCATGTCGCGATAGTTTCTCCCGAAGACTGTGATCCTGTCACCGACTCGCTTCTTCATCTTTTCCAGTCGTTCCTGACCGACGATGACGCCATTGGGAACGTCCTTCATTTTCTGAATCGCAGCCAGCAATGGAGCGGCATCTTCATCACTCAACGTATCGACTTCATCCAGCATGGTGCGAGCTTTCTCGGGCTCCATGATGAAGGCAAAGAAGAGGTTCTCGAAACTTCGCTTGGCAGGATTCTCTTCCGTCGAACCAACGAAGAAGCCCCACGACATCGAATCCTCGGGACGGGCGGCATCGGGATCGTCTGGATTGGCTCCTCCATCGCTCAATGCCTTGGCGTACGAATAGGGCATCATGCTGGGGATCTGCCACTTCTCGGTGACGATCGCTTTCAGATTCGTCTGCTTTTCGGTTGTCGCGCGGTCGAGTGCCGACAGGACGGTGAACACAAGGGTCACCACCAGTACCATCATCATCGTCCCCAGTCCGGTCAGGGTAGTCCGAATCAGATTGCGGCGGATATTTTCAAAAATCAGAAACAACAGTTTCATGGGAACGAATTCCAGGTGGAGTGGTCAGGCCTTTTCACAGCGATACACTTTTCGTGATGACATCGTTGTCAACGTGCATCGACCAGTTGCCCCTTGTCCAGATGAATTTCACGATCAGCACGAGCCGCAGCACGTGGATCGTGCGTGACGATGATGATGGTCTTCTTGAGTGACTTTCGCAGTTCGCCGAGCAGATCCAGGATGTCGTCGGCGGACTTGGCATCCAGTGCCCCGGTCGGTTCATCTGCCACCAGCAGAGCGGGATCGGTCACGATCGCACGAGCAATCCCGACACGTTGCTGCTGTCCACCGGAGAGCTGTCCGGGACGATGATTCACTCGATCTGACAATCCAACGATGTCCAGCGCCGTCATGACCTGCTTCTTACGTTCAGCTGCAGACAACGGTAACAGCAGCAGCGGTAATTCGACATTGCGATACGCGGTCAGCACCGACAACAGGTTGTAGAACTGGAACACGAAACCGACACTTCGAGTTCTCCAGGCCGCCAGTTGCGTTTCCGTCATCGACGAAACCTGCTCCCCCTGGACAAAGACTTCCCCCGTAGTCGGGCGATCCAGTCCGGCGATCAGATTGAGGAGCGTCGTCTTTCCAGAACCTGATGGGCCCATCAAGCTGACAAATTCATTCTCGGCAACCTGCAGATTCAGACCGTTCAGCACGTCGACCGTATCAATCCCTCGCTTGAATGACTTGTGAACATTGCGAACATCAACACACACAGGGTTAGGCATCGAGAATTCCTGGACGATGAAATTTGTATTTGGTCGACTGTTTATCAGCATCAAACAGAACTAAAGGGGCTGCCGGGCGAGACCTACTTCTCTTCAGAATCCGCATCCGCGGGCTTGGGCAGGTTGAGAGTCTTGATGGGCGGGTTTTCATCCACCCTGGCATCGAGTGCAGCATCGGAATTGTAAAACGTCACAATCGCTCCCATTTCAGGTTTCAGGTAGACACCCTCTTCATCACTGGGAACTGTCAGCCGGACGCGGACGGGAAGTGCCCCTTTGGCACGATCGGCGATCGGCATCAGGCGCGAGACAACACCATCATACACACGTTTGGGAAATGCTTCTGCCCGAACTTTGCACTTCTGACCTTTAAAGACTCGCGAAATGTCCCGCTCCTGAATGCTCAGGTCCACTTCCAGTTTTGAAAGATCCGCAATATCGCACAGGCTGAAGGATCCGTTGAAGGCGACCGGGTTGACCAGATTCCCCAATTCGGCATTTTTCTTGAGAATTGTTCCACTGATCGGAGCCGTGATGACGCAATTGTCCAGCCGCCATTTGGCTCGACGCAGCTCTGCTTCGACCTGATTGGCCTGAGCTCTCGCCATTCGTTTCCGCTCGGTTCGAGCCCCTTCGTCCATCAGGCGGCTGCTGGCAGCCAACTTATCAACGCGTTTGGCTAAAGCCAGGTATTGTGATTCAGCCGCTTCAAAATCTTCTTTGGAAATGATCTTCTTTTCCAGTAGTTCTTTCTTCCGCTGAAAATCCCGCAGGGCCTGGGCGAGATTTGCTTCGGCCTCGCCGAGTTCGGCTTTGGATTGCGCCTTTTCATCGGGCCGATTTCCTTCTTCCAGTTCGGCCAGATTCTGTTTGGCAGAATCGAGTGAAGCGCGGATACGGTCGTATTCGGCCAGGTATTCGGTGTTGTCGAGAACTGCGAGCACAAAATCCTTCTCGACACGTTGCCCCGCATCGAAATTCAGTTCAATCACACGACCGCTGACTTGTGGGCTGACCAGGATCTGCTGCTCAGGGATAATGTATCCTTTGGATTCCAAGGCGATCTCACCTGCCGGGGTTACAGGAGTCGTTCCCGACGTGGGTGATGTCGGTGCCGCGGCTGTTTTTGTAGCGGCTGGCTTGGATGTCTCTTCCTCGTCGGGATCAACCTTGGGCTGAAACGGATTTCCGACGACAAGCAGGTAGACGATCGCACCCGTCAAAAGAACGCAAATGAACCAAGGCAGGCCGGAACCTCCCGAGGCACCTTTGCCGGACGGTGGGATGCGTAAGGCCTGAACACGATCAGAAAGGGTCGAAGTCTCTTGTGCAGCCACGGAGAGTCTCAATTCAGGAACGAACGGGCACCGGATTCTTGTTTGAGCGTCAAATCCTCGCCAGTATGCATCGGCACCTGCCAGAATGCACCGAAGATTTGCCTTTCGCGGTTGATTGCCGCTACTCATTTTCCAATGATTACAATTCCTCGCCAAATTACCAGCCGAGTTGCCAATGCACGGAGCGCCGACGTTCATGAACGAAGAGACACTGCAATACATTCAACAGGTCTACGGGGTCGAGAACTGGTCATCGGGATATTTTGATATCAATTCCAGGGGACATATCATTGTCCGCCCGCAACGTGACGACCCACGCTTCGTGGATTTGAAAGACCTCGTCGACAACCTGCTGTCCGAACGTAACCTGCAACTTCCATTGCTGATACGGTTTCCTCAGTTGCTGGCTGGGCAGCTCCGAAAGCTCGTGAGTGCCTATCAGTCAGCGATCGAGGAATACGGGTACCAGGGGCTGCATTACCCTGTATACCCGATGAAGGTGAATCCGCGCCGGGAAGTTGTTGAAGAATTCCTGAAGGAAAGCGCCCGGTATCGCGTGGGACTGGAATGCGGGTCGAAGGCAGAGTTGTATGCCGCAGTAGCTCAGGAGCAGGCCCCTGATTCATTGATGCTGTGTAACGGATTCAAGGACGAAGCCTTTATCGAAACCGCCATGCTTGCCGTCCGGGCTGGTAAACGAGTCACGATCGTTGTCGAAAAGCTGAACGAACTGAAAACGGTCGTAAAGCTGGCCCAGAAGCACGGGGCCGCCCCGTGGATCGGATTACGCGCAAAACTCTATTCCCGTGGCTCGGGTAAATGGGCTTCATCCGGGGGCGATGCCGCAAAGTTCGGACTGACGACATCCGAATTGCTGGAATCGGTGCGGATTCTCAAGGAGGCAAAACTCGATGGCCAGCTCAAGCTGCTTCACTTCCACATCGGATCGCAGATCACTGATATCAAACGTGTGAAGAACGCCATGAAGGAAGGGGCGCGAGTCTACAGTCGCCTTCGCCAACTTGGCTGCCCGATCGAATTCTTCGACATCGGTGGTGGCCTGGGCGTGGACTATGATGGATCGCAGACCCGGTTCGAGTCGAGCGTCAATTACACGGTGCAGGAATTCGCAAACGGCGTTGTCTACGTCATTAAGGGGGTCTGCGATGAAGAGAACGTACCCCATCCACACATCGTGACGGAAAGCGGTCGCTTCATGACCGCCTACCACACGGTCTTCATAACCTCGATCCGCGATGAAATCGAAACATTTGCCCAAGACCAGGCCGAGGTGACAATCGATGCCGATGATCCTCAGGTCATCACCGAACTGAAGGAATTGTGCGATACGATCAACGGCAAGAACTACGCCGAGTACTATCACGACGCGTTGGAACATAAAGACGAACTGCATACTCAATTTAATCTGGGATTGATCAGCCTGGAAGACCGTGCCAAGGGGGAAGTACTCTTCTGGGAAGTCTGCGCACGAGCTCTCGATGAGTCCGAAGAAGAGAGTTTCCCGGACGAAGAATTCGAAAACCTGAAGAAGATCCTGGCTCAGAAGTACCTTTGCAATTTCTCGCTCTTTCGTTCGGCCCCGGATAGTTGGGCGATTAAACAATTGTTTCCCGTCGTCCCGATTCATCGGCTGGACGAAAAGCCACAGGACTTCGCTACGCTCGTGGATGTCACCTGCGACAGCGACGGAAAGATTGACCGTTTCATCGATCTGAAAGATGTCCGCGAGACTTTGGAACTGCACGACTGGAAAGATGGCCAGGACTATCACCTCGGCATCTTTTTGACGGGGGCCTATCAGGAGGTGATGGGAAGCCATCACAATCTTTTCGGACACCCGAACGAAGCGCAGGTCGTCATTGATAACGACGGCCGCTACCACGTGACAAAAATCATCCAGGGAAGTCGCATCAACGACATGCTGCAATTCGCCCGATACGATCAGCCGCAGTTGCTGGAGTCATACCGAAAGCAGTTGCGAACCCAGGTCGAAGCGGGCGTCATTACAAAAGAAGTCGCCGAGCAACTGGCAAACGAGTTTGATGCAGGGGCACAACGCGGCACGTACCTGTCGTGAATAAGGATCAATACTTACACATCTCACGAGAGGGTGACGGTGAGGCTCCTGTCGAACCGGATTTTGAGATGGACGCCATTCCTTCATCGCGGCTCGGTGGGAGCCTCCGACGCCCCCGATTTGAGATCGGACATGAGAATTCCCATCGCGGCCGTATTCATTCCACCGACAGACGAATCGCGAAAACCGTCACGACTTTTCCCTGTGGCGTCGGGAAATCGGCCACCAGCAGGCAGGCATGGCTGGCCGGATCGTAGTGGCAGTTGTAGTTCATGCCACAAACGAACGGTAACGAGGCTGATGGCAGGTGCTGCCAACTGTCCTTGGCCAGATCGAAAAGCCAGGACTCTGTGCTTCCTTCCGTTGGAGTCTTGCTGTCGCGAATGTGATCGACCAGGACGAGCGTGCGACCGATGTTGGGTTCGTAACACATCGGGTTGTGCTGGTCTTTGGGAGGACGCTGCCCGACGGTCGGTAGCTTGCGATGCTCGCCTGATTCGGGACGATACAGAATGACGTCGTTCGAATTCTCATTGCTGCCAAATACGACGAAGGCCTTCTGGCGACTGTCGTAGACGACATTGTTGTGCCAGCCACACAACGCTTTGTCAAAAACCTTGTTCCAATGTCGTGGCGATCCCTTCAACTCCCACACACCATTTCCATATCCGACAATGACCTTGCGGTCACTGTCCCAGGTGGCGGCATAGGGGAAGAAATGAACGGCGGGGCATGGAAGCGGTTCCCAGCGATTGTCGCTCAATCGCAAAACCCAGGTGGGATGCCGTTTGACCGTTTCCCAGATACCCTTCAACGCGTCGGTGAAACGGCCTGGAACCATATGCGGATCGTTGCAGCAGACCACCATTTCATCACGCACAGGATCGTAAACGACTGAACCGAACGTGTGCATGGCCCAGGGGTGGTCACCTTGCTGGCCAGCGACCGGAAGCCCTTCGTCGTTGGCACGATAAGTGGCACGATCGTCGTCGGGGTACAACCGAGACCAGCGATTTTCGCCCAGATCGAAGATCAGCGGACTGTTCGTCCAGTCCTTGCCGTGTGTGTTCGACCCAAACAGGATGATCCGACCCCGCTTGGAATCAAAGCAGCTTCCGCCGTGTTCCTGCCGCCGAAACCGGATTTCATCCGTCGATGTCTGCTCGTGAAGTTTGATCCATGTATTTACGGGGGCTGCGGCGAGCTTTGGGATACGGCGAGGTTCGCCCTCTTCAGATGCAATCAGGCGTGAGCAACTCAGCAGCAGCCAGAGTGCAAAGCAGAGTTGCCGCATCGCCTACGTCTCCGATTCATGCCTGCAACAACTTCAATGCGTCGGCGCGTGATTCCACAAGCGGCCAGAGATGGTCGAACTTGGAAATCTGGATGATTTCCCGTCCGACTTCCGAGGCATTACAAAGGACCAGGCGACCGTTGTGTGGCGTCAGTTCATTCCAGATTGCACGGATTGCCTCCAGCATGCTGGAGCCAAAATATGCGACCTGTCCGAGATCGATGATGACCTTGGCCTGACCACCGCTCCGCAGTCGAGTCCGTACAGAATCGAGTTCTCGATTGATGCTGTCATCGGCCAGGCTGCTGACGACACCGACCAATTCGATAACGAGCACGTCGCCAATCGTGGAAGAGCGAAAAACTTTACTGGGAATCATCGTTCAGACCCTTGAGTGCGAACACGGCGACGCTTGATCATCGTGACCTCGTTTCCCGTCGCGTTGTATTTGACTTCATCCATAAACGTCTGCATCAGCAGCAAACCACGTCCACAGGGACGTTCAATATTCGTTGGATCGGTCGGATCCGGCAATGTAGAGCGATTGAATCCCGGCCCTTCGTCGCGGATACAAAACTCAGCACTGTTCTGATCATATTGGGCAATCACATGAATTCGCCGCTGGGCGTAGGGAGCTTCCGTCATCCGCTGGCGAGCCAGATCATAGTATTGGCGATGATCGACTTCGCGAAGCGCGGAATCCACTTCGAGATTTCCATGCAGACAGGCGTTTGTTAACGCCTCCTGCAGGGCGACTCCGGTTCGGACTCGATCTCCCTCATCGCAGATGCCCATTCCTGCTGCACCATCCTTCAGATATTGAACCAGCGACGCGATCAGCTCGTGGTCATTTTCAATCGTAAAGTGCACTTCCTGTTCGGACATGCGGCGCATCAGCCGAATTCGACCACGATCTTCACGTGCCGCCGAATAGACTTGGATGACGGTCTCCAAAAGTTCCGGATTAAGTTGACGTTTTGGAACATAACTCGCCGCTCCAGCCCTGAGCGCCTGCAAAGCGAGCTCTTCACTGCCCCGTGCAGTCATCAGGACAACGGGGACAACGGGGTAGGCCTT
>CAZSTW010000050.1:41953-44383 GCA_964609845.1 uncultured Planctomycetaceae bacterium | reverse complement strand
GCGATGGCAACATGAGTGGTTTCCTCGTACGTTGTACGCCCGTTTATCGACAATTTGCAAAGCCGAACTTCCCACAGGCTACGTCAAACGGTTAACCTGTTGGACCCGAATGCAAATTCTGCCGATGAGATGTTGTCGATCTTCCTGCCCGATTGGCCGCCGAGAATTCTTCCATGAACGAATCTTCCCTATTCGGTTCGATGTCACGTCGAAAAGCTCTGCAGGTCGGTTCGGTCGGTGTGCTGGGGCTGTCGCTGCCCCAGTGGATGGCATTGCAGGCTCAAGCAGCATCCAGCGGTGTGAAACCTGCCGCGAAAAATGTCCTGGTGATCCTGGAGCAGGGGGGAATGTCCCAGATGGACACCTGGGACCCGAAGCCACTGGCTCCGGTTGACCATCGCAGTCCCTTTAAGCCGATTTCAACATCTGCACCTGGCGTCCAGTTCACCGAGTTGCTGGCGCACACGTCCCGCGTGGCAGACAAGCTGACGGTGGTCCGTTCGATGCGGCATCCCAAATCGGGTGCCAACGGACACCCTGATGGAACCCAGTACATGCTCTCGGGTTCGCACCCGAACAGCCCGCTGGAAATGCCTGATATTGGTTGTATCGCCACGAAGATCATGGGGACGGAATGTCGCGATCTTCCCCCGTACATCATGGTCCCCGGCAACAGCGAACAGAACGCTTCGGCCCGAACGGGATTTTTGCCTGCGGCATCACGAGTCTTCAAGACCGGTGGACGCGACGTTTCGTCTCCTGATTGGAAGGTCGCGGATCTGCTCCCCCGAAACGAAAACGTCGCGCGTCGACTGGATGGTCGTCGACAGATGCTGAGCAGCCTCGATGCGCGATTCAATGACGGTCACGACGTTGAAGGGATGGACCGATTCTATTCGCAAGCCTTTGAAACGCTGACCAGTTCACGCGTGGCCAGTGCTTTCGATTTGAAGACGGAATCTCAGGCGACTCGTGATCTGTATGGTCGCGGGCATCGCGGAGCCTGCTACCTGGCAGGGAGAAAACTGATCGAAGCGGGAGTGCGATTTGTCACCGTTGATGTCATCTGGCCATTTTCGAATGAAGTTCCTGGCGGCTTCCTGTTGAACTGGGATCATCACGATCTGATTTACACATCGGGTTCGTGTGGCACGATTCGCAATAAGGCGGGGGGCGAGGGACGCTACGGGATCGGACATTGGGTCATGATGGGAAGTACCGATCATGCCTTTGCCGGTTTGATCGAAGATATGGACCAGCGAGGTCTGCTGGCAGAAACACTCGTCTGCTTCATCACGGAATTTGGACGGACCCCACGCTTGAATGGTTTCCAGGGGCGTGATCACTGGACCGATGCGTATTCGATCGTATTCGCGGGGGCCGGAGTCCCCGGTGGCGTCGTGATCGGCAAGACCGACGACGATGGTGGATATGTACTCGACTCGCCCCATACTCCCGAAGAGTATGCCTGTACGATTTACGAGAAGCTCGGGATCGACCGTACGAAACCGCTCTACACATCGGCCAATCGGCCCGTTTACTTCGACCACCATGCAGAGCCGATTGCTGGGGTGATGTGACGCTTCATTATTCCGATCGCAGTTTAATCACAAATCCGACATCAAGGGGCGGCGCTGTTGTGAAAACGACATCGCCGTTTCCATCAATGCCGTCAGGCCCGATGCTCCAGACGACTGCCCCGCCAGATTCGTTGCGTCGATAACGTATGGTTCCACCGACACAGTCGAAGTCGTCCAGTGGGATCTGGTCCAGATACTTCGGAACGACATCCGCCAGTTCCGTCGGATACCGGCCGTTGTCACGCTGGTAGGCCTGAACTGCCAGTAGGATTTCCAGAGTAGACTGACGTACCCGTCGTCGCAGGAATATATCATCAACGTTCGTAGAAGGTCCGAATTGCGACATCAGGATCGATCGCCTGAACTTCTGACCGATATCCCGCGGATCCATTTGACCTGGAAGCAACGGAATGGCAGGGTCCAGTTCGAACAGCTTGTATCCTGCTGACCCGATCAGTTTGGTCCGCTTTGTGATCGGCTTGTCAATTTCACACAGTTTGTTCGCGATGATCTGACGAGTCAGTCGCCGCATCAGATCTGGTTCACCCATGACCCACGCTCCCCCTTTCAGGGCGCTGGCAACAAACCCCTTAGGCGGGCCATTCAAGGGGCTTATGAATTCCAACCATTCTCCGGATGCCAGAATATTCTCGACATACATGTATTCTGCTTTCAGGATACTCGACGGCGGTTCATAGAGTCCTTCATCCGAGTGTACTGCAGCCAGTGCGGATCGGGATACGCATCGTCGTCGATGTTGCCGTCTTTCACGAGTTGCAGGATGTTCGGCTGCGAGCGCATCCCCGAGCAGGCGCGCAAGTTCCCGGGCCAATTGTCCGGCGGGCAGCAG
>CAZSTW010000050.1:9364-41863 GCA_964609845.1 uncultured Planctomycetaceae bacterium | reverse complement strand
CCCACCAACCCCTGGATCAGACAACCACGACATGTCATGTGGCCTCCTGATCGAAGGATCGCTCGTCCCCATTGAAGGGCCTCATCCCATTCGTTCTTTTCCAGACAGCGACTTACTTCCAGTGTGGCCAGTTGCGTAAAGAATCGCTGCCTTTGGGTAAAGGCTAAGATCGTATCGATCGAAATATCGCGTGGCGAAACAAACCTACCGTTTTGCCTGGTTGTTCCACGTCGCCAGACATCGAGCGATGCACGATGAATCTGCATCCATGTGAGAAGTGCTTCGTCGGACTTGGACCACCTGTCATCCATCACCGATTCAGAAGACGGAGGCGCCGTAATATCGCCAAGTTTCGCCTTCATTTCGGCGGCGAGTCTGTAATCGGTAAATGCGTTTTCCTCGTCAGGGACATCCCATTTCACGAACTCGTCGATTTCAAACGGCACCGGCATATCCGATACGCCAGAGAGCATTACCATCCGGATAAGGAATGGCAACGACAGGATGAGCGAACCAATGAGCAGTACCCAGATTCCAGTGGGCCAGTTCATGGGATTTCTCCAGGCAGTTCGCTGACCGTACGGCCTTTGATTTTCGACCATGTGAGCGTCATTGTTCTGATCGCCGCTTGATCATAAATCCGACATCAGGTGGCTGAGTCGTTTTCGTAGCGACATCGCCATTTCCATCAACACCGTCGGGCCCGATACTCCAGACTACGGCCCCGCCAGCCTCGTCGCGACGATAACGCATGGTTCCACCGGCACGGTCAAAGTCGTCCAGCGGAATCTGGTTTAGATACTTCGGTACGAGGTCCGCCAGTTCCGCCGGATACTGGCCATTGCCACGCTGGTAAGCCTGAACTGCCAGAAGGATTTCGAGGGCCGACTGGCGTGCACGTCGGCGCAGAAACGCTTCGTCAGCCTGCTTCATCGCGGGTGCGAGCAGCCTCATCAGAATCGATCGCTTCGACTGCTGGTCAATTTCCAGTGGGGCCATCTGACGGGGAAGCAACGGCACCGCCGGGTCGATGTCGAACAGAAAGATGCCCGCGGACCCGACTAGCCTGGTCCGCGTTGCCATCGGCTTGTCAATTTCGCGCAGATGGTTTGCAATCATCTGACGATAAAGCCGACGCATCAATTCAGGTTCCCCTATGACCCAGGCCCCGCTTTTCATGGCCATCCACACGAATCCGGAATTGGGACCACCCGCCTGGTCTATGACTTCCCCCAGCTTTCCGGATGTCAGGGTATTCTCAACTGCCATGTATTCTGCTTTCAGAATACTGGACGTCGGTTCATACAGTGCTTCGCCCGAGCGGATATCAGCCAGGGCAGATTCCAGTTGCTTCGACGTCACCTGCGGATGCTCTGCCCATTGCTGAAGAGAGTTCGATGCCATGCTATGCAGCGCCACACCTACCAAACCCTGAATCAGACAACCACGAAAAGTTGTGTGGCCTCCGGAACGAAAGATCGCGAGCCCCCATTGGCAGGCATCATCCAGTTCTCCTTGTTCCAGGCAACGATATCCTTCCAGGACAGCCAGTCGTGCAAACATCCGCTGCTCTTGTATGACGGGCAACAACGTTGTGAACGACAGGTCGAGCGGCGAGACATACCTTGCGTTTTGTTTGGTAGTCCCGCGACGCCAGACACCAAGTGATTCCCGCTGCAACTTCATCCACGACAGAAGTTCTTCGTCGGACTTGGCCCAACCATCTTTCAACACCGCATCAAAAGACGGGGGCGTTGCAATGGTGCCAAGCTTCTCCTTCATTTCTACGGCCAGACGGTAATCCGTAAATGCGTTGTCCTCGTCGGGGATATCCCATTTCGCGAACTCGGCAACGTCAAACGGTTCCGGCATGTCCGACACGCCAGCGAGCATGACCATCCGAATCAGGAATGGCAGCGACATGATGAGAGTTCCAATGACCAGAACCCACACTCCCGTCGGCCAGTTCAAGGGATTCCACCACGCACGATGCTCGTCGTGTGGCATTTCATGTTCAACCATTTTTGACTCGGCTCAGTTCAGGAATTGCTGCGAATTTGCCACGCTAATACACATCGAGACATTCTGCCTTCTGCGGATAGGCAGCATAACCACTGCCTTGGTGGAATTGCGAGGATCCGTCTTTTGTTACCGTGAAAAATCCGTGTTGCTGTTGTTCATGAGGTGGTGACAACAGCGTGTCTGCAACATCGGGTTCCGCTGAGCTTGATCCCACGACGGATCGCCGTAACTGGAGCGTGCCTTTCAAAAAGGGAAGACGTTGAACAGAAGGGAACAAAGGAAACGGAGTGGGAAAGGTGAGAGCTTTGCCTGCAATTCGAACTTCCCTTAGCCACGTTGTTCCAATGTTAGGATCGGGTGTTCACAGAGCACTGCGAGTTGCGATCAGAAAACCTGGGATTCCAGGAAGTGCAAGTTGCCGCGTGATTCGGCGAGGATCGTCAGCAGTCACAAGTCCAGTCGATCGGAAGCAGGGTGGGACAAGCTCGATTTGGGCGCCGGACCACTTTGATTATTGACGGCCGAGGTTCACGGGAAGGCCGGACTTCACGCGAATCACACATTCCGGGGCTTCGCGAAGACGCTCCTGTCCCGGCCACCCTGCCGTGCCGAACAAAGACGCGATTCGTGTGTCGGCGCTCGGCTTGAGGTTTCTTGTGCTGCTTCCCAGTTTGATGCAGCTTGATGCTGGGCCACCCCGCGGATCAGGTCGATTTCTATTCTCGGCAGGTCCGTGGCACATACAGATTCTCACACGCGCCGTATCATAATCAAAGCGAGTCCCGACAAGGTAAACACGAGTGAATGGTCATCTCAACAAGAATTGGTTTGAGCATCATGCAAACAGGTCACAGCAGTCCATTGACCGGACTTTCCGATTCCGACGTTTCTCTTCGACTGCGACAGCACGGCTATAACGAACTTCCCTCTTCGAAAAGCCGCAGCATTTTTGCAACAGCCTGGGAAGTGGTCCGGGAACCGATGTTTCTACTGCTGCTGGCTTGTGGCACGATCTATCTGGTGCTTGGAGACATCCAGGAGGCCCTGATGCTGCTCGGCTTTGTCTTCGTCGTCTTGGGGATCACGCTTTATCAGGAACGTAAGACCGAGCGGGCACTCGAAGCTCTGCGAGACCTTTCCAGCCCCCGTGCACTCGTGATCAGGAATGGTGAGCGCCAACGAATCGCTGGCCGCGATGTCGTCCCCGATGATCTGCTGGTATTGGCCGAAGGGGATCGAGTTCCTGCGGACGCGGTCGTTCTGTCGTGTCATGGCCTTTCCACGGACGAATCTCTGCTGACAGGAGAATCAGTCCCCGTCCGAAAGGTCGCATGGGACGAACTGCGAGAGATGTCGCGACCTGGAGGCGAAGATCTGCCGTTTGTTTTCTCCGGGACGTTGATTGTGCAAGGCCAGGGAATTGCCCAGGTCCGTTCCACCGGTATCCACACCGAAATGGGACATATCGGCAAGGCATTGCAGTCCGTGCAGGTGGAAGGGACGCGATTGCAGTCCGAAGTCGCGTTACTCGTTCGACGAGTGGCAATCCTGGGGTTGGTGCTGTGTGTGATCGTTTTTGTGCTTTACGGATTGACCCGTGGCAACTGGCTGCAGGGAATTCTGGCAGGAATCACACTGGCGATGGCAATGTTGCCGGAAGAATTCCCGGTGGTCTTGACCATCTTTATGGCGTTGGGAGCCTGGCGTCTGGCGAAGATCAAAGTCCTTGCTCGCCGCGTGCCTGTGATTGAAACACTGGGATCGGCGACAGTCCTTTGCGTCGACAAAACAGGGACACTCACGGTTAATCGAATGTCGATCCGCAAGCTGGCAGTGGACGGGACCGTCCTGGATGTTGAAGAACACGCCTCCCCGTCTTTGCCCGAGGAATTTCACGAGATCGTGGAATTTGGCATCCTTGCGAGTCAGCGCGATCCCTTCGACCCCATGGAAAAGGCATTTCACGATCTCGGTAATGCTCGACTTGCTCAAACCGAACACCTGCATGCCGACTGGACGTTGGAACGCGGTTATGCGTTGTCGCCAACTCTGCTGGCGATGTCTCATGTCTGGAAGTCGCCAACCGGCAAGGATTTTGTCCTGGCGACCAAAGGTGCTCCAGAAGCGATCGCGGACTTGTGCCATCTAAATGCCGAACGCACGCAGGCGATCACGGATCAAGTCGCTGCCATGGCCAAAGAAGGTCTGCGAGTCCTGGGAGTCGCCCGTGGTCTGTTCGGGCAACAGGCATTACCGGTGGAGCAGCACGACTTCACATTCGAGTTCCTGGGACTCGTCGGTCTGGCTGATCCGATACGACCGACAGTCCCCGCCGCCGTTGAAGAATGCTACGCGGCAGGGATCCGGGTTGTGATGATTACCGGTGATCACCCGACGACTGCCAGAAGCATTGCACTCCAGGCGGGCATTCAGCCAGTGAATGAAATCATGACTGGCCCCGAACTTGAGATGCTCGACGAAGCAGAACTGCAGGTCCGCGTGCGGACCATCAATGTATTTGCCCGTATGGTTCCCGAGCAGAAGCTGCGACTGGTGAATGCGCTGAAAGCAAATGGTGAAGTCGTGGCGATGACGGGCGACGGTGTCAATGACGCACCTGCCCTGAAGGCGGCTCACATCGGCATCGCGATGGGAGGCCGAGGGACAGACGTGGCCCGTGAAGCGGCGGCACTGGTGTTGCTGGATGACGATTTCGCCTCGATTGTTCATTCGGTTCGCATGGGACGGCGGATTTACGACCATTTGCAGAAGGCGATGACTTACATCGTGGCGGTGCATGTCCCGATTGCCGGAATGTCAATTGTCCCAGTGTTACTGGGAGGCCCGATTGCTCTGATGCCGGTACATATTCTGTTTCTCGAACTGGTGATCGACCCTTCCTGCTCCGTCGTGTTTGAAGCGGAACCGGAAGACGCTGGCGTGATGAACCGTCCCCCGAGAAATTCCGCCGCTCCCCTGTTTGGCACAAGACTCATCGGGCTGGGGCTACTGCAAGGGGCAAGTGGCCTGCTGATCGTCCTGACAATTTATCTGTCTGCATTGTACGGCTGGCTCAATAAGTCCGATGCCACCGCCTTGAGCTTTACGACACTCGTCGTCGCTAACCTGGGTCTGATTTTCGCCAACCGTTCATGGACACGCACGATCTGGGCCACACTGAAAGTCCCGAATGCCGCACTCTGGTGGGTCATGGGAGGGACATCCTTCTTTCTGGGACTGGCGCTGTATGTTCCTTTCTTACGAGACCTGTTCCACTTCTCGACGCTGCATCTCAATGACCTGGCGCTCTGTTTGGCAGGGGGATTTTCGAGCGTGATCTGGTTCGAATGCTTGAAGTTATTCCAGCAGAACCGGCGTGCCTGATTCCTGTGGTATCTTGAGAGAGTCTCACGAAACCGGGGGTCTCAGCAGTTCCACTTCGGGAATCAGTCGCATCGGGATGGCAAACAGATTCTGCTCGGTTTCCCAGTAGGCTTGCCAGGACTCACGGGCGATTGGATGTTCCTGAAAGAAGATCGCCGACCGTGGCAGCGACGGCAGGCCAGCGGCACGAGCCAGTGAGCGTGGCCGCGGGATGATCGTTTGCTCGTCTCCGAGGGAGTAGTGAATTTCGGCTTCGTAGTGACGATGTGGCCAGACCACCAATCCTGCTGGCGAAATGTCGTACGGATGAATCCTTGAGGCCGAGGATGGATGATGGGCTTCTCCACCTGTCGGCTCAGGAAGCGGCGGGGCGATCAGTTTGCTTTCGATCTGTTCTCGTACCAGATCGACTGCCGCCAGTTCATACAACCCCGCCAGAGCCGCACGAAAAACCGCACGATCTTCGTCGGTCAGTTCCTGCAGCCATCCCATCCTGGCGATCCCAGCAATCAGCCAGCCCGACTGTTCCGCGAATTGAAGTTCCACAGGATCGTCTGGATGGTCCGAGTTACCAATCGTAATCAAGACCCGATTCGTGGAAAGTTCGACATCACGGACCGACAGCTTGCAGTTACGAAACGTGCGACTTTCACGCAGCAGGCCGACCAGTTCGCGTTCCACGAAGTGCTGCAGACTTTCGGCCTCGTGAGTCAGCTTCTCGGTAAAGCGGGCCTCTTTATTTACTTGCGGATTTTTCACAGCCTTACGGGCCGCGCGGCGTCGACGAGCAAACAGCCGTGGAATGGTTCCAGAATGGAATCCCGGACACAGCAGACGCAACAGCGTTTCACCATGATGACCGATTAACACAGGCTGCAAGGTCGCCGGGCGATTGGCCGCGTACAACCTCCAGTTCTCTTTCAGTTCCCAGGCCAGAAATCCGAAGATCCCGGGAATGCCCCAGACGACGGTTGCCATCACCCAGTTCGCGGTCTCGGCAGAAAGCGGAGCGATCTGCAAGAGAATGCTCGCCAATGTCGACGGAACCGTCGCATCACTTGTATAGGCCAGCGGGAGCATCAGCTTGTGTGAAACGGTCACGACGGGAAAATGCTTGATCGGGTTAGCCTGGGGTTCGATCAACAGCGTCACACAAAATCGTACGACTCCGTGAATAACGGCCCAGACCAGTCCCAGCACCGCCTTGAGAGCCAGAGTGACGCTGGATTCGCCGCTGCGGAATCTGAGCAGTTCGTCAACGGCATACAGGACGCGTTCCAAACCGTCCATCAGCCAGTGAAAAGCGTCCATGATGAACGTGAACAACCCCATCAGCAGATGAACCCGAATGCGGTACCAGGTGCGGCTGAGAAATTCACGAGTCAATTCTTCCGTATCGCGTCCCAGGCGAGAATTCAAAATGATGATGGAAGCGACCAGAATCCCAATGCCCCACCAGCGATCCGGCTGATCGTAAATCCCCATTGCGGGAAGCAGTAACCAGAAGATGGCGGTTGAAACCAGGG
This sequence comes from uncultured Planctomycetaceae bacterium, assembly GCA_964609845.1. Taxonomy (GTDB): domain Bacteria; phylum Planctomycetota; class Planctomycetia; order Planctomycetales; family Planctomycetaceae; genus Schlesneria. The sequence continues at coordinate 34,931 of CAZSTW010000050.1, read as the reverse complement.
GAGCCAGGACGAACCTGCGAAACATCATGAATGGAATGCACTTCAGCAACCATGCGACAATCGGCAACGCGGCGATCCGGCGCGGCAGATCAATCAGCGTCAATCGCAGTACCTTCCAGCTTCGCTTCAAGATCCAGACGACACGCTGACGGAACTTCGGAAAGTGAATCAGGGCAAATATTAAACAGCCCAGTATCAACGTGTTCTGACCACTGTAAATCAGGTAATGGCGACTGCCATGGCCCCCATGACCGGTGGGGTGAGAATTCGTCGCCGGATCGTCACTTTCACCGGATCCGGTTTCGCTGGATGCTGTTTCCATGGCAGCCGCGTGCACGTCCGCAGCATGAGGCAGCAAGCCGCTTCCCAGATGAGCCAGTTCTTCCACCGCCATCAGGATCAGAAACGCCAGTCCAAACGGCAGTGCAAGATACTTGGTAATCGCCCGCCCCTGCGGGATTCCAAATGTCACAGCATTCAGGCGCTGCAGCCATCGCAGGTAAAATGGCCCTCGCTGATAGACACCATCCAGCGTGCTGGAAAACTGCTTGTCACCCTGCAACAGGGGGTCTCCAACAAAAAATTCCCGCGCATTCTTCAAATCAGGGATCTTGAGCTGGTTTCTTGAGATGGCGTCTCGCAGATCGCCAATTGTCAAAAAGCCACGCTGGACGATGCCGTCCAGCAGTTCATTGGTCATCTTGCGAAAGGCAACTCGCTCCACCACACTTTTCGGAACGAAACCAACGTCATTCAATGTCCTGGCGACGATCGGTTCAAACCGCTTTCGCAGGATATGCTCAGCGGCGTGAGCCGCAGCGTGCAGCAGTTCCCCCAGTTCGTGGCGACCGGCGTCATCGATTAACACGGCGGGGACGCGCAGTGCCGCACTGCGCAGGTGCTTGGACAACATCACGACACGCTGATTGGGCAGTGGTCTTTTCAGCGGGGTCTTGCCACGACTGATCGCCCACCCGACCAGATCGACTTTGTAGATCTCCTGCTCGTGATCGAGGCAGACTTGCTGCAGGTCATACAGCAAGCGGGCATTCGCGTTCCAGAACCCATGCCGTGCTGCAGGCAGCAGACGTTCACACATTGCCAGCCACGGACGAACCTCGTCGTCGGTTAATTCCAGTGCAGCCTGCAGGCGGAGTACGAGAAACTGGATCTCCTGAATCAGTTCCTGCTTCGCTTCGCTCATCTTGTCAAGAGGCGCGACGTCATAGGCCAGTCGCCGCACCAGTGCCGCACGAACGTTATTACCAGCCACCCTCAACCGCTGGGCACGACGACATAGGCTCGTATACTTGTGCGGCGATCGTGAGGCCAGGTTTATCTGCGTCGATTCCAGCAACACCTCAACTGCGGGAGGGGCGGGTGGAACAACAGCAACAGGCTTGGCTGACGACAGCGCTGCCGGACGTGTTGCTTCGAGCAACGATGCTGCGTCGCAATCGGGACCGATGGTCGCCAGAACGGCCTCTTGACTGGCAAGCGATGGAAAATAGAGCGGAATCAGATTCGGAGCAAACTCTCTCAATTCGTGATAGACCGCGACAAACTCGCCATACACGTGACGCGCATCGTCAGGCCTCCGCAGCATATGTTCGGCTCGCAGCACTGAGCGAATCTCGTCAAATTGTGTCTGACCAAGAGAATCGATGCGGCGGCGCAGTTCTGCGGTTGTCATCCGGTTGACGGATGTTTTCAACTCCAGTTCAAAGTCGATCCGGGCATGAAACAACAGTCGCCAGTAGTAGCGCAACAGCCCTTCACGGGTGAAACTTTCGAGGCGATCTTCCTCGGGGCGAGCGATCAGAATCAGTCGTTGTGGCAGAACAGCATCGGGATCAACTCCGAGTTCATCGCGAGCGACGAGCCACAGCAGTTGATCACGCTCAATGACGCAAGATTTCCGGTGAGGAGGTGGAACCCAGTTCGTCGTGATATTCAGTTCGTTCTGCAGGACACGACGGACAACACGCGGCAGAACAAAAAAAGCTCCGGAATCGCGCTCGCGAAACTGGCGTTCGACTTCCAGCACCACCCGCGAAACGTGAGGTGTTTCAGGCGCTGTCGCCGCGGGTGTTACTGGTGTCTCCGTCACGTTTTCAGCGTCCAATCGTCCAGCCTCAACACATTTTAACCAGGGAATTCATAACCCGATTCTTACTCAGTCAGCGGATTCGTCAATGCGGCCGTGATGACCATTTCCACGAGATACCCCGGAGCGAGTCCAGCCTGCACACAGGCTCGGGCCGGCGCATGTCCTTCCGGTACCCAGGCATCCCATAACTCGTTTAAATGCGGTCCATCGGCCAGGTCAGCCAGAAAAATCTGCACATGTAATAAGCGCGTCCGGTCACTTCCCACGACCTGCAGCCGATCATCGATCTGCTGCAAAACCTGAGCCACCTGTCCACGGATCGATTGCGAAGGATCGTCCGCGACTTCCACAAAATACGCTGTCCCGCCATAAAGCACGGCGTCGGACCAGCGTCGAGTTACCCCAATCCTGCGAATCGGCGTTGTCATTCGTCGTCCTCAGCCTTCTTGGAATCCCCCTTCTTTTGATCAGGAGACTCAGCTGGTTTCTTTGCCAGCAGCTTCTTGAATTCAGGGTCGTCTCGCATGACTTTGAAGTCAGGATCCTTTGCCATCCAGTCGAAGTCGGGGAAGCCCTGCTTGATCGCCTGCTCCAGATCTGCAATCGCCTTCTTGCGATACGTTTCCTGTTTCTGCGAACCATCGGCAATCTCGGGATGGTCTTTCAGATATTCAACGGATCGGCTGTAGACGCAGGCAACGTTATACAAGTACAAGCCAGCTGCGGTATTCTTGTGTTTTTCCCGCCCCCCTTCGACCAGCTTGAGAGCATCGTCGATCTTGCCTTCTACGACTCGCACCAGAGCCAGCCCGGTGACAACTTCGCTGTCGGGCTCCAGATCCAGCTCAATTGCTTTCTCAAAGTCCTTACCAGCCTCTGGCATCTTCTCCTGCCGCAAGAACAGCTTTCCCCGTCCGGAATAGGCTTCAGCCAGCTGAGGATCAAGCTGAATTGCCAGATCGAAGAACTCCATCGCTTCCTTTTCCTGCTGCTTTTTGGCGTCTTTGGCATTCGGGTTAACATTGGCATCATTGCCATCGCCCGACATCTTCAGCTTCTGGACACCCTGTACTACATATTGCATTCCCGGTGAGCGTTGACGAATCTGGGCTAATGCTGCAATGGCATAATTGCGTTTATTGGCATCTGTCGATTCCTTCGCTTTCAGCAGGGCTGCCCGGGCGGCAGGCGTTCCGTAGTTCGCCAGCGCGTTTGTGATGTTGTGCATCAGATGATTGGCGGTCTGCTTTTCGAGGGCGGCGATCAGCAGTTTTTCTCCATCAGGATGACCTTCCTGCATGAGCGTGTTGGCAGCCGTGGAAACCAGTGAACTGTCGTTTGTCAGCAAGGCCGCCCCGGCAAATTCTCGAAACTTCGGATGACGGAACTGTCGCAGGCCATTCAGAACCTGCGCCTTTTCGGTGTTCTGCAGCGAAGGATACTTCTCGGCCAGCTTGTCCCCGACAGTCTGGTCACCGAGCTGAATCAACAGGTTGATGACACTGATGCGGTCGTTGCCTCCGCGTTCAAAGTGCTCCAGCAACAGTGGCAGGACACGCGGGTCCTTCGTGCGAATCAGCAGTTGCCCCATGGAACCATCCTGCAGCGGAGGTGCGTTTTTCAGATGTGCCAGCGTGTACTCAATGGCGAGCTTTTCGCTTCGTTCATCTGTACGTCCTGCGAGTGTCTGGAAGCAGAGATCACGCAGCGGCTTGTCCTTTTCTTTCAGGCCAGCTTCGAGGATGTCAACGAGTTTCGGGTGACCGACCTGAATCAGAGCCTTGATCGCATCGATATTCAATTCGGACCGCTTGTCACTGGCGAACTCGTAAAGGGTTTCGGACCAGATGGGACGCGGATACTTCGCCAGGACTTGAACGATGCGTTTCTTGGATTCGGGCGGCTCATTCTTGATCATCGTTAACAAGGCTTCGTGAGCGGTGCCGAACCGGGATCCAGCCAGACTTTCGATCGCGGTACTCGACAATGGCTCGACATTCTTCTTCACATAGAAGACCAGTTTTTCAACCGCTTCAGCCTCACCAAAATGACTGAGTGTCTGGAGGGCGGCCCGCTGGACATCAACATCCTTGTCTGCAACCCATTGGAAAATCTGGGGCAAATGTTCGGTGTCCAGGCGAGCACCACCGAACGCGAGTGCCGCAGCCCGGGTCAATGGGTGACCCTCGCGAATTTCCTGCAAAAGCTCATCACGCGGCAATGCCAGATAGGCGGTACGAAGTGCTGCGCCAACGGCATCCGCAGCAGACGCATGGATCCGACTGGGGCCCGCGTTGACGCCGCGATAACCATAGTTCATCGCATTATCGTTGTCAGAAATCTTGACGAGATGAAATTCGCGGAGCGAACCCGGGATTGCAGGGAACATGTCGTTTGGATTGCGAACCATCCCGACATTGGTCGAATTCTGCAACCAGTTCATGATCTGGCCATCAGGCTGCGGCGCATCTGTGCCCCATCGCAGTACAACGCGAGCAACTTTCAACGCCGAAACTCGCTCCATCTCATCCACCAGACTTTGCGTGTTAAACATCGTCATGGTGCCAGTGATCGTGATCAGCGCCAGGCAGGAGCGAGGACCGATTCGCTCCGTTTCCATCGCCAGCAGTGCGCGCTGCACGGCATTGACGTCAATCTCTTTTTTGGTCTCTCCCAGTTGCAGCCGGAGTTTGCATTTCGGCACGGTATTGGTGAAACCAAGCTTGGGGAAGACCAGCCAGAACGAAGCCTGTCCACCCGCGGGAACAGTCCGGCTTTTTTCAGGCTGCATCGACTGCAGGGTATAATTCTGAACGTTGTTCCCCTGTGTCCGCAGTTGAAAACTGAAGTTCGCGATATCGGCGGGGATGGCTTCCAGCTTGCGAACTTCCCCATCGATCTCGGCAGTGATCTGATCCTGTGCGAGGGTCACGGGTTTACCCGTCGTGTTGGCGACGATCAGATGAAGTGCCACATAGCGCGACTGTCCGGTCTGCAGATAGACCGCTCCGACATGTGCCATGTCGACCAGCGTTAGAACATCGCCCGCTTCTCCAGGACCTTTCGGCTGGGCAGCAGCGCCGTTCTTCAGCCGTTCAACTTCAGCTTCGAGTTTATTGATCCGGTCCAGCAGCTTTTGAAATGCCGCGGCATCGGCAGCGGGCTTACCCTCGTCAGCCTTTTTCGGATTCTCTCCCTTTTGTGCATCAGCCGGCTGAAGCCACAACGCAGCTGCCGGAATCGTCCAGGCTGCCGACGCGGAAGTGATCGACGAGAATGTTCCCGCAAGGATGATCAACAGGGCCGAGATTGAGAACTTGAACATCGTGGCTCCTTCAACGTCAGCAGGCACATGTCAGCCAATTTACTCAGAAAACTAGGCCAGTACAGGGCCTGCAGTGATATCGATCCAGGTGTGAAATTCACTGCCAGGCCCTAATGTTCTCCATCCGCAGTCGAGACCGCGAGCGGTCAGATTGATGGCATCGGTCGGGCAGGTATAGGGCTCCACGCAGACAGCCGCTCGGCCCGGTGGTGTGAATGCGACGATTTCCCGGAAGATCGGGGGACAGGTTTGAACCACCTGCAATCCGGCCTGTTCGTCCATAATTGTGCAGTCGAATTGCGGCCCGTCACAGCGAATGTCAGTGTAGACATCGTCCAGAGTCACGGTGTCGACATAGGCGCCCTCTCGCAAATCGTGGCTTTCGCCTAGCTCGAGAAGGTTTCCTGTCGGCAGGCAATCGATCAGTTCCCAGCGCCGCGCTGCGGGGACTTCAACAAGACAGTGCCTGACCGCGCTCTCGGTGCCGAGCGGAAGCTTAAAATACGGATGAGTTCCCAATCCCCAGGGAAGGCGTCGATTGGAGGGATTTCCAATTCGAAAATTTGCCCGCAGCCGATTGTGAACGATTTCATAGTCGACTTCGATGACAAAATCGGTTGGCCAAAGATGCAGGCGGTCGGGTGCATCAACGCTCAGTTGGAATTGTCCGGTGACAAGGTCGTCGCGCTGTTCGATGACGCGCCAGGGCCGATCCATACAGAGTCCATGGATCGCGTTGCCGAACTTGTCTGTCGCAGGAAGCTGATAGTCTTTTCCCTCCCACGAAAACTTGCCTGCTCGAATCCGGTTCGGGAAGGGAAACAGGATCGGTATTCCATGCCCGCTCGGTCGCTGCCCCCTCATCAGAAAATCTGGTGCTGCGTCGAGAACGTCGACAGGTCGGGAACCGACGATGGCCCGAAATTCGAAACAATTAAATCCCAATTCCGGCGCGATCCGCGCGGTGGAACCAGAATGAGGATCTGTGATTGTCAACACGGTCATGGCATCAATCCAGGAGGCTGCGCGAGACAAGTCGTCTGCAATTCGCAGCTCAGCACTATACCATATGTATGAACCGGGAAGCCAATCGGAGAAGGGGCCAAAGTCCAGCGTATGGACAATTCACCAAAGGGATTGGAACGCTGAAAACTCGCCCGCAGAGCATGATTCTCACGTGCTCGAACGGATTCATTTCCGGGCAGGTCAACTGACTTTTGAACCGGACGGACGAACAGGCTGGGCAACACCCCAGTATTCCTTCGCCTCTGCCGACACCAGTTCATTGAAGCTGCGGACGATCACTTCCCGACCGTAATCCAGCCCGTCGAACAGACTCGTTTCTGAGTCATCCGCCGTACTGCTGGCAGTCAGTTCGATCCAGACAATGTTGGTCCCGTCCAGACTGGATGCATCTTGTGATGCGGTCAAATCGTGACGAAACTGAATTGTCAGATGGCCACGTTCCCCTTCCAGCGGAAGATCCCATCTTCCCTGAAAACCGGTCGGCTCTACCCCCAGGCTATTCAAAACGTGTGGCTGCCATAGCCTAAAAAACGACCAGTCGCCAGCTGTTGACCAGACCGTTCCGCAGGGAATGCGATTCACATACCGGACAGCCCAATGGGCTGGCGTAAATTCTCCTGCCCGCTGCCCGACGATATCACGAAGCAGATCGAGAACTGCAACGAATCCGTCACGAACAGCTTCATACCGCGGATAGCGTTCTCCGCCGTGGCCCAGCCAGCCAAACCCAAATCCATCGGAAGACAATCGCAGGACTCGATCACCCATCGTATTGGTCAGGCGCAGCTCGCCAGTCGCCGATGGATGTGCTCGCCGCTGAGGCCACTCGGGCCCAAGCCTGGCAATGAGCGCAGCAAAATCGGCTGGCGTCAGTACGCTGCCCTCTGAAAGGTTGGTTTCGAGCCAGCATTCCACCAAAGGTGGATGAGCATACGCGGCGGCAGGAGCCTCGGCCCCTGCCGCTCGAAATCCTGACCTCACTGGTACAGGTGTTGCCATGAACAGTCTCGTGAAGAGTTATTCAATGATGATGTCCTTGACTGTCTTGCCGCCGGGGATCATTGGCAAAACGTGCTCCTGGTATGGGCAAATCACGTCCAGCAAATAGGGGCCATCGTATTCGAGCATCGTTTTCAATGCTTCAGGGAACTCCTTCTTGCTGCGAACCTGAGCCGCACCGATTCCAAATCCACGGGCGACCTGGACGAAGTTCGGATAGGTCTCTTCGTAATGTGCACCGGCACCAGCACCGACTGCTTCCGGGTGATCGACCGGGCCAAGATACGTATGAGCCCGGTTCTTGCCGTGGAAGCGATCTTCCCACTGCACCACCATCCCCAGATGCTGGTTGTTCAACAGCAGGATCTTGACGGGTAGTTTTTCACAGTGCAGCGTCGCCAGTTCCTGCACATTCATCAGCATACAACCATCGCCATCGATGTCGATCACCAGTCGGCCTGGGTGAGCAGCCTGCACGCCCATGGCAGCTGGCAGCCCGAAACCCATGGTCCCCAGTCCTGAACTGCTCAGCCAGCGTCGTGGATTGCGGAACTTGTAGAACTGTGCCGCCCACATCTGATGCTGGCCCACACCGACGTTGATGAACGGGTCCTGGTCAATCGTCTGTCGCCACAATTCATCAATTGCGTACTGCGGAATGATGAAATCGCCCGCATCGCGAACCTTGAGAGGGTATTGCTTTTTCCAGGCGTTCAGTTGATTCCACCAGGGAGCAATCTGCGGAACGTCTTCGTCCGCAATCATCGCATTCAAGCCCTGCAGCACTTCCTTGACGTTGGCCACCACTGGAATGTCAGCCAGTTTGTTCTTATGGATTTCACTCGGGTCGATATCAACATGCACGACCTTACCATGCTTGGCGAACTCGCTCAGCTTGCCGGTCACGCGATCGTCGAAGCGAACCCCGAACGCCAGCAACAGATCGGCGTCGTTAATGGCATAGTTTGAATAGACCGTGCCGTGCATCCCCAGCATGTGCAACGACTGGTCATCGTCGGCCGGAAAGCTGCCAATCCCCATCAGCGTGGTCGCCACGGGAATCCCGGTCTTGCGAGCAAACTTGGCAAATTCTTCCGTAGCGTTTGCCTGAATGATTCCCCCGCCCGCGTAGAAGATTGGCTTCTTCGATTCGCGGATCATTTTCAGGATGGCGCGGATCTGGTTCGGATGAACGCGGCGGACTTCGGGATGATAGCCAGGAAGATTCATCGGGGGATCGAAATCGAGTTCCCACGGCTGACCATCGACGCGAACATCTTCCACCAGATTCAACTGAACGTCTTTAGGAATATCGATCAGCACCGGACCTGGACGACCTGTTCGGGCGATGTAGAACGCTTCCTTGATCACGCGAGGAATATCTGATGTCTTGGTGATCAGATAATGATGCTTGGTGATCGCGCGACAGATTTCGACCATCGGCGTTTCCTGAAACGCATCACTCCCGATCAAATGCGTATGCACCTGAGCGGAAATGGCGATCAGCGGAATACTGTCCATCTTGGCATCCGCAATCGCGGTGACAAGGTTTGTGGCTCCAGGACCACTCGTTCCCATGCAAACGCCGACTTTGTCCGTGGTTCGCGACACCCCTTGAGCAGCGAACGCCCCCCCTTGTTCGTGTCGAGGAAGAATCGTGCGAATGTCATTGGCTCGGAATGTCAGCGCCTGGTGAATTGGCATGCTGCATCCGCCGGGATAAGCAAATATCAGGTCTGTCCCCTGGCGGATCAGGCATTCGACGAATACATCGGCCCCGTTCAACTTGCCGTTTGCTGTTGATGCAGGGGGTACCGAAGTGCATTTTGCTGTCGCAGTCGCCACGATCATCTTCCTCGAAACAGTTTCTTACTCACATACCGACGAACAAAGCCGTACCGACACGGACGGCTCAACGGGTAACAGTTTATCGCCCGATCCCCCCCATGGCGAGTGGCTGATTTCGCCGATCCCGGATTTCCGGCCTAATCGGCAGGAGAAATCGGCTGAGAATGTACACCCATTGATGGGTTTGGGGGGAATAGAGCGAAGGAATCGGCTTCGCGACAGGAGGAATGGACAGCATTGACGGGTCTCAGGTCCCGAAGTGCGGCTGACAGAACGTCACCAATTCGTTTCCGTACGACTCCGCCGCCTTTCGGATTACATTCCGCTCCGTTATTCTTTGCAAAGACCTAACCGTAGATCCACGGCGAGGTTGCCAGCTCTTGACTATGGGCAGGATTCCGACCTGCCGGGAAACGATTGTCGTCGAAATGACAGGCACAAACCTGTCCTACGCAGAGGATTGAATTCATGCTCGACAGTGTTGCCAGCTACCTTGGTGAAAACTCCGATCGGTTCCTGGAAGAATTGAAGGAACTCCTGCGGATTCCGACTGTCAGTGCTGATCCCACATGCAAACCCCATATGCTCCGTGGAGCAAAATTCATTCATCGGCAGTTTGCCGACCTGGGTTTTCAGGCTGAAATCATCCCAACTGCCGGACATCCCATTGTTTATGCCGAATGGCTGAAGGCACCAGGTGCCCCGACGGTCATGGTCTATGGACATTACGATGTCCAGCCGGCCGACCCTCTGGATCTCTGGACGACACCTCCGTTTGAACCGACGCTTCGAGACGGAAAGCTTTACGCTCGTGGATCTACCGACGACAAAGGGCAGATGTTTACGCACATCAAGTCTGCGGAAGCGTGGTTGCGAGCCACCGGCAGCCTGCCCGTCAACCTGAAGTACGTGATTGAAGGGGAAGAAGAAGTCGGCAGCCGAAATCTGGATGACTTCCTCGCCGCAAACAAAGAACGACTGAAAAGCGATGTTGCGGTCGTCAGTGACACCAGTCAATGCGGCCCCGGCAGACCCGCAATCACTTATGGCTTGCGAGGGATTCTGGCGGTCGAAATTACTCTCACCGGCCCCAAAAAGGACCTGCATTCGGGAATGTTCGGCGGTGCCGTTGCCAATCCTGCGACGGGAATTGCCCGCTTGATTGCATCACTGCACGATGATCAGGGACGAGTCCGAATCCCCGGCTTCTATGACAAAGTTGTCCTTCCGACCGATGTCGAGAGGCAGCAGTTCCGTGATCTCGGTTTCGACGAAGCCGCCTTCAAAGAGGAAATTGGGATTACGGAAGTCGCTGGTGAAGCTGGGTTTTCGACGGTTGAACGTCGCTGGGTCCGCCCCACCTGCGAAGTGAACGGCCTGGTGAGTGGCTATACCGGTGTCGGCCCCAAGACGATCGTTCCATCGAAGGCAACCGTCAAAATCACCTGCCGCCTGGTTCCCGATCAGGATCCTCATGTGCTGACGGAAGCCTTGCATCAGTACCTGAAGGCCCAGTGCCCCCCTTCATTGACGTTTGAATTCCAGAGTTTCCATGGCTGTCCGGCATTTGCCTTCGACCCGACCAGCCCCTACATCGAAGCCGCATCTGAGGCGATCCGTGAAGCCTGGGGTGTCGACAAGGTCTGTCTGATTCGTGAAGGGGGATCGATCCCGGTCGTACAGACCTTCAAGGACGTTCTGGGGATCGATACACTCCTGCTCGGCTGGGGACAGAACACAGACAATCTGCACAGCCCGAATGAACATTTCACGGTGGCAGATTTCCATCGCGGGATCGAAGCGAGTTCCCGATTGTGGGCCAAACTCGCCGCCATGAAATCGTAGAAATTGCGAACAAAAACCCACCGGACTTGTCTGGGTGGTCGGAGGGCTTTTGTACGGTCCCCTTCGAATGATCCGTTCGTTTTGCAGAAACCCATCCACTGAAGTAAACCGGTGGAAGTTACAGACTCCAGGATGAAATCAGGGACGAAATGCTCGATCTTCAATTTGTTTGCGACAATCTTGAGGCGATCCGGACGAACTGCAAGCATCGGCACGTTGAAGCAGACTTGCATCACATCGTCTCTTTACGAGATCGACGATCGATGCTGATCATCCAGACCGACGAGACTCGGCACGAACAAAAAGAAACGTCGGCGCTGATCCCGAAAGCAGCAGCAGCTGACAAACCGGCGCTGATCGAAAAAGGTCGAGCCCTGCGCGAACGAGTCAGCCAGCTTGAAGCCGATCTGGCCAAAGTCGAAGCGGATGTCCGCATGGCCCTGATGACGATTCCCAACCTGACTCACCCCGACGCACCTCTCGGTGGCGAAGCAGATTCCAAGACGGTTCGAACCTGGGGCGCGCCCCGGACATTCGACTTCAAGCCCCTCGATCACGTGGCCCTCGCCGAAAAGCATCAGCTTATCGATCTGGAAGCCGGAGCACGTGTTGCCGGACACGGATTCTATTTCCTGAAGAATGAAGCCGTGCTGCTGGAACTGGCGCTGACTCAGTACGCCGTTCAAAAGCTGGTGAAACACGGATTCACACTGCATACGACTCCTGACATGGCAAAGATGGAGGTTCTGGAAGGGACCGGATATCAGCCACGCGGCAATGAAACTCAGATTTATTCGATCACCGGAACGGACCTGTGCCTGGTCGCCACGGCTGAAATCACACTCGGTGGAACACTGAAAGATCAGATACTGGAATCGACCCAGTTGCCGATCAAGATGGCCGGAATCTCACACTGTTTCCGGACGGAAGCGGGTGCTCACGGCAAGGCGACTCGCGGGATCTATCGAGTCCATCAATTCACGAAGATTGAAATGTTCGGCTTCACGGCCCCTGATGTCGCCGCATCGGATGCCTTGCATGCGGAGATCGTGGCGATTGAAGAAGAGATCTTTCAGGGACTGGGGATTCCTTATCGAGTCCTCGATATCGCTTCGGGAGATCTCGGGGGCCCGGCTTATCGCAAGTTCGACCTCGAAGCCTGGATGCCCGGCCGAGGTGAAGCGGGCGAGTGGGGTGAGATCACATCGGCATCGAACTGCACCGACTTTCAGGCTCGCCGCTTGAGCATCCGTTGCAAGTCCCCTGACTGGAAGGGGACTCGCTTCGTTCACACGCTGAACGGTACGGCCATCGCGGTCACGCGAGCCATCATCGCCGTCCTGGAAAATTACCAGCAGGCCGATGGCAGCATTATCGTTCCAGAAGTGTTGCGACCGTGGGTTGGTAAGGATCGAATTGGCGGTTGACGATGGAATCAGAACGGGTACTCGGCCCAAAACGGTTTCTGCGACCTCGACAGGTCTTCGATTATATCGTGATCGTGCATCACGGCGTTCCCGTAGCGCACCTGTTTGTGGCACCGCAGGAACTGTCGGGACTTTCCATCGGATACATTGAACCTATCGTCAAAGGTACCGCGACTACGATTGGTGGTGACATCGAAATCGGTAATGCCGAGGACGGTTCCTATCTGCTCGATTTCGAAGTGACGTTCCACAACGGCATCGCTGGTCCACTGCTGCTCGGCAACGAAGAATACGACCTGAAAAACGGTCGCGCATTTGTTGTCACCCCAGGCTACAGGATGTCGCAATTGAAATGCAGAACCAAGGAAGAGGCCTTGAAAGTGCTGCCGAAGTACTGATGTTGCGAGTCCTTGGACTCGACTTTCCAACGCGAGTAATGACTTTTGGGTAGCAACAGGTGGCCGGGGCTGGGATGGACTGAGGCTTAGCGATGGAAGTCCCGGGAATCTGTAAGTTGAAGACACGGTGAACTTCGTGTTGCGTTGGCCCCAGGTAGGCCGGTGACGGCCAATCTAGGCCATCCAGCGAATACGATCTCGGAGCAATCCGATAGCCCCCCACCGAGTTCATCTCGGTGGAAACGGGCTTGTGCCCTACGTCAGCGTTACACCATCGCTGCGTAGTGCAGAAGCCGTCAATCTCATTCGTCTCCGTGTCTCTGCGTTTCCATCGAGGCAAGTCTCTGCCCCGTCGCGGACTGGCACTCAACTCTGAGAACGACATTTATTCGATCGCCTCGACCGCTCCCTCAATCGAGGTTCTTCCGGAATTCAGCGGCAGGCGTTTCGTTGATCTTTTGTAACGTGGTCAGGGAGCGAAGGACTTCACTGTCACGCTTCTGATCGAAGTCGAGGTAGATCTGTTTGAGCGGCAGCCCTTTCAGGGGAGCAATGTCATGGACCTTCGTTCCATGGATTGTGATCCATTCCAAAGGCATCCCCTTTACTGGAGTCAGGTCATCGATCCGGGTGTTATTACACCAGAGGATGATCAGGGGCATTTCGTTCAGCGGAGCGAGATTCGTCACCTTTGTATAAGAACAATTCAGGACTTTCAGTGGCATTCCTTCCAGCGGCGACAGGTCGGCGACATGCGAGTTGTCGACGTGAAGTTCGGTGAGCGGCATCCCTTTCAGAGGGCTGAGATCCGAAACGGGATTGACGCTCAGTATCAGTTTGACGAGCGACATCCCCTTGAGAGGTTTCAGGTCAGAGATCATGCCGAAATTCGAACCATTGACACGGCAATTGAGAGAACTGAGTCGCGGAAAGGCGCGTAACGGTGAAATGTCTGAAACATGATTGGAAAAGAACTCGATCCCCGTGACTACTTCGTTCTCAATCGTCGGTACGAGTTTGCCATCGAACTCTGGATTCCGCTTTCTCAACTCGCTGCGAACCTCCTCAACTTGCTCCGCAGCAGGCAATGCAGCAAACCGCTCGATATCGACTTCCGAATTCGGCACAGCAGCGGGTGGTGCTGACTTGAGAACGGACCGAAGTGATTCGGCCGTACCGCCGTCGAGCATCCGGATTCGAATGCGGTGGAACGTGAATTCGTTGCCACCTGGATGAATCCAAAGGCTGATGCGGCGGTCGTGAGGAAAGCCCTCTTTGGAGTTATTGGCAATTGCGTTGAGGTCACCCGTCCATTCGCCGACCTTCGTACCGTTGAGTTCGATCATCAAGTGACTAGAACCCTGGTGACGGCGGACTTCAATGCGTAATTTCGCTCTCCGACCCGTTGTAATCTGGGCCGACGTGGTCAACAGCTTACCCTTCCCTCGTACTCCAAAATGTACTCCACCGCCGCTCCCCGGAAAATCGATGACCAGTGGGCAGTCTCCCTTTTTCGTCGGCAAGTTTACATTGAAGCCGCTTTCTCCCGCGAGCCGAGTGACCTCGAGTTCACATTCAAAGGCAGGCCAGTCCGAGTCTAAGGGCAGGATGAGTTTTGACGCGAGTTGATCGCCATCGCTGAGCAATTCAGCACCTTCCCTTCGCCAGGCATTCTTCCCCGTGCGTTGAGGGACATCCCATTTGTCAGTATCGGGATCAATGAGCGGGATCACTTCGATCCATTCATCACTGATGAATTCTCGCTTCGAAGGCTCTGTCTTTCTGGATGAACGGACATGGTCCGCAGCAATGGCTGACTTTACAGCATCGACAGAGAGTGCGACCCGAAAACCCAGATCTTCAAATCGATCCGTCGGGGCAACGGAAAGGCGGAAGGCTGACCGGCAATAGGTCGCGTCGTGATACCAGCGCCCACCTCGGACAATTCGTGACGATTCAGATGAATTCAGGCTGATCGGGTCGATGGCAGGTTTATTTGCGAAGTCACGATAGAAACCAGGTTCCCATCCGTCCTGCACCCATTCCCAGACGTTTCCGTGCACATCGAACAAGCCGAACGGATTTGCCTTCAGTTCCCCGACGACGTGAGTTCGGTCGCTGGAATTCTCACCGAACCAGCCTGCTTGCTCCAGGGCGGTGTCGTCGTCGCCAAGCCAGAACTTTGTCGTGGTCCCGGCGCGACATGCAAATTCCCATTCCGCTTCAGTGGGAAGTCGATAGCCGATGACGTCAGGCCGTGGGATGAGCTTTTCCCGTTGGCTCAACGTGTCGCAGAACTTGAGCGCATCATGCGAACTCACTCTTTCGACTGGATGTTGAGAGGTCTCCATCCCAGCCACGACTGTTTGCCCCGGCCCTTTCGGTGAGAAATGTGACGGATTGGTCCCCATGACATTCTGGTACTCGGCCTGTGTGACTTCGTGAATGCCGAGATAGATCGGTTGCGTCAGGGTCACTTTGTGTTGAGGGGCTTCCGAGCGGATACAGTCGTGCCAGTGTGTGGCCGTTGGATAAGCTGCTTTGAGAGACTCTTTGATTTCTGACGGCGTACTGCCCATCAGGAACTCACCGGGAGGGATCAGACGGAATTTCATGCCGATGCTATTGGTGTACTCGACAGGAACGCCGAGGTGTCTGGCCCATGCATCCTGATGGGTTTGCGCCTGAGCGACATCAAAAGGAGCAATCGCGGGTTGAGGTGCATTGGCAGGCCAACCGGTCTTCGTAAAACTTCGTTCGTCGCTGGTCGCCACACGTTCGGAAGTCTCACGACTTCCGCTACGGGATGTCTCGGGAGCATCAGTCTTTGCCTTTGTGCCATCTTTGGTCGCGAACGCGATGATCACCCCAAGGAGCAACATCGTTCCGATGATGCCTCCCGCTGTTAAGAGTATCCGATTCGCCGAAGATGCCGATTTGGAACTGGGAATCCGAGAGAAATCCCGCAACCTGGCGTTTGCCTTGAGCTGAACCTCGCAGTCGGCCAGAACGTCGGCAACTTCCTGAGCCGACTGATACCGGTCATCGGGATTCTTGGCGTGCAACTTCGCGATGATGTCACACAGCCACTGCGGCGTTTCGGGAATGATCTCGCGGATCGGACGAGGCGTTTCCTCGACGACTCGCTTCAGGACCGCCAGTGCGGTGGGTGCTCGAAATGGTGGTCGGCCGCTGGCCATCTGGTACAGCACACTGCCAAGACTGAACAGATCGGCCCGTCGGTCGAGTTTGTGTCCCAAGGCCTGTTCGGGAGCCATATACATCGGCGTCCCGGCAATCGTACCACTTTGAGTCAGGCTGGCGTCGTCAGCCGCGCGCGCCAGCCCGAAGTCGGTGATCTTCACCTTGTCCAGAACACCCGCCTCCAGCAGGATATTTCCCGGCTTGATGTCGCGATGAATCAGATCCTGGCTGTGTGCTGCTTCCAGGCCTTCGGCAATCTGCCGTCCCAGTCGCAGGACGGTCGGCACGTCGAGCGGTCCTCGTTCGTCAAGCCGTTGCTGCAATGTCAGGCCGGGAATGTATTCCATCACCAGATACGGAATCGGCATTTCTTCGACGGCATAAACGCTGACAACATGCTCGTGCCGAATTGCTGCCGAAGCCTGTGCCTCGCGCAAGAATCGCTTGCGAGCGGGAGAGGTACTCGCCATTTCCGGCGACATGACTTTGATCGCCACGATGCGTTGCAGCTTTTCGTCAAACGCTCGAAGCACGATCCCGAAGGCTCCGCGACCAATCACTTGAAGCACTTCGTAGTGAGCCAGTCTCCCCAGCGAACCGGGCTTGGTCGACGGCTCCAGATATCCGATGCGCATCTTGTCCCCCGCATCGTCGGGCTGCTCGGCCATACGAAACTTTCCCGGCGTAAAAAGTGTCGTCGCGTCAGGCTCTTCTTCTTGTGTAGAACCGCTTCCGACGACGCTTGTGACAGAGACCTGGGCGTCTGAAATCTCAACGATCTGCTCGGCCACGGGCGTGTTCAGGAATTGACTCTGCCCCTCGTGCGATGCCAGCAACGACTCGACGCGAGCCAGCAGGGCAGCATCGTCACCGCATTCCGTCTTCAAATGCGACAGGCGGGCGGCGGGATCCTCGATCTCCAATGCAGCCAGAAACAATTCGCGTTCTTTCATCGCGCCAGCCTCGTGCAGTTGACGAAGTTCAGATTATCCCTGTTCTCAATGCGACGTCTGCGGTCCGATCACGCCATAAAATCTGGAAATTCTCAGAAAATGCTCCTCCTTATCGCCAGCAAAGTCGACATCGGACATCGAAACCCGGGCTATTTTCCCTCCGATTTCGCGTGGGCTCCGGAAATATCCTGATGTAACCACGCTCGCGCGAAGGCCCAGAGTCGATCAGCGGTGCGAGGTGCAATCCCCATCAGTTGGGCGGCCTCGGGGATTGACAGTCCTACGAAATACCGCAGGTGAACGAGCTTTACCGATTCTGCATCAATGGCTCCAAGACGATCGAGCGCCTCATCGAGGGCGATCAGGTCTTCGTGGATTCCGGACATGGCGGCAGGAAAATCTGTCAACTCGACCTGTTGGAACTCACCACCTCGCTTGAGCCGCCCCTTGCGACGGGCGTTTTCAACCAGAATCCGCCGCATGGCCTCAGCGGCAGACGCAAAGAAATGCCCCCGATTTTCCCACGATTGTGGTCGTTCTGTATCGACCAGCCGCAAGTAGGCTTCATGCACCAGAGCTGTCGCCTGAAGCGTTTGACCCGAATTCTCCTGACCGATTCGCTGAGCCGCCAGTTTGCGCAGTTCGTCGTACACCAGCGGCAACAACTGCTTCGCTGCATTCGGATCGCCAGATTCGATCTGCGACAGGATGTGAGTGACGTTGCTCATCACCCCAGTCTAGTTCTGTCCGCCTTCCGTCGAAAGGCTGCGGGGCGGATCTGTTGTTTCCGTCCCGCCGCGCAGGAAGGGGCGGATTTTTTCGAGGGTCTTCGGCCCGATCCCGCGCACGCGTCCCACATCTGCCGGGTTTCGAAATGGGCCGCGATCATTTCGATCCGCGATGATCCGGCGAGCGAGCTTTTCGCCAATTCCGTCAAGTTGAGCCCACTCGACCCAGGACGCAGTATTAATGTCCAGCGTGTAAAAGTACTCCCGCGGTTTCAGGCTGCGCAGTTCAACCGGAATTCGCCCCCATTTTGACTGCCGCAGCCAATGAGTTCCCAGCAGGGTCAACAGCACAACAACCATCAGCCAGACAAAGATCTGGTCTCCACGCCGAAGCCAGAACCAGGCCGGGTCCCCGATTCCTGGCCCAACCGCTGGATCTGCAGAGTTCTCTGCAGCTGATAAAGAAGCAGGAGCCTGCGGTTCACCAGCATGTGGCAATATCGAGGATGGTACGGATTGATTTGCGGGAGGTTCTTGTGTCGGGTCGGTCGATTGAGACATTTCCACCTCGATCGCGCTTCCGCTTGACTCATGAAACAGATGCACCAGCCACATTGCATACGAGCCAGATTCGTATTCAACTCACGAACTGGAGCAGCTCGCTTGTTAATACGATTTTATTATTACTAGATTTTATTGCAAAAATCGACATCCCACAAACAACATTCCAGCGTCACGAAGCACCTCGGAGTTTCCGTGTCTCCGCGAGAACACATTCTGAGAAGTTAGGTGGCGATTCATTTCACCAAATATTCGGCTACTTTGTCGGTTCGGCGAGCTCTTCGACAAATGCGTCTCCGAACCAGGCTGGACCACCCTCGGCAATGAGGTGAAATTGGGGACGCTCGGCCAGTTTGGAAACCCCCAAGGTACCGATCAATTTTTCGTCAACATAGAACCGCCAATCAGATAAATCACGTTCCAGTCGCAATTCGTGCAGTTGTTCAGCACCAACCTCAAAGGCACGCGCTTCCCCTCTGGGCTCAAACTCGGCTCGTGAACCGGCTCGATGGCCCAGTGAGACACGATCGAGAGTCAATCGTGCGACGTCACGGGCTCCGGCTTTATCCACGTTGAAATGGAGTTCTATGGCGGTTGCGTCATGTAATCTTGCGGTCACCGTCAGCCGGTAATAGGTAACTCTCGCGGGCTTTCCGTCGATCATCCTGGCGATCCCACGAACGATCTCGCCGCTTGTTCCCGCGATCACGGTTCCACCTTCGTCGTCGGTTTCTAATGCCCATGTCCCTGAATCGGGGCGCCAACCATCAAGCGAGATGCCATCCAGCAAGTTAGCTGTCCATCCGGTCGGCTTCAACGACGACGCAGCCGTTGCGACGACCGATGGCTTCTTGACGAAGAACTGTCGCACACCAAATCCACCGACCGTTACAACGAGAATCACGACGACTGTCAGCAGAGCATCTTTCCACGGGTGGTGTATCGCACCCGGTGCACGATCGATCTCTAATGTTGTCTCTATCCCGCGAGGAATCGGAATCGTCGAATTGGTATTTCCACCAGCCATGACAGGTAAAGCGTCAATTCTGTCCAGCAATTCGGCATAACTTCCAATTCGATGTTGAGGATTCGTAACGAGCAACATCTCGACGAGTTCCACTGTCAGTCGCGATAAACCGGTGCGAAAATCACCCAGCGACGGCAGTTCTGCTCCCAGCTTTCTCGCGATAATTTGCGGCAGTGACAGGCCGTCGAACGGAGCGTGCCCCGCAAGCAGGTGAAAGGCTGTTGCCCCCAGCGAGTACAGGTCTGCCCGGTGGTCGACAATACCCCCCGCGTTCAATTGTTCAGGGGCCATGTAATGAGGACTTCCCAGCGTCGATTGTTCGGCCGTCAGACGCGTCCGATCACTGACCTCTGCCGAAAGAAATGCCAGACCAAAGTCTGCAATCTTGACCATCGGCACACCCGGTGGCAGCGGGAAACCTCGTGGTGGCGTCACAAGCAGCAAATTTGCGGGCTTGATATCTCGATGAACAATTCCCTCTTCGGCCGCGTGGGCCAATCCTGACGCGGCCTGACGTATCAGCATCCAGACCTGACGCTCTTCCAGCGGATGAAGCCGTTTCAAATAACGTTCGGCATCCTCACCCTCGACATATTCCATCGCAAAGTACAATCGCCCCGCATGTTTTCCAAAGTCGAAAGCGGTGATAATGTGCGGATGAATCAGTCGGGCAACCGTCTGTGCTTCCTGTTCGAAGCGAGCCAGCACTGCGGGGTTGTCGGCATGGCCGATCAAAACCATTTTCAGGGCGACAATCCGATCCAGGGCAACTTGACGAGCCCGATAGACAACGCCCATTCCTCCTCGGCCAAGAACAGATTGAATCTCATACCCCGGAATCGCGTCCACGGGATGCCGTAGAGTCTCGATGATCTCAACGTCGAGTGGCGTCAGCAATCCTTTCTGCAGTACCAGTGTCGATCCTTCCACCTGCCGATTCGCCGCTTCCAGTTGCAGTTCGCGCAATGTCTCCAGCGGCAACATTCCCTGCCGTCCGGCGATCTCGAAGAATTCGCGAGTCGATTCAAGTGACATGGTATACGGCTGCTGCGTGGATGAGTGCGACAGTGATCATCCACCCGCAGGTTTATTGAGTCGATCCAGTTGCGACAGGATGGCCTTGACCGAAGGGCGATCTGCCAGCGTACTTCCCACGTAGGCAAACTGAACCTTGCCATCTTTGTCGAAGATGTATGTTGCGGGTTTGGAGAGATCTTTGCGAATTCCCATCGCTTCAACACTTTTCAATTCAATATCCAGCAACAGTGGAAACGGGACCTTTTTTGATGCTGCGGGAAGCATACTGACCGCTCGATCAACGAACTCATCGAGTCGCCCTTCCTGACCCGGTCGCTCCAAGGGGTAAACGACCAGAACTTCTGCCTTGCGTTCCTTGATCTCGGGATAGTTGGCGATCAACCGTGAAGTCTGTGTGGCACAATAGGGGCAGATCGATCCCGAATAGCCGCGCGTGACGACCAGCACCAGCGACTGCTTCCCCAGATAATCTGACAGGCTGACCGACTTGCCATCTTTGTCTGTAAACGTCAGCTTGGTGAAGTCGGTCGTCGCCTCGGAGTTTGGGGCGACATCGTCGAGAAACTGAATCGTGTCGACGGAGTACGCGCTTTTGTACGGGTCTGGCGCAGAAGTCCCGCATCCCGCGGACAGGATTAACAGCGGCAACAGTATTCTGGACATGAATCGTTTCCATTCGGGACATGTGAACAGTTCGTGCGAGCAGCAAAAGAATAGCGATCTTGTGGCGACAACGGTACTTTCCAAGATCGCGGAATGAGGAACAGGGCTGATGGTTTTTCTGAATCGAATCTACACCAAGACGGGCGACACGGGCGAGACTTCGCTGGGCGACGGTTGTCGCGTCCCGAAGACAGACTTGAGAATCTCCGCATACGGGGGAGTCGACGAACTCAACTCGATCCTGGGAATCACCATCGCGTCGGGCCTGGCAAGTGACCTGGCTGCTCACCTCTTCCGAATCCAGAACGATTTGTTTGATCTTGGAGCGGATTTATGTGTCCCTGAATCAGATTCAGTTCCCAAATATCCACCGCTGCGGATGACAGCCGAGCAAGTGGAACAGCTGGAACATTGGATCGACGCCGCAAATGAACAGCTTGAACCGTTGAGGAGTTTCATTCTACCCGGCGGATCGCTGGCGGCCGCACATCTGCACCATGCTCGTACAGTCTGCCGACGTGTCGAAATCGGGGTTCTGGAACTTGCAGTGCGTGACCGTATCAATCCCCAGGTAATCATCTACCTGAACCGATTGTCGGATCTGCTGTTCGTCTACGCGCGTGTCGCGAACCAGAATGGTCGTGATGATGTGCTTTGGGTTCCCGGAGCCAATCGCGGTCAATAAAAAAAGGACGCCAGCATGAAGCCGGCGTCGCGGGGATGACAAATCGATTGACGTGGCGACCAGAAACGGTGAGGGGATCAGACGTCTGGTCGCGAGGGCGGAAATATTACCGGACGGTGCCTGCGATCGACATAGATGCAGTTGTGTCCAGGGCTGGTACTGAGGGATTTGGACTTGGTGCCCGGGCGACCCACTGGCTGACTCGAATTACGGAAGGTGCCTTCATCGCAGGACGACTTGGGATCACCGTTTCAGTGACTTCGCCGCGATCAGATTCACGTTCCCGGACAGGGTACGAAATCTTGCGTTGATTGTTGTTATTGAACTCGTTCGGATTCATCTCTTCTGTTCCGGTTGCCGTTCGAGGAGCTGCTCCCTTGGCGCTGGAATTTGTATCTGGCGTTGGCGTCAGTGCCGTCGAACCACCGTTTCCTGGTCCACTCGCTGTGACCCCGCCGTTACCTCCAATCGGAGCATAGCTGACGCGGGTTCCCACCTGAACGGTTCGAGCAACCGTGACAGCTTTCATCGCAGTGACTTCTTCTTCAACGTATCGAACGGAGTTCACCGCAACCTTGCGAGTTGTCTGATGTGGGACCATCGAAGTGACATTATAGGTCACCTGTTTCATCCCCTGAACAGCCACTTTCTTGGTGCAAGGAACTGTACAGGTCATTGTTTGTGGAACAAATGTACGGGTCACCTTGGTGTTCGGAGTAAACGTATTCCGAATTTCGTGACCGGTCCGATTCATCCAGCCGACAAAACCGGGGCTGTTGTCATAGGCACAGGCGGGTACTTTGTTGACAGGTTCCGTCTTGGTGGCGTAGTAGCCAACCTGCTTCTGAACCTTTTTGTATTCGGTCACAGTCTGATAGTCGACCGTCGGCACGTTGACCGTGCGTTGTTCGGTCACAGGCCGCATTTCAGTCACCGCTTGATCGACCCACTTGGTGTCGGTCACAGCCCGCTGAACCTTTTGCTTGACGGGTTGATATTCAACCACATTCACCGTGTCATAGACCGGATGAACGACCGGTTGCAACGCCTGGACTCGTACGGTCTGAGCCACGGCAACCGTCTGTATGGGTTGCTCAATGGTACACGCGACCGGTTGTCCACAAGAGACAGCCTGCGACGTATAAGCTGTCTGATAGACCGGGTTGTACGCGGCCGAGTAACTTGCCGATTGCGAGAACGGAGCCATCAAGGTGGGGCGTGCACCGCAATTGCATGAGTTACTTCCGCCGAATGGAAACCATTGAGCGGATGCGGAACCAGTCATCGCCAGCACTGCAAGACTGCCCCACACTGACGCGGAGCCAAACAACGAACGAGCCATGGGCATCTTCCTACCTGGAGAAGGGGCAGAGAGCCGTCAATCGGGATGTGAACGGGAGAGGTGAACGGCACATTCGACCGAAGGCCAATCGGCCACCCGTCGAACGCGGCGGGTTTTTAGAAGAATCCGAAAAATGGGTCAAGACCACGGCAGGAAGTGCCGACGGACAACCCTCCTTTTCGCCGTCTTCAGCGGAATCTGCCGCCCCCTAACTTCCAGCCAGTCCGCAAGTTCCGCCGTCGATAAGATTCTCGAAAAAATCACGAAACGGTACTTCCCTGACAGCTCGATCCTGCACCTGCCGTGCATCCAAAACAGTGGCGACCCGTCACGATCGGTCGTTTTGAAAGTCGTGGTCCGTCGAATTCGCTGATATGACGTGGCACCGTCGAATGAACACCCAGATCGAGCATCTGATTAAAGTCGCAGTCAAACAGTCGCCCGGTCCAGTCGACACTTAACGTATTGCGGCACATCACTTCACTGACGGTCTGCGGATTAAAAGCAGCAATCAGCTTCTGCAGATAGGCCTCATACCGACCTGTCTGCAGGAGATCATCCAGAAACCGGCTGATCGGCATGTTTGTGATCACGAACAGTCGTGAAAACTCAATTCCATGACGTGCTTTCAGTTCGCGTCGATAGTCCGCTTCCAGATCTGCCTGACGCGGGGGGAGTGACGTCCCTCCGGGATTGAAGACCAGCGTCAAGATCAGTCCAGTCCCTTCTTTCCCGTACCCCAGATCGTTCAATCGTTTCAGCGCTGCAATCGATTTCTGGTAGACACCATCGCCACGCTGTCGATCAGTATTGGCTTCCAGATAACAGGGAAGGGAGGCCACAACTTCGACTGCATGCTTCGCCAGGAATTCGGGGAGATCGGTATACCCGGGAGCTTCGAGGATTGTCAGGTTACAGCGATCAATCACACGCCTGTCCAGACTGCGAGCCTGCTCAACCAGCCAGCGAAAGCTGGGATTCATCTCGGGTGCACCCCCTGTCAGATCCAGAGTAGGAATCGCGAAGTTTCGCAAAACGCTCAGACACTGTTCCGCCGTCTGTTGCGTCATGATTTCCCTGCGATCCGGGCCCGCATCGACGTGACAATGATGACAGGTCTGATTGCAGAGTTTTCCCAGGTTCAATTGCAGGACATCAATCCCGCTGGCCGTCAGAGAATTCTGACCGTGAATCTGCAGCACTTCTGTAAATCCCGGCCAGCGATCTCCCGACTCAAGGATTTCTCGCTGGTGCTGTGAATTCGCCAGTGGACTCGCTTGTCGCAGTAACGTCAAAACCATCTCAGTGCCTCTTGCGCCTTTCCGCAGCTCCGGTGCTTCATTCGGGCTTGTGAATCGACCTCATCAGGAGGTAGTCTTTGATGGGTTCCCGCCATTTTTCCCGCCTGGATTGTCTCATGCCTCAGTACTTCCTTGCATCACTGCTGATGCTGACCGGATTCGCTGCCGTTGTTTCGGCAGCAGACACAGACATTCCAAACCCCAACTTCGAACTTCACATTCGCCCGATTCTGAAAACACATTGCCTGCAGTGTCACGGTGAAGAAGGAAAAAAGGAAGCGAAACTCGATCTGCGCCTGCGACGATTAATCATCGCGGGTGGTGAAAGCGGTACAGCACTCGTCGCGGGCAAGCCCGCAGAGAGCTTGCTGGTCAAGCGTCTGCGAGCGGGTGAAATGCCACCCAATGGCAAAGTTCTTCCTCCACGCGATATCGATCTGATCGAACGGTGGATTGCAGCAGGGGCATTGACCGCAAAAGACGAACCGGCCGATGTCGCGTCAATCAGCGATATCACCGACGAGGAAAAAGCTTTCTGGTCATTTCAACCGCTGCGTCGACCGGCGATACCAGAGGTCCCTCTGAATCGCGTTCGCAATCCTGTCGATTCCTTCGTTGTGCAAAAGCTGATGTCACGCGGGTTAAGCGTGTCCCAGGATGCCGAGCGTCGCACGCTGCTCAGACGAATCACATTTGATCTGCATGGCCTGCCCCCCTTGCCCGAAGATGTCGATGACTTCCTGAAGGATGACTCACCAGATGCCGTTGAGCGGCTGGTCGATCGATTACTCGCATCTCCTCATTATGGCGAACGCTGGGGACGACACTGGCTCGATCTTGCAGGCTATGCTGATTCCGATGGCTATACCGAAGCAGATCCTGTCAGAAAGTACGCACATAAGTACCGTGACTGGGTCATTCGAGCAGTCAATGCCGACATGCCGTTCGATCAATTCGTGATCGATCAACTGGCTGGTGACGAACTGGTCCCGCCGCCTCATACCAACCTCAATGCTGAACAGCAGGAGCATCTGATAGCAACGGGCTTTCTACGAACCGTTGCGGATGGGACGGGACAAGGAGTTGA
>CAZSTW010000050.1:0-9254 GCA_964609845.1 uncultured Planctomycetaceae bacterium | reverse complement strand
AGGAGTTGAACCGAAAGTGGCTCGCAATGCCGTCATGGCAGAGACCATCAAAGTCGTCTCTACATCATTACTCGGTCTCACCGTCGGTTGTGCGGAATGTCACAACCATCGATACGATCCGATTCCGCAGGCCGACTACTACCGAATGCGAGCGATCTTCGAACCGGCTCTCGACTGGAAAGACTGGCGCGGCCCCGCGCAACGACTGATCACGCTCTATACCGATGCGGATCGAGCAAAGTCGGCTGAGATCGAAGCCGAAGCCGCCAGGATTGGTGAAGAGCGACAGAAGAAGCTCGCCATGTTCATCGAGCAAATCTTTGAAAGGGAACTGGCAAAAGTCCCGGAGGAACACCGTGAAAAGGTAAAGCAGGCACGAAACACACCTGACAAGGATCGATCCCCCGAACAGATCGCATTGCTGAAGGACTACCCCAGTGCCGATCCGAAGCCCGGTCAAATCGAGCTTTACGATCCGAAGGCGACTCAGGAACTAAAGAAGGATGATGAGCGAGCGGCGGAAGTTCGCAAGCGGAAACCGGTCGAAGACTTTATCAGCCCTTTGACGGAAGTCCCGGGGAAAGTTCCCGAAACCGTTGTGTTCTACCGCGGTGATCCAGATCAGCCGAAGCAGGTTGTTCCACCAGCAGAACTTTCGGTGCTGGGATGGCTCGGGACCACCATTCCGTCCAAAACAGAAGGCCTGTCAACGACAGGGCGCCGACTGGCCTATGCCCGACATCTGACAGATGGTCGCCATCCGCTGGTCGCTCGCGTTTTCGTCAATCATGCCTGGGCCAATCACTTTGGACGTGGCATCGTCGCCACTCCAGGCGATTTCGGTGTGCTGGGCGAACGTCCGACTCATCCAGAATTACTCGACTGGCTGGCCGTTGAGTTCATGGGATCCGGGCACGCGCGATGGTCCATCAAGCGAATGCAACGCCTGCTGGTGACATCGACAGTCTATCGCCAATCATCCGCACGAAACTCGCAGGCAGACGCTACGGATCCAGATAACCGATTCTTGTCTCGTATGTCCATTCGACGGTTGCAGGCGGAATTGGTTCGCGATGCGATCCTCGCCACGAATGGAACGATCAATCATAAACTGGGGGGAGCGCCCGTACCTGTTATGCTCGATGAAGATGGTCAGGTCGTCGTCGGGATCGAAAACCTGAATGGAGAAAATCGCCCCGGACCAATTATTCCGCTGAATGGTGAAGAATACCGGCGCAGTGTCTATGTTCAGGTGCGTCGATCACGTCCGCTCGCCGTCCTGGATACGTTCGACCTTCCCACGCTTGACCCCAATTGCACCGTGAGAAACTCCTCGACCGTTGCACCACAATCGCTGCTGTTAATGAACAGCGAGTTCATTCTCGGTGCTGCAAAGCAACTGGCAGACCGACTGAATGTCTCGGCGGGCTCTGACACGAACGAACGAATCCGCGTCGCATGGAATCTCTTGTATGCCCGTCCTCCTAATGACTTAGAACTCCGTGCCGCGAACCAGTTCCTGACAGATGAAGTTGCCCGCTTGACGATAACCGCAGCAGCGGTGACTGATCCCAAACAGAAACCTGATCCGACCCAATGGGCGTGGACAGCTTTCTGCCAGGCGCTCCTTGGATCCAATGAGTTTTTGTATATCGATTAGCACATACCGGCATTTACGCTCGTTCTCCCCTGATTGTCCTGTGGGGACTGGAATCACCGACCATGGATCACTCGTTCTTCTCACGTCGCGAATTTGTCTCATCTGCCACGTTTGGCGTCAGCAGTCTGGCACTTGCCAGCATGATGAATGCCGAACGAGGGGACGCCGCCCCCATCAAACCTGACTTCAAGAAGCCGACGTTTGATGTCCTGCCCAAGGCGCCGCACGCTCCGGCCAAAGCGACTGCCATGATCTCGCTCTTCATGCAGGGTGGGCCGAGTCACATGGATCTGTTCGATCCCAAACCGGAACTGAATCGACTGGATGGAACCAAGTTCCAGGGTGAGATCAAGTACGACAACGCGGCTCAGGCGAGTGCTCGAGTTCTCGGATGCCCCTGGAAGTTTTCCAGACATGGCGAATGCGGGATGGAATTGTCGGAACTGCTTCCGCACACCGCGACCATCGCTGACGACATCACTCTGATCCGATCGATGTACACCGGCGTCAACAATCACGGTCAGTCGATCGATGCTTTGAATACAGGAAAACCGATCTCGCATCGCCCGTCACTCGGAAGCTGGATGGCATATGGACTCGGTTCCGAGAATCAAAACCTTCCGTCGTTTGTTGTGCTGACAGACCCTGACGGATTGCCCGTACTGGGGATGCAGAACTGGTCGAATGGCTGGTTGCCATCGCTTTATCAGGGGACAGTCATTCGGCCAAGGGAACCACGGATTCTGAATCTGGATCCTCCCCGCGAATTGCGAGGCCAGCCGCAACAGCGTTACCTGGAATACCTCGCCGAACTCAATCGAGACCACTTATCACGGCATCCCGGTGAATTGGACCTGGAAGCACGCATCGCCAGCTATGAATTGGCGGCTCGCATGCAGTCGGCGGCCAAGGAGGCTGTCGATATCAGCCACGAGACAGAAGCGACTCAGAAGCTTTACGGGATCGACCAACCTGCCACAAAGGATTATGGAACTCGCTGCCTGATCGCCCGACGGCTGGTCGAACGCGGAGTTCGTTTCGTACAGCTTTATACCCGGTACCAGTTGTGGGACCACCACGGATCCCTCAGAACAGCATTGCCAGCAGCGTGCAAAAAAGTCGATCAGCCGAGCGCCGCGCTCGTACAGGATCTGAAGCAGCGGGGTTTGCTTGATTCGACGTTGGTCCATTGGGGGGGCGAGATGGGGCGACTGCCTGTCATTCAGAACGATGCGGGTCCTGAGGCCGTGGGGCGTGACCACAATACCTACGGATTTTCAACATGGCTGGCAGGAGGCGGCATCAAGGGTGGCTATATCCACGGCAAGACCGACGAATTCGGCCACAAGGCGATTGAGAATGTGGTGACGCACAGCGACTATCACGCCACACTGCTGCACCTGTTCGGTTTGAATCATGAAAAACTGGTATTCACTCGCAACCTGCAGGAAGCATCACTGGTCGACAAACAACCCGCCAAAATTGTGACCGAGATTCTGGCATGACAGCCCGGTCTGGCGGGTCCGGTCTGGCTTAGAATCCGCATTCGTGTTGATCAGATACAAGTGCAAAATCAGTTCGCATCGTTCAGTTTGACATGCAGCTTTCCTAAAGCTCCTTTGAAACGTGCCGCACCGCCTTCATCGTTGACGGGGTTTGCATCATCGTGTCCGACGCAGAAATTCTCCTGGGGTTGCCGTGAGATTAAGCCTGCCGCCTGGCCTTTTGCGACGGGCTTTCCATTGATCATCAGCGTCATAGCCCCGTCTTTGGCCAAGACAGCTTCAACGTCAATTCGCCCGTCGGGAATCTTGTCTGATTTGATGGTGACGATGGCATCGGCCCGAGTTCTGACGCTGAAGCAAAGTTGGCCCTGAATGAGAGCCAGTGAATAGCCGAATGACTTGCCACCATGGGCCACGATGACTCCGTTTTGTGCTTCCGGTTGGAGATCGCACGTGATCGTGAATGAACGATTGGCAATTTGTGGTGCCGATGACGCATCCAAGGCGTCACCGAGCTTCAGTTTTTGCAGATCGACAGGCTTCGCGGCAGTTCCGGTTTGTTCAGTTGCTTTTCCCGCATAAAGAAGCGTGGGCTGGTCCACTTCCCCTGCCGGACGACATGCTGGTCCGGGTTTTCCATTTCCCAGTTCAGCAACCATCGCGTCGACCAGTTTTTGCAGTCGGCTGACGATTTCGGGGTGCTTAGCCGCCAGATTTGTTCGTTCGCCGATTTCTTCATCCAGATTATAGAGGCGTACTCCAGAGGCGAGGGCATCGGGGGCATCACCATTCTTGCCGCGACCTTCACCTTGAGGCCCCAGCGCCAGCTTCCAGGGCCCCGATCGAACCGCCTCCAGTTTATTGCCGTGATAGTAGTAATGAGCGTCGCGTTGCGATTCTCTGGATGCGCCCAGCAGTAGCGGCGAAAAATCGCGACCATCGATCTTGCGATCCGTTGGCACTTTACCACCTGCCAACGAAACAAACGTCGGCAGGAAATCGATGTTCCCCGCAACGGCATCGCACGCTGAACCCGGGGCAATCTTGCCTGGCCACCAGGCAATGGTCGGCTCACGAACGCCCCCTTCCCATGTGCTCCCCTTACCACCGCGCAGCGGACCTGCTTCGCCACCATTCTTTCCTTGAGTCAGCCAGGGACCGTTGTCACTGGTGAAGATCACCAGTGTTCTTTCGGAAAGGTTTGATTCTCGAATGGATTCAAGCACTTGACCGACGCTCCAGTCGACTTCTTCAACCCAGTCCCCGAAATTTCCGTTTGCTGACTTACCTCGGAAATTGTCACCTGGATGAAGCGGTGTATGGACAGCGGTATGGGGAAAATACAGGAAAAATGGCTTTTGCCGATGGTCACGAATGAATTTCACCGCTTCTTCGGTATAGCGGGCAGTCACCCCGTTTTGTCCTGTTCCGTCGAGCAGGTCGACAACCTTTTCGTCTCGCAGCAACGGAACCACTGGTTGCCCGGTGCTCGCGGCGGGCTTGTTCATGTCATTGGAATAAGGGATACCGAAGTAGTGATCGAACCCGTGTCGTGTTGGCAGGAATGGAGGCTGATCGCCGAGATGCCACTTACCAATGCACATCGTGGCATAACCCTGATCCTTCAACAGTTCGGCAACCGTGTGTTCGTCAGCATTGATCCCATGGCGACCGGCGGGAAAGAAAACTCCGGGAATAGAAACTCGCACGCCATAGCAACCCGTCATCACTTGAGCTCGCGAAACAGAACAGACGGGCGCAGCATAGAAGCTGGTCAGTTTCATTCCTTCTCGGGCCATACGATCCAGATGAGGTGTACGGTTTTTCGTAGAACCATAAGGGCCGATATCTCCATAACCCAGATCGTCGATGAAAATCAGGACAATGTTCGGCCGCGAACCGGGCGCTGCCTGCGTCGCACCAATATTACCGGACATCGACAAAATCAGCAGACTGGCAACCAGGAATCGGATGGGACTGGAACGAAAAATAGCCTTCACGGCATACGGAAACTTGAAGAACAGACGGCATATCCCGTCACAATGATCGCCGGAAACATTCGCCATCTTCAAAGTTCCTCTGCCTGGAGTTGCCGGAATGGTTGCCGTTGTTGAATCGATTCGAACCGGCCGCTCACGAGTTCCGACTGAGCTCTGTTGAGTCATTGTGAAGCCCGTTGTACGCATGGGATTCGTACTGGCGAGCAGAAAAAGTCAGACAAACAATTCCTCGATCGGCCTGCCGCCATCTGTGATGGGGACAGGTCGATCACCGGCATACAGCGTGTGTCCGGTATCGATTCCCAATGCGGCATAAATCGTGGCATGCAGATCGGGGACAGAGACAGGTCGGTCAACGATATTCATGGCCAGTTCGTCGGTGGTCCCGATGGTCAAGCCGTTCTTCAGTCCACCCCCAGCCATCGCGACACTGAAACATTTGCCGTGATGTCCACGTCCCCCGCCGCCATCGAATCCCGCAGGTCGGCCGAACTCTGTCCCTACGACAATCAATGTCTTGTCCAGCAGTTTGCATCGTTCCAGATCGAGGACCAGTGCTGACAGAGCAGTGTCAAGTTCCTGAATCAGCTTGTGTTGATTGAGAATGCCTTCGTTGTGAACGTCCCATCCCGTACCATTGAGAAAATTCAGATTGTGAGCGACTTCAACGAAGCGAACTCCACCTTGCAGCAATCGTCGCGTCAGCAGGCAGCGCTGTCCAAATTCGCCGCCGTACCGGTTGCGAACATCGGCCGACTCCTGATCGAGTTGAAACAAACTCATAAACTGCGGGCCAGCCAGTCGAGCCGCCTCTTCAACGGCACGGTCATAGTTTTCCAGGACAGCATTGGCGTTGGCTGTTCCTGTGCGATTGCGGAATTCGGCACGGGTTCGCGACAGCAATTCGTCGCGCCGCGCCTGTCGCTGGGTTGAGATATCCTTCGGTCGTTGCAGGCCGCTTGGTCCGTTCGACGTATCGGTCAGGTAGACATATCCATGTTTCGAACCCAGGAACCCGGGACCACGCGTCGGGCTGGGATAACCAATCAGCATATAGGCCGGGATGTTCTCGGCAACAGAACCACGACGTTCAGAAATCACCGAACCAATCGATGGATAGACCACTGTCTCACTGGTGGTACGTCCGGTGTGCATGCGATTCACAGCTGCTGCGTGCTCATCGATCACATCGTGATTGACCGTTCGCACCAGATTGAACCGATCGAGGATCCTGGCACATTCCGGCAGAAACTCACACACTTGGGTTCCGGCGACAGCCGTGTCGATCGCGGAATAGTACGATCCAGGCTTCTTCAGCTTGGGATCCCCCTTGGCCTTGGGGTCCCAGGTGTCCATTTGAGCAGCACCACCCCCCAGCCAGAGATAAACGCAGTGCTCTGCCTTCCCCTTAGGAGGAGTTGGCTTTGCTTCGACTCCCGGCGTCTCTTTGCCGTTCAGGATTCCTGAACAGGTCGCGGCTGTCCCTGCAGCCACGGAAGCCCCAAGAAAACTACGTCGGGAAACGGTCATCGGAAGTTCCACGTCTGAGTGATTCCAGGTAATGGTCGATTTGTGGAAGTATTGTCACCGGAGGCCTCGCCTCATGCAATCCCGAGACTGTTCAGGTAGCAGTCCGCTCAGCAGTATTCAACGGGTCGATCCTTGGCGGGCTTCCGTGTGCTCCACGCACTCCGTGACTCCTTGTCCGCACTCTGCATCCCATTTTGAAGCAGTCGTCCCCGAAACACTGTTCGCGCAGCCAAAGATCTGGCAGAGTAGATCAATCGCGAAGAATTGATCGATCGCAACGAGAGGGCTGGTGAAGCGGCGCCGGTCAACAACAGGACTGACTGTCGGGAGGGAAGCACAATGTCACGCGTGTTCGCTGGTCTGATTTTGACATGCCTTTGGATTGCGCCTGTTTCAGCTGAAGTCGTTCGATTCGAGATTATTCGTCGTGAGCCCTTCGCAAATGGTGTCTCGTTTGGAGCTGGTGGCGCCTATGAAAAAATCGTCGGCCGTGTGCACTTTGCCCTCGATCCCTCACTTCGGCAGAACGCCGCAATCGTCGACCTGAACCTGGCAGCTCGCAATAATGCCGGCAAGGTTGAGTTCTGGGCAGACCTGTTCTTGTTGACTCCCGCAGACCCCGCTACGGGGAATGGAGCCCTGCTTTACGACGTGAACAACCGCGGCAATAAGTTGGCTCTCTCGATCTTCAACAGCGGTGGCAGCAGCGATCCGACGACCCGTGAACACGCAGGGGACGGGTTTCTAATGCGGCATGGATTCACGATTGTCTGGAGTGGCTGGGATGGAGAATTACTGCCCGGCGACAATCGCCTGCGATTGATGGCCCCCGTCGCCAAGCCTGCCAGTGGTTCCATCACCGGAAAAGTCCGTTGTGAATTCATCCCTTCTCCCGGAACAAAACGGATGGTTGTCAACTGGGCCAATCATGGTTCTTATCGGCCCACTGACGTCGGAATGCGCGACGCAACACTGACGATTCGTCCGCGAGCCTCAGCCGCCCGCCTCAGCATTCCTCGCGACGAATGGAAACTGCATGTCACGGATGTCTCCAGTGATTCCGCAACACAACTTCCTAATATCGAAGTCGAAATTTCCGGCGGAATGAAGTCGGGGATGATCTATGAGCTGATTTACGAGGCGGCAGATCCGCTTGTCATGGGGGTTGGATTCGCCTCCGTCCGCGATCTGATCTCTGCGATCAAGCAGGGAACAGGAGCTGACAACCCGCTGGTCAAAAACGGACGCCCGATCATTCAGCGGGCTCACGGGTTCGGTGTCTCTCAAAGCGGGCGATTTTTACGCGAGTTTCTCTACACCGGATTCAACGAGGATGAAACGGGAAAGCAAGTGTTTGACGGGTTGATCCCGCACGTGGCAGGGGGCGGACTGGGATCATTCAATCATCGATTTGCCCAGCCAACGCGTCATTCGAATCAGCATGATCATCATGATTATCCCCCGGATCGTTTCCCGTTTGCTTATGAAACTCAGACCGACCCGCTGTCAGGTCAGACTGACGGGATCCTGCGTCGAGCCCTCGCCACAAAAACGGCTCCGCTGGTGATGCATACCCAGTCCACGGGTGAGTACTGGACTCGTAGCGGATCACTGACACACACCGATCCTCTGGGGACTCGTGACAGCGTCGTTCCGGACCAGGTACGCTTTTATACTTTTGGTGGGACTCAACACGGCCCCAGTGGCTGGCCCGTCAGTAAAGGATCGGGCCAGAATCTGACGAACCCGGGTGACTTCAAGCCCTTTTTGAGAACCCTGCTGCTGGCCCTGGACCGCTGGTCGAAGGACGGAACGCTTCCTCCACCAAGTGCCTACCCGACGATTGCGGCCGGGACGCTGGTCGACTGGCGGCATGGAAGTACCGGATTTCCCAACATCCCGGGCGTTGAGTATCCCGAAATCCTGCAGCAGCCTCATTGGCTCGATTTCGGACCACGCTGGCAGAAGGAGAGAATCGTTGACTTTCAGCCTCCCGTGATTCGAGGAGACTATAAAGTCATGGCCCCGCGATGCGGCCCTGATGGCAATGAACTGGACTGCCTGTTGCCTGCTGAAGTCGCAGTCCCCGTGGCAACCTACACTGGCTGGAACCTGCGAAGCGCGGATGCGGGAGCGGCGGGACAACTTGTCAGCTTGACCGGTTCTTACATCCCATTTCCCAGGACGAAGGCGGACCGAGAACGCACGAAAGACCCACGACTCTCGGTTCAGGAGCGTTATGGCTCAAGGGAGGAATACGTCCGTCAATTCACCAAGGCCTGTGACAAGCTGCGAGCTGATGGATACTTACTGGAGGAAGATGCCAATCGCCTGATTGAACTGCACCGTAACCGCGTTTCGGGACTTTTTGATTAAGCGTACATTCTGATGTACAGCGAAGTAGGGTGGGACAAGCTCGCTTCGAGCGCCGGCCCACCAGTTTTGTCCGTCAAATATGAAGTGTTGTCCATGAATTAGTGGGCCGGCGCGGCGAAGCGCCACTTGTCCCACCCTACTTTTTGTGATGCGCGGAGGCGCGCAGCGTCTCCGAAGCCTACG
>CAZSTW010000049.1:21966-44401 GCA_964609845.1 uncultured Planctomycetaceae bacterium | reverse complement strand
GGATGTTTCGTTTCGTAATGACGTGATGCCGGTGCTTTCGAAGGCAGGATGTAATCTCGGGACTTGTCACGGGAACGCTCGGGGTAAGGGTGGCTTTCAGCTATCTCTCCGCGGCCAGGATCCTGCACGTGATTACCTGGTTCTCACACGCGAGTGGCTTGGGCGGCGGACGAATTCGGGGCGACCGGATCAAAGTCTGCTGCTGTTGAAGGCGACGATGCAAGTGGCTCACGAGGGGGGGCGGCGATTCGTTGCCGATTCCCGTGAATATGATGTCTTGCGCGACTGGATTGCAGCAGGAGCACCCGATGATCGACCGGGAACGCGAAAGCTGGTCAAACTTGTTGTCACTCCACTCGAAGCCTTTTTGACTCCGACGGGCGATGCGGCATCCCCTGTCTGGCAAACTCAATTGACTGCGACCGCCGAATTCTCGGACGGAACGAAGAGCGATGCCACGTCACTTGTGGTTTATGAAAGTTCGAATCCCATCGCAGAAATTTCACCCGCAGGACTGGTCAAAGGGACTACTGCGGGCGAGACAACGATTCTGGTTCGGTATCAGCAATTGCAGGTTCCCGTTCGCCTGGCGTTTGTTCACGCGCGGCCCGGTTTTGTCTGGGCAGCACCAGCCCCGGCCAACGCCGTCGATCTAAATGTTTATGCCAAGCTAAAGCGATTGAAGGTCAACCCGTCTGCTGTCTGTGATGATGTCACGTTCGTTCGTCGTGCTTATCTCGACCTGCTTGGCTCACTCCCATCCGCAGATGAGGCTCGCAGGTTTGTGGCCGACACCTCACCCCAAAAACGAGCGGCACTGATTGATGAACTGCTGGAACGGCCTGAGTTTACCGACTGGTGGGCATTGAAATGGGCAGATCTGCTGCGCATCGAAGAAAAGACACTCGACCGAAAGGGAGTTGAGAATTTTCACGGCTGGTTACGAGATGCATTTGCCACCAACAAGCCGCTGGACGTCATGGTGCGCGAAATCGTCAGTGCCCGGGGAAGCACCTATGAAGTTCCCCCCGCAAATTTCTATCGAGCCTTGCGGGACCCGTTTGAACGGAGTGAAGCAGCAGCACAATTGTTTCTGGGGGCAAGGCTGCAGTGTGCCAAGTGTCACAATCATCCGTTTGACCAGTGGACTCAAGACGACTACTACAGCTGGGCCAGCGTATTTGCCCGCGTTGACTACAAGATCCTGGAAAACAAGCGGCGGGATCAGAATGACAAACACGAATTCGATGGCGAACAAATCGTCTTCCTGAACGACGATGGTGTCGCCAAAGATCCTCGCACGGACAAGGCTCGACCTCCGATGTTGCTGGGCGCTGGGAAACCCGCAAATTCGGATCCCTTGAAGAGTCTGGCCGAATGGCTGACATCGCCCGGTAATAGGCGGTTTTCGGAAATGCTCGCTAACCGAATCTGGCAACAAGTGATGGGGCGCGGGATCGTCGAACCGATCGATGACTTCCGGGCGACCAATCCCCCTTCAAACCCGGAATTGCTGGAAGCTTTGTGCGAACAGTTGCTGTCAAAAAACTCGTCCGGTTCTTCGCATGACCTGCGTCAGTTGTTGCGGCTGATCCTGAATTCGAACACATACCAGGCTTCGGCCAGCCCTAATGAAACGAATCGGGATGACGAAGCAAACTTCAGCCACGCTCTGGTCCGCCGACTCTCGGCCGAACAACTGATTGATGCGATGAGTAAGACGCTGAGTACTCCGCTGAAATTTAATGGATATCCCGTCGGCCCCAAGGCGACTCAACTCCCAGGCATCCAGGTCGTGCGACGTCGTGATGGAGGGCCCACCAGTGCCGATCAGTTTCT
The DNA here is from genome assembly GCA_964609845.1 of uncultured Planctomycetaceae bacterium. Classification (GTDB taxonomy): domain Bacteria; phylum Planctomycetota; class Planctomycetia; order Planctomycetales; family Planctomycetaceae; genus Schlesneria. The sequence continues at coordinate 42,562 of CAZSTW010000049.1, read as the reverse complement.
GACAACGTTTGGCAAGCCCCCGCGATTGCAATCCTGCGATTGTGAACGATCCGATGAAACAACATTGTCGCAAGCCTTTCAGTCGATCAGTGGTACGCTGGTTCATCAGCTTCTGACCGAGCCCGGCAATCGCCTGGATCTGATGATCCGATCCAACCGCCCCGTCAGAGAACTCGTTATCGATCTCTACTGGATCTCACTTTCGCGCCCTCCCACAGATGACGAAATCGAGCAGGCCAGTCGATATATTGAACGAGCGGAATCACCGCGAGTCGGACTGGAAGATGTTTCCTGGGGCCTGCTGAATTCACATGAGTTCTTACTGCGCAGGTAATTGACAGTCCTCTGGATCGAGTACGAAAGCGAACACGGAAATGAGCAATAATCCGATTTCCCGCCGCCGAGCCCTCTCAATCGGAGGAGCAGGATTGCTGGGAGTAACACTGCCTCGAGTCCTGCACGCCGAGCGGGCTGCTACTCGACCAGGTCGTGCGAAATCGGTGATCTTCCTCTACCAGTTCGGTGGTCCCAGTCATCTCGACACGTTCGATCCAAAACCAGACGCTCCGGCGGGGGTTCGCAGCCAGTTCGATGTCATCGAGACATCCGCACCTGGTATTCGTATCTGTGACAAACTGCCCCGGATGGCAGCCGTCATGAACGAAGTGACGCTGGCCCGGACGGTCTATCACAACATGAAGAATCACAACTCGGCCGCGTACTACGCACTGACTGGTCACGCACCGCCCCTGGATGACATCCGATTACGCGACACGCTGGATCTGTTTCCTGCTTACGGCTCTGTTGTCGATCGACTGGCTCCAGTATCAAACGAGATGCCGTCGTTTGTCGCGTTTCCGCATGTTCTGCGCGATGGGGAAATCACCCCGGGACAGCATGCCAGCTTTCTGGGTAAGTCGCACGACCCCTTGCTGGTCACATCCGACCCGAATGATCCCGGATTTTCTCTTCCGGAACTGAGCCTGCCAGCAGGTGTCTCCGCAGATCGATTGCAGAACCGGCGTGAGATTCAGCAAATGATCAATCGTCAGTCCCGCATTATGGAGTATTCGAGTACTGCGCGCGGTCTGGATGCTTACTACGACAAGACTCTGGCAATGCTGAATTCGTCGCGCGTCCGTGATGCATTCAATCTTCAGGCCGAATCAGCAGCGACTCGAGACAAATATGGTCGGACAACCTATGGCCAGAGTTGCCTGCTGGCGCGCCGACTGGTGGAAGCAGGTGTCAAGTTCGTCAACGTTTATTTTGCCAACAATATTGGCGGACGGACCACGACTGGTGGCTGGGACACTCACGGTTTTGACAATACACGAATGTATCCGATCCTGCGTGACTATCAGCTGCCGATCACCGATCAGACGTTGCCGACGTTGATATTGGATTTGAAAGAGCGTGGATTACTCGACGAGACCCTGATCGTCTGGATGGGGGAATTCGGTCGAACTCCTAAGATCAATGACAACATCAGCCGGGATCATTGGCCGCAGTGTTACACGGTATTACTGGCGGGTGGCGGTTCCAAACGCGGGTTTGCCTATGGGACTTCGGACAAGAACGCCGCGTACCCGGACAAGGATCCCGTGCAGTTGGATGATCTTGCTGCGACGGTTTTCGCACTGATGGGGATCGATCCGCAGTCCGAGATACGCGATAAACTTAACCGGCCGTTGGCAGTCTCGGCCGGTAAAGTTGTCACAGGTCTGATGGCGTGATGAGCGTCAGGTGGAAGGAATCAGAAGTCTCCGCCACCACCGAAATCTCCGCCGCCGCCACCTCCAAAGTCACCACCGCCGAAGTCGGTCCCACCGCTGAAGCCGGAGTCTGATATCGACGAACCGCTGTCGCCACCCGAGTAGGTCGAATCGCTATTCGTCCATGAGTCTCCCCCGTGGGCATGGTGACCGGAGAATTGGTCATACAGCCAGTTACCGGCCATCGCCCCGAAAATTCCTCCAGCCAGACCTCGCATGAATCCCCCACCACCATAACCGGGTGCCGGACCGTAACCAGGTCCATAACCGGCTGTGTTCTGTGCATACCCACTCCCGCCGCTGAACAGGCGTGAAATCAGCGAGAACACCAGAACTCCGCCAATGACGATGGCCAGCACAGAGAACAATCCGCCAAACCCAACTCCGTTCGCTGGCGCGTGCTGGCGGTGCGGTTGCGGATGCGACTGCTGATTCGAAGGATGATTCAGCGGCGCTGCCGACGATGTTTTGGCAACAGACAGTCCTTCAAGAACGGTCGTGATATTCGTCACCGTCCCTTTCAGTGCGTTATCGTAATCCTTGGCTTTGAAGCCTGCGAGCAGCGGCTCGCGAATCTGTTTGGCTTGGACCGCCCCGAATCCGGCATTCTGCAGGGGTGAACCTGCCCAAAGTCGCAGGTGAGCTGGTTCCTTGCAGATCAGAACAATCAGACCGCGAGACTTCGTCGCTTCTGCCCGATCGTGCAGCCAGTTCGAGAAGAACTTCTCCCGATCAGGACCTGCCATTTTCGAGACGGCTTCAACCTTGTCTGCCGGGACAGTCGCATGCGTTTCAATCCGTACCGAATGCCCGGTCTTCTTTTCGACGGCGCGAATCGCATCATTCGCGGCTGTAATAGCTTCGGCACTGAAGAATGCACCGTCGTCGACGACATCAGCCCTGCTGATCGCTGGCAGCAATGCGGTCGCGCATAACAGACCTGTCACAAGCATCGATTTCATCAACATCGTTCTCATCGTATTTTCTCCTGTCGATTGGTTATCTCACATTCTTGCGAGGAACCCAAGGACGTCAACAACTCTGAGAACGAGAGATCTACGAGATTGGATCAAATCTGCGAATAAGACGCCGGAGTCATCAACTTATTCGTAATCTTGGAAACGATCCGTTTATCTTCGTATTCGGGGATTGCTTTCAGCTTCAACCATTCGGGATCGGCACGGAATCGGTTCCAGGCTTCGCCGCGAGCCTTATCGTCTTCGAATGACAGCAGATACGTCAGGTTGGGGATTCGAGTTCCGACAATGGCTTCTCCAAATAGGACCGGGCTGAGTCCGACCCGGCGGAAGATGTCGATTTCGCCCCGATTGAACATTTCGATCTTCTTTTTGCTGGCCGCCTCGTTGTGACTTTCATAAATCCGCAGATTGAACAGTCGGCCTCGCTTCGCCGGAACCTCCAGTTGAGGCATCGTTTCGAAGGCGTGCAGCAATGAACTTTCGATCCGATCATAAGCCGGATCAATCGCCTGAATCGCCATGTAAGGCGCCGCCGCTTTCTGGTACTCAGCATCCGCCTCCAGTGCCATAGCCGCAGAACTCATCTGATCGAGTGTGTGATAGGGGACGATCAACAGGGCCAGTGGTGTGGCCGGAGCGGGGGTTTCGTAGAAAACGCCGACCTGCTTAATCCCAAATCGATTCAGTGCCGGAATCAGTGCGGACTGAAAGTAGTTATCCAGAATCTCTTGCTTTCCTTCTTTCAACGCGTACGTCCGCAATTCAAAGAAGTGTCGTGGTAACTTGAGGGGCCGATCTTCAGCCGAAGTCAGCATGGGCATGGCTGCGATTCCTCCGGTTGCCAAAGTCGATTGCAGGAATGTTCGGCGTTGCATGGCGGGATCCTGGTGAAAGTTGTCGGGAAAAAATCGATTACCAATTTCGTTTCGTACGAACTACGGCTGAAGATTCAAACGGGCGATCTTCTTCTTGCCTGCTTTGACGAGCATATTCTCTTCCAGTAGTACAGGCTGTTTTGGATCGGTCACGGGTGTCGGCTGGTTGTCGCGATAAATCGACACGCCTCCCTGGCCAATCAGCCGTGATGCCTCGCTCGTGGACGGCGACAGCCCCATCGCCTTCAACAATTGCGGAGCAGCCAATTTTCGCTCGGCCAGATCTGCGGCACATTGCGGAAGCTGTGCGGCCAGTGCTGACAGACTGAGTGCCACTGAAGGAATATCCGCAGGAAGTTCGCCACCGCTCACTTCACGTTGCCAGCGTTCAGCCGCTTCGTCTGCCGCTTCAGCAGAATGGAAGCCAGCGATCACTTCTTTCGCCAGTCGAGTCTTCGCCTGCTTCGGGTGTCCGGCCAGAATCGCTTCGACTTCTGCCAGCGGTACCGCCGTCAGTAACTCGAAGTACATTTTCATGACAGAATCCGGAACCTGCATGAATTTCTTCATCATCTCATACGGCGATTCTGCAATACCGATGTAGTTCCCCAGGCTCTTGCCCATGCGACGTTCACCATCCAGTCCGACCAGGATCGGCGACATCACACCGATCTGCTGTGGCAGCCCCTGATCACGTTGCAGATCACGGGCCAGCATGAAACTGTAAAGCTGCTCGGTCCCCCCCAGTTCGATATCGGACTTGATGACGACCGAGTCCCAGGCCTGCATGATCGGGTACAGGCATTCGTGCATGAAAATTGGAGACCCGGCGTCGTAACGCTTGGCGAAGTCATCTCGCGTGAGCATCTGAGCGACGGTGACTTTGCCGCAGAGGTGAATCACGTCCGCGAAACTCATCTTGCCGAACCAGTCGCCGTTGCGGTGCACTTCCGCACGTGACATGTCAACGACCTTGCCGACCTGCGCCAGGTAATCCTGCGCATTCGCTTCGACTTCCTCGGCCGTCAGTTTCTTGCTGCGGGCCTGATCCCGCCCACTCGGATCACCGACGAGTGCCGTGTAGTTTCCGATGATAATGACGGCCTGATGCCCCAACTCCTGGAACTGGCGGAGCTTTCTCAGCGGGACCGTATGACCCAGGTGTACGTCGATTCCCGTCGGATCGATGCCGTATTTGACGCGAAGCGGTTGCCCGGTTTCCCGACTTTTTGTCAGTCGTGCCGCCAGTTCTTCTTCGGGGACTATTTTTTCAATACCACGGCGGATAATCGCCAGTTGTTCGTCAACAGGAGGAAACGTCATGAAAATCTCTTCGAATAACAGCAGGTAAGCCTTCGCGGGTGGTGATCCAAAATCAGAAGTCGACTTGCGATCACTTCCCGCTCAGAATCGCGAGAACCAGCATCGTACCGTTGAACAACCCGTGAATCACGAGTACAGCCACATAACTGTGCCGCCGGTAAAAGACATATCCGAGCAATCCCGCAAGCGGCAGGAGCGCAATCCCGTCTGTAAATCCATGAACCGCAGCAAAAACGATGGCGACGATCAAGATTGCGGAGGTCGGATACAGGACTGTGGACAGCCAGCCTTGAAGAATGACCCGGAACGCCAGCTCTTCGTACAGAGGTGCGAAAATGACCGCCGAAGCAAATATTCCCAGAACGGTGCCGATGTGATCGGAGTCGGAAAGCAAGGTCAGCAACGGGTTCTGATTATCCGTATTTCGAATCGCGGAGGTCGCAATCATCAGGATCCCGGTCGGAAGTAGCGCCAGATAGAAGCCGTCCACGCCGTCACGAACCTGGCTCGCAAATTCCTGGAATATGACACCGTACTCATGGCTTGATCTCCCGCTGGTGGCGAGTATCCCCCACAGAAGTGCGATAAGTCCCCCACTGAAAAGGAGATACACAGCCAGCTCAGTCGGGGACATCGCTGGCCGTTTGGTCATTCCGTTCGACGGAATCAGTTGTGAGGTGACCATCAACAGTACCAGAAGCAACGCCGTCCACTCTGGAAATCGATCCCATTTCGCTCGCGGTCGTTCCGATTTTTCCAGCCAGACTTTCCCCATGCTGTAATCGAGCAGGACGCGTCCCCAGGTGCGTAGGCTCTGGAAAAGCAGAAATATCACAAGTCCAGAAGCAACGTATCTGCTGAATTCCTCGGTGAATTGAACAAAAGGTGGCAAGGTGTCGCGCTTTGAAGTCGCAGGTGTGAGCACATTCGGTATCCGAGCGATTATACGAAGGAATTGGACTGTGGAAACCGGGGACGCTCGAAACACGCATCATTGACTATCGGAAACGGCGGAGTGGTCATTTCAGCGTTCAGATGCAACATGTTTTATCGTGTGTTCTATGGGAACAGCCCTTCGGCAATGAGCTCTTCTCGCAATGCGACTCGCAACGGCGCGTTCATCGCCAGGACATATATCGTCACTCGACCGATTGGAGTTTGACCGATCAAAAGCGGACCGCTCCAGCGAAAGTGACGGCTCCATTTGTGTCGCCGTGGATGAAAGAGTGGAATGAGTTTACTTGCGTTCCTGACACGCGCGATTCCAGCCAAGTTCGGGCCTTTGTGACGGTTACAGTGCAGGCACGAATAGGCCAGATTCGACAGCACGGTAGCTCCTCCGTGCTGTGTTGAGATCACATGCTCGATTTCAAACGGCCCCGGATGCACGCGATCAGAAAGTTGACAATACTCACATTGGCCGGCGGCTCGCTGACGGACTGCCGCAACCAATGCTTCATCCATGACGAACCGCTCCCGCTTTGGGGAGACTACGACGAGCCTTCGATTGCAAGATCGCCAGAAGGTCACCCACTCGCACGAAGTTGTCAAGCTCTTCGAGTTCTTCCGGTGAAAGTTCGCCTTTTTGATTCTTCGCGGCCAACTCATGCATCCGTGCTTGATCGTCTGCTGAAAACCTCAGCTTTAAGACATGGCGCGCCAATGCGACAGGCAACCGTTGCCCCTCGTCAGCCCAAACACGAGAAAAGATAGCCGCTTCACTGTTCTTGGAGCGTTTGGAAACAACTTTCGTCGACATCTCAGAATCCTTCGGTAACGGAACTCCCGAACAAACGACATTGTGAGATATTTTACCGATCAATGTCCATCGTCTTTCCTCCTTGGGGGCAGTTCCGGTGTCCTCCCTGCCGTCCGTGTCCAGTATTCTTCTCAGGAAGGACTTGGACGCGGAATGCACGGAAGACGCGGACAAATCGGAGAAAATGGAGCTTCAAGTCCCAATTCCGGACTGTGTCTGTGAAACGTGGATCTGTCTGAGAGTTTGCGGTCGGGCTTCGCGGCGATACGATCACAGGTCTGAATTCGTTCTGGGGTTTCCAGGACGACATTATTGCTCGAATACTCGCTTTGGAACCTGTGATCGCGGATGTCCGACTCGTCTCGACCTGCTGATAATGTGCTGACCCGGATTATCGACCACAAAAAGATCGAAGTTGCGGAAGCGAAACGACTGCGTCCTGTCGAAGGTTTGCAGGATCAACTGGCGTCGGCACCACCAGTGCGAGATTTTGTGGCGGCCCTGCGAGCCAGGACAGACGTCGCCCTGATCGCGGAAGTGAAAAAGGGATCGCCGTCGGCTGGAATCATTCGCGAAGATTTTGATCCGGTCGCAATCGCACAGACGTACGAACAGCACGGTGCCGCCTGCCTGAGTGTTCTGACCGACGAAAAGTTCTTTCTGGGGCATCTCGATTTTTTGAAAGCGGTCCGGCGAACCGTGCAGATCCCTGTCCTGCGAAAGGACTTTATCATCGATCGCTACCAGGTGATCGAAGCGCGTGCCGCCGGAGCCGACTGTATCCTGCTGATCGCGGAATGCCTCGACGATTGTCACCTGCGTGATCTCTATTTCTATGCCAGCGAATTGGGAATGGAATCACTGATCGAGATTTACGATCCCGAAAACCTGGACCGCGTTTTGAAACTCGACCCCGCTCTGGTCGGCGTCAACAACCGCGATTTGCGCACATTCGTGACAGATCTCGACCATTCGATTCGTCTGGCACCACGCCTGAGTCCAGCAACGCTGCTGGTCAGTGAAAGCGGAATTAAGACTCGGGCGGATGTCGATCGACTGAAAGCCGGGGGAGCACGTGCAATGCTGGTCGGCGAAACTCTGATGCGTTCATCCGATATTGGCAAGGCCGTCGACGAATTGCTGGGGAACTCGGTTTAAGTCTTCGGAATTGCCATCGTATCAGAGTGCAAAGCTGGTCCCGCTGATGCCACAGGTTTCGACATCGTGACCGGTTCGTCAAACACAAGAATCTTGCCGAGGTCAATCTCTCCGATGCGGATGAATTCAATCCGGGGATTATGAACTTCGTGACTTTGCGTGGTCTCAGAATCGGCAGGGCGTGTTGTAATCAGGATAATTCGTGTTGAGACCGATGAGCGCTGTAAAGCTTCATCGGTCAGCATCCTTGTGTCCGCTGCAGCCCCGGCATTGATCAACGCCAGACCATCAAACAGACTTTCCAGACTGGCTGATGTTCCCTGGCCCTGCCAGCGAAACGGTTTGTTTCCGGACGCAAACAGCGACAACAGTGCGTCGCGACAGGTCCGACCATGTTCAACAACCATTGTCGCTGCGAAGCTGAGCGCCTGTTCGACATGTTCTGACTCGGAACCGCGTCGTGTCGCTGGCTGCCAGAGGTCCAGGATGACGGTCAAATTGAAATCCCGATTCTGTTGATACTCACGTAGAATCAATTCGCCGCGTCGCGCGGATGTTCGCCAGTGAATATCGCGTGGATTGTCGCCCGTTCGAAACTCGCGCAGGCGGTGGAATTCGTCGTGAAACACTCCTGAATGCGGCTGCGGTCGCGCCACAAGCTCGGTTGCAGACATCCAGCGCCGTTTCCAGTTGGAGGTCAATCGGCCGATACGAGGGTAAATCAGAAGTTCATCTGTACTTTTGAAGATGCGGCTGCGCTCAACCAGCCCCAGTGGAAATCGCGAAATTGCCAGAATGGGGCCGAGTCGATATCGCCCACGCCGGATCAGCCGCATCTGGTAATGCCCCGTTTCGGATTTGAGCGGACCGACTCGGGCAAACAATACATTAGCGACCAGATCTTCATTCGCATGCATGATCGTGTCACGAATCGACATGACCCAGATCGACAGGAAGCGTCGGGTATTCGCCAGTTCCAATTCGACACTGAAAAGCTCACCCACCATCGCTCGCCTGGGTGACGTGCGAGTCACCTGAGCCGAGCGCAGCATGCCATACGTCATCCAGCCGTTGATCACGAACGGTCCGGCCATCAGCGCAAACACGAGCAGCAGCATGTTCGACTTTGTGAGCATTGCGCCCGTGAACAGTGCAAACATGATGACCAGGTAAACGATCCCTTCGACAGGGACAACCATCCGATGTTTGCCGATCCCCGGTGCAGCGACGACTCCACGCGTGGCTGAGATCGCCGAAGCAATCTGAGTCAGTCCAACGACTCCCAGCAGTGCCATCAACGCTCGATAAGCAACCCGCCCGGGAATCGAAAACCTGAGCATCGAATTCGGGAAGAAATATTCAAACAAGGCCAGACATAACGCCCCGGAAAGAAAGAGTCCTCCGCTGATCCAGCGTGAAAAAGTGGAAGAAGAGGTTGCCGCCTTCATCATCTACAGCCCTCTTGACCTGAACTCGATCGATGATTCACGGGGAATCCATAAACTGCAGAGACTGTACGAGAATGAGTTTCCAATTTCAAATTGGTGGATTGGGCACATTCCCAGGGGCCGAATGTCTGATACCGGCACCTCCCTTGTGAACTACGACGCTTCCTCTGACACGCGACCAGTTCCCCTTGGAAGCTGTGCGTTGAATGGGCCTGGCCTACGAAAGACGCAAGTTGATGCTCATGGAATCGTGGTTCGCCAAACGCACCACGATTCCATTCTTAACGACAGTGTTCAGTCTCTTCGGTAACTCTCCCTATGCCAGTTCCGCCAGCTTGGCAGCGACCTCTTCTACATGTCCGTCAACTTTGACTTTCGGCCAGACTGCGGCGATTTTTCCGGACTTGTCGATCAGAAACGTCGCTCGCTGAATTCCCATCGACTTCTTGCCGTACATGTTTTTCTCGACCCAGACGCCGTATTTCTCTGCCAGCTCGTGCGATTCATCAGCGAGGAGCGGGAACGGCAGAGAAAATTTCGTCGCAAACTTTTCGTGCGATTTGACGGAATCAGTGCTCACACCCAGCACTACCGTATCGGACGACTGAAACTGACTGAAGTTGTCGCGAAATCCACACGCTTCGGTCGTGCAACCTGGGGTGTCATCACGGGGGTAGAAATACAGAACGACGTTCTGCTTCCCTTTGAACTGACTGAGCTTGAATTTCCCCTCCGGATAGGCAGGCAAATCAAAGGCAGGTGCTTTTGTTCCGACTTCAGGTATTCCGCTTTCTGTCATCGAGCTTCCTTTGTGGGCATCAGCCCGTTGAACCCCTAAGTTCAAGTCCCTCAAACGCCCCCATTGAACGCATGCGATCCATGGGCATTCAACGTCTGCTGCATTCTATCACCGTCGGCAACCGTAGAACAAACCGTGGCGGCAATGCGAAAAGACATACGGCCAGCAGTTCTTATAAACTGGAGCCGCCTCAAACAGTCACGAAACGGAATTGCCAAAGAGGTGGAAATGACTTCGTTGAGGGTTGTTCAGGGCCGCGGTTCTGGTTGTCGATTCACGTTTCGGTTACGCTCATACGCCGATTTGATTAGTTCCGACAGCTCTTAACCGAACGCATCCTCGCCATGACCGAATTGCCCGTACTGACAAATTCCACCCTCAAACCCCGTTTGTATGAGTTCGATTCTCGTCAGTTGGGTGAATGGTGCGAAGCTCGTGGATTTCCCAAGTATCGGGCCGAGCAGATCCGCCGCTGGGTTTTCGGACGCCGCGTTGATGACTTTGCAGACATGCACGACCTTCCAGCAGCGCTGCGCAAGGCCTTGGCGGACGAGTTCAGCCTGTTGCCTGCGAAGGTTGAAAAACACCTGATCGGTAGCGATCGGACCGAAAAGCTTCTGCTTCAACTGCATGACGGGCAGTTCATCGAATGCGTGCTGATGCGCGAGACTGATCGCCGCACCGTCTGCATTTCTACCCAGGTCGGGTGTGCCATGGGTTGTGTCTTCTGTGCCAGCGGGATGCGGGGCCTGAAACGCAACCTGACGACTGGAGAAATCCTGGAACAAGTCCTGAGACTCGATCGCCTGCTGGCCAAAGGTGAGCAGATTACCAACCTCGTTGTGATGGGGATTGGAGAACCGCTCGCCAATCTGAAGTCGCTCATTCCGGCTCTGGACAGCCTGAACGATAAAGGAGGACTCGGCCTGGGGGCTCGACGGATTACTATCTCGACCGTCGGTCTGCCCGACAAGATCCGCGAACTCGCGAAGTCTGGCAAGCAGTACAATCTGGCCGTCTCTTTGCATGCTCCCAACGATGTGATTCGAGACCGCCTGGTTCCGGTCAACGACAAAATCGGCATGGCGGCCATCTTCCGAGCAGCGGATGATTACTTCGAAATTACGGGTCGGCGAGTCACCTACGAATACGTATTGCTCTCTGGGGTTAATGATGATCCTCAGCACGCCAGGTTGCTGGCGAAGGAACTGCAGTCACGAGTTGCCCACGTCAATCTGATTCCGATGAACGGCGTGACGGAATTGCCTTATGTAGAACCAACGGCCCCACGCACCAACGAGTTCGTCGCAGTCCTGGAATCGTTTGGGATTCCCGCGACCGTCCGCAAGCGGAAGGGGGCGGATATTGACGCCGCCTGCGGTCAATTGCGACTGCAGGCGGAAGAACGGATTAACACAGAGGCCACGGAGGGTCACAGAGGCTAATTCTGGCAGGAGCATTCAAGCACGTGATCTTCGCCATCGTCTATTCAACAGATCTGCTGGCTCGCGATCCCCTCAGTGTCCTCTGTGGTCAACTTTCTTGGATTCCGAACGAAATCCGACTCGCCTTCCAGATTCTCTGCCTCGAAAGCCGCCTTCCGAGTCCAGTTCAGTATCATTTCAACGATTCCCGATATTTGCTCTTGTCTCAAATCCTGAGGAACTGCAAAATGACTCAGCCTTTTCAGTACCTGTCTTACATTTGAATTGTGACTTTTCTGTCTTTTTTGCGGTCAATAGTTTTCGCCGGAGGTTCCGTATTATGTCTCGAAATCGACGCACTCGCGGTTTCACTTTGATCGAACTCCTGGTGGTGATTGCCATCATTGCTGTTTTGATTGCACTGTTGCTGCCAGCCGTACAACAGGCTCGCGAAGCGGCGCGCAGGTCCCAATGCGCCAACAACTTAAAGCAACTTGGGCTGGCCATGCATAACTACGAGTCCAGCAGTCGCTGCTTTCCTCCGGGAAGCATCGGTCCCATGAATGGAAACTCCAGTTTCAGTGCCCCCTGGGCGGACCCCGGCGTGGGAGGTTGTTGTCCGTGGGGACATTTCAGCTGGTCAGCAATCATCCTGCCGTTTGTCGATGGAGCCAACGTCTATAATACAATCGACTTCACCGTCCCTGCCTACACGTTTTCCATCATGGAAAACGGTGCTCAAAGAGGCCCCGCAGGTGATCCCAAAAACAAGGTGGCAGCGAATTCACAACCGCCGGTGTTTGTTTGCCCCTCCGCTCCTCGCGTACAACCCGTCACGCAGCACAAGGACTATGGTATCAATGGAGGAACAGGGGCCTGTTGCCCTGAGCGAAGCCAGGCTGGGATGACTGGGATCGGGTTTGTAAACAGTTGCATCAGGATCGGCGATATCACGGATGGAACCAGCAATACATTGATGTTTGCCGAACTGGCTCATACCACCAATCATAGCTGGATTGATCGCAATACGGGTGCGAACCCGTTCTTGTGGGTGCATCACCCGTCACAGGGATATGTGGATGCAACTCCACAAGACATCCCAGATAACCATTCGTACAACAACCGGGCTGCGGAGTCCCATCACACGGGTGGCGTTCAGACTGTCATGGCAGATGGGCACCTGAAATTCATCAGTGATAACGTCGACGTGAATGTCTACATTGCCATCTTTACCCGCTCCGGTGGTGAAGTCATCGGCGACTATTGAGTAATGTGCCAAAGCCCGACGGGATGCATCTGATCTCGGTCGGGTCGTCTTGGCAATCTCCCGGTTTATTGCGGGAATCTCTCGTCAGTCTGGCGACCGAGACTGCTTGTTAAGTCAATTTCACGAGATCAATGGGAATACCACTCATGCATGTTGCTCATTGGCAAGCGACTGTTTTTTTGCTCACTGTAATTGCCTGTGTACCGAGCGGTTGCGGAGGTACATCGAAGGCCCCGAAAGTCCATGCGGTCTCTGGTATCCTGACCGTCAGTGGACAGCCCGTACCAAACGTCATTATCCACTTTGTCCCGGCAAAAGGTCGCCCCAGTACCGGAGTTACCGATGCTAAAGGGGCTTTTGAACTGCGCTACGAGAAAGATGTTCCCGGAGTATTGCCGGGTGACCACAAGGTCTGGATCGAGTACCGCCCGGGCACGCCGGCCGAAGAAATGGCGATGCGAGAGGGGAAGTCGTCACTCGCCAAAGAAGTCCTTGAAGCTCTGCAGAAGTTTGGAGCCCCTGAAACGACTCCGATGACAGTGAAGATTGACGGTCCGAAAAAGGATCTGAAGGTCGAACTGTAAACACCGTGATTTGAGCGGGTTTCAACCGCAAAACGATGCCCCTCCCACCCACCCGACGTTGGATGGCTGCGCTGGACCAACGGTAAGCCCCGGTTGAATGTTGATCGACCAACAACGACTGGGGTGGCCGGGACTGGAGCGGACTGGAGCGTCTTCGCGAAGTCCCGGTACGCGTCCGACGGCCAACCTGATGCGAACAATGTTGGCGGGAATTTCCTTTCCCCAACATTGCCGGACAGTTGAAAACCCAGCCCGTTAAAAATCGGCAGAATCCGCCGTTCCCACAAATCCAGCCATTCGCTAGGATCGCCTGAACTGTTGTCGGTGCTTGGCAGCGGTGCGCAAAGACGACTCCAGGGAAGGAGACGGGATTTATGTCCGGAGTGACAATGGCGGACGAAAAACGGCAAGTGGCGAAGTCCGAACGATCCGTGCGTGAGATCATCGAATCGGCTCGTTCGGCTCAACAAAGTCGAACGAAAGCCATTGGCAGCCTGGGCGCCTGGGGAATGAGCCTTCTTTCTGCCGCTCTTTTGTGGTGCTGCTTTACTCCAGTCAATGCCAGTCCACTCGCCTGGATCGCACTCGTTCCGTTATTGCTGCTCGTCCGAATCGAAGACCGGACGCGCTGGATGTATACCGCGATCTATACTGGCAGCCTGCTTGGGCAGCTTGCAACATTCCAATGGATGCGGCTGGGTGATCCCACGATGTACATCGCCTGGGTCGCGCTATCACTATACGTCGCGAATTATGCAGTTGTCTTCGTTGCTGCCACTCGTATTGTCGTTCACCGCTGGTCGGTTCCCCTGGTTGTCGCTGCCCCGGTTGTCTGGACGGGGCTTGAGTATGCACGCGCCTACCTGCTGACCGGTTTCTCGTGGTACTACCTGGGTCATTCTCAATATCGCTGGCTGGAACTGATTCAGATCTGCGATATTTTCGGGGCCTATGGTGTCAGTTTTGTGATTGCGGCAAGTTCCGCAGCACTCGCACTGCTCGTGCCGCATACCTGGCTGATCAGGTTCCGACTGGTCCCGGCATCAACGGGCCCTGTCACCGCATCAGGCTTGACGCTGGGTCAACTGGCTCAGGTCGGAGTTGCAATCTCGCTCTTCGGAAGCACATTGACCTACGGGTATGTGCGCCGCGCTCAGGCAGATTTCCAGCCGGGCCCGCGTGTCGCCTTGATCCAGGGAAATTTCCTGGCGTCTTTACGAGTCGCACCTGCTTCGGGTGACGAAGTCTTCATGACGCACCTGAAGTTGATGGCCCAGACCGTTCGCGAGCAACCAGACCTCGTCGTCTGGCCCGAAGCGATGTTTCCCTGGCCACTGATGGAAGCGGCAGAAGGAGTGACCGACGAGCAACTTCAAACCGTGGCTCCCTATGCACGCCCGGAGTCGTGGCGAAACAATGAAGTTGCGAAGATGCTCGTTCGAGAAAGCCAGCGTTCCGGAGCGGCACTGGTCTTTGGAATCAACGCGGCATTCGCGGACTCGCAACGAGTCCATCAATACAACTCAGCAGCATTCGTCCGTCCCGATGTGGGCTTGGCAGGTCGCTACGACAAGTTGCATCGCGTCATTTTTGGTGAATACATACCTCTGCGCGATTCGTTGCCCTGGCTCGCCAGCTTCACCCCCTATCGCGGTGACTTTGGAATCGACAAAGGCAAAGGGGGAGCCGTTTTTGAATATCAGAAATGGCGTATGACCCCTGTCATCTGCTTTGAAGATACCGTTCCGCATCTTGTTCGTGGCCTTGTCGCTGCTGCCTCCGAAAATGAAACTGGCAAGCCCATCGACTTGCTGGTGAATGTGAGCAACGACGGCTGGTTTCATGGATCCAGTGAACTCGACCAGCACCTGATCACGGCGACTTTTCGAGCGGTCGAATGTCGCACGCCGCTGGTGCGGGCCGTGAATACCGGAATCAGCGCCATCATTGACGGCGATGGAGCGATTCTGGACCCGGATGTCTTCATCGACGGCGACGCCCGTAAAAACGCGCCGGCTCCACCGCGTACTACGGCCCGCGATCCACAGACCGGAACATGGCACAAGCAGCTCAATGCCGCACTTGTTCATACAGTCCCACTTGACCCCCGCCAAAGCCTGTATGTTCGGTTCGGGGACTGGTTCGCCGGTCTGTGTTGCATCGCGACGGTGCTTGGCATGCTGAGTCATCTGATGCCACGTGGCCTGTTTTACAAGTTCGCTCAATCCGCCGGAACGAAATAGCGTCCGGTTATGATCGTCGTCCATTTGAAGGAGCCGCGCCCGTAAGAAAACAGGGCGAAGAACCGCAAGTTTGAGAGATTTGCGGAATCGTGAGAGGAATCAGTCGCCAGGTTGTCGTTGTCCTCAAGATCGGTATTCTCCAATTCTTCACGATTGAGCAATCAGTCCTGATTGTCCAGAATGATCCCATCAGGTGTTGTTCCTCTTGGCGGAGATCATCCATGCGTCGGTGGCTTATTGGAATTGGTGTTGTCGCCTGTCTGTTCGCAGGAATGAGTTCACGATTGATGGCTGCCGATGCGCCGGGCCAATCAGATCGTAATGTCATCTATATTACGTGGGACGGATTCCGCTGGCAGGAATTCTTCGGCGGGGCTCAGGAACTTTACATCAGCAAAGATGCCGGGGTTGCCGATGTCGATGGAGTCAAAAAGCGATTCCTGCGTGAGACGGAACAGCAACGCCGGGAAGCTTTGTTGCCGTTCGTCTGGACTGTGATCGCCAAACAGGGCCAGATCTTCGGTGACCAATCACAAAACTCGCCTGCCAGGATTCAGAACAAACACAAGTTCTCGTATCCAGGCTACAGCGAAATGTTCTGTGGTTTTCCAGACGATGAACGCATTGCCTCCAATAACAAGTTTCCGAATCCCAACGTCACCGTCCTGGAGTTTCTAAATGGCCGACCTGGGTTTGAAGGGAAGGTGGCTGGAATCGCCACATGGGATGTTTTCCCGTCAATCTTGAATGAAGGGCGAGCGAAGATCTATGTGCACGCAGGTGTCACGCCCATTCCCGGCAATGATCTTTCGGACCGGCAGTTGCTGTTGAATGACCTGATTTCAGACACGGTCACGCTGTGGCCCAACAACCAGATCGATGCCATCACGATTCAGGCCGCCCGGGAATATCTGATTCGAAAGAAGCCACGCGTTCTCTTTATCGGGTTGGGTGAAACCGACGAATGGGGACATGGTCGACGCTACGATCGATACCTGAACGCAGCGCATCGAGCTGACGATTTTTTGCGCCGTCTCTGGGATTTGCTGCAATCGATGCCTGAATACAAAGGAAAGACATCGATCGTGATCGCCCCCGATCACGGACGCGGTGGTACGATTCGCGACTGGACTGACCACGGTGCAAAGGTAGAAGGTGCCGAATACATCTGGACGGCAGCTCTCGGACCAGACATTCCGGCACTTGGCGTAAGAAAAGAGACTGAAGCAACTCTCAGCCAGATCGCAGCATCACTGGCAAAGCTCGTTGGAGAAAACTTCAACGCTGCCAGTCCCAAATCGGCACAACCGTTGCCCGGTTTGGTGAAGTAGCTGTCACGGGGCATGATGCACGAGGTTTCAATGACTTCTGAAATTCATCTTCGACAATTCACTTCGAGCAGTTCATGTCACTGAAATCTCAGTTTGTCGGATTTTCCTATCCGCTGGCCTTTGCAATCGCGACGTTTTTCGGTGCCGTCCTGTTATTCTTTATGGAACCTCTGATCGGCAAGTCTTTACTTCCTCAATACGGTGGAACTCCTGCTGTCTGGAACACCTGTGTTCTTTTCTTTCAAGCAGTCCTGTTGCTGGGATATGTCTACGTTCATCTGCTCCAGCGGAATCTGCAGATTCGAGCACAGGTCGGTGTCCATTCCGTAGTGATGCTCCTTGCGCTGGCCTCGCTCCCCTTCAAATTTCGGGTTCCGTCCGTTGAGAGCCTGGAAAGCCCGGTTGTGTCACTGCTCTACCAGCTAATTCTGTCGGTCGGATTTGTTTTTTTCCTGGTCTCGACGACAGCACCACTGATGCAGACCTGGTACACCACGGCAAGAATCCGGGCGAACCCGTACTGGCTGTATGTTGCCAGCAATGCGGGAAGTCTTCTCGGCTTGCTGCTTTATCCGCTGCTGATCGAAGCATGGTTGCCACTTTCCGCTCAGTGCAATGTGGTAAGCCTGTGCATTGCCTGCCTGTGTGTGCTGACAGGCATTTGTGCCGGATTTGCAGTTTGTGCGAGTGGATGTGAAGCCACTCTTCAGGCAGGAGAAGCAACCCTTCAGATTCAGTCGAAACCGATTTCGACGCTCACGCGATGGAAGTGGTTTATCCTCTCTGCCTGTCCGTCAATCATGATGATGGGAGTTACTACATTTCTGTCTGCGGAAATTGCACCGATTCCAGCGACCTGGATGTTGCCGCTTGGAATCTATCTCGTGTCATTCATGATCGCCTTTGCGCAGCCGCCTCAATGGTTTCTTGCCCTGTGTTCCAGTGGTTACATCGTCCTGGCCGTGACCGTCGCCATTTCGAATAACATGATGGCACGGGCAGACCTCAAAGGAATCGCCCTGCACAGCCTCCTACTGTTGCTGGGATCGCTCGCGCTTCACGGACGCTTATCGTCGCTTCGCCCGAATGTCGAGAAATTGACCGAGTTCTACCTGTGGGTTTCGATTGGAGGCGTTTTTGGCAGCCTCTTCAGTACGATCCTGGCACCGTTGGTCTTCAATTGGCTCGCTGAATACCCATTGGTTATCGCAGGATCGCTCTGGCTTCTTCCGTGGCCGGTACTGCCAATACCAAATCTACGCGACAGAAACATCGCTATGGTTTTTCAGACCATGCGTTTCGCAATCGCCGCGATCGTTTTGACGGGGTTATCGTGGAATATCTATTTTTCGGATTCATCGAAGCTGGTGATTCACCGAGAGCGATCGTTTTTCGGATCATTTCATGTCGTGCGAGGTCGTGAAGGTGTGATGCACCAACTTGTACACGGAACAACCGTGCACGGAATGCAGATTGCGGGAAAGGAAGCCATTCATCGGACATTGCCGCTGACTTATTACTTTCCCACGGGGCCAATCGGACAGATTTTTCAGTCCATCCGCGGAACGCCTGCACTTCAATCTGTGGGAATTGTCGGGTTGGGCGTTGGGGCACTCGCAAGTTACGCGGAAAAGGAGCAGGAATTTACGTTCTACGAGATTGATCCGGCGATCGATCGTGTTGCACGAAACCCATTTCTGTTTTCGTTTCTCAGCGATGCCGAGGCACGGAGTTCGCAAATACAGGTCGTGATTGGTGACGCACGCCTGAAATTGCGAGAAGCACCAGACGCAAAATATGGGATGCTTGTGCTGGACGCCTTTACCAGCGATTGCGTCCCTGTGCATCTCCTGACGCGAGAAGCCATCAGAGAGTATCTGGAAAAGCTGAAGCCGGAAGGAATTCTGGTGTTCCACATCAGCAACAATTACGTCAATCTTGAGCCTGTGCTTGCCAGTGCCGTACGCGATCTTGGGCTCGTCGCTTTCATACAGCGAGACACCAGACCGTCGGCCGAAGAGACTCGTCGCGGTAAAAGCCCTTCGATCTGGATGATGATGTCTCGCTCGATGGATCCACTTCAGCCAATTCTCAAAAATGGCCGCTGGAAGGCATGTTCCAGTCAGCAAGACGTCGATGCCTGGACCGATGAAAAATCAAATCTGCTCTGGACCATGTTGCGAGGTCTGTAGATTTCCCGCTAACCAAGTAACTCACCAGTCGCCTGACCGTTCTCGATGACATTGCGTGGACGACCACGGTTGTCGAGGTAAGTCACGTCGCGGGGAACCCTCATGTGATGGAAGATTGTCGCAGCCAAATCGCCGGGCGTGACAGGAAGTTCGTTAGCCAGCGTCGCGCTCGGCTGCTCCAATGATCTGACCGACACGCACCCTGCCACCAGCAACCGTCATCGACATCACGACCGGCCAATGATTACGACCGTGAGGCCTGCAATCGCCCCCAGACTTCATTTGCAGCAACACCGAAGAAGCATTTCGATACAACACAACGACGATTTCATCCGCGTTGATTAATTCCAGTAATATTTATTGATTTTACATGACGCACCTCTCCAGAATGGAGCAGGACCACTTTCCCTGCCTCCAACTTGTGAGATGCCATATGTCCAGTTTTGACGACTTTTATCGCGCGTGGATGAATCGAGATCGAAACCAGGCCGAAGTCACTGAGGCATGCAATACGTTTGAAGGTCGACATGGAAAGTTACTCCATTACTCTTTTTTTCAGGGAATTGGCGCCGGCGTGGGGCTCTCCGAAAACGGCGAGCTTTTTTTTGTTGATCCGGTTGAATTGGGAAGAGAAGACATCGAACTACTCATCTTAAAAGCGAAGAATCTCTATCGTGACGGGCAGGCCGTGCTCGATGCGGCCGAACTTTATCGCTGTTCTGAAGATCTCTACTTCGTCATTTGCGGACTTTTTGCTGCTCAGGAGGGGGCGATAAATGCCAGCACCGAGGAGCGTGGCCGGAAGCTTGATATCGCGGCAAAAATTCACCGTGAGGAACTTGCATGGGCCGAGGCAAACTTTAAGGCGTGCTCAATTCGAACTACGCAGGCCAGATACCTGGAAGGAACGCTGATCGGATTGCTTCCGCTGGTGATTGCGGGCACAGTGCTTTTCAATACAGTCAACACTGCCTTCGAGTCGAAACAGATTAGTTTGGAGATTCTGGGAGCATGGATCGCGGCAGGGCTAGGGGCTATTCTGAGCGTTTTGACTCGCCTTACTGCCGGTCGTCTGACGTTGGACTCTACACCATCTGCCGTATCGGCTCGCTTTATGGGAGGTTGCCGACCCCTGATTGGTGCCTGCATGGGGCTCGTCCTTTTAACATTCATAAAGAGCGGCTGGATTCCACTTGCGATGCCAGATGTCGTTGCGACACCAGAGAAAGGAGCATTCTTTTTTGCTGGCGGTTACGTTTATTGCCGGATTCAGTGAACGACTTGTTCAAGATATGCTCACGAGTGCTGATAATGACCCACGGTTAACATCTTCAGCGGCGGGACGATCAACGGGGAGCATTCCCGCACCAGGGCCAGTTCCCACACCAGGGCCAGTTCCCACACCAGGGCCAGTTCCCACACCAGGGCCAGTTCCCAC
>CAZSTW010000049.1:21799-21866 GCA_964609845.1 uncultured Planctomycetaceae bacterium | reverse complement strand
ACCAGGGCCAGTTCCCGCACCAGGGCCAACTCCCACACCAGGGCAACGCTCATAGATCGAACTGACG
>CAZSTW010000049.1:8741-21699 GCA_964609845.1 uncultured Planctomycetaceae bacterium | reverse complement strand
TCCCGCACCAGGGCCAACTCCCACACCAGGGCAACGCTCATAGATCGAACTGACGGCGGCAAGTAACCGGCCTGTAAGTGTGCGCTAACCGAGTAACTCACCTATCGCCTGACCGCTCTCGATGACATTGCGTGGACGACCGCGGTTGTCGAGGTAAGTCACGTCGCGGGGAACCCCCATGTGATGGAAGATTGTCGCAGCCAGATCGCCGGGAGTGACAGGACGTTCCTTGATCTGGCCAGCGTCGCGCTCGGTTGCTCCAATGATCTGACCGTGACGCATCCCGCCGCCAGCAACTGTCATCGACATCACGACCGGCCAATGGTTGCGACCGTCGGTGCTGCCTTGGGTTCCGATTTGCGGAGTTCGGCCGAATTCCCCCATCGCCAGTACCAGAACATCATCCAGCAACCCGCGTTCACCCAGATCGCTGACCAGTGTTGTGATCAGATGATCGAAAACCGGCAGCAGCGGTCGCAACCCGTTCCAGATTCCACCGTACGGGGGAATATTGTCTCCGTGCGTATCCCAAGTTCCTGATGCGCCGTGGTGACTGAGGTCAATCGTCACGAAACTGACACCAGATTCGACCAGTCGCCTGGCGAGCAATGCCTGACGCGCCCATTCGTGGTTGCCATACTTCGCCCGGACAGATTCCGGCTCCCTCGAGACATCAAACGCCTCCCGGGCTGCAGGACCTGTCACCAGATCGATCGCCTGACGGGTAAACCGATCGGTGGAATCCATCGAACCCGACAGATCCAGGTCACGACGCAGGCGGTCGAGATCCGTGGTGAGCAGCCGACGCGACTCAAGGCGATCGGGGGTCAACCCGCCGGGTAATTCAAACAGCCGTCCGGCATCGTTTCCCAGGAATGGATCGTAGCTGTGTCCCAGATAGCCTCCCCAGGCGACGTGGGAACGGGATTTCATATTGAGAACGACGTAGGGAGGCATCCGTCGGTTCTGGTCTGCTCGCTTGCGAGCGATGATGGAAGCCAGTGCCGGAAACTTATCAGCTTCGCGATTGATTCGCGGTTCCGCAGCCAGATTTGCCGTCTGCATGACCATGTTGGGCTCATGGTTAGAGAACCTGCAGTCGACGGAGCGAATTACGGTCATCTGATCCATCATCGCGGCCTGCTTTGGCAGATACTCGCAGAATTGCACGCCTGGTAACGCCGTCGAAATCACACCAAACGGTCCGCGAATTTCCGTGGGAGCATTCGGTTTGACGTCCCACGTATCGATCTGGCTGGGACCGCCTGTCATCCAGATCAGGATGACACTCTTCTGTCGAATTCCACCAAGGCTATCCTTCGCGGATAGCAGCCTGGGCAGCGACAATCCGGCCAGGCCAGCGAGACTGGCCTTGAGCATGCTGCGCCGACCAACCACTGTCAGCCCTTCACGCTCATGCCCATGCAGGTGAGAGAAAGGATGCTGGTTCAAATGGGAATGATTGCTTGTCATCTATCACGCTCCTGTTTGCGACCGCAAGCGGCAATAGCATAACGCAGTGGAACGCGTTGGCGAAGGTTGATTTGTTGGGGCTGGGCTTTGGAGCTCGCGTCAACGAAGTACGGAAGCCATCGGTGCCTGTTCGATCCGCCCGATTGCATCGAGGCAGGCTCAGGCGGGCCGCCGCATTTATCGACTGGTAATTGGCATCAACTGGGTGCGCGAATAACCGTGTCCAAGATCGTTGAGATCGCGTTGAAAGATGACTCGCGGAGGGTTCTGAGTGCCGTCGATCATCGCTTCCAGTCGTGTGACAGGCCCGCCCCCTTCGAAGAAGCCGAAGACCTGGGCCCGGTAGACATCGCCGCGTGCCGTGAAATAAGGGTCCAGGGTCTGCATGGTTGTGAGATCGACCAGCCCTTCAAAATAAAGCCAGCCGGTGGTGTTGTGCTGTTGAATGATTTCCGGAGAGGGTTGGCCGTTGGAGTCGAGTTTCTGCGCCTGGATGATTTTGTCGACCAGTTCTTCCTCCAGCCCGGGAATACCCAGCAGGATCTCGCGCCGCGCCTGATTGATATTGATCCGACCTTCCAGGTACTCGTCATTTGTGGTCGACAATGTATCGAGCAATTTCGGCAAGGTCGTTTTCAGCTGATTGGGATTATCTGGCCAGGGGCTCTTCAACGTCTGGCTGGCCCCGTTAATCGTGACCTTGGCCGTTGATCCAAATAACGCCCAGATCGATTGAATCTGGTACGATCCTCCGGCGGTGATATCGATTCCACCTCGAGTCACCTTGCCCCCCTTGCTGAGCGCCGCCGATGCAATTGCTTTTGTCAGTCCCTGCATCGCCTGTTGCTGCTGCTGTTGTTGTGTCTGAGACGATGAGCTGGAGGTGACAGTCTTTCCGGTGTTATTCTTGCCGCTGCTGTTCGTCTTCGAGCTGCTGCTACTGCCACTTTTGCTGGCGGTACTACTGCTGCTTGTTGATGCCGTCGTCGATGGCGTGGCGCCATTCATCCGAACGGCGATGACGAATTTGGCTGTCGCCTCGTCAAATTCGTCTTCCAGAGCATCGTAGAGATCCGTGAGTAAACCGTTATTCAGGTGAATCTTTTCTCGTCCGTCGGCACGCAGATTGGATTCGCGACCATGAGCGGTCAGAAATGCGACCCAGCCGTGATCAAGCACGCCATTTCGATTGTCAATCGGGGGACTGGCATCGCCATCGTTTTCATTGGGGTCGAGTAATCCATTTCGATTTGCATCTTCGCCGTAAAGAAGTGCCGGTGTGACTCCCTTCACCATCAGCAACTCATCCAGTGATTCCAGCGGACCGTTCTTGGCTTTGTATGGTGGTGTCATCGATTCGTACGATTCGGATTCGGCACCATACGGACGCTTGGTGTCATCCGTATCGATCCAGTCCAGAATTGCATCCGCCGTTTCAATCGTCATCCCCGGGATGTTCAACAACATCGTGTGAATTTCTTCGTCTTCCAGCTTCATCTTGAGCAGCAGATTCAGATTCAGCTTGGCTGACTCATCCATCAGGCCGTACCGGATCGCGTTTCCACGTGTGGAATGTTCAACAGGTGCAATCACGGAAATATGAGCTCGGCCACGTTTCCGGTCTGACGGAATGAATGACTTTCCCCAGAAAAGCGTGGGGTTGTGCTGCAGGTTTTCCAGGGCAGGGTCACCCCGGTTTCCCAGGATTGTCGCTACGTACTCGACCCCGGAATCGGCTGCTTCACGGGCCTGAACATCGCTGCCGTAAATCGTTGTTGCTTCGTACTCGGTCGTCATCGACTGCGTGTAGTTGTAGGCAACCAGCGTCAGAACCGACACAATCACAAGCACGATGAGCAGCACACTGCCACGACGCGAATCGTGAGAGCGATGAATTCGCGGTGACTTCATGGTACGAATTCCTCCGGTAGCGGATCGGCGATCGGAATCAGGATCACCGTACGAAACTGGTTGGCCGATTGACTGACAGTCACGCGAAACAAAGGTCCAGGTTTGTTCTTCGGAGGGGCAAAACCAAGCGTCACTTCAATCGCTCGTGGCAGTCGTCCCGACGATTCACTGTCCCAGGACGTATACCAGGCAGCCCCATCAAAATAGCGAAACTGCAAATAGGAAACTTCGGGTGCCAGAACCTGTTGAGCCGCCAGAGTTGCTGCGGCCCCCCCTTTTTCTTCCACCATCAGAGTCGCCAGTCGATCTCCATCGGTACGAATCAAGCCTGTACCGGACGTCGACAACTGGTACGTCAGTACGCGCAAATCACTTGATCGCGACTGCACATTATTTCCGTTGACACTCGCCGAAAAATTGAGATCACGGCGGGCTCGTGAAATATGCATTTCCACGCGCTGGGCATTACCCCGAATTCCAATACTTCGAGCGGTCGGCGTTTCCGTTGCCGCTGTGTCTGTGGTCGTGCCTCCTGTTGTTGTGGATGCGGTCGAACTGCTTCCCGAACTCCCCGTTGACGTACTTGCCCCCGTTGAACCGGTGGATGTCGCCCCCGCTGCTGCGGCACTGTCGTCCGTCAGGATTGGCGGCACAAACGAAATCGCACGAACGTCGATCGCGATCTTGCGGATGAGTGCTCGCGCCAGTTGCGACCGCTCCATCTCCTCCCGGCCATTGGCCGTCAATTGCCACGACTGATCCATCGCCGTGAAGATCGCCCCCAGCAAGATCACTGACAACGTCAGTGCCAGCATCACTTCCACCAGCGTGAATGCCTGCCGCCCTGCACGTTGACCGCACCCACCTTGAGCGCCGACAGCCTGATGCGGGCCCCGAGTGATTTCAGCACGGCGATGGCAACAGATCATCATTTTGAAGTCGTCTGTGATTGAGCACTTTGCTTCTTGCGTAATGCTGCATCCTGAAACAACGCGGGATCACGCATCCAGCGACGCAGGGTAAACTGAGCGTTTGCCATCCGGGAATTTCCTGAATGTGAAACCATCACTTCCAGTTGCAGCAAATCCGGATAGTTCGTTTCCGTGATCTTCAGTGACCAGGTCCAATCAGGATTGTCAGGAAACGGTGTATTCGTGACCGGAGCCAATCGCTGAGCCCCCGACAGGACCTCGGCCAGCTTGGCTTCGCAGCGAATGATCGCTTGCGTTTTCAGGCGAGCCTGAACAGCCGCCCGGGCCCCGTTCCAGGAAAGCTGTGCCAGCGCGGTCAGGGATCCGAAAAAGATCGCCAGCGCAAGAATGATTTCCAGCAGTGTCAAACCACGTCTTGATGAACGAGGTCGATGCAGATGTGACCGTAGATAGGATCGAATGGAGATCATGATTTCTCGATCTGATGAATCCGACTGACTGTCACCGCACCCGTCACACCGCGAACCGTCAA
Organism: uncultured Planctomycetaceae bacterium; assembly: GCA_964609845.1. GTDB lineage: Bacteria > Planctomycetota > Planctomycetia > Planctomycetales > Planctomycetaceae > Schlesneria. The sequence continues at coordinate 16,851 of CAZSTW010000049.1, read as the reverse complement.
GGTGACACGTTGGTTGCGTCGATCTACCAGTTCGAACGATACGTCGGTGCCTGTCCCATCAGATTGAAACAAAATCGGACCTGACCATGAAGCCTGCTCCAGTTTCGCCGCATCCGGCAGACCACTGAAGAGTTCTCCTGGAATCTTCTGTCCGCCCGACGCGGAAGGAGTTGTTGAGGTACTCCCCATTAATGTCGGAGCTGTAAATGACACCCCTTCGGGGAGCAGGCCCGCGGCCTTGCTGAATCGTCCCAGGCCGGTGGACGATCCTGTTCCCCGTGCATCAGGGCTGACGCTTTCAAATTCACGCTCGAAGGGAATAACGACGAACCGGCGTCCCCCCGGTTCATAGCGAAACTGGTAAACCAGACCACTCTCAATCGCGTGAATTCTTGCGCTGGCAGCGAGTGAGCGAACTTTTTCGCCCGATTCCAACAGTCGCTGCTGCCCTGTCAGACGAATCACGTTGGGCCACGCCACCGCAATAATCACCGCAATGACGCCCAGCACCAGCAGCATTTCGATCATCGTAAAGCCTGAATGTCCAGCCGAATGCACGCGCCGTGGAACGGGGCGCAAGGGCATCGGTGTTGCAGGTCGACGATCAGAACGCATGACGGACTCAAACAAGAATGGAATTCACCTTCACATTACATCACGCCGAGCTTAAGGAAGCATGAATTCGGACAACCGTTCGAACTTCAACAGCCACTGAAGCAGGATCGCGTCCCCGAGTTCTTTCGACTGCTTCAGTTCCGGAATGGGCTTTCCCCAATAGAAACTGATCCAGCCAGCGGCCGTTCCTTTGGATTGTACGAAAAAATCTGCCAATTCCTCAGAGGAACATTTCAGAGGAAAAGTTTCTTCGATGACAACGGGCTTTCCGACAGCGAATCCGGCCAATGTCTGCTGTGCCTCTTTCAGCTTCCCTGCCTCAGGATACAGGTGGACACACAGAAAATCGACGTGTTCCACGACGACACCCGGCACAAACCCGGATGTCAGACCCGGCCGATCCAGACTCCAGTCGACCAGTCCGACTGTAATCAAGTGCCGGGAATCGACTTCGCGAATGGCACGATTCAATCGCTTCAGCCAGGCCACTGCAATCTCGGGGCGAGGACGATCACGTTGATCGAGCGAGATTCGCTGGACGAAATGCTTGCCCGCAAACGCTGGCCCCAGCCAGTCACGTGGTTTGCTGCGACCACCGGGCGAAACAGGTTCGTTCATCAAGTCGTAGCAGAAGACCGCTGGACTTCCTTTGCAGGTTTCAGCCACAGATTTCCAGAAAACAGCCTGAGCTTCCCAGCGTTCAGACTCGTTCAAGTCGTCATACCAGGCAGGGACATCCTGTTTGTGGTAACACCCCAGACCGGTCAGATCGAGGTATAGATGTGTCCGCTCGGCCAGTGCCAGCAATCGGGAAAGTTGTTCGTGAGCCTGGCGATCAGGTTCGGTCGGACCCTTCATGAATTTGCCGAACTGCAGGTGAATCCGAACGACATTGCATTTCAGATCGCGAATGGCAGCAAAGTGCTGTTCCACCAGCGGCCATTCGGAAGTCCAGTAATCTTCCAGCAACCGTCCTCGATCATCGTGATCGTAGTTGACGCCCCATGGGACAAATCGCTTGCCAGAATCGGTGACAAATCCAGTCTTGTCGGCAGAAACTTTGATCCACGGCATTTCTGCTGATCGAGCTGTTTCTGTAATAGAAAACAGTCCACCGATCAGAAAGAGACCAAAGAAAGCAAGAACGCGAAGTTTCATGGCGATCCCCGTCCTGAATAAAGTTCGACGTCGCTCGGCGCGGGTCTCCCGACCCCGCCGAAACCGACGACCGAAGGTCTCCTCTTTCGTCTTACTTCTTGCCTTACAGTCTCCAAAGAACGACACAGGCCGGTCAAGACCGGCCTGCTAACCACGGCGATTCCGAAGAATCAAACCTGCACTATCACCGAATGAGGATCAGACCCCGCTGGTATTTCCGACCATGCGCTGGATCTTGGCGCGGCGTTCAGCGCGGCGACGTGATCGACGACTGGTTTCGCTTGGCTTTTCATAGAATTCACGCCGACGCATTTCCTTCTTGATGCCAGCATGCTCTACCAACTTACGAAACCGCTTAACTGCATCGCTGATCGACTCGTTATCCCGCAACCGCAACTTGACCACACAACCCTCCGTCGGGGAATCTCAAGAATTACCAGACCGCCGGTCGACGGCACCAGTACCGTACGCCTCGCAAGCGGACCGGGGATTCTAACGGCCCGACTTCGCCGTGGGAAGTCCGCGACAATCAGGAATCTTCGTAAAATCGCCCCCGCCTGATCTCCGACTTGAGAATTCGGCAAAAAATCACCACGAATCTTGCTGAGCAAAACTGCTCGCGATCCGCAACGCATTTGCAGGAATATGTTTACGATGCGTTAATGGAATGCAGCGGTGTCCAGCCACCATTCGGTCGTGTAAATCTCGAGTTATTTACCTATTTGCACACAACTCACCAGACATCCATTCTGCTGGGCTTGCTTCCTCGTCTTGTCGTTCCCCTCCTCGTTTGCGGAATTGATCATGGCGGGTTCAGCAAGTTTGATGGAGATCGACTACCAACCCTATTCCTTAACCTCCTGCTGCAATTCGTTCCACACAGCAACAAACCACAGCAATGCGGCTCGGCGCTGGCCAATGCTGCTGAAATGTCGGCGGGAGTTGTCAGCGCCGCGATTATCGCCCCCCAGCAAATCGGTGTCTGGACCGCGTCGAAATCCAGGGGTTCTCCAGAGTTCGTCAATCGCACCGCGAATCCTCTGTTCTCCGATGGGGTCCTTGTACACCGTCGGATGCAGAGTTGATTTCGCGAGAAGCCAGGGGGGCTCAAATCCCCACGCCTCACTCGCCGCGTCGCGGATTTCACGAATGTTTTTTACGTATGTCTCTGCGGAGGTGTTCTCGATGACATCCGATTCTCCCTGTTGCCACAAGACTGCACGGAATAGTCCAATTTCACGACCGACCTCACATAAGCGTTTGTGAAGCGATCCCTCGGGAGCCCACTTGGTGCTGGACGTCGCTCCGACGGACACATTCACGAATGCTACGGGGACGCGCAACGTCGGGGCCAGCAAGTCTCCCAGCGCTGGCCAGATCGATCCGCCCTCTCCATTATGAGGTGGTGGATCGTTGGCCACTCGCCACGTTTTTGATTTCCAGTCATACGTGGAGACAGCTTGCGACGGGTCTGCCACCTTCAGGAGTTCGTCGTTCCAGCCCCCGGCGTAGGACTGTCCCGCCACGACAAATACTTCACCGACACCAATGGCCTCGACCGTTCCAGCCGCGGTCGTTTCCTCGTCATTAACGCAGCGAATTTCCAGGCGATACCATCCTCCGGCGGGGACTTCTAACAGTCCCTTCAGTTGAGTTTCGTCGGTTCCAACATCAAACCGATGCCACTCGTACGTTGCACCAAATCCATGTTCGTGCAGGGCCAGGCGATATTGCCAGTCCCCTTTGACTCCCGCTGGCCGGGGGGCACGAAAGGCCACATCTGCAAATCCCAGTTCCGGACCTCCGGGTTCGTTAATCGACGCTCGCCCGGGCTCAAACCCTTCGCGTTGAATCACCTGATACGGCTTCGGCTGTTCAATCTCGACCTTCGCAGGTTCAGCAGCAATCAATCTGGCTGAGAGTATTCCCAGGGCCGCGATCAGGCCGATCGTTTTTGTGTGGATCATTTGACTGTTCCGTTCATAGTTCAGCGGAAGGGACTCGTGCGAGGCTTACCGTTCAATGTGTTGAGTACTCACCACGCAGTTTCGATCATCGAACAGATTCAGATAAAAGACCTTGGCATCGTCAGGGACTTTTGCGGTGATTCGGCCGGTCGCCAGATCAACCACTGCAGGGAGCGAATCCCATTTGCGATCTTGCCATTTCCCGACATCACGAGTGAACGCCAGTTCACCCTTGGTGATCGGCACCTCGGTCTTGAATGTTCCCCACGCTTCCGTACCAGCAAAGCCTTGATCTGTGAATTTCGGCAGTGGCTTTCCCTGACGAAGGATCTGGTTGGCGTAGATATGAATCTCTTCTGGATTCTCACCAGGAGGACCATGGCCATGTGGCATGCGAATCCGCAGACACAAGGTTCTGTCACTTTTCGGCAATCGATACGACTTCTGCCAGGAATCCATGGGATAGGCAAAATCGTTGGTCCCGTTGACCCAGAGGATCGGCATTTTGGCCTGTCCCAGATAACTCGACGGATCCCATTGCCGCAGCCAGAGGTCTGCTTGTTCTTTCCCAAGCTTTTGGAAGGCTGGCAACCAGACCGAGTTGTCGCCGAGAAAGCCGCATCCATAGACAGGCGCCGCAAACTGATAGCGGGAATCGACACCTGCCACGATCGATGTCAGATAACCTCCCCACGAAATCCCCGTGACTCCAATCCGATCCACATCAATCTCAGGATACGAACGAATCAAAGTATGCGCCAGCACCGCCGCACTGATCGCGTGGTACGTCCATTGATCTACAACGGGAGTCCCCAGTTGCCCGAAGCTGGCATCCCAGCCTGGCGGGCCGCCGTGATCGTGCCGCTTCCAGTTTCCGTAGGTACCCACGGGAATGCAGCCGCAGGTATCCATGGCAATGGCGGCGTAACCTCGTGAATTCCACAATTTGACCCAGCGATCAAAAGCGGTTCCGCCTCCACCGTGAATCAGCACCATCGCGGGGACCTTTTTCCCTGCGCTTCCCGTGGGAACGCCGTAGTAAGCGAACACACGAGTTGGTTTCCCCTGATACTTCATTCCTTCGAAATAAAGCGATTTGACCCCTTCGGCGACAATGTCATCCGCGGGAAAGACTGCTGGAACTTTTGAAAGAGTCTCCCAGTCGAAAGGGACACCTGCTTTGAGTTCTGGTTTTTCCTGCGCCGATCCCACGGACGCCAGCAGGATCAAACCAAAGCAGATTTTCATGGTCCGGCCGGATGATTGAACGAGTGTGTACACGCAGGTCTCCTGAAGAGTGTTCGCGAACTTCGTGCAATCTAAATCATCGTACGAGATCACACCACTATCAGCGGGTCAGCGAGATTGGGACGCCCTTTCACGGGATCGGGCCAATCTTTTCCACTCGCAATCGCAGGCCGAATTCACCCAGCCAGAGGTCGTGGCTGTTATCGGGCTGTATCTCCACTTCTTTCTTTTCCGCTGTGTCGCCACTACTCAGTCGAAACAGTGTTTTGGCTGAAGTCACTGTGACGACTTCCAGCGTCTTCCCTTTAATCTCGTACATCTCGTCGCCGCCCGACCGAAAACTCCGTTTTGGTCCGGCTTCCGTGATTTTGCCAGAGTTGTCTTTGACGAGTTCCGTGTACTCCCATGTTGCCCTCAATGGTCCTGAGTGACTCGAGCACCCGGCAAGTGACGTCAACAAAACCAGAAGCAAGCTGAGCACTTTGGAAATTTGAACCATCGTCAATTCTCCAAGTCATCGAGATCAGCGTTTCGGCATTCGGGCCGTCAGAACTCGATAGTCACCGGCTTCCGATTCCTGGATATCGACGAACCAGAGCGGCATGCGTTCCAGGAACCAGTTGGCGGTCTTGGTCACCACGTGAACCGTCCCGCCCGTCTTTAACGCACGATACGCGGTGTCGAGAAACAGTTCGGCAATCGCATAATTCGAAAAATACGGAGGATTCGCCAGCACCAGATCGAAATCCCCGGTCGAGGCCGATTGACCTTCACAATCCAGGATTGCGGTGATCCCTTTGGCGTCATTCAACTGGGCACTCAATTGAGTGCACTGGATCGCGCGCGGGTTCGAATCGAGTGCCATCACGGTAATGTTCTCAGCGGCGAACGACGCAGCCAGGCTGACTGTTCCCACACCACAACCCATGTCGAGCACTTTCATTCCCGGCTTCAGTTGCATGGTATTAATCAGCGTGCGGGCTCCCAGGTCGATCCGGCGGTGCGAAAAGACACCGGGACGACTGTGCATTCGAATCAGGCGACCACGATCCCGGAACACGAATTCACAGTCGTAGTTCTTGACCTTCTTCAGCGGCCAGGTGCGTGTTGCCAGATACAGTGTTCCAATCTTGCGAAAGGGACGTCGCGTCACCTTGGGGAAGAGTTCCTTCAGCTGTTCATGCAGCCATTGATCTTCGTCATTATCCGTCACGGCAATCATCCGGCCGCCGTCGACCAATCGCTGATATCCTTGCTGCATCAGATCTCGAGTCAGTTCCGCGTCGCCCCCTTTGCGAAAGGTAAAGGCGACCAGATCCGCTGCAGTCTGGGGCAGGTCTGGCTCACAGACGAACTTCAAATTGTCGACAGGTCCATGATCCAGGACCTGGAATTCGCTCTGATTCTTCTGGAATAAGTCCAGAAAACAGCATTCGACCTGAGCCTCAGGACGCTCGCGCGCATACGTTTCAGCAAACTGGGCACGGCCAGCGGTGGTGCAGATCACCCGCGTCGCCGTTAATTCCGGCATCGCGTCGATCAAGAGCTGTTCATGCGGACGAACCGGCAGGACCTGTGGTTCGTCAAACTCTTCTTCGTCACGAAATTTTTTCTTCGAAGGTCGCGGCACGTTGGCTTTCTGGTGCGAATGGGCAAGGATGGCTGAGGTCGCCGATGTCGAGTGCTGATACTAAACAGCCCGGCAGATGTAACACTTCAGGTAATCGGTTTCGAGGCACGAAATGGCGGTCGGATGATCTGCGGCAGCTCCGCGTGACTCCAGAATCTGAAGACGACGATTTTCATGCAGAGCCGCCTGAGCCAGCATATCCACAAACAGGTCGCTCGAGACGTGTCCGGAACAACTGCAGGTGACGAGCGTTCCCCCGGGCTTCAGGATTTTCATGGCAGAGCGATTCAAACTGTAATATCCGCGTAAGGCTGCGTCGATTCCCTGTCGGTTTCGAGCCAGCTTGGGGGGATCGAGGATGACGGTGTCAAACATATCACCCGCAGCCCCCAGCTCTTCCAGAGCCTTGAAGCAGTCACGACGAATTGTCCGCAGTCGATCTCCCACACCGTTCCGCTCGGCGTTCGACTGTGCCAGAGCCAGCGCAGACTCGGACATGTCGACCGCAACCACTTCGCGGGCTGCGCCATTCACCAGACAATTCAACGAAAATCCACCGGTGTAACAGCAGACATCCAGTACTCGCTGGTCTCGTACAAAATCCGCCACTCGTCGACGGTTGTCGCGCTGATCGAGAAAGAACCCTGTCTTCTGACCTTCCGCAACATCCAGTGCGAATTGAACACCGTTTTCGACAATGATCAGGGGGCGGGGAGGGGGCTCGCCACAGACCAGGCCGTCGACCAGTTCCAGTCCTTCGGCATCGCGGATTCCCTTTTCGGTTCGCAACCAGATCCCTCGCGGCTGCAGCTTTTCCTGCAACAGTTTCATCAGCGTTTCTTTGCGTGACGCAAGGGCGAGGCTGGTGAGTTGAATCAGCAACCAGTCGCCATAACGATCGACGGTCAGGCCGGAAAGACCATCCGCTTCGCTGAAGACCAGGCGACAGGCAAGGCTTGTGTCAAAGACCGGAAACAGATTGCGGCGCAGCGCGATCGCATCGTCCAGACGTCGCGACCAGAACGCTTCGTCGAGAGACTCGGCTTCGTCCCATGAATAAAGCCGGATCGCAATATTGCTGTTTGGATTAAACAGGCCCCGAGCGACAAACCGGCCGATATCGTCCTGAACAATGACCTCGTCACCCGCAGCAACACGTTTCGAATCGGACTGCAGGGCTCCCGCAAATACCCAGGGATGTCGGCTGAAAAACGGCAGTGCCTTACGTGGCTTCAACGTGATTCGGGCGACATCTGCGGGATCAGCGGGATCAGCGGGACTCGGCATTGTTGCAGCAGATCTGTAAAAGTAAGGCAGTCTGAACGATCAGAAATTGTCTGACCGCTTCGCGGCTTGTGGCTTGGCTCGAAACGAGTGTTGCATGGCATGATGCGTCGATTGTGCCCCGGGGTTCAGGGGACAATCAGTTCAACCAGGTCTCCCTGTTTCTCCTGAAGTTTGCGGGCAGTTTCAGGATCAACATAGTCACTGT
>CAZSTW010000049.1:0-8731 GCA_964609845.1 uncultured Planctomycetaceae bacterium | reverse complement strand
GTGGCAGATCGCCTTATCCGCCGTTTCCGGAACCATCACCTTCTTGGTTTTGGCCGCGAGCCGATGGACCTCCTCTGGGCTGAGCACACCTCGCTTATTGAGGATTTCCTGCTGCTCAGGCGTCAGTGCGGCCGAAACGCGGGCCTTGTCCCACTGGTAGTTTTTATCCTTACCAGAAGTGAACTCGACGATTTCCTTGCTGATCCGGACACTGCACCAGTCGTGGCCGCACATTGCACAGAAGTCGGTGTCGACATCCAGATCTTCGTCGTGATAGGCACGGGCGGTGTCAGGATCGAAGCTCAGGTCAAAGTGCTTTTGCCAGTTCAGTGCCGCCCGAGCCTTGGTCAGTTCGTCATCACGATCACGCGTCCCCGGAATCCCCAACGCCACATCCGCCGCATGAGCCGCGATCTTGTAGGCGATGCAGCCCTGCTTGACGTCATCTTTCTTGGGAAGTCCCAGATGTTCCTTCGGTGTCACATAACAAAGCATGGCAGCCCCGTGATAACCGGCTGCAGTTGCACCGATACAACTGGTGATATGGTCGTAACCCGGGAAGATGTCCGTCACCAGTGGTCCCAGCACGTAGAACGGAGCTCCATGGCACAGCTTGCGCTGCAGCTTCATGTTGAATTCGATCTGGTCGAACGGAACGTGTCCCGGACCTTCAACCATCACCTGCACACCCTTCCGCCACGCTCGTTCTGTCAGTTCGCCGAGCGTCACGAGTTCAGCGAGTTGTGCCTGATCGCTGGCATCGGCCAGTCCCCCTGGTCGCAATCCATCACCGATTGAGAACGTCACGTCGTGCTTGCGCATCACGTCGCAGATGTGTTCCCAATACTGATACATGGGATTCTGCTCACCATGCACGAGCATCCATTTGGCGAGCAATGAACCGCCGCGGCTGACAATCCCGATTAGCCGGCGGGCGATAAATGGCAGGTGTTCTTTGAGAACGCCGGCATGAATCGTGAAGTAATCGACACCCTGAGCCGCCTGATGTTCGAGGGAATCGAGAATGATCTGCGGCGTCAGGTCTTCGATACGTCGACCAATAATCATGGAATAGATCGGGACCGTGCCGATCGGAACTGTGCTGTTGCGAATGATGGCATCACGTGTGGCGTCGAGATCCCCGCCGGTCGACAGGTCCATAACCGTGTCGGCACCCCAGCGTTCGGCCCATCGCAGCTTCTCGACTTCTTCATCAGTGCTGGATGAAACCGGCGACGCCCCCATGTTGGCATTCACCTTGGTCTTCGACGCACGGCCGATCGCCATCGGGTCCAGCAGGTATTTCAGGTGGTTTCGGTTGGCAGGGATCACCATCCGCCCGGCGGCAACTTCGTCACGCACCTGCTCAGCAGTCAAATGAGATTCCCGTTCTGCCACCCGTCGCATTTCCGGGGTAATGGTTCCCAGACGCGCGTGTTCCAGCTGCGTGATCGGTTCGAATCCCGCAGGAGGCTGCCAGGCGGCAGCCTGTTCGTGGGTTTGCTCTCCCGGTTGCGATCCGAAACCGGCACGCAATGTCCAGTCCGAGGGCATGAAGTCCCAGGCCGTTTTTTCGGAAGGGCCTGGCATTCCAGGGGTATCAGGCGATGAAAACGTCAACGCCCCCGTACGGCCAGGAAACAGACGTGGTGGATTCGCAAAACTGCCCGGCGTCGTCCCTTGCGCTTGTGTCGAAGGGTTCTGACCGAGGGGAGGAAGCTGGTACGGACGATCATTGGCAACAGTCGGCATATTCATTTCTCACGGGGCCAGCACCTGCCAGCCCTAAGGCGTTGTCTCAAGAACCGGGAATCTGATGTGAAAAGTCGTTGTGAGACTCCCTTTCAACCTATCCATGGTAGTCCGCAGCCCCCGACTTTTCAAAGTGGGCAGGTTACCGATGTCGGGTTCCCCACATAACACGACATGTGTATCGTCTTGTCTTGTTTTGGCGGCCGCAGTACAATTGACTCAGCCGCAATGAACAGATCTCAACGCTCCGATGCGATTACTGCGGACGGTATTGGAATTCGATTTCAAAGGACGATCATGATTCATGAAGTGACAGGCGACATTCTTCTCAGCAAGGCTCATGCGATCGCTCACGGGATCGCCCCCAATGATCACTTTGATCAGGGACTGGCGCTGGCATTACGGGAACACTGGCCGATGATGGCAAAGGACTTCCGCCATTTTGCCAACCAGTGCCATCCCAAGCCGGGTGAAGTCTGGACATGGGGGGGATTCAACGTGCGAGTCTTCAACCTGTTGACTCAGGATGGGGATCATGCTCACGGAGCAAAACCGGGCCGGGCCACGGTTGCCAATGTGAACCACTGTTTGCGACGGTTACAACACGAACTGGAAAAAGGTGAAATCAAGAGTCTGGCATTACCACGCCTGGCGACGGGAGTTGGTGGCTTGGACTGGGCGGAAGTTCGCCCACTGATTCAAAGCCATCTGGGCAGCCTGAAGATTCCCGTATTCGTATATACCCACTACGAAAAAGGTGTCGCTGCCACCGAACCAGGTGTCTGATACCTGGTTGATCTGGCCATTGATGCGACTTGCCAGGAATCGGCTTTTGAGAAGTAGGGTGGGGCCAGCTCGCTTCGAGCGCCGGCCCACCAAAAGAAAACGTCGAGACTGCTGGTGGGTCGGCGCGGCGAAGCGCCGCTGGTCCCCACCCTACACCAGCAGTGACGTGAATGTTGGCTTATTGTGCATTCAGAACCCGTTGAAATTCCAGCAGTAATCCACCGGGTGAATCCGTCGAATAACCTGCGACCATCAGCCGGAACGCGCTAGCGTCCGGTTTCTGAAGATACGTTTCACCCGTCCTTCGGAACCGGACGCTAACGCGTTCCGGCTGATGGATGTCTCGAAATCAACACTATTTCTGCAATCCATGCTAAGAACTGGTGTGAGCACAGGTCGCAGATCTGGCTATGGAAAGTCCTTTCGCGACGACGATGGAAAGCAAGTCGATGAAAACGGTGTTGAGTGTCGGTCAGTGTGGATTTGACCACGGATCCGTTTCGCGTTTTCTTCGTGCCCACTTCGACGTTGATGTCACACCTGCCGCGACCGCTGCAGACGGGCTGACACACCTTCAGCAACGGACGTGCGATCTGGTCCTGGTCAATCGTATCTTCGATGCTGATGGAGACGAGGGGCTGGCTTTCATCAAGACGTTGAAGGAGGATCCGAAGTTTGCTCAATTGCCCGTAATGCTCGTCACGAACTACCGAGATTATGCTGAAAGAGCGATTGCGATTGGTGCATTGCCCGGGTTCGGGAAATCAGAAGTTGGCTCACCTGAACTCGTTAAGCGGCTCGCCAGCTTGCTCGGCGTCGTGCAACTCGGGTAACGGTTTTGAACCGACAATCACTTGATCCTTGCGAAACGTCGTTCAGACAAACAGTTCCGCGATCGGCTGCCCTGATTCCAGAATCGGGACGGGGCGATTCTGGCGGTCTCGGATGGTACTCGTGTGATCGATCCCCAACACGTGATAGATACTCGCCAGCAGATCACCGGGTCCGAGTGGTCGACTGATCGGTGCAGCGCCGAGCGAGTCTGTCGCACCGATGACCTGCCCGCCGCGGATTCCACCCCCAGCCAGCACGGCACTCATAGCGCCCGGCCAGTGGCCGCGCCCTGCCCCGCTGTCAATCCGTGGACCGCGTCCGAATTCGCCAAACGCAGCAACGAGGACATTGTCCAGTTGTCCTCGCTGTCGCAGGTCACGCACCAAAGTCGAAACGGCCTGATCAAACGGTGGCAACCGCTTGCGCAGATTCTTTTCGATCGTCGTATGGTCGTCCCACCAATCGATGTCTTTTTCATACAGGTTGATCGTGACAAACGACACCCCTGCTTCCACGAGTCGCCGTGCCAGCAGGGCGGATTGCCCATACGCATGCTTCCCGTAGGCGGCTCGCAGTTCCGCAGGCTCTTCGGAAAGATCAAACGCCTTCCGAGCCAATGAACCTGTTGTCAGTTCAATCGCCTGACGTTGAACGTCATCCAGCGCAGCATATTCCAGGCTTGCATCGACTCTTCGCGCCAGGCGATCAAGATGCTGATGCAGGGTCCGACGATCCTCCAGCCGTAGCATTGTGACGTCGGCAGGCAGAGAGAAACCGGGTGGACGGTAATTGCCAAGGCTGGGGTCACCCCCGGCATCCAGAGCATTGTGCCGGGAGTTCAGGAACGCGGCGTGTTCATAGAATCCCATGTGACTTCGATAATCTTCGGGAATACAGACGTATCCCGGCATTCCTGCTTTGTTGCTTCCCTTGAGTGCAGAAACGATCGATCCCTGCGACGGATGCTGCTGTCCCTGCTGGCGGGCATTCAATAGTGGATATCCAGTCTGCAGCCAGTGAGTGGCATCGTCGTGGACGGACAGGTGATGTCGAATCGATCGAATGACGGCGAGGTCTTGTGCGATCGCAGCGTGGCCCGGCATCAGATCGCAGACGGAAAACCCGGGCAGTTTCGTGTCGATCGGTGCAAAGGGGCCTCGGACTTCCGCAGACATCGTCGGTTTCATGTCGACCGTGTCGATGTGCGAAGCACCCCCGGCTTGAAAGAAAAAGATCACACTCGTTGATCGCCGGCTGTCGCTGGCCTGAAGTTTCCGGTGCTGCAACAGGTCGGCAAGCGTCAATCCCCCCGCGGCCAGCGACCCGATGGATAAGAAGCCTCGCCGACCGATCGGTGTGCGAGTCCCAAACGACTGCCCCAGAAGATTGAACATGACCGGCCCTTCAAATCAACGAAAATTGATGGGGCAATCGTAGCGAGAACGAATGGCTGTGAAAAGAGGGCTCTTTTGAATCGTTCATTTCGTAGCAGGAATGTTATCACAGTGGGTTGCGAAGTCGGCGAAGTTCGCGGCGGTCTTCGTCGTTCATATTGAATAACTCGACCGTACCCCGTCCAATTGCAGTCGTGCCGATGATTTTGTCTTCGAGGTTTACAAAGTGATCATCCCATCTTTGCAATCTGGGATGGAACAACGGCACTAGTTCACGGTCGACAATTGTGGAAAGATTCGGCCCTTTGTGAAAGTTGCACCAGTGGCAAGCGAGACACAAATTCGATTCATCATCCACTACCATGCTGTCTTGCGATAATGTGCTCGACGTGAAATGTGACGAACGGCAACTCGTCTTGATGACAGCCGCAGTACTCACAGCGATTTTCTGCTCGCTCGCGAACAAGGCGACGTAAAGTTGCATCAACCGCCATTCGATCAACTCTTGGTCTCAGCAGCGATGACTGCTAGAGCTTTGGCCTGCAACACGGAGATAAAGTTAATTGTTCTCACTCGTGCTTCAAGCTCAGTCCGCTCGTCTGGCGTGAGCGTTCCGGCTGAGGACTTTTCGGCAAGCTCGTCCATACGGTACTGAACGTTCGGAGAGGCACGTAAATCCGCAATACTTCTCGCAACATCCGGCGTCAGACAACGGCTGACGGGGTCAAAAAGTTCGTCAACAACGGCAGATGGCGACATTGTATTCATGTCCGAGATTTTACCATGATCCGAAATCTGAGGGAAATATTATTCGCGAACTTCCTGGCCATTTGGCCCGAACAGGCATTCGTGAAATTCGGGAGGTCCAAAACATGGATCGCAGTAGTTTCGGATTCGAAATCTCGGTACAGATGTCTGTTTTCTGTTTTGTACCGTGGTCTGGATTGATTCGCTTATGACTCGCCCGTTGCTGTTGTTGGATGTTGTCGGGTTGACGCACGAGATGCTGGGGCCGAATACCCCGCATCTCAGTCGTCTGGCTGCCGATGGATTTGCGCGTCCTATGGGGACCGTGCTGCCTGCTGTCACCTGCTCGGCTCAATCGACGATCCTGACGGGGGAACTTCCCTCAGGGCACGGAATTGTTGCCAACGGCTGGTATTTCCGCGATCTCGCCGAAGTCTGGCTCTGGAGACAATCGAATCACCTGGTTCACGGAGAACGGCTGTACGACACGGCACGCTGGCATGACCCGTCCTACACCGTTGCCAAGATGTTCTGGTGGTACAACATGTACGCCAACGTCGAATGGTCGATGACTCCCCGTCCCAGCTATCCGGCCGATGGACGCAAAGTCTTCGATTCATACAGCCAGCCAGCGGGATTACGCGATGAACTACAGAGAAAGCTGGGGGTTTTTCCGCTGCATCGTTTCTGGGGACCGGGGGCTGATATTCGAAGCTCGCGCTGGATTGCGGATGCTTCAGTTCAGGTGATGAAAAAGTACAAGCCAAGCCTGACGCTCGTCTACCTGCCACACCTCGATTACAACCTGCAGCGCCTGGGGCCCGACGATCCGCGGATTGCTGAGGACATCCGGTTGGTCGATGCCGAGGCGGGCAAATGTATCGACGCGGCACGGGAAATCGGTGCCGAGATCATTGCCCTTTCGGAATACGCGATCACTGCTGTTTCACGACCGATCGCAATCAATCGGATCTTGCGTCGGCACGGATATGTCACTGTCCGCCGCGAGCCACTCGGATGGGAAACTCTCGATTGTGGTGCCTCACGCGCATTCGCCGTCGCAGACCATCAGGTCGCGCACGTGTACGTCCGTAGTCCAGAGGATGTTCGCGCTGTGAAGCTGCTGCTCAGTCAATCAGATGGCATCGATCTGGTTCTCGATCGGGGCGAGCAGCAGCAATTTGGTTTGAATCATGAACGATCTGGAGATCTGGTCGCAGTGTCCGCTGAAGATTCCTGGTTCACCTATTACTTCTGGGAAGATGATCGACTGGCACCGGACTATGCGAGGACGATCGATATCCATCGCAAGCCGGGGTATGATCCGATGGAACTGTTTCTCGATCCCAAGTTGTCATTTCCACAACTGCGAATAGCCGCCCGCCTGGCTCAGAAATTCCTTGGCTTTCGCTACTACATGGATGTCATCGGACTGGACGCAAAGATCGTCAAAGGGAGTCACGGCAGATTACCAACCCCGGAACGTGAAGTTCGTGAGGCACCCGTTTTCATCAGTTCCAGCCGAGCCATCGAACAGGACGAAATCCCAATGACTGCGGTCAAGGATCTGGCACTGCGACTGCAATTCTCGTGAAAATGCACTTGGAAACCAGCAGAAACTGCCGGTCGATGTCGCGGTCGATTTGCAGCGGAAGTGGAACACTCCGTTTGTGCTTTGGACCTTGAGCGAATCACGATCAACACGATCGTTCTGACGTAAAATTCCGCTGACAATTCCGACAGCCAACGGTTCTCAAAAGCGCATTGGCAGGAATGACGAATTTGTTGCCAGCAGTGATTGCCTTGACAGTGGGTACGAGTCACCTCATGACGGGGTGCCGACTTCGAAGCCCCGCCGCACGTAACAAGACGTTCGACGAGGAACGGAGTCTATCCATGAAATTCTCCATCAAGAGTTCAATCCTGTTTGGCTGCGCTCTGGCTGCAGCTCTTTCATCCGTCGCACATGCTGGTGATCTGCTCGATCCCACCGAATGGAGCATCAAGGATACGATCGTTTCTGATGGTCGTATTCTCGGCCTGTTTCGTGAATCTGATCATCAGTTCACCGACTTCATCAGCCCGATGACGAACCCGGTCTATTTCGAAGACCCGCGAACGTTGACCGAAGCCCGCGCCATCTTCATCAATCACTCCCTTCCCAACAGCCTGGGTGGAGGCTCAGTTCAGCTGTATGCAACACAATTGCGTGCCGCACTGACCGAGAACCTGTCGATCATTGCCACCAAAGATGGTTACATCGTTTCGGAATCGCCGCTGCTGGATGACGGGTTCGCCGACGTCTCGGCCGGTTTGAAATTGAACGTCTTCAAAGATGTTGAATCCCAAACACTGCTCAGCGTGGGAACGGTCTTCGAAATCCCCGCCGGCAGCCATACTGCACTGCAGGGAAACAGCACTGGTGAATTCCACCTGTTTGCGACGGGGGGAACCGAATTCCTGCCAAGCTGGCACTTCGTTTCGGGATCCGGCTTCCGCCTGCCAACCAATACGACCAACCAGAATCAAATGTGGTACTGGTCGAACCATGTTGACAAGAAGCTGGGATGCAGCGGCTTCTACCTGTTCACCGAATGCAACTGGTACTACTACATGTCTTCGGGAAACGGCCTGCAGGCCCCGATCGGTGGTGGCGACCTGTTCAACCTCGGCTCTGTGGCGATGGCGGGTGAAAGCGCTGTCACCGGAGCCTATGGCTTGAAGTACAAGCCCAGCAAGCATGTGGAAATCGGTGTGGCCTACGAGATCCCCTACAGCAGCCGTCGGGATCTGCTCCAGAACCGCCTGACTGCTGACCTGATCTTGCGATTCTAATAAACGCTGTCGAGGCGCGCGACTTGGCAGACTTTCCCCCCTGTTTCGGGATGACCTGAAACAGGGGGATTTTGTTTTGACCGTCCCGCGCCGAGGAAATGGCACGGGTAATCAGCAGGCCAAGACGCTTGGTGAAAGAGGGTCTCACGCCAGGACGTGAAAATGCGAAAGGGAGAATTAAGGAGTGGGCAATCTCCGCTTTAGAGTAGGGTCGGACCAGTTCGCTTCGAGCGCCGGCCCACCAACCGGAATCGTCGAGAAGTGATGGTGGGCCTGCGCGGCGAAGCGCCACTGGTCCAACCCTACGTCTGCACAGACGTGACTGTAAATGTGTTCCGTTGTTTCCGAACCCGTTGAGATTCCAGCAGTAATCAATTGGGTGA
>CAZSTW010000048.1:40050-45479 GCA_964609845.1 uncultured Planctomycetaceae bacterium | reverse complement strand
TGGGAAACAAGGCATTGTCGATCGGAATCTGTCGCGCCGCTACCACATCAAACAATTGCGGCCGGGGATGCGGTAAGACATCGCCTGGCTTGAAATAGTCGTATGTGATGACTTTCGGCTGAAGCTGATCTTTTGGTGATGACTCGATCAATGTGACCTTCCGCTCTACAACAGGTTTAACGCGAACACCTGCAAACTTGCGTGAATCGGGAGACCATGCCGCCTGCGACGTATAACGATCCTCCTCCGTTCCATCGCGGGTCAGCTGCGTTTCTTTGCCGCTGGCGGTATCGACCAGCCACAAATTGAAATCTTTCAGCACCACACGCCATTTTCCGTCGGGCGAAAGACTCTGATCCGCTGTCCGCTGCCGTTCAGGATTACGAGCGGCGGCTGGGAGTGGCTTATCCGCTGCTGTGACCTCAAACGACAGCGGTTGGTCTTCGGCTTCGACCGCGAAGATCGTTTCCCCTTTTGAGTTCACGGCAACCCAGACATGGCCCGAGTACGTGTGCTGCACATGCTCTGTACCGGGCTGCAGTTTTGCGTAACTGACCCGTTCCCCTTCCGTTGAGATCCAGAAGAACTCGACAAGCCCGTCTGTGCGATTGGCGAATGTCACTTGAGACTCGCTTCCGGTTCGTCGCGACATCCGTGGAACTCGGTCGAGTTTTTTACCAGGTGCCGAAACCCGAGGTTTCTGTTCTTCGAGGCGAAGCTCGCCAGCGGGAAGTTCATAACTCCAGCGTTTACCTCGCAGGTGGAAGCTCAGTTCTTTTCCGTCTGCGGAGAAATTGAGATTCTCCAGCGTCAGGTTTTCAGAACGTACGTCTTTCTCGCCCGCTTTGCTGAGTGCCTCTGCCAGCTTCGTATGATCGAAAGCAGCGGTACGATTCCCGGCGGCAGCATCCACCATTACGTATTCAAACGCATTCGGCCCTGTCTGGATGCGATACCAGAACCGCGTATTCCCCGGCAACCAGTGCGGCTTGACTTCGGTCCGAAAGACTTTGTTGGCGAATCGACCACGCAGGCCTTCGACGCGTTCGTACGCCGGATGAGCTGCACTGACGAGAGAACTTATCACGTGTAACAGAAAAAATCCGATCGCGAACCGGCTCATGAAGCACAGCCTTTGTTAATTTAGCCACTGAAGTGAACGGGAGAGAAAAGCGGACCTGTAAGATCGCACGAGATCAACGGTCGAAGTCGATCTCAACGATAGAGATTTCTTGCGCCCCTTCAGGTCGCAGTCCCACATCTGTTCTCAGACACAGGGCTGAAAGCCCTGTGCTTTGTGCTCGTGGCCCTTCAGCCCACATCAGGTCGGCGATTGTGACGTCGCCGAGCCTGTCGATTTGTGTGGGAATACTCCAACCCTGGGCTAACTGAAATCAATTCGAATACAAAGTTTCGGCCCCCGTTCAGCCTGTGACGACCGAGGCCCAGTCTCGCGTTCCCCGCGACCGCAGCAGATTGGCTTCGTCATCATTGACGAAGATTTCTTTGACAGGATCGAACTTCAACTTTCGATTCAGAATCCAGGCGATCGCTGCGGCGTGGCAGGCGATGTGGGAACGTCGCATCACGTCGGGATTGGCAACCGTCTGTTTGCGGGAGCGGATGCAATCAAAAAAGTTTCGGGCATGGGCCGAAACGTCCAGACCACGAACTCGTTTGCTGGCTTCAGGAACGTCCTTCTGCAGTGATTCCGGCTCAACCACGATTTCGCCTTCGTCTCCCGTTTCTACAAATCCCCCCTCGCCAATAAAGCGAACGGGGCAGGTTCCCAATCGCGTGATGTAATGCGGGTCACGATTACCGAACGGGGTTGGCAGGAAGTCAATAATCAGCTTCACACCATTCGCATAGCGGCAGACGATGTTCTTTTCGGTCGGTTCATATTCGATCGGCATCGTGTCGTCGGCGCGATTGGCCCACTGGCAGAGATCGACCGTGTGTGCCCCCCAGTCGAGCAATCGTGCGCCGGAATCGAAGTCCCACTGACCTCGCCATTTGCCGTCAACATACTGCTGATTGAATGGTCGCCAGGCAGCGGGGCCCAGCCAGAGATTCCAGTCGACCACGTCGCGTGCGGGTGTCGGTTGAGCAGGCAGCCAGGTATTGTCGAGAGTCGGGATATAGACCGAAGCATGCATCGTCTGGAGTTTGCCCAGTTTCCCGGAATGCACCCATTCGACGGCTTGCTGGAAGTTAGGGACACTGCGTCGTTGAGTCCCCGCCTGAAAGATTCGCTTCTCACGGTGCATCGTTTCGGCCAGTTCCTGGCAGGCTGCAATGGTGATGCCGCATGGTTTTTCGCTGTAAACATCTTTCCCCGCTTTCGCTGCAAGAATCGAAGCGGCGGCATGCCAGCGATCACCGGTAGCAATCAGCACGGCATCGATATCCTTGCGATCCAGCAGTTCGCGAAAATCGCGGTACAGTTTCAGGTCGCTGTTTCCATAATGCTGATCAACCAGCTTCTTGCCGGCATCACGGCGACTGGCCTGCACATCGGCGATCGCCACGCAGCGGATGTCTTGAAACGGCAGCATCGCCTTCAGGTCGTAGGTACAACGAGGACCAATCCCGATAATCCCGAGCGAAATCTTTTCATTGGCCGCAACGTTTCCTTCCCGTCCCAGCACATGTGCGGGAACGTATGTGGCCAGCGATGCTGTTGCGGCGAGGCTGCCAAGGATGAATTCTCGACGTGAATTGCGAACGGGCCCCATGACAAACTCCTGAAGTACGACAAGGTGTAATTGGCTTGATGATCTTGCGCAAGGCTGGCGTCAAGTCAGTTCCGAGGTAGTGCCGTTGCTGTCAGCAAATTTCTCGGTCGGGACATCCATTTTCTGAGCCATCGTCAGCAGCAGATTACTGAGATGTGCCTTCGAATTCACGGGACTATGGCAGATGGCATAGTGCTTGGCGTGATTCTCGAGATCGTACGTGTATCCGTCGGGCTTTGCTTTCGCATTGAAGTCAATATGCCGCCCATGCTTGAGGCCCAGTCCACCACCACCTGCCAGAATGATTGGCAGATTCGCGTTTCCGTGACTGTGTCCAAACGCCATGCCGCTACCGTACAGGGCCATCGTCGAATCGATCAAGGGACCATCGGCGTCCTTCACCTGGCTCAAGCGATCCAGGAAGTAAGAAAACTGCTGAATGTTGAAGGTGTCGCTGGCCGTCAGATCCTGCATCAATTTCGGGTTGGCGTTGTGATGTGACAGAGAATGTCGATCCTGCTTCACGCCGATTTCGGGAACTGCCGGGCCGGTCCCTTCATTACCCGTACTGAACGTTGCCACGCGTGTCAGATCGGTCTGAAAGGCCAGTACAATGATGTCGTACATCGTCCTGAGATATTCCCCCAGTCGGTCCAGGGAAATATCCCGATTCAGGCGTGACTGGTCTGCGGGATCGATCTTAGGACGTGGAGTATCAAGCCATTTGTCGGCTCGCTGGGTCCGGATTTCGACTTCCCGGACCGATGTCAGATACTGTTCTAAGCGTCCGCGATCATCGGTCCCGAGTTGGTCACCCAGTGCACGAGCCTCGCCAAGAATCGCGTCGAGCACGCTGCCTCGTCGCTGCAGACTTCGGCGCTGCTTGGCGGTCCCTCCCTGAGGTTCTTCAAATAACTCGCGGAAGACAACACTCGGATTTCCCTGGTCGGGAAGCTGAATGCCATCAGAGCTGTAAGCGAGCGAATGCCCCTGGTTGCTCAATTCAAGTGATGAAAAGCGGGTTTGCGGAGCGGTCACCTGCGCCATCAACTGATCAACGGAAATCGTGTTGCGTTCGGATTGCCCGATCTTGCCCCCAGTCAGCCAGATAGAACTGCAATTATGGTGATGCCCCAGACCATGCGGGTGGTACAGACCGCTGATCGGTGTGACTCGATCCCGGAACTTCTCCAAAGGCATCAACGACTTCGAAAACTTGTAGTCAGCACCTGACTGAGTGATCTGGAAGTCGATCGTGTTCACCCCGTTCGGCAGATAGATGAACACACTGCGTTTCGGACGGTTGATGTCGGCGGCATTCAGTGGCTTCATGCAGTCCAGCAAGGGGAGCGCCAGCGAGACCCCCAGGCCTCGCAAGACATGACGTCGATTCATCAACCAGCTCTGCGTGAGGAACTGAGCCATGAGATTCCTTTGTCGAGTCAACCGATTTCAAACATCTGGCGTTTCTGCTTCATTACGAACGGCAGCCTCGATATCATAACCGAACCCGTTGCTGTGGCTCCAGTGGGAGTCGGCGTAAATCGGGATAAGCGACTTTTTGAGTCTTTGGTCCATCAGCTGCTGCGGCTAGCCCATAGTTCAAACCGGACGCTATCGCGTTCCGGCTGATTGATCAAACTCGAAACGACGTGCCGTGGCATGGTTAAGGGAACAAAGGTTTCCTGCGAAGTGTTTGGCTCGACCTGTTTTTTACGGAAGAAAAGCAATGTGGCGTTCGTTCTTGACGGTGACAGCGGTATTGGCAATGGGGATCGTAGCGGAAGCTGCGGTGAAGACAAAGCAGGTCACTTACAAACATGGTGATCTGGAATGTCATGGCTTCCTGGCATGGGACGATGCGATTGAGGGGGCTCGACCTGGGGTTCTGGTTTTCCACGAATGGTGGGGGCTGGATGCCTATACCAAGCGTCGGGCAGAAATGCTGGCCAAACTGGGATACATCGCATTTGCGGCCGACATGTACGGTGAAGGAAAGACCGTCAACCATCCCAAGGATGCTGGTGAGATGGCAACAAAGGTCCGTTCCAATGTCGAAGACTGGCGCAAGCGTGGCTTAACGGCTTTGGGTGTTCTGATTTCCCAGCCCGAGTGCGACAAATCCAAGGTAGCCGCAATTGGCTACTGTTTTGGTGGATCAACCGTACAGCAACTGGCGTTCGCCGGGACCGATTTGAAGGCTGTCGCCAGCTTTCACGGTGGCCTGGTTCAGCCAACTCCGGAACAGGTGAAGGCGACCAAGTCTCGAATTCTGATCTGCAACGGTGCCGACGACAAATTCATCCCCGAAATGGCCATCAAGTCATTTAAGGAATCTCTCGACAAGGGCGAAGCCAAGTACGAATTCATTTCGTATCCAGGGGCACGTCATAGCTTCACAGTCCCTGACGCTGACAGCCACGGGATCGATATGCTGAAATACAACAAGGAAGCTGACGAAAAAAGCTGGGCCGACATGCTGAAGCTTTTCAAGTCGACCTTGGGAAAGTAACGCCGAATTTCAATTAACCCATCAGCCGGAACGCGTTAGCGTCCGGTTCTCTTCGATTCGTGCAATGTCTCGGTAGGGCTTGGCTGGATCGAAGGGAACCGTGAGACTTCATGCGTAATTCTGAAGACCGGGGCTTCGCGATGACGCTCCAGCCCCGGCCCCCCTGATTCGCTGTCTCG
>CAZSTW010000048.1:0-39999 GCA_964609845.1 uncultured Planctomycetaceae bacterium | reverse complement strand
CAGTCGCATAAACAGAATATTCATCAAATGACCACGAGCGATTTTCCACTCGACTGGTGCCGGAACCAGTTCCCCGCCCTGAAACGCGTTGTCAACGGACATCCTGTCGCCTTTTTTGACGGGCCAGGGGGAAGCCAGGTCCCGCAGGGGGTGATTGATTCCGTCAGCCACTATCTGGCGCATACCAATGCCAATCGAGGGGGCCAATACGCGACAGCCTTTGAGAGTGACGAGTTACTCGAATCAGCACATGCGACCGTTGCCGATTTCGTAGGAACGTCACACGCCGAATCGATCATCTTCGGTGCGAATATGACGACGTTGACGTTCGCGCTCAGTCGGGCGATCTCAAGGAACTGGCAAGCTGGTGATGAGATCATCGTGACTCGACTCGATCACGACGGCAATGTCACACCGTGGGTGCTGGCTGCCCGTGATGCGGGCGTGACGGTGAAGTACGTCGATTTTCATCGGACAGATTGCACGCTGGACCTTCAGGACTTTGCCGCCAGGCTGACCCCACGCACAAAACTCGTCGCAGTCGGGTGCGCCTCGAATATCGTGGGGACGATCAACCCGGTGGAAAAACTCTGCCAGCAGGCTCATGCGGTCGGTGCACAGGTGTTTCTGGATGCCGTTCACTACGCGCCCCATGCATTGCCGAATGTGACGCGCTGGGGATGCGACTGGCTGGCCTGCTCCGCTTACAAGTTTTTCGGGCCGCATGTCGGAATCTTGTGGGGCCGACCGGAATTGTTGAAGAGTATTACGCCATACAAGCTACGGCCCGTGACGGAATCGCTCCCCGGGCGATGGATGACGGGAACTCAGAATTTCGAGGGTATTGCGGGAACCAAGGGGGCCGTCGACTATTTGACAGAGCTTGGTCGGCAGGTCGGTGGCCCACCAGACTCGCGGCGCGGACTGCTTGAAGCGGCGTACAGTGCGATTGGCGATTACGAACGACAACTCGCCGCACGCTTGATCGAGGGACTGACCGGGATTCCGCAACTCACGGTCTACGGACTCGCCGATTTGCAACGGCTCAATGAACGAACCCCGACCGTCAGCTTTGTGCACAAGTCGATCCCTGCGATTGATCTTGCTGCAAAACTGGGCCAGCAGGGGTTATTCGTCGGCCACGGCAATTTCTATGCACTGCAGGTGTCCGAAGCTTTCGGCCTTGAACCCGCGGGTGTCGTGCGAGTCGGACTGATGCACTACAACACGAAAACAGAAGTCGATCGACTGTTGTCCTCAATCGCATCACTGCAGTAACACGGCAGCAAAGAGTACCACGTCACAACGTTTACGAAGCATGACTGTGAATGAGATTTCCCCAAATCATCGGGCGGCGAATCATCCGATTCGACGTTGGCTGATGCTGGCGTTGATTGCCTGGATTCTGCTGAAATGCGTTGGACGGGTGATGATGGTTGCCGGGCCCTGGGGGCCGCGAGTCGGTGGCGTGTTGCCAAATCATCATGAAATCTATTTTCAGGCTCGGCCGGTCGGCGGGGAAACGGATGATCGCTTGATATGGATTTCTCCCTCAGAGCAAACGCAATACTTCTGGGTCGATCAGATCCATGCCGGCTTCAGCTATGTCACGCTCAAATATACCGACAACGGTAATCGAGTCTGGGTCGTATCCGACGGAAGAGTCGGCGCCTCCATCGATTTGGTGACTGCGGATTTTCGGCACGAGAGCCAGCATCAACATACCTGGGCTGTCATGAACGACGGCACAACACTCGCCTCGGGATTCACGGGAAGTATTCTGTGGCTGTTGTGTCCGTGATAATCCAATGCGGACTACTCGGAAGCGAATCTGTACCCCACCCCCTGCTCTGTCAGGATGTAACGAGGCCGTGCGGGATCGGCTTCCAGTTTTCTGCGCAAGCTGGCGACGAAGACTCGCAGGTAGTGGTATTCCTGCGAATCAAGCGGTCCCCAGACTTCCCGCAGCAAGAAGCGGTGCGTCAACACCTTGCCAGCATGTTTGAGCATCGTTACCAGCAGTTTGTACTCCAGAGGTGTCAGATGGACTTGCTCCGATTTGACCAACACAGACCGGGCCGCCAGATCGACTTTCAGATCTCCAATGACGATAGCCGTTGCTTCGGGCCCGACCCGATTGGCGTGACGCAGAGCCGTACGCATGCGAGCCATCAGTTCGCCAGTACCGAATGGCTTGGTGACGTAGTCGTCGGCACCATTATCCAGTGCTTTGATCTTTTGCGTTTCCTGATCGCGAGCGGACAGGATGATGATCGGTGCTGTCAACCATTCTCTCAATCGTTGCAGCACTTCCTGACCATCCAGATCAGGCAGACCCAGATCGAGAATGATCAGGTCCGGAGGTTGGCTGGCGGCCAGTCGCAGACCTTCCTCACCCGATACGGCCTCGATCAAATGATACCCTTCATTCGCCAATGAGGCTCTCAGGAATCGTCGAATCGGCAGTTCGTCTTCGATGACCAGAATATTCGGTTGGCCTTGTTTCATGGCATCATTCTACCACTATATGCGGAGAATCCTTGAGGATCGGCAGACGAATAATGAATTCAGCACCACCACTCTGGCGGTTTGCCGCCATGATCTCACCTCCATGAGATTTAATGATCGCCCGGCAGATGGCAAGCCCCAGTCCGCTGCCACGTCCGCCATCGGCACTGGGTGTGGCGCGGTAAAATTTGTCGAAGATTCGTTCGACAGATTCGGGAGGAAGGCCGGAGCCATTGTCGGCCACCGCAATTCTTAAAGCATCACCATCGACCGCTGCTGTGATCTGGATGCGCGAACCTGACGGTGTATGTCGAGCGGCGTTTTCAGTCAGGTTGACGAAGACCTGTTCCATCAGCAGACCATCCAGCCACATCAACGGCAGGTCCGATGCCAGCCGGACTTCGACCTCGTGACCCGCCAGTTCACGCTGAGTCCGGTGTAATGCCGAGCCGATGATTTCTTCCAGCACGTGCCATTGTTTGTTCGGCGAAGCAGCACCAGCGTCGAGTTTTGACATCTGTAGAATATTTTCAAGCAGACGATTCAGCCGTGTCGCTTCCTCAGCGACGGTCTCCAGCAACTGGCGTCGAGTCACGTCGTCCAGGGTCGTCACTTCCAGCAGACTGCTGCTGGCCCCGGAAATCGCGGCCAGCGGCGTCTTCAGATCGTGTGAGACACTGCTGAGCAGACTACTGCGAATCTGTTCGGTCTCGGCCTGCACGCGCGCGTCAGCAGCATCAATGGCGAGTTGATCTCGTTCCAGAGCGAGTGCCAATTGGTTGGCACATGCCTCCAGCAGACGGCGCTGAGTCGGCTCAACCAGCCGTTCGGGGTCGGGAACTTTGATCGCAATGACTCCATGAGTTTGCTGAGATCCCACCAGCGGCAAGAACAGCGCCGTCGCGCTGGGAAGCGTATTCGTTCCCGCCCCGGCGATCTGATCGTGCTCGGCGACCCAGTGTGCAACTGAGTCGTTCACCGGATGACCGGCGATTGTTGAATCGCGACCAAACACGATTTCCAGCGAGTCGGTTGATCGACGCAAATAGATGGCCACTTCACCCGACAGCATGTCGGCGATCTTTTCACCGGCGGCACTGGCGAGAAATGCGCGACCACAGAGTGAACTGAGTTGTTTTCCCAGTTCATACAGAGCCGAAGTCTGATGCTCCCGCTGGCGCGTGCTTTGGACCTGTGCTCGCAATCGCGAGGTCAACGTGCTGATTACCACGCCGATGGTCAGCATGACGGCAAACGTCACCGAGTATTGCGCATCGGAGATTGCGAAATTGTAGAAAGGCGGGACGAAGAAGAAGTCAAACGCCAGCACTGCAAATATGCTCGCCAGGATCGCTGGTCCACGACCGTAACGGAATGCTGTCCACGCGACCGAAGCCAGAAACAGCATGACCGTATTGGCTTCGGCATCAGCAAACTTGAGGTATCTCAATGCGTAGGCCAGGCCTGTCGTAGCTATGATCAATGCCATCGATTTGATGTATGGCATTCGATCATTAAGCTCGCGTTTTCTTTTGATCGTAGCCGATTCTTTCTGGTCTTCCTGTCCATGAATCACATAAACATCGATCTCGCCACTCCGCTCGAGAACTTCGTCAACCACGGTCCCAAAGAGCAGTCGACGCCAGCGTGGCTGGTGCGTCTTTCCAATCAGAATCTTGGTGACGTTTCGCGTCCGGGCAAAGTCAAGGAGCGTCTCAGTAATGTTTTGACCTGCCAGAGTGACCGTTTCGGCTCCCAGTCTCTCTGCCAGCCGAAAATGTTGAGCGATCTGCTGTTTGGCAGGTGAGTTGGATGATTCACCTGTGAGGTCGATGGAGACTGCCAGCCATGGGGCTTCGAGTGCCGCGGCCATACGTTTTGCCGTTCGAATGACGCGGCCTGTCGTCGGACTGGGACCGACACAGACCAGCAGTCTTTCGGCGGTAGCCCAGGGATGAGTCACCGCCTTTTCGCGGCGGATCGATTCCACATCCGTATGAATCCGCCGGGCCGCCTGCCTCAATGAGAGTTCCCGCAGAGCAGTCAGATTGGCCTTTTGAAAGAAACTCTGGATCGCCCGTTGTACCTGCTCGGGCAGGTAGATCTTACCCGCCTTCAGCCGAGTCAGCAGTTCTTCCGGCGTAATGTCCACCAGTTCCAGATCTGTGGCCATGTCGAAAACATGGTCTGGAATCGTTTCACGGACGGTCACTCCCGTAATCTGTCCGATGATATCATTCAGGCTTTCGATGTGCTGAACATTCAGTGTCGACCAGACATTGATTCCTGCCGCGAGGAGTTCTTCAACGTCCTGCCATCGCTTTTCGTGTGTCGAGCCGACCGCGTTCGAATGAGCCAGTTCATCGACCAGGATCAGATCGGGATGACGAGCTAAGGCGGCCTGGACATCAAATTCTCGCAGCACCACTCCGCGATGCAGAATTTCTCTGGGGGTAAGACTCGTCAGGCCCTCCAGTAATGCAAGTGTTTCCGGGCGTGCGTGAGGTTCCACGTATCCGATAACGACATCGCGCCCCTGAAGTGCTTCCTTTCGAGCAGACTCCAGCATCGCGTACGTCTTGCCAACGCCCGCGGCGTAGCCGAAAAAGATTCTCAGTGCCCCGCGTCCCTGGCCGGTCTCTTCAGCCTTGATCCTGGCCAGCAGGGCATCGGGACTCGGTCGATCATCCGTCGACATTTGCTTCAATTCCCACGTTGCTGTTGATCGAGCGCCAGGTTCAGACGAAGAACGTTCACGCGCGGTTCTCCAAGAATTCCCAGTTGACGATGTTCGGTATTGTTTCGAATGAGTTCCCGTACCTTGTCGACTGATATTCTCCTCGATTCAGCGACTCTTGGCACCTGATATTCCGCCGCTGCGGGACTGATGTGCGGATCCAGGCCGCTTCCCGAAGCGGTCACGAGATCAATCGGGACTGGCCCCACACTGCTTCCGGCAGCCCGCAACCGAGAAATTCGGCCTTCGGCAGCCACTATCAGTCCCGGGTGAAGCGGCCCGAAGTTTGAGCCACTCGACGAAGCCGCGTTGCAGGGAGTTGGACTGGTCGCCGACAGTCGCCCCCAGAAGTACTCGGGCTTTGAGAATGATTGCCCGATCAATTCTGAACCGACAACCTGGTTGTCTCGTGTCAACAGACTGCCATTCGCCTGTCGCGGAAATGCAACCCGTGCGACCGCAGTGACAATGAGCGGATAGATGCCACCTGTGAGAACCGTCATCGCAAATAACATCATCAAAGCCGTACGGAGTTGTTGGAACATGATTTTGTTTTCCTGATTTCGGGTGAAGCTCTGATCATGGCGGGTTCTCGCGCATGATTCGCGAATGCCCTGCATTTGGGTCTCAACGGCCATGCGCGATGATGGTTGCTGCGGCGGTGCCACTGCTTCGAAGTCCTTGGAGAAGCAGTGCCTTCGCGACACCCACCTCTTTGACCTGCGAACAAGAGTGCGCTCAGTTATTCAGCCGAGCCCCAGAGCCAGCAGGACATCAATGGCCTTGATTCCGATAAACGGCACGATCAGTCCGCCGCATCCATACACCAGCAGATTGTTACGTAGCAGTTGAGCGGCTCCAAGAGGTCGATAGGCCACACCTTTCAAAGCCAGTGGAACCAGTGCAACAATTATCAGAGCATTGAAAATCACTGCCGAAAGAATTGCCGTCGCAGGCGACGACAAGTGCATCAGGTCCAATCCCTTCAGGGCTGGGTACGTTGCCGCAAACGCGGCTGGCAGGATGGCAAAGTATTTGGCGATGTCGTTGGCGATGCTGAATGTTGTCAGTGAACCTCGCGTCATCAACAATTGCTTGCCAATGTTCACGATTTCGATCAGCTTCGTTGGGTTGGAATCCAGGTCCACCATGTTCCCGGCTTCTTTGGCAGCCTGAGTCCCGCTGTTCATCGCCACGGCAACATCTGCCTGTGCCAGGGCCGGGGCATCGTTGGTGCCGTCGCCGGTCATCGCAACCAGCCGGCCCCCTTTCTGATAATCGCGAATTAGAGCCAGTTTGGCTTCGGGCGTCGCTTCTGCCAGGAAATCGTCGACTCCGGCTTCGGCCGCAATTGCTGCTGCCGTCAAGGGATTGTCGCCTGTAATCATCACCGTTTTGATCCCCATCTGCCGAAGTTCAGCAAATCGTTCCTTAATGCCCCCTTTGACAATATCTTTCAGCTCGATCGCTCCAAGCACCTTGGCATCGCAACAAACGACCAGCGGTGTTCCTCCTGATTTGGCAATCTGCTGTACGGTGTTTCGGACATCTTCCGGCAGGAAGCCACCGAGGTCACGCACGTACGCTTCGATAGCCTCAGCCGCACCTTTGCGGATTTCATGACCATCCAGCGTCACACCGCTCATTCGAGTCTTGGCAGAAAATGGAACGAAATGAGGTTTGATCTGTTCCAGATCACGACCACGCAATCCATGTTGATTTTTGGCAAGAACTGCGATGCCGCGACCTTCGGCTGTTTCGTCGGCCATTGAAGCCAGATGGGCCGCTTCCGCAAGATCGCGATCGTTGACTCCATTGGCAGGGATGAAACGCGTTGCCTGTCGGTTGCCCAGAGTAATCGTCCCTGTCTTGTCGAGCAGCAGGACGTCGATATCTCCTGCCGCTTCGACAGCTCGGCCTGACATTGCGATCACATTCGCCTGACTGAGGCGATTCATTCCTGCAATCCCGATGGCCGAGAGGAGCGCGCCGATTGTCGTGGGCGCCAGGCATACGAAGAGCGCAACCAGAACCGTCATGCTGATCGGCATCCCCTGCCCCGAAGCGCGGACGCTGAAAATCGAATAGGGAAGCAGTGTGGCCACGACCAGCAAAAAAATCAGCGTTAACGCAGCCAGCAGGATCGCCAGTGCGATTTCATTCGGCGTCTTCTGTCGTTTCGCTCCCTCAACCATCGCAATCATACGATCCAGAAATGTCTGGCCTGGAAGTGCTTTGACCTGGATGATCAGCCAGTCCGAAATGACACGTGTGCCGCCAGTGACGGAACTGCGGTCTCCACCGCTTTCGCGGACGACCGGCGCACTTTCTCCCGTGATCGCACTTTCGTCCACGGACGCGACACCTTCCACCACTTCTCCATCCAGTGGAATGGTTTCCCCCGCTTTGACGATGACAAAATCGCCGATCTGCAGGTCTGTTGCGGAAACCGCCAACGCCGTTCGATCCTTTTGATTTGAGAGCTTATGAGCGACAACGGTTGTACGACTCTGTTTCAGCGAATCGGCTTGAGCCTTCCCATGCCCTTCAGCGATCGCTTCGGCAAAATTGGCAAATAACACGGTCATCCATAACCAGACTGCAATCGCCAGCACGAACCACGGCGATTCGCTGGATGTGGAACTCAATGAATTCAGCCAGAGAACAGAGGTCAGGATACTGCCGAGATACACAGCAAACATGACCGGGTTACGAACTTGGACTTGCGGATCGAGCTTCACAAATGAAGCCGATATCGCCTCCCGCAGGATCGTCCCATTGAGAAAGTGGTTTGATTTTGACATTACGTGTTCCTGTTCGCGCCCGCAAATTCAAATACTTGCGAATGTACGAGTAGATGTTGCAGTGAGTGCGGTCTGGTTCGTTGTGTAGAGGCGTCAGCCGTTAACCAGCAGGTGTTCGACGATTGGCCCCAGTGCCAGAGCGGGAAAAAAACTCAATGCCCCCACCACAATCACGACGGATACGAGCAGCATCACAAAAAGTGGTGTATGAGTCGGCAGAGTTCCTGCGCCGACGGGAATTGATTTTTTCGCTGCCAGTGAACCGGCAATCGCGAGGACGGGAAGCATCACCCAGAAGCGTCCGATCAGCATCGCGGCTCCGAGCATTCCGTTGTAGAAGGGAGTATTCGCCCCCAGGCCCGCGAAGGCACTGCCATTGTTGTTCCCCGCCGAAGAAAAGGCGTACAGAACCTCACTGAATCCGTGCGGGCCGTGATTAAAAATCGTTGCGATTCCGGCGATGGAAATCACTGCGAACGCAGTTCCCACCAGCACCGTGGCACAGGGGAACAGAATTGCCAGCATCGCCATTTTGATTTCGAAGGCGCCGATTTTTTTGCCCAGATATTCCGGCGTCCGTCCGACCATCAGGCCAGCGACAAACACCGCCACAATCGCAAACATCAGCATCCCGTAAAGCCCCGAACCGACACCACCGAAGATCACTTCGCCCAACTGAATGAGCCAGAGTGGTATCAGGCCTCCCAACGGAGTGTACGAATCGTGCATCGAGTTGACTGAACCATTGGAAGCCGCCGTCGTTGTCACTGCCCACATCGCCGAATTCACAATCCCGAAACGAGTCTCCTTCCCTTCCACGTTTCCACCGGACTGCAACTCGGACACGACCTGGTCGACGGGGAGAGTTGCGAGGGCTCGATTGCCTTGTTGCTCCGCGACGACGGTCAGGATCAACAGCGGCACAAAGATCACCGACATTGCTGCCAGTACTGCCCAGCCCTGGCGTCGGTCCCCGACCATTTCACCAAATGTGAAACACAGGGCAGCAGGAATCAGCAGGATCGAAAGGAGTTGCAGGAAGTTCGAAAGTGGTGTCGGATTCTCCAGCGGATGTGCCGAATTCGCGTTGAAGAACCCGCCTCCGTTCGTCCCCAGTTGCTTGATGGCGACTTGCGACGCAACAGGCCCGACAGCAATTTTCTGGACTGGAGTGGCCTCGCCGTTTGCGTCAACAATCGGTTCCAGCAAAGACACTTCGCGGCTACTTGAAAAAGTCTGGACAACTCCCTGTGCCACCAGGCTGACAGCCAGGACCAGCGACAGTGGTAACAGGATGTACAGGGTCCCTCGCGTCAGATCGACCCAGAAGTTTCCAATCGTTGTTGCCAGTTGACGATTGAATCCACGCACCAGAGCGACCAGGACAGCCATCCCAACTGCTGCTGAGACAAAATTCTGCACGGTCAGAGCGAGCATTTGAGTCAGGTAACTCATTGTCGATTCACCGCCGTATCCCTGCCAGTTTGTGTTGGTCGTGAAGCTGATAGCTGTGTTAAAGGCCGAATCTGGAGTGACGGCGGGCATGTTGTCTGGATTCAGTGGCAGCAGGCTTTGCAGTCGCTGAATTCCGTAGACGGCGACAAAGCTGACGAGACTCAGCAGCAGCACCGCGAAGGAATACTCTTTCCAGGTCATCTCACGATTGCGGTCAACACCGCACAAGCGATACAGCAGGTCTTCTAGGGGCTGCAAGAATCGCTCCAGCAGGGGTGCGGAACCGGAATAGACACGGGCCATATACCAGCCGAGAGGTCGCACACAGGCCAGCAACACCCCCAGAAACAGCACGATTTGCAGAACAGAATGATTGGTCACGAGAAGTACTCCGGCTTGATTAAAGCGATCGCGAGGTAAACGATCAGGACAACCAGAACGATCAGCCCCAAAGCAATGGTCCAGTCCATGTTCAGTCTCCTGTCCTGAGGTAGTCGAACAGAACGACGAGGCCCGCAGAAAGTGGGAAGAATGCGAACCCTGCCAGCAGCCAGATGATGTCCATGCCTGTTTTCCTTTCGATACAGAAATTGCATCGAACGAATTGAAGCAGACATCACATCAAAAGGGGGACAAAAGAGGGCTCGGAGATATCAATTCTTTATCAAGATGGCGGGTACAGTTCGCAATTCCATCAAAGTGCCGGGAACACATCGTGGGTCGGTCGCATCAGTTATTGGTTCTTGGTGCTTTGTTCTTCGTTGAGGAAAAGCTTGAACTGCGAGCCGGGCGAGTATTAGCCACGTACCAAGAACCCGAACGATCCGGCGCTGAGCGACAGCCAGCGGTTAAAGCCGGACGCTAACGCGTTCCGGATGATGGATTTATCCTGAAAACACATCATCTGACGAGACGATAGAACCCTGTCACTCGAGATTAATGCTGAGACGCGTTAGGAACGTCAATTCGAAACCAGAAAGAATTCAAGCCGCATGCGTTTCGGGGTTAGGCTGGATTTCATTCTTCGCCACCAGCCGTTCCATGCCCTGCCAGACTCGATCAACATTCAATTCCGTCAGGCATGCCATACGTTTATCACCCCGCTGCGGACAACGCTTGCAGTAACTTGCGGCGCAGGGGACCGTCGTTGAGACAAGTTCGTGCTGGCTTCCTGCCGGGCCTGAACGCGCCGCAGATGTGCACGTGAATAATCCCAGCGTTGGCGTTCCTAACCCAGCAGCCAGATGCATCGGTCCCGAATCGTTACTGACGACCAGATCAACACGAGCCAGCAGAGCAGCCAGTTGTTTGATCGTCGTCTGGCCAGCGAGATTGACGATCGGGGTGCGGACTGTTTTCGGATGACGCCATGCACCGTCGCTCATCAATTGCTTCAAATGTTCGGCGTGCGATCGTTCACCGCGGCTTCCGAGAATGATTGTTGCCCCCTGCCAGGCTTGAGTCCCTCGATCCAACAGTTGCGAGAACTGTTCAACCGGCCAGCGTTTTGTTTCCCAGCCTGCACCTGGATGAACAGCTGTAATCGGGCGTGGCAGCGGTGCGAGAAACTTATCAGCCCATTCTTCATCCGCTTTTGAGACCGTGATCAATGTCTCTTTCGGCGATTCCCCCAAGCCAAGAACTTCGGCAACTCGCCAGATTCTCGCATGGGCAGGAACGGACTTGCTCGTGTCCGGGATGACACAGTTCGTGGAAAGCGAAGATCCTTCGCGAGCCGTCTGCAAACCGATCCGCACGGGAGCCCGCGTCGCAAAAGTCATCACGGCCGTCCGCAGCAATCCCTGGAGGTCAAACACCATCTCAAATTTTCGCGACTTCAATGTTGAAAGCAATTGAGACCAGTCGCGCCAGCCTCCTTTTCGATCAAACGGAATCGTGTCGTGAACACAGGGATGGCCTGCAACGAGATCTGTCAGTTCACGACTGATCACCCAACTGATTTCCGCCTCGGGAAATCGGGCCATGAACACTGGCAGAAGAGGCAAAGTCTGTACAACATCCCCCAGCGCGCTTGGCTTGATGATGCAAATGCGAGCCGGGGTCATTTTTGAAAGCTGAGATGGACAGATTCTGCGAAACATCCCTGTTTCCAATCTCAATGGACAATTTTGGGAGAACTCCGATATGTTGAGCATATCTTAGAATCGATTGTATCGAAACAGCAAGAGCTTGCTGGCCATCTCACGCTAAACGCAACGAGTTTTTGAGAATCATGTCGCAACGATCAGCCCCCCCCTCACAAGGCATCGTGGTTTTTGAGCGGCATCCGTTCTGGGGGCCTGAGCTGAAGCGGCAGGTTTCGGATCAAGACATCCTTGTGCGTGAGTGCCGGTCGGTTCACGATGTGACGCCTCTGGTCAGCGAGTTCTCAGCAGCCGTGACGGTCATCGTTCTTGATGCCGCACCTACCGAATTCCTTTCCTGGTTGACGCGTCAAGTTGCAACGACCTGGCCCTCTGAAATCGTTGTCATCGCCTCGAAAAGCCTGTCCGAAGTGGAATGGCCGATTCGGGAGGCTGGCGTCACAGAATTCGTCGATGACGAAGTCCCGGGAGTTAACGTCGCCCGAATCTGTTTACGCATCCTGCGAAAAATGAGTTCTGGACTGGGGCGAGTTGCCGCTGCTTCAGGACAGTGATACAACTTCACAGTCTACCGGTATTGCAAATCGATCGTCTGACGACGGATCGCTTGCCGGTTCCCCAAGAATCATAGGTGTCGGGAATCTGCACTTTGGCCAGTGTGAACAGTCTCTTGGGCCTTCCGGAGTGAAATTCGGCCTGAGCAGGTTAACAGATTCCGGCGAATCAGGGCTGGAATTCTAAACCTTGGTCCCATGAGACATCGCGGCGACGCCACCTTTACGACTAACAGACCGCAACGGCGGAGAGAACAAAAACGAACATGTTGACACAAGATCAAGTTCTAAATCGGTTGAGTGGTATTCGTGACCCTGAAATTGGTCGCCCGTTTGGCGAACTCGAAATGCTACGCAGTGTGGCGATCGGTCCCGACAATTCTGTCACCGTGACCATTGATTTGCCAACCCCTGCCTATCCTGATCGTGGCCGGATTACAGCAGCGATCCGCTCGGCAATCACCGAATCATTTCCCGGAACGGGCAACGTCGAAGTCGCTTATGTTTCGAATGTTCGCGGATTAAATTCGGGCGGAACGCTCGGTCTGCGTGTGAAGAACGTCGTGGCGGTCGGTAGCGGCAAGGGGGGGGTCGGCAAGAGCACCGTGGCAGCAACCCTCGCTTACGGACTGAAGTCTCTCGGTTGCCAAGTCGGTTTGATGGATGCTGACGTCTACGGACCAAGTATTCCTCACATGGTCGGAGCCCACGGTCGCCCCTCAGCCGTCAAGCACAAGACATCGACGGGCGAAGAGTTCGAAAGGATCGAACCGGTCATCGCCAACGGACTCAAAGTGATCTCGATGGGTTACTTCGTTCAGCCGGATCAAGCGGTGATCTGGCGAGGCCCATTGTTGCATCGGGCGATCACGCAGTTCCTGAAGGACACCGATTGGGGTGAACTCGACTACCTGATCATCGACCTGCCACCGGGAACAGGCGACGTTTCGTTGACGCTGTCGCAGATGCTTGGCCTTGCCGGGGCTGTTGTTGTCTGTACGCCGCAACAGGTCGCGCTGCTCGATGCCATGAAAGCGATCAGCATGTTCCGCCAGGTCAAGATTCCGATCCTGGGACTGGTCGAAAACATGACCGGCGACATCTTCGGTCGCGGCGGAGCTCGCAAGAAGGCCGAAGAGATGGGGATTCCATTCCTCGGCGAACTGCCGATTGATGCAGGAATCCGTATTCGGGGTGACGATGGTCAGATCGCTAGCTTGTTTTCAGAGGACAATCCTTCTCGAGGTCCGCTGGTGGGAATCTGCGAACGAACGGCAATTCAAATTGCCCGGCAGTTGCTCGAAACACCCAAGATGCCAACCTTGGAAATCCTCTAGATTAACGTACAACCGCAAAACAGATTCCGTTTGGGCTGAAGGCCCAAAAGAACAAAGCCCAGGGCTTCAGCCGGCTTCAGCCCTGGGTTTGCGGACAAAACATGGATTGCGACCTGAAAGGTCGCGAGAAAGGGATCATAACGATCCGTTCTTATTACTTACTTCTCGCGGCCTTTCAGGTCGCGTGTCCTCAATTCGCGATTGTCAACGGCTCACTTCCCCGCAGCCACAGTTGTCCCCATCGACTGCAGTAACTCCTTCAGATTCAATTTCACGTAGGGCCGATCTGCAGCCGGTTGCGAATGATCTGCGTTGGCGACATACAGCACTCCGTCTTCCGGGACAAACAGGACATTGTGCAAGTTCGAATTCATCGCCACCGGGCGACACATCAGGGACTGAGCTGCCGGGGCGTCGATCTGTCCATGCAACTTTGTCACGCGTTTGCGCAATTCTTCCAAGCGTGAACCGGCTGACAAAACGACCGCATCTTTGATCCCGTCACCCAGCAGCGGATGAGATTGACCTGGCTGCAGGAACTCGACCGATTCCGGATACGCAGCAACCCCCACGGCGCGATTGGTCTTTCCATCGGCGAATACGTAATAGTATTCGCAGGTTCTGGGATTGTTTTTCCACAGATCCATCACTTCGTCGAGAGTCGTACATTCTTCCAGAGCCCGGCGCATCAAGGTGGCCATCGGGACCCCATCCCACTTCCCTTCGCCCCGCCCCCCCATTTCGCCCAAAGAGATTGCTTTGGTATTCATGCCGCTGACGCTGCCGATGAATCCGCCATAGCCAACGTTCGCGAAGGGAATTTTCCCCTTAGGAGCCATGATAAACGTCGTTGCCGCGTCCTGAAGCCCGATGGTGGTCATATAATCCAGAACCCGACCGTGATACAGCTTGCCACCTTGTGTCGCGCTGCCGAAGACGGCGAAACCCGAGCAGTGAAACATCTCGGGGAAAACATTCAGGACTTCCGCCAGTTTTGGGTCGCGGTTCAACGCCCGCGCCATGGCACGGGTTTCCTGCTTGTGATGTTCTGGAATATGAGGTGCCAGTCGAGCGTACGCCTGCTCCAGATCATGCCGGAACCAGCGACCGTTGACGATCGTTTGAACGGTGCCAAACGAGTAAAGTACCGAATCAAAACATCGAATCGATTCGTCATGCAGCAGTTGACCGTGTGCCGTTCCGATGTCGTCGGGTGTCCCTTCCAGCAGGACGACGCGATGACCATCAACCCAACGCAATTCACCATGCGCGACTTTTCGGCCAACCTGTTCGGGCGCAATCAGACTTGGTCCGGGAGCCAGAACTTCTGTCGCTCGTCGAACGCCTCGCACCAGTTGCCGTTCCAGCTCTGACCGCTCGATCGAAACCGTTCGATATCCATTCCAGTCATCCACAGCCGCCGGTCCCCCGATGGCCAGACGCACCAGTTGCACCGAATGATCATCGACTTTGACACTGACGAGTTGCGGTGCTTCACCAAACTTGAACGAAGCATTGTTGCCAACGGTCCACTGCTGAGAAGTGGCGTCATATTTGACCTTGAGCAGTTGTGTCAGCAGCGGCGCCACACTAGTCGCATCGCTGGTTGCCACCAGTGGAGTGTAGATTGCGGCGATTGACGCGGGGCTGACCAGTCGAGCGATAACCCCCTTCGGCTTCAGGTGATCTTCCGCTTCGGTTGTTCCCTTGCCGATGAAGACAACACGATGATGCGGCAAGGCCATCGCAGTGGCATCCGCCCGGCGGCGAATCTTGACGCTGTAATCCTGATGTGTGGCGTCGAGGTCAAACGAGGCATCATCGTAACGTACCAGTTTCAGTTCGACAGGGACATTCTTCCCGTCGATTTTCAATTGAAGACTGGCGGCGACTCCAAATCGACTCTCTGATCCACTCAGCAATTTAAGGAGTGGTCTCAGTCCATCGACCAGTTGCTTCGATCCGTTCTCCTGGCAGAAAGCGCTGGGGGCCGTGTAAACCCAGAAAACGACAAAGGCGACTAATCGAAGCTTGCCACGGATCATGAGGAAATCCCTGAGGAATGGGGAGTTGAATGACAAATGTACCCAAAGGGTTTCAGATTGGTTTCAACGTCGAATCGACAACAGGTGAAATGCGGCTCGCATCATAACGATACGGCTTGCAAATGATCAAATTTTTGTGCTGAATTCAGATCACCGCGCGAGCACCTGACCGGCGAAAACTGCCGAAGGCCGCCTTGCGACTTTGCCGGATTGTCGGATTACTCCCGCCGTTTCGGTCGGCGAATTCCTGCCGGGTAGAGCGATGGTACGTGGCACCAGTCGCACTGTCAGGCGCGGTGAGCGCGTCCGTCGATACCTTCAGCACAATGGACGAACTCGACATCATTCAACTCCGCCGCAATCCCGAATGGAAGGCCGTTCTCCAGGTCTATTACGATCTGCAGCAACAGGCTCGGGAAAAAGATCCAGCAGCAGAATGCTGGATTGGCCGGCAGGTTGAAGTTGCAGGAGTCGAACCGGGCAATCTTTCTGCCATCCACGGCAAACTGATCGCCTTCGGGTTCCTCAAGTTCGACGTCGGCGGACGCGATGTCGGAGTGCAATACCAGATGACGCACCAGGGCCGCCGAGCCCTGCTCGGTGAAACCGCCTCAGCCGACGACGCCGCAGACCTCGCTGAATCCGCGTAGATTCACGACTATCAGGCTTGTTCGGCACGGGTATCGCTGTTCGGCGCGGATCTACCGACCCCGCCGAAACGACCGACCGAAGGTCTGCTCCTCTTCAATTTCCTGAAAGCCAGAAATTGGCTTCGCTGCTCGGCCCTTATTTCGATTCCGGAGCCACGACTTTCGCTTCAGGAGCGACATCCGCTTTGACCGCATCAGCCTTTGGTGCTTCGACGGGCTTGGCCGCTTCAGGATGATCGGCTTGCCACTTCATCCAGAAGTCTGCCGGATGAGTCTTGCGCCACAGGGCCAGAGCGTTGCCGACGTGGCTGAAGAATGTGTATCGCGTGGCGATATCGCTGTCTGTTTGCTCGGTCGTTGTTTTGATCACCCAGTCTGCCGCCTTCAGAATCTGATCTCGCGAAACGTGCAGTTCCTGTGGGGCGATGGCCATCCACTCCAGATGATGCCCCGTCGCGATCACCTGCTTGTAGAGTTCATCCTCGATCGGTTTGGTCAGCGAGTCGGCACCTTCCGACCAGTTTGACGCCCAGTGACCATCCTCGAATTGACAGACCGCAATCAGGTCTCGCACAGATCGCATATGATCCATGATTCGTTCACGGGTTTCATCGGAGAGAATGTCGTGATCGTCATCCAGTCGCATCAGGACGATCAAGGAGTACAACCGATGCGTCCCGCTGCAGACACCGAATCGCTTGTGACCTCGCATCAAGCGATCGGCCAGTTGATCAAACGACAGTGTCCGCCCCTGCCGAGTTGTCCAGGTCTTCTGGGGAGCAATCCACAGGCCGAAGGCCATCGCGGACCATTCAACTTCGGTTTCATCCAGTTTGAAATCCCGCAGCGATTCCTGCAGGACGTCATTGATGTCGTGCGTTCGACTGTTTGGCGTAAACACCGGTTCGTGCAGTCGGACACCCGCTTCCGTCAGGCAGGCGAGCCAATGGTCATGATGGACCGAGGCCCCTTCTTCTTTTCCCCACCGGATTGACACACCGCCAGATTCATCCTGCAGCAACGGTGCGAAGTCATCTCCCCACGATGCAAGATACCGACCGTGATCGGTCAGGAACTCTTTCAATGCTTCACCCGACATCACCTTGGGATCCGCAAACTTGGCGTGCAGCCACCACGTTCGCAGTGCATGCTCGACATAGTTTGGCTTCAATTTCTTCAATGGAAAGCGAGGCTGAATCTTGGCGAGAACGGCCGCCAGTTCCGCATCACTGACGACTTCCGGATCATCGTAAAGGGGCTCAATCACCAGTGGTGTTTCGCGAGGAACATTGACCACAGGAGCAAAACGTGGTCCGCCAGCCTCACTGAGCAGGATCTGACGGGTTTCGACGGAACCGGCCGCGAAAGAACCGACAATCGCCATGACGACGATCAATTGCACCAGCAGAAACTGTTCTTTCGCAATTCGCGGAGACTTCATGAACCACTCTCACTTGCCACTCAAATTCGACGGGACGGACACGGAAAAAGGATCTGCAGGATCAGGATTTCAAATCGGCTTCTTGCGGATGAAGACGACCTGACCATCCTGCTCAAAATCGAGTTTCCACTTGTCGATCTCTTTCAGTTTCTTGATCAATGGCTCACGATGTTCGCGATCAATCACAATTGTGTTGATCCCGTAACGATCGATCGCTTCTTCCCATCCCGACTGAAGATCACTGATCTGCATGTACGCCTGCCAGACTTCGCGTGGAACCAGATGAGCGTGCGAATTTACGAAGATCTTCATCCCGGCAGGTCCAGCCCACTGCAGATAATCACCCCATTCGAAGGTGTTGAAGACCTGGCCCACCGGGGGCTTTTCCCTGAGATACTTGGCGGCAGCCAGAGGGGTCTCACTCGATACAGATCGTTCGAGCTTGGGAGATTTCCCATGGATGACGCGAATCCCCAGCGGGCTGTAAGCGAAGAAGATCCAGATCAGGCCGACTGCCACCACGGTCCATTTCCCGGCACGGGCGGGAGCCTCGGGAATCAGCGGCAAGCGTCGCCAGTGTCGCCACGAAGCGTGGCCATGGACGGCCAGCAGCAACGC
This sequence comes from uncultured Planctomycetaceae bacterium, assembly GCA_964609845.1. Taxonomy (GTDB): domain Bacteria; phylum Planctomycetota; class Planctomycetia; order Planctomycetales; family Planctomycetaceae; genus Schlesneria. The sequence goes on along the minus strand of CAZSTW010000048.1, from coordinate 21,745 downwards.
TGCGACGGGAGCCCACCAGACAATCATTCGACTGCTATTGAAGGTCGACCATCCCAGCACGACCAGCGAGATCACTTCCCACGTGCGAACACGTCGTGGCGTCCATCGGTACAGAACTGCCAGGGCAACAATCACGGCACCAAACAGGACTCCTGTCATTTCTCGCAACACCTGAGGATGCCATTCGGTCAGGTCGCCCAAGTTAGGGTTCGCGGCGATCTGCATGGCCGCTCCAGAAACGCCGATTCCGTATGGATTCACCAGCGCTGCCGCGGCAGCCAGTTCCAGCAGCAGGAAGTTGCGACGCAGGCGGTGATCACGAATGATTGCCTGCCACGAACCCGTTCGGAATCCAACGTCAATGGCCCGTCCCACCACAAAACTTCCTAACAGGAACAAGCCTGTCAGGAACGAGCCATGCAGGTTGGCCCACAAAGCAAACAGGACGGGGACCAGTACCCAGTCCGATCGATGCAACCGTGGTGACGTCAGTCGGAACAGCAGCATGACAAAGCAGGCGATTCCAGCGACCTGCGGACGAATGATGGACAGTGACTCGGCAGCGACCGCGAGAAATCCGACCATCGCCAGCAGGCTGAACCAGCCACTTCGCGTTCTTTGATAGGTCCGCGCGGCCAGCAGGGCCACACAAGTGGCACTCGCCAGCGCGAACAGGCCCTGCAGCCCGGCAATTCCAATGGTCTGCATGGTCAAGTAGCCGATCACCTGACTCAGCCAGGCGGTATCGACAAACGCCATTCCTGTGGCGAGTGGCATCAAGGGTTCGGTCGCAGGCAGGGACATTCCTTCGCAGATCACTCGTCCATACGCCAGGTGTCCCCAGACATCGGTATGCCACAAAGGACGCATGCAGAAGACGAGATAGATCATTCCCACGGCAAAGACGAGGCCTGCCAGCACGCGAGGTGCTCGGACCGCTGCCGGAGTGTGATCCTGGAGTTTGGAGATATCGGGTCCGCTGAACGGCGGTTCCTCGGAAACAGTTTCCGCCATCGGTTCTTCGACCACAGTACCACTCATGAATCCACCTGCCGCTTCTGATCAGTTTCCGGTAGTCTGATGATTGAAATGAATCATCCGGGCAATCGTGGCATTCCGTTGAGGGAACACGACATGTTGCCAGTCGACAACATAAGACTAGGGTCTCGCCATCGCTGCTGTCACCGCGAAATTCGAAAACCGGCGGGACGGGTGACGCCAGATGCCGAGATTGACGATTGTAATGGACGTGTCGACCACCTGAGAGCGTGAGTGCGACCACGCTTGCCGACAACAATCCATTCTATCGCGGCCAGGCAACTGCCTGGTGACGATGTTCGCCGATTGTCGGGGGCAGAACCGGTGAAACCGCCGCCCCATTCGTCGACGAGTTTTCGGCAATGTCAGTTCAAGTCAATGTCGAGCGTTGTTCCAGACAAATTGGCTTCTGCGGGTTCGTCATAACTCGTATTCCCCAGTCGCTCTCTTTCGGAGCGATCACGCGCAACGGGCAAGCCGCTGACATCTTCCTCGGATGCAGGAGGTAAGCCCGTCGGCTTGTATTCGAGACGAAATCGTGACTTTCCGACACCGATAATGGCCGACGGCGGAACGTAGGTGCGGTGGCAGCGCCGTCCGTTGACTGTAGTCCCATTCAAACTATCCAGATCCGTGATCCACCAGAAATTGTCGATGAACTCCAGCAGGCAATGACGGGTGGAAACTCGACGGTCAGTCAGCGGCAAATCACAGGATTCTGACCGGCCGATCATCAGCGATTTCTTGCGCAAAACGAGCGATGGGCCACCATTACTGGAGATCAGGAAACCGAGCGGTTCCACGGCGCGCGTAGTAGCCAGAGCCCCGATTTCCTTCATCAGCTCTTCCGATAATGCGACAACTTCAGCAGGAGTTGCGACTCGACTTGCGACTGTGGTGCCAGATGTCAGCCGATCGAACATTGGTGTTTTCCTGGGTGTGAGTCTTCAGCGAACCAACCTGGTACGGTCACTCGGCGAAGGTTTCGGGATGTCTATCATCCGCGGGGTGGGTAGCCCACGGTTCGAACCGGACGCTAGCGCGTTCCAGCTGATCGATTAACCTTGAAGAATGCGTCGTGTCGTGGCCATTACTGAACATAAGCCAGAAAGGATTCCACGACGGTCTCTGTTGGCCAGAATTCAGTCCCTGACGATTTCCCGGTGAGAGATTTGCCGACATGTTGAGTTTTGGCGACACCTTCAGAATAACGAAAACACCCCAGTTTGCTTGATGCAAACTGGGGTGTTGATTTCCGTTTCAAGAACCGTTTTCAGATCAGTTCGGTGATCAGCTGGCGATTGTCGGCCAGGAACTGTGGCCGACCATTGGGGTCGGTCAACGTCACTGCGTTCGCATCAATTCCGAGCTGGTGATAGACGGTATGGAACACGTTCTGGATGTGGACCGGACGTTCGATCGGCTCTTCGCCGTTTCGATTTGTCTTGCCAATCATCTGCCCGTGACGCAGCCCGCCCCCTGCGAGGAAGAAGAACGAAGCACGAGCCCAGTGGTCGCGACCTGCCGTGCCATTGATGCGTGGGGTACGTCCGAATTCACCCGACATCATGATGATCGTCTGGTCGAGCAGATTATGAGCATCGAGGTCATCAATCAGGGCACTCAATGCCTGATCGAGTGGCGGCAACTGGCGTCGCATTTCAACGAAGTTGTTACCGTGAGTATCCCAGCCACCCCACGAGAGGGCGACACAGCGAACACCCGCCTGAACCAGACGCCGAGCCAGGACAAATCGCTCGTTACCCATTCCGTTATCGTTGCCGTAACGCTTTAGAATACGGGGATCTTCGTTTCGCAAGTCCAGTGATTTCGCCAGATCTCCCGAGGTAACGATGCCGACAGCACGTTCGGTAAAGCTGTCGATCGCGGTCAACATTCCGTGGCTGTCGACATCGCGTCGCAGTCGGTCCAGTCCGGTCAGGAGTTCTTTACGATTGTCGAGACGGCTCAAGCTGATCTGCTGGTTGAGTGTCAGATTCTGACGACCTTCACCGTCCGGACGAAAGCCCGCATTGACCTGGCCGACGAATCCGGTCTTGGTCCAGCCTGTCAGATCAACAAATGTCGGTGCAGTTCCGTGTTTCGTTGTCTGTGATGGGCCCCACAGCTTTGACATGACCGACCCGATCCCTGGCCGGCCGCCCATATTCCGCAGCGATGATTCGCTCCATCCAGAGTCACTCTGTTGAGGAGCATGTTCGTCGCGCAAGCCGGAAATCGACCGGATGACAGAGAATTTGTCGCCGCGAGCTGCCAGTTGCGGCATCAGCTCGCAGATTTCCATGCCGGGAACGTTCGTCGGGATCGGCATGAATTCACCACGAAACTCCTTGGCCGCAGTTGGCTTCAGGTCGAACGTGTCCATATGAGTCGGACCGCCCGGGAGATAAATATTGATGATCGACTTACCGGTGGCACGAGCACCAGCCAGCTCTTCGGCTTGAAGGAGTTGTGGCAGGCTCAGACCGCCAACAGCCAGTCCGCCAATCTTGAGGAAGTCACGACGTCCGACCCCGTCACACAACCGATGCTTCTGCCCAAGGAAAGTCAGCATGGCCAAGCCTCCAGATTTACGGCCTTCGCAGCGGAAAGCCCATGATTTGAGTGAGACCGGAAATTTCGCAGTCGCACAATTTTATCTGATTCCGACGGGACAAATCAACATCTACTGATATTTTTCGGCCGCCGAACGGAAATTTCCACAATTCCAATTGGATATCAACTCAAGAAAGTTACGGTAAATCGCTGGAACTGATGCACAGGAGAACGGTTGTAGCTAGAATTCTGGCCGAACGGAAGCAGCCGCAGCTTCCTCGGAATCCGCCAGAAGGTGCGATCACCGTTTTTGAAGTCGCGATTCAGAAACCACGTGTCGACTACCAACCTGTAGGTTCCGAAATCTGCCAGGCAGTTTCCCAATGATTTTTCAAGTCGCAAAAAATCCGCTGAGGAACTCGGTATGAGAGTTTTACGATTGTCATGGTTGGCTGTTACTGCTTTGGCTGCCTGTGTTTCCATCACATCCGCGGCGGACTGGCCTCACTGGCGAGGTCCTGATCGCTCGGACGTGTCAAAAGAGACTGGCTTGTTGAAGAAGTGGCCAGAATCTGGACCGAAACAGGTCTGGCTGAACCAGAACGCGGGCCTCGGTTATTCCGGCGTGTCGGTCGTTGCTGGAAATCTGTACACCATGGGGGCTCGCGAGGATGCCGAGTACGTAATCTGTCTGGATGCCAATACCGGGACCGAAAAATGGGCCAGCAAAGTCGGCTCGATCCTCGATAACGGCTGGGGAAATGGGCCTCGCGGAACTCCCACGGTCGACGGTAATCGTGTTTATGCCATGGGAGGAACTGGTGGCCTCGTCTGCCTGAAAGTAGACGACGGAAGCGAAGTCTGGCGGACCGGAATGTCGGATCTTGGCGGAGGACGGCCGAACTGGGGTTATTGCGAGTCCGTGCTGGTCGACGGACCACGTGTCGTCTGTACTCCCGGTGGAAAACAAGGGGCGATCGCCGCTTTCAACAAAGAGAACGGTGAAGTCCTCTGGCGGTCCACCGACCTGACCAATGGAGCTCAATACGCCAGTATCGTTCCGGCAACGATCCAGGGTAAGGCTCAATACGTCCAACTCTTCCAGGACGCTGTGGCCGCAGTGTCACCAGAAGATGGCAAATTACTCTGGAAGGCGGATTGGCCAGGCAAGACCGCTGTGATTCCGACGCCGATCGTCGTCAATAATCAGGTCTTCGTCACATCGGGATACGGAGTCGGATGTACGCTGATTCAGATCGACGCCGAGAATAAGGCGAAGGAAGTTTACTTCAATAAGAATATGAAGAATCACCACGGTGGCGTCCTGCTGCTGGGTGAGCATCTGTACGGACACTCAGACGGTGTCGGCTGGATGTGCCTGGATCTGAAAACGGGAGACATCACCTGGAATGAACGCGGTGCACTTGGAAAAGGTTGTGTCACTTCGGCAGATGGAATGCTGTACTGCGTCGACGAAGCCTCAGGAGAAATCGCACTCGTTGAAGCATCACCCAAGGGATGGCACGAAATCAGCCGTTTCAAGATGACGCCACAGTCCACGAAACGGAGTGCGCGCGGCCGCATCTGGACTCATCCCGTCGTCAGCAACGGCAAGCTGTATGTGCGAGATCAGGACATGCTGTTCTGCTATGACGTGAAAGCCGAATAGCAAGACGGCAGTCGCGTGCGAAAGACAAAAGGCAGGTCGCGATTGACCTGCCTTTTGCATTAGGAAGTAGTTACGTCGGTGGATTTGGCGCCTTCAGACGTACTTGGGGATTTTCGGTTCTGGTACTTCATCCAGAAGTCGCGTGATGACCGTTTCAGGGTCCATTCCTTCAGCCTGTGCCTGAAAGTTCGTCGAAATGCGGTGTCGCAACACGGGAACTGCGACTCGACGGATATCCTGCATGGAGACGCTGGGGCGACCGTCCATCGCAGCCATCGCTTTTCCACCCGCAATCAGGAATTGCCCCGCTCGTGGACCAGCCCCCCAATCCACCATATCACGCACGAACTTGGGGGAAGTCGGATCGCCGGGGCGCGTGGCTCGAACCAGTCTCGCGACATAATTGATCGTCAACGGGCCAGCTTCGATCGAGCTGATCTGCTTCTGCAAGTACAAGATGGCCTTCGCGGAAAGTACTTTACGAACCTCCTGACGCTCTCCCGAAGTTGATGCGGTGAGAATTCTTTCTTCTTCCGCCAGATTCGGGTAATCGACTTTCACGTTGAACATGAATCGGTCGAGTTGTGCTTCAGGAAGCGGATAGGTTCCTTCCTGTTCGATCGGATTCTGGGTTGCAATGACGAAGAACGGCTCTGGAAGTTTGTAGGTCGTCTGCCCGACCGTGACTTCCCGCTCCTGCATCGACTGCAGTAGAGCCGCCTGGGTCTTCGGTGGGGTTCGATTGATTTCGTCGGCCAGCAGGATGTTCGTGAATACCGGCCCTTCAACAAACCGGAACTCACGTCGGCCCGTATCATTTTCATCAAGCACGTTCGTGCCGGTAATGTCCGATGGCATCAAGTCGGGCGTGAATTGAATCCGTTTGAATTGAACATCCAGAATCTGAGCGATCGTGGAAACCGTCAAGGTCTTGGCGAGTCCGGGGACACCAACCAGCAGGCAATGTCCACCCGTAAAGATGGCTGCCAGGATCTGCTCGATCACGGCTTCCTGACCGACGATCACCTTATGCAGTTCTTCGGTCATCAATTCGCGATGTTTGCGAAACTTATCGAGAAACTCGTCGAAATCTGGCTTCTTGTCGGCCAAGGGGGCCTCCGTGGAAAGTCGTCAACATAGAGGGGAGATCTGAACTTGCCGCCAATCTAAGCCAAAGGAACGGCTATGGGAAGTTCAGCGATCATCCCGACGTCAACAATCAAACCGCGTCGTCATTCTGGCAGCCAATCCTTTCTGCCAAAGAATGACTCGACCCCGCCGGATGGCAGGGCCGAAGTTCAATCGCATGTCGAAAAATTCGCGAACGCGAATTCTCGAGATTAGAGGTTCAAGGCAGTGTTGGCGGCACCGAACTTGGCATTGGCGCTCTGACCGATGCTCTGAACGGCACCGATGCAGACGATGACGATCAAGGCCAGCATGATCGCATATTCAACAGCGGTCGGGCCATCTTCGGAAACCAGGAAATTCTTGACGCTGGTCACAAACTTGGTCATTGCTTCGTTCCTTTGCTTATTTTTCGAACATCCCGCGACATCATTCGTCCACCACCCTTTGGCGAACAGAAGCATCAGCAGGTCTTGCACCTTTGAACTTTAAGACTCGGGGGTGCGAGTTGAGCAGGGTTGCTCATGACAGAGAATCTAGATCAGGATTTGAAGAAAGCAAATTTTTGGTGGCCAGTTTTTAGTTAGTTAGCAGTCAGCGGTCCGCGGTCAGAAAAGCAGGTGGAGTTCACTCTTGCTGACTGCTGATCGCTGAAAGCTTTCTACGCCCTTACCGCCACTGCAAGAAACTGATCGACGGATGCTCTTGCTTCCTGTGTGACGACTCGTTCCAGCGCATCAATCACATGCTCTGGAATGCTGGCGTCGATATCCCTGCGCAGTTCGACAATCGCATCTTCCATGGCACAGCCATCGACCGGGCCCCATTTGGATTCATAAACATAAGTGTCGTAAGAACGGACGGCTCGAATAATGTGAGCCCCCAACGGGATCGCAGCCGGGATCGGATGTTGACCGAGGGGCTCTGCTTCTCCCTGACTCATCAGCAATGGAAATGCCCCTGACAGTACAGACCCCAGCGAATGGGCCAGTTCCGAACCATGGAACGAATGCTGCTCCTGGTCCTGTACCGTTTCCAGATCGCCAACCGCTTTACGAATGACACGTGCGGTAATTTCAATATTTCCCATATCAAACAACAGCGCAGCAACTCGAATGTCATCGCAGTCTCGAGTCGGCATTTTCAATTCGCGAGCCACCGCTTCGCTCAGGTGAGCAACTCGTTTCGACCGATCCTTCAGTTTCGGATGTGCCGACTGCAGGTATCGGGCGAGGACTTCAACGACCCCGACATGCGCTTCGTGAAGATCCTGCAAAGTGCGGTTCCGCTCGTCACTGAGTGTTCCAACCAGCAGCGCAACCAGCCCAAGGACAGCAGCCCAGAGAGTCACCGCAAGTGCGACGACCAAGGGTGATGAAAACGCTGCGAAATCGTTCAGGTTCAGGGCGGTGACGACCGATGCCGCCATGACAGAAAACGACGCCAGAACTCCCGCGCGGTAACGTCCCAGGAAAAAGCCTGCCAGGACGACGGGCAAATAGAACAGGTTCAGTACGACAAGTTTGTATCCCGTCATTGACCACATCAGGCTGGTCAGCCCGAGCGAGATGATGATCAACGAGATCTCGAGCCAGTGCTCATCTTTGTCAGTCGTTTTCATGAAAACTCAATCCAAACCCTAAAAACTTGATGACGGGCAATTCAAGCCACGGAAGTCGATCGATTTGAAGAGTCCGCCGAGGCCGACCCGGTAACGATATCGAGCAAGACCGCTTCGTCCCCCTGAGACATCAGTTCGCAAGCACCTTCTGCAGTGGCAGCGGCCTTATCGGCAGCCGTTTTACTGGCAGCGGCAAAACGTCTAGCAATTTCTGCAAACTCAGCTTCGATCGACAGAAAGATCTGAACCAGTTCTGGATCGAATTGTGTCCCCGACCCTTCGCGAATCAGTCGCACACATTCCTCATGCGGAAATGCTTCTTTGTAGACCCGTTTGCTGGAGAGCGCATCGTAAACATCGGCCACAGTTACGATCCGGGCGGAGAGCGGAATCTCGGCACCCGCCAGGCCTGTTGGATAGCCGTTTCCGTCCCAGCGTTCGTGATGATGTAAGGCAATTTCGCGCGCCGTCTGCAGGAAATTCGAAGCCCCCAACCGCTGTTCGATTTCCCTCAGGCAAGCCCCTGCGACCAGTGTATGCTCCTGCATCCGTTTACGCTCGGCGGCATCCAGTTTGCCTGGCTTCAATAAGACAGTGTCTTCCAGTCCGACCTTGCCAATGTCGTGCAGTACGGAACTGATTCCGAGTAGTCTGACAAAACCGGGGGTGACTGTACGCTGATACTTCGGGATCGACCTCATCGCCGTCGCCAGACGCGTTGAATACAGTGAAATCCGTTCCAGATGATGACCGGTTTCGGGATCACGGGATTCCGCCAGTTTCGCCAATCCAAAAATGACCGCGTCACGAGTTCTCAGCAGATCCTGAGCGCTGCGCAATGCTTCGTGTTCCTGTTGGGTCTTACGACTGGATTCTTCGAGATTCAGCCTCGAAGACATCAAATAGGTCCCCACGGACGACAGAATCCACGTCCACAAAAAGGCGATTCCCGCAGCCATTGGCAGTGTCGTTAACAGCATTCCTCGCCAATAAGGCGTCGGCAGTTGAAAATCGTAGACAACCAGAAATCCATTCGCTTCGGCAACGGGATATCGGATCGCAGACCGAGTTCCCTGGGGTGTGGCAACGCGGCCGCGAGCAGGACCACCCGCAGAATTTTTGTTGTGCTCAAACTGCCATGTCAGTTGATCGCCCGATTTCCAGTCCGTATTCGAAGTGAGCGGACGAATGACGGCAAGATTGCGATCCACCAGGACAATACCCAATTGATCGGAGTTTGGGATTTCCAACGCGACAGTTTCCAGCTTCAGCGGGGCAGTCGATTCGGGCGTGAGATCTTCGGTGTTCAGTGACTCTGCTTGGCGGGCGAGTCTGGTGGATCTGAACGCGAGCTCGTCCCATCGGCTTTCCACTGCCTGGTACTCGGTTAGCGAGTTCACCAGTTGATGGAGAAACCAGAAGCCGACCGCCAGGCACAGAGTGTGTACCGCGATCAGCATCCAGACTGGCTTGGAAGGGAGACGCATGAATTTCCTCGTGATTCCCGGCACTATTTCGCGGAATCAAAATCGGGGCGAATGTCATCGAAAGCTCTCACACGGGGAATCGGCAAACCGTTCCGTGTCGACAAAATGGCTTTGCCCATGAACGGGGACTCACATCTGAACGGCAAAACGACGACGAATCGCCGCGCAAGTCAGGAGTCTGCTCCCATTGATGGGCAAGGCCGTTTGTTTTCCTCGGGATGAAATTGGCCCCCGCCAGAACATAGCTCCATTTTGGACATGTGGCGGGATGGAAACGTCTCAAACGGAACAATGCGCCAAAGGCATTGTCCGAAGAATCGGCAAAGTCAGTAGACTCCACCCGTTCGCGGTTTCAAGAAACCATGATCGATCAGGACCTCCAGCCGGCACCTGTGCTGAAGCCTCCCCCTTCGGGGCTGTCGAAGCGATGCCCCAGTTCCTGACGGAAGTCCCAGAATTTCTGTCTCACGCGGTGAGCTTCCTCGGACTGCATGGTTTCCACGATCCAGGCGTCAGTCCGCTGCAGCTTCGCCGCCAGGATCTCTGCGGCGTTGGCCCCCAAGCGACAGGCTGCGAGACTGTTGTCTTCGAGCAACCGATCGTAGTCAGAACGGTCCAGCCGCGCCACCGTAACTTCGGTCAATGCCCGGGCAGTCACCGAATGTACCGTCCCATGAAAGAATGAACTCTCACCAAACACACTGACCGGAGCGAGTTCATCCAAAATCACTTCGGTCACGAATGGAACAATCAATTCGATTTCGACGGTGCCTTCAATAAGAAAATAGAGAGCCCGCTCCTCGGCGCCAGACTCGAAGACCGGGTTTCCGGCGGCAACCGTCACTGTCGTTGAGTGGGCCATCAAGCCTTCGATGTCATTCGCAGTAAGGCCGCGAAACAAGTCCACGTTCTGCAGCATCTGTACGAGTTCGCTGTTCATGGGCGATCCTTTCGAGCTGAGGTTCTGACCTGAATCTCCATTTCTCATTGTACCCACTGCATTCCGGGCGATTCACAGAATCCGCGATTTCCCAAATTCGAGTACGTCAGTCGAGGTGGGGAAGTAGCCATCCCCCTGCTTTGTTTTTCTACTCAACCCAGATGACTTCCTGATTCCGTGCCCTCCCCGCCATCCATGTCCAAATAATCTCCGGACGCCGCGTCAATCACTCAGTGGTTGAGAACTGCGCAGGTAGGCGAACAGGTTTCGCAGTTGTTCGTCAGACAGATCCTTCAATTGCCCTTCGGGCATCAGCGACTTGCGGAATTTGACCAGTTCATCAATCTCGGAACGCTCCAGCGAAATCGTCTGACCATCAGGACTACGCAGCGATAGTGTCTGCGGGTCCTGTTCCACCAGGAAGCCCGTCACCACGCGGCCGTCGTTGAGAAAGGCGATTTGAGTCTCAAACCCTTCGCGGATTTCGGCACTCGGGTTCACGATATGCAGCAGCATCTGGCGGACATCGTCGCGCTTGTAAGTGGTCAGATCAGGGCCGATCTTTCCACCCACGGCATGTAACGTGTGACATTTACCGCACGATTGCATGTAAAGCTTCTTGCCTGGATAGGGGTCTCCGGCACCCGCCAGGACTGTCGAATACTTTTCGATCAGCGATTGCATTTCAGCCGTTGTGGCTCCTTCCACACTGCCCCAATGCTTGGGGATCAGGCTGCTCAGCGTGTCATCCTTATAAATCGTCAAACGGCGAACCGTGTCGAGCGGCAACGATGCCGCTGCGATGTCACCTCGTTCCACAGCTCCCACAAGCATCACGGCCCACGCCTTGCGACTGACAAGCAGCGACTGAGCAACCGTTCGGACATCCTCGTTGAAGTTCTTGTACTGCTGCAGGACGGTCGTCCCGATCCTGGCATCGGGATAGGCTTGGAGTGACGTCAGAATACTGGCTTTCAGTCCGTCGTCTCCCGTTTTGGAGAGCGTGTCCAGCAGCACCGCTACGGCACCAGGATGCTTGATTTCACCAAACAGGCTGGCATATTCCGCCCGCTTCGCTGCGGGGCTCTTTTCGTCGGCGAGCAGTTTCAGCGCCTCGCTGATTGCCGACTGATCCCCCTGACGGATTTTCAGTGAAAGCGAACCGCCCCCCGCAGCTGAAAGCGCGGCGATCAGTTCCGGTGGAACATTTCCCAGCGATCGGCCCTGGAACGCTTCTTCAAAGCCCTGCATTAAGGCTTTGGTTGTTTCTGGAGTTGGCGACTGTTTCAGCAACCTGGCACAAATCGCCAGGTCAGAACGCTGTCCTGTCGACGCGTAGCGCCGCATCAATCGTGGCAGGATTTCTTTCTGAACCAGTGGGCGTTTCCAGAGTTCAGGATCGTCCAGGGTTAACGCGGGCTGAGTATGAACAGGTGGTGTACTCGATCCCGCTTTCGTTTCCACAACGACGTCGCACGTCGTTTCCAGTGCCCACCAGATCATCAACGGCTGACGCGGTTCTGTCGCGTCTTCATCACGCGTCATCAGGCCGCGAACGATTGGCAGCGATTGATCTGCGGGAAGTCGCTTGGCGGTTGCCGCGAACTGTGAACGAACTTCGATATTCGGTTCCGTCAGTGCCAACGTAGCGATCCGCGCAGCAATGTCGGACGGGAGTCGACGTTCGTCGCCGAGCAGTCGTGTCGTCCAGACTCGCACCTGTGCTTCGGGATGATCCAAGGCTTTCAGAGCGGTCGATTCATCCAGCCCGCCGGAAAGCTGCAGTGCCCACAACGATTCCACGGCCGACTGTCCTTGCGTTGCGAACAGCTTTTTACGGAGCGCCGGTACGATGGAAGCATCCTTGCGGTCGGCCAGAACGCGTCGAGCCGCTTCACGGTGCCAGCGATCGGGGCTGTCGAGCCTGGCAACGAGTTCTGCGGATGACAGTTTCCCCAGATCGGACGCTACCGCGGAGGGCCTTTTTGCGGATTTGGCCCGGATGCGATAAATCCGACCGTGATCCCGATCGAGTCCCCCCTGATAGTTGGCGGTATGAGCGAGTTGACCGTCGTACCAGTCGGCAACGTAGATTGCTCCATCGGGGCCATCTTTCACATCAACGGGTCGAAACCAGGTGTCGGACGAATCAATCGCGTAGCCAATGTCTTTTGTCTTGAATGTGGAACCAACCGGGATCACGTCACTCATCACGACATGATTCAGGATCGCAGCAGCACCGAACAGCTTGCCGCGATATCTTTCCGGCAGGGCATACGGACCAGTGCTGTTTTCGTAGATGATGAATTCGTGTGTGAAACGAGGGACATTGTGATGTTCCATCGCAGGGAAGTACCCGAATGAGTACGGGTTAGAGAGTGGGCCATGCTTGGTAAAGCCTTTTTGCAGATAGGCCCCCTGCATGTAATGAAACCCGCGTGTGTTGCCTCCGTTATGTCCCGAGAAGACTCGCCCGGCAGAATCGATCTCTAACCCAAAGGCGTTTCCTCCCCCTTCTGAAAAGATTTCATACCGCCGTGTTTCGGGGTGGTATCGCCAGATGTTCTGGCCTTGAGAAAAGACCGGTTTGGGAGGTTGTTTCGCAGGATCGTTTTTTCCCGTTCCGTTGCGAACAGCCGCCGAAACTGTGCTTCCCTGGGCCGCATACAACCAGCCATCTGGCCCCCAGCGAAGGCTGTTGATGACTGAGTGAGAATCTTCAATTCCAAACCCCGAAAGATGAACTTCTGGATCGGCATCAGGAATGTCGTCGCCGTTCTTGTCCGGGTAAAACAGCAGGTAAGGCGGATTCAAAACCCAGACGCCACCACGTCCTTGTACGAATGATGTGGCGATGTTCAACCCATCCACAAACGTCTTGTGCTTGTCGTAGACTCCGTCGCCATCGGTATCCTCGTGGATGGTAATCTTGTCTCGACCTTTAACGCCATGCGGTGGCGGTTCTGGAACCTTGTCGTAGACAGCTCGCCAGAACTGGTCCTTGCTCACCAGCTTCAAACCCGCGGGCTCTGGATATTGCAGATACTGCATCACCCACAGACGGCCTCGCTCGTCGAAGTTCATGAAAAGCGGCTGTGAAACGACAGGCTCTGCCAGGACGAGATCAACTTGCAGATCGTCCGGAACCTTGAAGTTGTCCATCGATTGCTGTGGTGTCAGCGCCGACTGCTGAACTTCGCGCCGGATGACAGTTGCAAACGGACTGACTTTTGGAGCCGGGACGACGCTGGAAAACGGCTGTAGCCCCTCAACCTTCAAGCCGCCTGCAGGTGGATTCGCCCATGAAAGATCGTCTCCGGCACGAAACTGCCATTTCCCTTCCAGGACGATCGCCTCGTTCCCGGCGATCAGTTGGGGTGCCCCGGCCTTGAAACCACCTGCTCCCCCTTCATCGTAGACCCGGATCGCGACCGTATTCGTATCACCCGGCTTTAGCGTGGTGCCCGGAATCACATAGCGATGCATGTTGTCGTGACCATTGGCATACTTCGGCGGCATCGCTCCACTGACTCCGACCTTGACACCATTGATGAAACATTCGCTGGCGTTGTCGATCTTTTCGATATACAGAAAGCTGCCACGTCCTTTCCATGCGTCCGGGACTTTGACTTCACAGCGATACCACGCGTACCCGTCGTAATTCGCCAGGTCCTCACTTTGCTGCTCCCATGTTCCTGGAACAGAAAGAAGTCGCGGGCCGGGAATAGCGGCCGAGATCTTCTGGTCGGCGGGGGGAACGTCCAGTCCCGCGGCCCAGTAGATTCCATTCACCAGCAGGCGATTGAAGGCAGGCTGTTCGAAATCGTCCTTGTGACCGAGCGACGTATAGAATGTCTTTCCGCCATCCTGACGCTGGAATGTCCAGGCCACGGGTTCCTGTTGAGGATTCCCTTCGACTCGCCCTCGCATCAACTCGGTCGCCTTGGGATCGAGCGGTGTGTTCAAATAAAGCGTTCCCCCACTGAGGAATTCAGCGGCGGGAATCCCTGTCAGAATCGGATGTTTGACATCCGGCAGCGGACGAACGATTCCCCGGGTGGCTCCGTCAGTGTGACCACGATAATTGCCGCCGATTAATTCTTTGTCGATTTCAGGCCAGACTCCCAGACCTTCCGGCTGTTTGTCGCGCAGATGAAACGCATGGCTGGCCGTGCGAATCCCGACAACAGGCTTGCCTGCTGCGACAAATTTGCGGATCAATGCCAGTTGGTCAGCGGGAATGGGTCGGCGACGAACGCTGATGAGAAGCACATCGGCTTCTTCGACAACATTGACGCCAGGCAGATCGTATTTCTTCGCAGGGGATTCAAATACGAAGCTGACTTTAAAATCCTTCCCCAGATGTTTGGCCGCGAACGCTGGCAGCGTCACCTCGGTTCGATATTCGTCTTCAGCGGACAGGATCACAACGTGAGGCCGCTTGTCCTTGGCAAATGTGAAGGGTTTGCCTCCCAGGAAATCTGCACTGGTGATGGTCGGGCACCAGTATTTTTCGATGTGCTCAATGACGAGATCATTCCCCGTGAAGTGATTGACAAACGGCTTCATGGCGGGGTTGTACATTGTGTCTGTCATGTCGCGCATCAGGGCGACATTCATCCCCTGGTAAACCATCTGCCGGATCGAAAATGGTCTACCAAGAACACACATGTTCGTATGAACCCCCATCACGATGACATTATCGATGCCACGGCTTTTCATCAGGCGAAAGGCTTCGTCGGAATCGGTGATGGCGTCACCGTCATGAATTTCGATGTCGGCAATCTGACGTGACCAGGCCCGGTAATTCTTCACGGGCTGGTCGCAGTCGCAACCTCCATCGGTGTCATCAATCGGGAGTGGCGATTCGTGAGACGCATCAATCCGGCACCAGCGTTCGAGCGGTCGCTTGGTCTCAACCATGGGAGCCGACTGGGCCAGCTTCCGCTGTGGAGTATCCTTGTAAAATTCCATCGTGTCGCTGGGACAATGAATCACAAAGACACCTCGCGACCGAGCCGCCTTGACGACTTCGTTCATCCGGGGAGCCATCTCGGCCACACGCGCGGTCGAATTCGGACACCAGTGCTTGTCCCACATATCACAAATGACAACGGCAGTCTTTTTGGGATCCCACTCGGTGGGTGTGGTCAGCGTGTGATATCGCCCGGTTTCCGGAGCCACTTCAACTCGCTTACGCATTTTGAGCGTCATCGGCTTCGTGTCCGCACCTGCCACATCAAAGGGCAATCCGCCAACAATCCCAGCCATCAATCCCATCAACAGCCAACACGTCCGAAATCTCATTTCACAGCTCCGTTGTCCAAGGCACATGAACATCGGAGTAGTTTGATTTGATTGGACGGGAATTGCCAGCAAGGAAGTCAGTCTTTCGACCTGACGGTCAGAAACCATTCGCGACAAGGTGGGCGCACTGGCCTTTGTAGGGTGGGACCAGCGGCGCTTCGCCGCGCCGGCCCACCAGTTCCGCAATCCGAAGCGATTTCCTATTTGAATTCTGAATAATGGCGAAGATTGGTGGGCGGCGCTCGAAGCGAGCTTGTCCCACCCTACTTTGAAACCAATTACCGACTCCCCGGAAGCTTGATGGTGTTCGGAACGTGGTTTTCCGGTACGTTGAGATTCGCCAGGACCGATTTCAGCTTCGCTTCCTCCTCTGAATTCGCAGGGAGCGATGTGAAGTGGAACGCGGGGAGTAGTTTGTCCCAGACAACATTCAATTCCGCTTGCATGTCCTTGGTGTCGGCTGTGATCGCAACGACCGCATCTTGTTCTGGAAGGACAATGCAGAATTGACCAAACGCACCGTCGCCTCGGTACGCACCGTGTCGACATCGCCAGAACTGGAATCCATAACCTTGATCCCAGTCGCGTGCGGGATCACTGCCGTTGGAGACCTGCTTTGCGGTTGCCTGTTCGACCCATGACGCGGGAATCAATGGCTTACCGTTCCACATCCCTTTCTGAAGATAAAGCTGCCCGAACTTTGCGATGTCTTCCGTTCGAACCTTCAAGCCGAACCCACCGGTGGAAATTCCCTGAGGGCTGCTCATCCATTCGGGATTCTCAATTCCAAGGGGTTCAAACAGCTTGGGCTTCAGATACTCCAGCACAGTTTTTCCAGTGACCTTCTGCACGATGGCCGACTGCATGTAGGTGGCTGGTGTATTGTACTGAAAGTGAGCCCCCGGTTTATGAGGGACCGGGTGAGCCAGGAACGACTTCACCCAGGATTCATCGGCAGTCAACTTTGGTTCGGTCTCATGCCCGGTCGACATCGTCAGCAAGTCTCGAACCCGCATCTGTTTCAATTTGTCTGACGGCTTTTCAGGAGCCTCGTCGGGAAAGAATTTCAGCACATGATCGTCAATGCTCAGCTTTCCTTCGGCGACCGCCAGGCCAACCGCTGTTGAACAGAAACTCTTACTGAGCGAATGGAGAACATGCGGCTTGTCGGGCGATTCAGGCTTCCACCACCCCTCGGCGACGACGTGACCATGCCGCACCAGCATGAAACTGTGTAGCGTGTCAATCTTCTGGTTCGCGGTCTCGACAAATTCGCGAATCGCCCGTGATGAAATCCCCTGTGATTCGGGCGAACTTCGCGGCAGACGCTGTTCCTCGGCGTTTGAAGTACGAGTGGCAATCAAACTCAGTGTGACAAGGAAGAACAATCGGCGCATGGTCAGTAAAACC
Source organism: uncultured Planctomycetaceae bacterium (assembly GCA_964609845.1). Taxonomy (GTDB): domain Bacteria; phylum Planctomycetota; class Planctomycetia; order Planctomycetales; family Planctomycetaceae; genus Schlesneria. The sequence goes on along the minus strand of CAZSTW010000048.1, from coordinate 4,589 downwards.
TCTTTCAGCAAGGGGTGTTCAACGTGGTCAAGTTCAGCGATGGAGTCGAATCGTCACTGTAACAGTGGTGAATGCGACTCGCAATTTGTCAGAAGTCTCTGGCACGTCCCGGCTGCGTGTTTGCTAAGCGACTCGTTCGAAACAAATTCGCAGTTCGAGGTGACCGTCGTTCTGGAGCAGTCCGTTATTTCGCGACGAGTCGCCAGGCAAATCGATCCAGTTTGACATCGAGAATCGCAAGACTTCTGTTAAACGCAATTCGAAATTGTCGCTCGCCAATCCGGTCGCCTCCCCGCAGAGCTGTCGCCACAGATAACTTGATCCCTGCATCTCCGGCATCGCACATGGCAACGACGAGTTTCAATTGAACCGGGGAAAGCGTGACCACGTGGCGACAGACGCTCGGCCGATCGACGGTCATGTTCGTTTCATCGATTGTCAGGCCGAGATAGGCGGTGGCGACCTCCTCGACGATTGAAGGACAAATTCGATAGCTCAGCGGATTGAGTCCCAGCAGACCTGCCGAAACTCCCTGCGGCACTTCGACTTTCAGTTCTTCGATCAATCCGTCTGTGACAAGACTGGAAATGACCGCATCAACGATTGCACCCTGTTCAGCCAGAGCCCCCTTCAAGAGATCCGAAGTGAAATCTTCACGGCCGCGCGTGAATCGCCGCGACAGAAATTGCCTTCCGGCTGCGACTGCCATGGCCAAGGTTGCATCAGTTTCTGACGAATTCTTCAATAGACGACATCCTCAATTTGACGGAGATCCAGCAGTACGCGACTCAAGCACCAGAGGTCTGAACGCAAATAGACTCGCACTTCAAGCAGAGGCTAAAGCTCTTAACGATCATACCGAATCAACGGATTGACTGCTTATGTGTGACAAATTTCACCTGACGCCACACGCCCCCCGATTCTGACCTGTCCTCAGGATCGCTTACCTTGCACGGTTCGGGGCGGGAATTTTATTCGCCTCCAAATTGGGCAGTTTTTACTTCGCGGATTCATTCTTTATCATTCGGTTCACCCAGCGAGCCCAGACATTGGCAGTTGCTTCGTCACCAAGATCGTGGCTGAGTTGTTGCAGTTCACGATAAAGCTGCTCGTCGTGGCGTCCCTCTTCTCGCAGTTTGAGAAGAGAACTGATCCGCTTTTGCTTTTCGACAATATCCGACGCAAGCTTTCGATGCTCCGCCGCTTGTTCATCGCGTCGAAGACCTCGATAGGCCTCGGAAAGTTTGAATCTCGCTTGCGGGTTGAATGGCTGCGCAGCAACGGTCCGTTCCAGTTCAGTTGCCGCCTCTTCGAATCGACGAAGGTCAAGTAATACAATTCCTCGCGTGAAGTGAGCGAACGTCAGCTCTGGGGCTTCATCCGTTATTCTCGTGGCGATCTGGAGTGCCTGTTCCAACCGCCCTTCAAGTCGGCACAAGTAGACCTCCTGGCCCCGAAGCCGGATCGATTCTCCTTCAAGGTTGCGAAATACGTTCCATTCGCGCCTTGCGGCGGGAGCGTCGCCCTGATCAATTAACTGCTGAACGAGCGAATTCTGTAATGCCCTGCGCTGGTCGACTGGGAATTCGGATCGAAGGGCGTCTCGCGTCGCTTCCAGACACTCGGACTCACGGCCAGAACTCATCAGGTGTTCGATCAGCACCGCCCGGTACTTCGGACTGTCGGGCTCAAGGTGCGTCAACCGACGGACGGTGCCAATCATTAATTCACGCTGCCCCCAGAGCTGGTAGTCTGCAGCCAGAATTTCAAGAGCGGCCACGCTGTCGTGCCCGGCACGTGCACCAACAGATTCCAGTGCGGCCAGACCACTGGATCGCAGGCGTGTCGGCAATGCCTCTCGTCCAAACGCCAGCAATTGCTCGCTTTGGCAACTGGTAATATCGATGCCATTGAACAAAGACTCTGCTTCCTGCCATGCGTTTCGCCGGAGCAAGAGCCGACAAAGGACGATTTCGGCATCGGGAAAGCGGCCACTGCGAAGTGCGATGGCTTGGCGCAGCCATCGTTCACTGACGGCAGGATCCTGCCGCATCGCAGCCACACCGCGTTCCAGCAATCGTTCTGCATTCGGACGCAACAAATACCACGTGATCATGGCGATCAGGCAGCCCAGGACTGCCGCGACAGTCCAGATCCGAGAGGCACGTCGACAGGGAGTGGTGACGAGTTTACTCATTCACCTTCTCCCCCTGCCCTTCAATCAAGACATGGGTTTTCCGGACAGCAAGCCCGCGAAAGACCTCACTGCCGCGACCGGGCCAGGCTACCGTGACCTCGGCCGTCTCGGTCGAAGGTGCTGCGGGAAAAATCATCCGGGAATCGAACTGCGAAAAGAAACCGGTACCTCGCACGGCAAACTGTGTAATTTGCCGCCCATCGAAGTCGCACCAGACCCGTGCCCCGGTGGCGTCGGGTTCGCCGGCACGGCCGACAATTTGCACGCGGATGAAATTTGCGGGCGTGTGAGTGTTTCGCAGAACCTTAACCGGTTCATTCATCAGCACCACGACGAGATCCGGTGCGCCATCATCATCGAGGTCAACAACGGTATCTCCACGTCCGGAATGGAGTTCGCGAAAAAAGGTCCCTCCTTTTTCCGTAGCGTCTTCAAATCGGCCGCCGAGATTGCGGAACACCTGTGAATACTGTTTGAACGGAGTTTCGGCAGCAGCGTAAATCGGATTGCCATTCAGGACGAACAGGTCTTGCCATCCATCTCCATCAAAATCGGTCATCGCCGTACCAAAACCGACTCGCATCCGCGAGACTCCTGCCAGCCCGGCTGAGACGGTCGAATGGAGAAACTGTCCGTTGCCAAGATTCCGATAAAGCGTATTGTCTTCTTTTTCGAAATTGGTGATCCAGATGTCGGGCTGACCATCGCCGTTGTAGTCGCCCACATCGACACCCATGCTGGATTCCGGCTGCCCCCATTCATTGACCGCCACTCCCGCAGTTGTAGCGCATTCCACAAATGGGAGAGAGGGACCGCCAAGGTAGAGCTGATTGGCCGTTACATCGCTGGCAACGTAAATGTCGACCCAGCCATCCAGATTCAAATCCGCGTTGACGACCGCCAGACCGCGAACCGCTCCATGCAGTCCCAGCTTCGCAGACCAGTCGTCAAAGTTTCCGTCGCCACGATTTCGCAGAGCGAGGCAGGTTGTTCCGGCATACGAAGTCGGACCACAAAGATCTCGAATGCCTCGTTCGTTGCACTTGACATCGTTCGCAACGCACCAGTCCGTGTACCTGGCAACGACGAGATCAGGCAGGCCATCCCGATCCAGATCAGCAAACGATGCTGCGGTCGCCCAATCGTGTTGTGGCAGCGCCGAATCGATAACCTCAACGAATGTTCCGTCACCACAGTTCCGATAGAGTCGACTTCGACCGTAGCAACACAGGAACAGGTCAGGAAATCCATCCACATTGAAATCCGTCACCGCACACCCTTGCGAGTAGTCTGCCGGGCGGGCCAACCCGCTGACATTCGAAACGTCGGTGAAACTCCATTCACCATTGTTGCGAAACAATGCCGATGGCAATCCACGGATAGAATCGGGAGCGTTTTTGGAAAGAGTTCCCCCTCCCGCGATGAAGAGATCGCAGTCACCATCGCGATCAAAATCGACGGCAGCTGCCCCTCCACCGAAACTCTCGATCATGTAGAACAGGCCTGCTTCGCGACCGTTTCGATGAGTGAATCGGACACCGCATTTTTCAGTTACGTCCTCAAACCAGTCGCCTGGTTGCAGGACCGATGGTTTCGTCAGAATCGGTTCAACCGATGAAGAGTGAATTGATTCAACTGTTGTGAGCTTCTCTTTCGAGGAAGCTCCGTGATCATCCTGCTTCACGTTGTTGCATGCGGCTACCAGCAGGATCATGACCAAAGAGAATCGCACACGACCGAATGTCAACGGAGCGATGACAGGTCGATTTGTCATGGAAGTCTCGATCAATAACTGCGAATGCGGCTGCGTGAAGTGTGAAGCGACCGAATCGTCAAAAACAGATCACGCCGTGAATCACGAGGATTCATGGCGTGGATCTCAATGCAAAAGTTTGTATTTGGTTATTTGAGATTGAAGTCAAACGTGTTGTCGCCAGCCTTCACTTCGGCCTTCAGATCACTCGTTGTCTCGCTTCGGAACTTGTTCGGAACATTGAGCTCTTTCGCTTCTGGAGGAGGCTGACCGTCCATTGGCGGTTTGGTAATCCGTGGAGAAGTGAAGAAGATTTTGTAGGTGGCAGGTGGAAGATTCGACGTGATCTCGTACTTTCCTTCAGGACTTAGCGTTGCATTAGCAGAAAAGCCCTTTTCGGCAGCCACAAAGTAAATCTCGGCATCTGCCACCGGCTTGTCAGCGTGAGTGACGGTACCGCGGGCTTTTGCCGACCGGGGAGGACCTGCCGAGCCACAACCGAGTGCTAAAAGACTACCAAGTAACACGAGCGTCGTTCGCAGATTCAGTGAACGGTTCACAACGTCTCCTTGCAATTACGAAACAAGTACATCAATGCAGAAAGAGATCACGCGGGGCGTCCCGAATGAAACTTTGCGA
>CAZSTW010000047.1:0-45479 GCA_964609845.1 uncultured Planctomycetaceae bacterium | reverse complement strand
ATCTGGTCGACGCTGCCAAGGAAGCCAAGAAGCCCAAGAAGGGGGCGGAAGGCGACGCGGAAAAAGCTCCTGCAGATCCCAAGAAGTAGTCTTCAAGAGCCGTTGAACGGTTCACGTAAACGGGTTCACGAATCACAGCCGCACCCTCTCGGAGCGGCTGTGATTTTTCCGGCGAGAAACCATCTCTGAAACGCATTCCGAAACGGACATGCCATGGCAATCGGAATCAGCCCGACGGTCGATTTCGCGTTCAAACAGGTATTCGGCAACCCCGACCACACCGGGGTTACCATTCACTTCCTGAACTCGATCCTGAATCTTCCGTCGCCGATCATTGAGGTGACGATTCAGAATCCGTTTCTGGAAAAGGGGGACGAGGCGGACAAATTCTCGATCCTGGACATCCTCGCGGTCGACCAGTCTGGCAGGTTGATTAACATTGAAATGCAAACGACGTTGCCGGCAGGGATGAACCGGCGGCTCATTTATCATGCGGCACGAATCTACGGCGACCAATTGACGGAAGGAAAATCCCACACCGCCTTACACCCTGCAATTGTTATCTGCGTGCTGACGAAAGCCTTGTTTCCGGAAGATAAACTGCACATGGACTTTCGGCTGAGAGATACGACAGGCCGAGTTCTGGCCGATGACCTGCAAGTCCATCTTTTGCAGTTGTCAAAACTTGCCGCCACGGCGCAAAATATTTCCGGACATGGATTGATCGAGCAATGGGCGTATTTCATGGTCAACGCCGAGCGACTGTCGATGAACGATGTTTTTCAGATGTTTCACGATCAGGAATTCGCGGAAGCGGCAGAGGTGCTGGAAATGATTTCGAAGACCCCGGAAGAGCGGATGCTTTACAATGCCCGGTTGAAGTATCAGATGGACGAAGCCGCTCGACTCGAACAGGCACGTCTGGATGTCGAACAGGCACGGCTGGAACAGGCACAACTCGATTCCGAACAGGCACGTTTGGATATCGAACAGGCACGGCTCGATGGTCAAGCCAGCGGGGAAGCAACAGGTCGTCGCGAAGGGCTGGAACGAGGTGTGCTGATCGGGCGAATCAGAACTCTTCAGGATGTTCTCGGTGTTGACCACCCTTCCGCCGAAGAACTGGCTGATTTTGACGTCGCACAATTGTCCATATTGGCTGGCGAATTGCAGTCACGGATTCGCAGGCAGGACGCCTGAATCCCTCGATTTCCGCTGACAATTGCCTGCTGGCCAAAATCCAGGCGGATTGCCGTTGGTACATTCTCGCTCTCAATCGCCTCAATCCAGTCCCGCAGCCGCCAATCTCACTACTGCCGAAAATTTTCGCCCAATTTCAACATTCTCCCCGTTCAAATTGACGCGTCCCATCGTCGCTCCCTATCATGGCATCAGCCCTGCCCGATGAGTCGGCCCCTGCCTAACTTGCCTGCCTGAAACTTTCCCACGGGAGCACCCCATGATGCGTCAAGTTTTCCACCAGAGACTGGTGTTGCCATTCGGTCTGCTGGCGTTTGCAGGTCTGATTTCATCCAGCCATTGTCAGGAACCGGCCGTCAATGCCATCAATCCTGGAGCAATCGTTCCGGGTACGACGATGAATCTGCAGTTAAATGGCGGAAACCTCGCTGCGCCCAAGAAGCTCTGGACGACGTTCCCGTGCGAAGCGGTTCTTGCAGAAGGGATCGACAAGAATGGCGAAAACCCCGCTCAGATCACCTATAAACTGACCGTCCCCCCTGGCACACCCTGTGGCATTCATGCCATGCGACTTGTCACAGACAAGGGAACCTCACCACTTCGATTCCTGCTTGTGGATGATCTCCCCTCAATTGCGTCCGCTGGCAACAACACCACGCTCGCGACTGCTCAGCCGATTTCTGTTCCAACTGCCGTAGACGGCACCGTCCCCAATCAAGGTTGGCAGTACTTCAAGTTTCCGGCACAGGCGGGACAGCGCATCTCAATTGAAATCCTCGCTCGACGTATCGGCTCGACACTTGATCCGATGATCCGAGTTCTGGATGCCAAAGGTCGAGAACTGGCATTCAATGATGACACCCCTGGGCTCAGCAGCGATTCCTCAGTAACTCACACGTTCAAGGACGCTGGCGAATACATCGTTGAGCTACGTGATATCAAGTATGGTACCGGCGCCTACCGCCTGCGAATTGGCGATTTTCCCATCGCAACAGTGGCCTACCCGCTGGCAGTCCAGCGCGGAGCGACGGCGAATGTGACGCTGGCGGGATTCAATGTTGATGGCCTGACCCCAATCCCCGTGGCAATTCCAGCAGACTCAGTCGCCAACTGGCAAAACGTCAGTGTGAAGCGTCCTAATGGACAAAGCGGCTTCAGTACAATCGCGGTGGTCAGCACTCCCCAGTTTCTGGAAATGGAGCCAAACAACGCTCCTGAGCAGGCAAACCGAATTGAGTTCGGTCACGACATCAATGGTCGCCTGGATCAACCTGGAGATGTGGACCGGTTCATCTTCACCGCGAAGAAAGATCAGACCGCGACGTTTACAGGGATCACTCGCCAGCAAGGTTCACCGTCGGACCTCAATTTCAAAGTGCTGAATAAGGATGGGGGGCAAGTGGCGGCAGCAGAAGACTCGGGCACCAGCGAAGGATCTCTGGTTTTCAAGGCTCCTGCAGATGGCGACTATGTCCTGTTCGTGGAAGACCTCAATCACCGTGGCGGCAGTGAGCATGCCTACCGAATTGCCGTCGCCGTAAATGCACAGCAGTTCTCGCTCGCCGCATCGACCGATACCTTTAACATCCCGGCGGGAGGAAATATCCTGGCAACGGTTACGGCCGTTCGAACAGGTCACGCTGGTCCGATCGAATTGAGTGCCACGAACCTGCCACCAGGTGTCACCGCCAGCAAGTCCGTGATTGGTGCCGGTCGCAATGATGCAGTGATGACGTTGCAGGCACCTGCGGATCTGGCTCCAGGACAACTGTCCGGAATCAAAATTATCGGCACGGCCCGGATTGGTGACGCTGATGTTGTCGTCCCTGCCGAAATCGGTGGAGTCCTGAAAACCCGTAACGGCAACATGCGCTGGGCTCCACAGCATCTGGCCGAAAACATCGCCATTGCTGCATCACCAGCACCTGGATTTACCTGGCGAGCGGAACCGAGTGAAGTTGTCTTCGGCAAAGATCTTTCGGCGAAAGTGAAGCTGATCGGAACGCGAGCCGCAGGTTTTGAAGAAGCCGTTGCCGTTGCCATTACCCCGGCACAGAACGGCCTGCCCGCTGGAGTGACGATCGCCGTGAAGAACATTGATAAAGGCCAGACCGAAGCCGAGATCACGATTTCAGGAAACAATCAGGCACCGCTTGGGGACTTCACCGCCGGCCTGACAGGGACCTTGAAACAAGGCGACAAGACTGCCGTTCAAGGTTTGGCTCTGCGACTGAAACTCGCAGCCCCGATGACAATCAAACTTGATCCAGCGGGGGGCAAGATTGCCAAAACCGGCGAGCTTGTTGTGAAAGCGAGTATTGAGCGGAATCCGGCATTTGCTGGGCCAGTCAACGTGACACTGCAGAATCTTCCTGCAGGAGTCACCGCGGCTCCTGCAATGATTCCAGCCGATCAGACAACGGTTGACGTCAAATTGACGGCGGCGAATGCAGCTGCAGCCTCTGTGAACAATCTGACAGCAAAGGCCGATGCGATGGCAGGAGCCGCAAAATTGGAAGCCGTTTCAGCAGCCGTGACGCTGACAGTGGAGTAGACTTTCGGAACCTGGTTGGATTTCCGATCGGGTTCGTTTTTGGCTCGGTTTCAAGAACCGGGCTTGTAGTGAGCCTCGATTTTGACCATGCTCAAGTTTTGATGCGTTTTTGAGATTTGAATTTTTCGACCAGATCACAGGCCGTTCCCTCACGACGGAGTACCGAATTATGCGACGATTAACCCTTTTGCCGTGCCTGCTGATGGGCGCGATGGTGTCGTTCGTCGGGGTTGTCCATGCCGCCGATGCACCAACCACCATTGAAGTCGGGCAGCCTGTCGGAGTCATTGTCGAGCCGACAAAGTTCGACCTGCTCGGAAAGCGGTCGCGCCAACTGATGCTGGTCACCGGAAAATATGCAGGAGATCAGGTCCGCGATCTGACAGCTGCTGCGACATTTACCTCATCCGATCCTGCAATCGTCAAGGTCGATGGCTTCGTCGCCCTTCCTGTTGCGAACGGAACGGCAACGATCACCGTGACAGTCGGTGGGCAGTCAACGACAGTTCCTGTCCAAGTGAAGAATATCGAAGCCCCTGCCCCAATCAGCTTCAAGAATGAGACGCAAATGGCGCTCACCAAAGCGGGTTGTAACATGGGAGCCTGTCATGGATCCCCCTCGGGCAAAGGTGGCTTCCGCCTGTCGCTGCGAGCTTATGATTCCCCGCTGGATATCATGACAGTTCGAAGTGAATTCTTCGGACGCCGCACGAACATCATGGAACCTTCGGCCAGCCTGCTGTTGCGTAAGCCCCTGATGGAAGTGGCTCACGGCGGTGGAAAGCGGTTGAAGAAGGGTGACCCCGCTCACGTCGTCCTGGAGCAGTGGATTGCTGAAGGGATGCAACTGGATGCCGCAGCAGAGCCTGATCTGCTGAAGATCGAAACGATTCCTTCCAAGCGAGTTCTGAATCAACCCGCCGCCCGCCAACAGATCCTGGTACTGGGTCATTTCAGCGACGGCTCTGTCCGCGATCTGACCGCACTAACGGATTTCACTTCCTCCAATGAATCAGTGGGTGGCGTGAACGCGCAGGGGCTGGTCACCAAGAACGGTCGTGGTGAAACGGCAATTCTGGGCCGATACCTCGACAAGATGTCAACAACCTATCTGACCTTCCTGGAAGATGTTCCCGGGTTCGCCTGGAATAATCCGGCCGAACAGAACTTTGTTGACGCCGCCGTCTTCGAAAAGCTGAAGCAACTGCAGATTCTTCCTTCCGAAATCTGCACTGATGATGAATTCCTGCGTCGTGTCACACTCGACCTGACAGGCCGCCTGCCAACATCGGACGAAGCCAAGGCCTTCCTGGCAGACCCAAGTCCAGCCAAGCGAGTCGCCGTTGTCGATCGACTGCTCGACAGCAACGAATTTGCATCGTTCTGGTCATTGAAATGGGCTGACGTTCTCCGTTCGAACAGTAAGAAATTGAAGACCGCGGGAGTCCACAAGTTCCGTGAATGGATCTATGAATCGATCCGCAGCGACAAGCCACTCGATCAGTTTGCTCGCGAACTGATCACCGCCAATGGCAGTGTCTTCGAGAACCCACCAGCAAACTTCTGGCGAGCCAGTCGTGATCCTCAGGATGCCACCGAAACGACCGCTCAACTGTTCCTGGGGGTCCGCATCCAATGTGCGAAGTGTCACAACCATCCGTTTGAGCGATGGACACAGGACAACTACTACGGAATCGCCGCAGCATTTGCTCGCGTTGGCCGCAAGAATTCGGTCGATGCCGACGAAGAAGTGATCTTCACTCAGCAGGGTGGCGAAGTGACTCAGCCCCGTACCAACAAGCAGATGAAGGTTCATCTGTTGCTGAAGGGAGATGTTGACGTCCCGGCAGATCAGGATCGGCGAGTGGTGTTTGCCCAGTGGCTGACATCCACCGAGAATCCGTTCTTCGCCAAGAGTGTTGTAAACCGGATCTGGGGCCATCTGATGGGACGTGGGATCGTCGAACCCGTTGATGACTTCCGCGACTCCAATCCACCGTCAAATGCTCGCTTGATCGAAGAACTGGCCAAGCAGTTCGCAGCCAATGGATTCAGCCAGAAATGGGCCATCCGCACCATCTGCAACAGCCGAACCTATCAACTGAGTTCTCGCAAGAACCAGTTCAATAAAGACGACGAGATCTACTGCTCACATGCCAACACGCGACTGTTGTCAGCCGAGCAACTGTTGGATGGCATCTGTGCTGTCACCAGTGTTCCCGAGCAATTCCCCGGAATGCCCCTGGGTACGCGAGCCTGTGAACTGGCCGATCCCCCGACAGACCACTACTTCCTGAAGGTCTTCGGACAACCACAACGCGAAATGGCCTGCCAGTGCGAGCGTTCGAGCGAATCGAATCTGTCTCAAGCCTTGCAGATGATCAACGGCCCCGTCGTTCATAACAAGTTGCGAGCCGACAATGGTCGTATTGCAACCATGTTGAAGGAAAACAAGAGCGACGAGGAAATCATCACTGCCATGTATCTGGCAGCCCTGGCTCGCACGCCATCAGCGGAGGAAATGGCTGCCAGCAAGCAGCATATCGCCAACCAGCAGGACCGACGTCAGGCGATGGAAGACGTCGGTTGGGCGATCCTGAATTCGAAGGAATTCCTGTTCCAGCACTGATTGCGGACAGAACCAGTTCTTATCAAGCACTTCGAGCAATTGCTCGAAGTGCTTTTTTATTCTGGCAGCGACCTGGAGCGCGTTGCGTTTAGGTGTGGCGTCACGCGGGCATCAAACGACAGCGTCTAACCCATGTTCGACGCGACGCGGAAGTGCGACACGCACGATTCATTCCGGAACTGAATGAGCCAGTCGGAACCACACCCGATCCAAATCTGTTTTTGGCGGGCCTGACAGATTTCTGGTCGAGTTGAAACCGTGAAAATTCTTCGGTTTCGGTGTCAGGACCCGTGGGTGCAAATACGACCTGAATATCCAGATTCAAGCAGTCGCGTACAGATAAACGAAGACTTTCACAAAAATGCGTGAGTCGGGATTCCATTTTGTTTCGGAATTTGCCATAACAAACTCCACTTCGGCAGGCAGTGGACCTGCCGGAATAGGAAATTGAATGCCATTTCGCCCACCCACCTTTCGTCTCGCCCGCTGCCTCGAGGTTACTCTTGCGGCGTCCAAGATTGTCAAGAACGGTGACGCACCTCGGCCTCAGTCATGTCCGTTTGCTTCCAGGTGTCTCGTGGATCTGTCGGAAATCTATGTTGTCACTGTCGGTAGCCGCGGTTTGTCGTCGCTGAACTGGCTTCGATTTTCCCTGCCGTTTTCGCGCGGTAGTTTTTACATGTTTCAGAGGGCCTGAGGGCTCCGCAAAAGGACGACGATGAGCAAGAATCTGTATGTGGGCAATCTGTCATTTAGTTGCACGGCCGACGATCTGCGAGAACTGTTTGGCCAGCACGGTAGTGTGACGTCAGCACAGGTCGTGTCTGATCGGGAAACCGGTCGGTCACGTGGTTTCGGATTTGTTGAGATGTCCGATGGTGGTGAGGCGGCAATCTCGGCATTGAATGGTACCGATTTCATGGGACGTTCACTGACGGTGAACGAAGCTCGTCCTCGCGAAAGCGGTGGCGGTGGCGGTCGTTCCGGTGGCGGTGGTGGTCGCGGCGGATACGGCGGCGGTGGCGGCGGTCGTTCCGGCGGTGGTGGATACGGCGGCGGCGGTGGCGGCCGTTACTAAGAAAAAGTGATTGGGAATCACACGTGATCCAGGTTGAACCCCGACAGGTTCCACTCAGGATCAACGGCCAGAGACGACCGTCGTGTGAGCCCCTTGATAAATAACAAAATGCCCTGTGGTTACCGACAGACCACAGGGCATCTTGTATTTCCGGGCCGAAAAATCGACAACCATCGTGTCTACGGCGTCAAGGTAAAGCACTGCGATCGCCCTTCGACAACAACGTACTCGGCGTCGACGTTCAGCTTGCCGAGCGATTGAACGCGGCCAGATGGCCATCGCACTTCAATCTCATCAACTACGGCGAGTTCTCCCAGCCCAAACGTCAGCTTTCGTTCGTTCGAGGCCTGATACCCGTCTCCCGCAGTCAATTGACGCTGCCACTCACGCCCCCCGGCACGGACTCGAACGGTGGCACCAATTGCATCACGACTGCTCGAACCTTTTCCATCCGCATTCGAACTCTCTCCAACGAGTTTCAGCGCGACAAAGTGGCCGTGGTCACGCGTGCGATTCGTCAGCAGTGCGACGGGCGTATCCAAAGGGCTGATACAGGCCTCTTCCAACCCATCGCGGTTCCAGTCAAGGCGCGCCATTGACCGACCCAGATAATTCCCCTGAAAGTAACCCCCCAATGATGCTGCCGTCGATTCTGCAAATCGCCCGTTCCCCCGATTTCGAAAGTATTGAGGGGGCATACGAAAGGGAACGGCAGGATCCGACGGCCGATGAACATGCCCATTCGTCACCAGAAGATCAGGAAATCCATCCAGTTCTCCATCCAGGAACTGAGCCCCCCAGCCGAGCATGTAGACTCCCGCTTCGCTCAGGTTTGCCGCACGAGAGCCATCGGAAAACGTATGATCCACGTTCTGCACATAAAGATTGTTCGATTCCCGATAGAAGTTGGTGATGAACAGATCCAGTCGCCCGTCACCGTTTGCGTCTCCGGCCGCGATTCCCATCGATGCCTTAGGAATCCCGCGACTGTCAACGGCCACCCCCTGCAATAGCCCCCGCTCGAGAAACTGAGGGGCCGCCCCGCGTGATGGTGTCTGATTCGCAAAAAAGAAATTGCGAGACATGTCGTTGCCAACAAACAAACTGATTCGATGTGATTCATCAAAATCAGCGGCGACAATCCCCAGTCCTCGACCATCCTGATCGACGATTCCCGCCTGCTGCGTAATATCTTCGAACCGTCCGTCACCCAAGTTCAAGTACAGCCGATCCTGCTGCGGAGTGAACTGGTCCGGCGCACATCTGGAAGCAGTGTCACGCCGACAGGTTCGACTCAGCACATCGTCGATGTTCAAGTAGTTGACCGCGTAAAGGTCTGGAAGCGAATCGCCGTTGACATCGACCAGAACACAACTGGATGTCCATTCGTTTCCAGCAGCCCCCGACTCGATCGTGACGTCGGTAAACGTCCCGTCGCCGTTGTTCCGATAGATCGTATTCGGGCCGATATTCGCCACAACCAGGTCTGGAAATCCATCATTATCAAAATCACCAACGGTCACACCCTGACTGTAACCAGTGTCTCCAGCGAGTGAAGGCCCCGTGACGGGCTCAAACCTGCCATTCCCCAGGTTCCGGTACAGCATGTCCTGGTCTGTCCGATCAACTCCCGGCGGCAGCGTTCCACCTTGAGTCAAATAAAGATCAGGCCAGCCATCCTGGTCGAAATCCAGCACCGCGACGCCACCACCATCCAGTTCGAACATCGACTCCAAATGTTCAACGGCTCCATTTCGGTATGTGAAGCGCAGGTTGGCCGCTGCTGCTTCATCAGTAAATGAAACCGGATGATCTGCGGAAGCATCTGGAAGCAGCGGCGAAGCTGACTCTGAGAACTTCCAAACGGGCAAAGGGTACTTCGTCAGATCATATTTAACAGCGGGATTTGCAGTCGCGATGGTAGCAGTTTGAGACGCCTCAAGTGATCTTCGCAGACGAAGTGCCGTCTCTGTCGGCCATTTTTCAGTAAACAGATGCGCCCCGACGATGTGACACCAGGCCGCCGCTTCCCAATACCGCCCCAGCTTTTCCTGGAGTGCGACGATGTCACGAATCTGAGTGACATCCGGTGGCGTCGTCAATTGTCGGACCAGCGAATCCAGTCGAGTCAGATCACGTACGCGTTCGCCGATTTCAAGCGCCCAGTCTTCACGCTGCAGCGAACCAAGAGCTAACGAAAGTTGATGATTCGGGCCGATCGCATTGGGGTTCAGTAATAGCGACTCTGCGAAACATCGAACAGCCCCTTCCACCTGCCCCGTCTTCATCGCCCACACACCACGACTGTACCAGACTGCTGGATCTCGATCCGCGACTGCAGGAAGCCTTTGATGCCATTGCAAAAACTCGGCAGGATCCGCCCCTTCGGCCAGGATGGACCCCAGCAAACCCTGAGCCTCCATCACTTCCGGACGCGCCGCGACGATTCGTTCTGCCAGCTGTCGAGCCGACTTGGCATTCTGCAGTCGAAACTGAGTTCGAGCTTCTGGCAACAAAGGCAAGGGGTCGCTGGGGACGGCATTCAGACAGACGGTCGAGAATTTGCCGCTTTCATCAAGTTGAGTTTTATTCGAACCAATGACAATCAGATGATTCCATTCGACGCGTCCGGAACGCAATGCCCGCAGAATGAAGTCGTGCGTTTCCCAATTACGTCCCTCCAGAACCAGCAGAAAAATCAAACGATCGGTCGCCTCAACGTGATTCGGATCAATCTCCAGAGCTCGACGCAAAAATCGCTCAGCATCACGAGCCCGACCGTCGGACAATGCCTGAGCCGAGAGAGCCACCAATGCCCGAATTGAGTTCACATCGCCATCGTCAGAAACTCTCGCGAAGTATCTCGCCGCCACTTCGGGTTGATGAATGCCCTGCGCAGCGACTCCAGCGATCAGCAGCGCCTGCGAAGAATTCGGGTTCTGTCGCAGTTCTTTGTCAGCCAGCATGAGCGCCGTCGCGAAGTCACCGGAGGTCAGTGCCACCTCCGCCAGATGAAACGGATAAATCCAAGGAACAAGATTGATCAACAGTAGAACGGCAGCACTCGCCAATGACGCACAAACAAAAGGCCGGGTACCGATGGACCAGATCGAGCCACGTGGAGTGGATCGATTCGTTCGCGACTGTGCCGAAGCAGAAAAATTCCTGGTCACGATGACTTGCGATCCGTCAGAAACCCCCAGACCAGAACCCCGACGCCGACCAGAGCCAGCGCGGCCGATACGGGAAGCAGAATTGTTCTTGCATAAAGTTGATGAGGGAAGGCAATCAAATGCGCATGCGCAAACGCCAGTTCCGCTGTCAGAATCAGGATTGCCCCCGAGATCGTCCGCATTCATCACTCCCCGTTGAATGTCTCGCTGTGTTCAGACTGCCAGATCCGCCAATGAATGTTTCCGAATTGGATTATCAGACTCCACCACGGCAAATCGGCTGAAATAGGTTACGCATCCTGCAATCCGCTGTCATTCGCTCACGTCAAAAGAACGGGGCGGTCCACCCGACCGCCAGATTTCGTGCATCCTCGCGTAAGCCTGTTCAATCGCACGCGCAGAACGGCGAACATCGAAAACGGCAGACGTCTGCCTGTTCGCTCGCAACCTCTCTCGCAGTACAGCAAGCTCCTCTGGACGACGTGACAGCTGAAGGGCTCGGCTTTGGTAATCATCGTGTCGATACGTGATTAATTCAGGCAGTCCAAGAGTCTGCAGCAGACTGCCCGCCACCCGAGACACAAACGTCTCTCCCGCGAGTGTCAGTACGGGAAGTCCAGCCCAAAGCGCATCGCTGGCCGTGGTATGGGCGTTCACCGGAAATGTATCAAGAAACAGATCAGCCAGTTGGTGTCGAGCAAGATGTTCGGGGAGAGGCAGCCTTGGTGCGAAGACCAGGCGGCCCGGGTCCACTCCGCGACGTTCCGCTTCGCGACGCAGGTTACCAGGCGCCTGTCGATTACTCTCCAGCAGCCACAGGACACTCGAGGGAGTCTCTTTCAGCAGATCCATCCAGACGTCAAACATGGCGGATGTGATTTTGTAATTGCTGTTGAAACTGCAAAAGACGAACCCTTCGTCAGGCAGCCCGGATTCACGCCGCGTCGGAACTCTGGAGGAAATCTCTCGACGCGTGTCATTCACCTGATAGCAATGCGGCAGATGAATCAGCGCTTCGTTGTAGTAAGGCTGACGATCTGCCGGGACGATAAATTTATCCACCAGAATATAGTCGACAAAGTTGGCTCCGAGCGTCCCCGGATATCCCAGATAATTGACCTGGATTGGCGCAGGTCGACTGGCGTGCAACTCGGTTCGAGCATGCTGCGTAAACCCCGTCAGGTCAACCAGGATGTCGACCTGATCAGCACAGATCCGCTGGATCGATTCCGCCAGCGGCATTTCTCGCAGATCGACGAACGTTTCAAACGCAGCCATCATCCGGCTGCGGATCGCCGACCCGTCGTCGGGACCATACGAATACCCGATCACATCGAACCGCGAGCGATCATGGACTTCGAATAACTCGACAATCAGTTCTGCCACGGGATGGGCTCGAAAATCCGCAGACAGATATCCGATGCGAATCCGCCGATCATCTTTCGGCGAAGCAGTACCCGGGGACGGACTGCCATTCTCCGTCGCTTCATTCCACCAGGGTCTTACCGGGATTGCCGTTCGAGCGGCATATGCTGCCCATCGCGATGCACATTGTTGTTGCTGCGCCGACGTTGTCGCCACCGGCATGGTCAAGAAGGCGAACGGCGAAAGGGGACTTTCCGTCGGATGCTGTGGCTCATCCAGCACCGCTGTCATGGCCCTGTCCGTGAGTTCCGGAAGTTCATCCCAGGCACACTGATGCTGCAACTGATGAATGAGTTGCCCGAGTGCCGACAATCCGTACGGATTCAATTTGAGGGCCTGGCGGTAACAGGCGATTGCCTCGGCCGTATCGCCCCCGTCACGAACAACATTACCGAGTGATTGCAACGTCGCGGCATCATCAGGATTCAATTGAAGAGCCGTCCGCAGACATTCTTCTGCTTCGTTCAATCTTCGCAAATCCTGCAATGCCGCACCAAGGTTGGTGAACGCTTCCGCGAACCCCGGCTGCAATTCAACCGCACGCTTCAAGCAGGTGACGGCATCCGACGGACGCCCCATGCTCAGCAGCAGATTCCCCAGATTGTTGAACGCCGCAGCATAGTCCGACTTTAATTGCAGGGATCGCGTATAGCATTCCAGAGCTCGTTGAGTTTCTCGCAGCTCCCGGTAGGCAACCCCCAGATTATTGAACGCTTCGGCATATCCAGGCCGCACTTGAATCGCACGCTGATAACACTGGACAGCTTCACTCAGACTCCCCTGCTCTTTCAGGACGAGTCCCAGATTGTTCCAGGCTTCTGCATGGTCAGACCGAAGCATCAGCGTCCGCTGGTATCCCGAAATCGCTGCGATCCACGAACGCTGGCCTTGATGAATCAGCGCCAGGTTGTAATGAGCGTCAGCAAAGTCGGGTTGCAACTGGATCGCGCGGTGATAACTGGTAGCAGCATCATTCGGCCGCCCGGTCGATGCCAGCAGTCGCCCGAGATTGAAATGAGCGAGTGGAAAGTCGGCTTTGCGGACGATCGCCTGTCGATAACTCGCTTCCGCTTCCTCAACACGCCCCAGCGCCAGTAACGCATTTCCTTGATTGCAATGAAAACTGGCGTTTTGTGGAGCCAGTTCAATCGCATGCGAAATCAATTCCAGAGCGGTCGCCGAATCACCAATCTGCTGAGCGATCGTTCCCAGAAGATGCCAGGCATCGGGCTGACGTTCGTCGCGTGCAAGAATCTCGCGATATTGAGCTTCCGCCTCCGTCAGGCGTCCCGCCTGTTGATGGGCCATCGCTTCCTGCAAAATCTGTTGAATCGATGCCATCGTCTCTTCCATGATCAGACACAAAACCCAGCGCCCGTCCCGACGGACAATCGCTGAAGAAGGTTTGATTGTCACGAAACATGACGTGAAACACCAGACAATCCTTGGCTTAAATTGTGGGCAACGACACCAGGTTCACCATCGATTGGTGGTTCTGTTCGGTCGGCTGGAATCTCCCTTCGCGCCAGAATAGCGAGGACACACATCCATGTCCCCGCAAACACAAGAAACGTCTCATGAAAGACATCAAGCCGATTCTGAACAATGGCAGCACACGCTGCAGTCAGCCCACCAATCACGAGTGCGACGGTCAGATAGCGTTTGATATCATCCAGATGACCATTGAATGTTTTAGCAAGCAGCGGATCACGCACGAACAGCCGCCACTGCCAGATTGACGTCATCAACCCGATTGCGATAGCGATGGAATACGTCACAACTGTTTGCATCGTAAATTTCAAGTCCTGCGACAGTCGATTTCGCCGAGGTGGCCGGGGCTGGACTGAGGCTTTGCGAAGGGAGCCCCGGATTTTCAGTAGGCGATGGTGATCCACGCCGAGCATGATCGACACTCAACCGGCGGGTAACGATTCTAAGGGGCTGGTGCCTGAAAGTCATGGTTCGCTCCGCGAACCAACGCCGCATTTTCTTTTGGCAACTCAACAATTCGCCTCGCATTCAGAAGTCTGTCGGCCAAGAAGCGTTGGTTCGCGGAGCGAACCACGACTATCAAAGGTTTCACGAATTCAAGCAGCTATCGCCCTTCGAAAAAGTTCCAAGAGACCGCCCGCATTGCGTCGGCCACATCTGCCAGCCGGGCCGCTCACGGAATTGTTCGGCCACCAGATTCACGGAACGAGACAGAACGAGTTCGGCTGCACTTTGAATTACACAAATGCATTCCTACTCTGTGGCTCCGTGCCTCCGTGTGAACCCTCAGTTTTTTCGTCTTTGCATATCCTCGTCATTGTGACTTGACAGTCCGACGCAACGGATGAGGTCTCTCACAGAGTCACAGGGACACGGAGGGAGACAAGAACGTGGAGCGTCGGAAGCATGCCAGGGCCTCGCCCTCCCGTGTTATCGAAGTCTTCCAGCGAAATGCACGACGGACAAGATGTCCGTCATACAACCTTGGACTTCGCTCAAGACTTCGGAATTCTGCGACAATCCACCAACAGATCGCACAGACAGGATCGGCGTCGATCGATGAAACTAACGCGAGCGGCTATCGTACAAATGACTGGGTTCGGTGGTTGTAACAGGAATCGATGGCAATGCATGATCCGTATGAGGCATTTCGGTACGTGGCGTTCAGCCGGTTTGCCGCGAGTTATGTTCTCGCCATCGTTGGCAGCCAGGTGTTGTCCGCGACCGTGCAATGGGATGTCTATCAAAAGACGAAAGATCCCTTTGTCATTGGGCTGGTCGGGCTGATCAATGCCATTCCCGTGATTCTGTTGGCACTTCCGGCAGGACATGTTGCGGATCGGTTCAGCCGCAAACGAGTGATGCTCATCACGCAGATCCCGTTGACAGTGGCTCCGTTGGCGTTGTGCGTGTTCCATGCCTGGAATCCGCAGGGTGTCTCGCTTTGGGTGACGTTTTCGTTGCTGAGTGCCAATGCGATTTCGTTGACGTTTGCACGTCCGGCACGAGCATCCATTCTGCCGAATCTGGTGCCGCGGCCCACCTACCCCAATGCGATTGCGTGGATGAGCAGCCTGTTCGAGACGGCAGCTTGGGTCGGTCCAGCCGTTTCCGGGATACTGATCGTCTTCGGCGTCACGTGGGCCTATCTGGTGTCGGGCCTGTGCCTGCTGGCCTGCTTCGGAATCACGCTGTTCCTTCCAGACGACGCGCCGCGCGAACCAGCGACGCAGGAGCCTGGCTGGCGAACATTGTCTGCGGGCCTGCGATTCGTATTCGACTCGCCACTGCTGCTCGCCGCGATGACACTTGACCTGCTGGCAGTGCTGCTGGGCGGGGCGACGTACCTGCTGCCCGTTTTCGCCGAACGACTGGGAGTCGGTTCGATCGGCTATGGCTGGATGCGGGCCGCACCCGCGTTGGGAGCCTTTGCGATGGCAGTCTTTCAGGCTCATCGATCCCCCATGACTCACGCCGGTCGCACTCTGTTGTTGTCCGTCGCAATGTTCGGTGCAGCAACGATCGTGTTCGGTTTGTCTCAGAACTACTGGTTGAGTCTGGCGATGCTGTTACTGATCGGGGCCAGCGATAACATCAGCGTGATCATTCGCCAGACGCTGGTCCAATCGCTGACACCAGATGCCATGCGAGGCCGAGTCTCCGCAGTCAACCAGGTCTTCATCGGAGCCAGCAACGAACTGGGCGGCCTGGAATCGGGCGTCACCGCGAAACTCTTCGGACCAATGCTGTCTGTCGTCCTCGGCGGCATAGGCACACTACTGGTCGTCGCAGGAGTCGCCGCGAAATGGCCGCAAATCCGGCAACTGGGGTCTCTGAAAGAACTCCACCCGGCGAATGAGACAACCTCGAAGCCAGACGGCGCATGACAGGAATGTTACTCCGAGGCGATCACCAGTCCTCCGGGGCCGCGGCGTTCCGCGTCGAGTGACAACGAGGGGTTTGCATCTCGCAGAGAACTCAGCACATCTCCTGTGGCGATTCGGTTCCAGCCATCGACTGACGCTTCCATTCGGATGCGTGTCTCTTTGGGGAGTACTGAGATCATGTCAGACACATCGCCAGCCGTGAGGGCACCTGGGACCAGAACGTCGTGAGCGGTCAGTATTAGGTGGCTCGACAACAATGAGCGCCAACTGGCGAGACATCCCGCCGTATAAATCGCATCGAGATCCTCTTCAAACAGGCCTGTAAGGATTGCCAGTAGCGGGGCTTGCGGTTCCGAGACAGAGGGCAATGCCTGATCGTCATCGCGCGGAGTCCGAAATGAGGCTGAATCAGGGTTGGCTGGCGTCAGAGATTCACCCCAGATGGCAAGAGGACGAAAGCCGACATTCGGGCGGCGACGTAGCCATGTCAGAACCACGCGCACATCACGCAACTGTTCCCCCAGCAAGGGACGGCCGAGCATTAAGGCTGTCGAGGAATGCGAGGTCGCGGAACTGCGTCGCGTGTGGCTGTCACCGAGTTTTGATTCTCCCAGCCCGCGCGGGTCGATCAGGCAGACTGTTGCCCCCTTCTTTAACAGCGCGGCGATATCGCTGGCTCGCTCCTTCAGCAGTCGATTCTTCCCCTGCGAACAGATCGCCAGGACAACGGGCTTATCGCGATCGGTCTGTTCCGGCTCTAACAGCAGGCAGGGGATGCGAATCCCTGATTCCGAGGTCAGCATCCAGCGCTGAACCTTGGGACTCTCGACAGAATCGCCATCGCGAACCTTGGCACTTTGCAATCGTTCGGGGGTGACAGGTCCCAGCAAGTCCTCCCACCGCGTCTGCATTTCGCGCCGACGGAATTCGGCGTCTGCGTTCTTGTTCACGTGATGGATCTGCGCAATCCGCTGATTCGCCAGTTCGGTGGTGATTGTTGCCAATGTTTTTGGCTGATACTTCTGGCGGGCTTCAGTTGTCCAGCAACGCAGCCGTTCGCTGGGGATTCGTTCGGAATACTCCGTCGCGGGAGTCACCTCGATTCCAAACCATTTCGCGAATGCCTCATGAATTTTGACGCGATGGGGAGGGCCGATATGAGTGCAATGAGTGGCAGTCTGATCTTTCAACTCGCCGCGACCGTGCGTGAATGCCAGATGATCGGGATGTTCATACAGGCGATACACCGTTTGCAGCCGCTTCCAGACAGGGTCTCGCTCCTGGTCCCAACTGAATTCGTGACCATACACCAGTCGACGCGGAGCGATCCCTCCCACGATCATCCACGGCAGGAACCCACCGTTTGCCGACCGCAGCAGGTTTCGAGTCGATTCCCATCCGCCGCTGCCTGCATACTGAAATGACTTTTCAATATCGTCTGGCAACGGGAAGCGTGTTTCCGGTTGAGGCCCTCCGAAATTGAACGGAACGACGGCGGCAAATCGGTCGTCGAGGGCTCCGGCAACGGCAGCGGGGTCACCACCCCCTGCGACCGAACCGAGAAGAATCAGTCGCTGAGGATCGATCCCTTTCTGTTTCAGTAGCAGGTCGGCACAACGCATCACGTCGTACGCCATCCAACCTGCAAGACTTTCACCGATCAATTGAAGCTGGAATCCGCTGTCGTAGCGGAAGTAATAGTCCTGGCGACCGACTCCATACGGCTTCGAATAGTCAGCAGCCGATTCGAAAGGGTGCTGCCGCCGTTCGCCATGGCCCACCTGATCGAGCACCACGACATAGCACCCGGCGCGAGCCCAGGTCATCCCCATGTCCTGCAATTCACCATGCTGCTTGGGGGTATGATGAGCGTGACAGATCACAATGCCGGGCATGGATTCACGCACAGGTTCAGGAACGTACAGATTGGCCGAGACCCACCAGCCGGGACGTGATTCAAACAAGGTGTTTCGGATGCGGAAGCCATTCCCGACAACTTCGCCCGTCGTATCAGTACGCAGATTGGCAGGGGGTTCGGGCCAGGTCCCCAACCCCTTACGCATGGCAGCAATCTTTTCGCTGCGCAATCGTTCCCAGTCATCGCGAGTCCTTACCGCCTGCCATTCCGCGGTACTCTTCTCATTGGCTTGCTGCATGCGAGCCCGCAGATCATCGCGAACCTGATTGGCGAGAGACTCTTTTTCATCGGGAGTGGAAACGGTCCCATCGATCTTACGGATCGCCTCGGCCAGAGCGTCATCGGCCTGCGAATTGTGAGAGAAGAATCCGCCAACGAGCGAAATGCTCAGGCAACTGACAAACAGAGATCGCATGTCGTCCTCTCCAGAATGAGCCCGATTCGTGAGTGGAATTACCTGAGACAGGCGTCAAGGATTCTATCGCAACACCATTCGATTCGCGCGTGTCACGTGTGATGTCAATTCGCGAATCTGACAGGACGGGAGAAACACGCGAGGTTTCGGTCTTGCGGCCCAAGTGGGCCAGCAGTTCACCCGGCCAGGGCCCTGCGGCCCTGGAAATCGATGTAAAAACAGGATCTGAGGCCTGAAGGGCCGAGCATTCCTTTCGTCTTTTGACTCGCCAAAAGGAACGCCCGGCCCTTCAGGTGTTTCGTCTGCGCAAAATCTCGTTACCCGCGTTGAGTGCCACAGTCTTGGCGTCTTCGACAAGGCCGTGTCTTCGATAGATCACGGTGAAGAGATCGATTGCGAAATGGGCTGGAAACCAAATTTAACACGACCTTGTCGAAGACTCCAAGATCGTGGCACCCAGCGTCTCTGGACACCATGAAACTCACGCCCGCTTCGCTCAAGACGCCAAGACGCAAAGGATTCAAGCATTCCATGTATCGCCTCTTCCCGACATCTTCCTATCTTTTCTTTGCGTCTTCGCACCTTTGCGTGAGCCCCGCTTTCATCCTCTTCCCGTAGAACTGATTCGCGAAGACCCCGGACTCAAGATTTCGCCCTTCCAGATTTTGGAATTGCTTTTTTGTGTGTTTCCTGTAATTATACATACGTTCCCCTTAATTCAGGAGAACGGAATTGACGATCTTCACCTTCAGTGATGCAATACGATCATGGCAAAACGAGGACGGGGTCGACCCATTATCGAGACGCTGACGGAACCGCAGAAGCGGTTGCTGCTGGCAATAGAAACGTATATCTCGCGGCATGGGATGTCTCCCACGATGCGTGAACTGGCGGAAGAACTGGAACATGGTGTCGCCAGTGTCTTCAAGCAAGTCGAACGGTTGGAACGAAACGGATATGTCAGCCGGGTTGCCGGGAAATCGCGAAGTTTAACAGTGATTCGTTCGGCAAACGACGAATCGCTGATTGGCCTGGTGACTATTCCACTCGTCGGAACAGTCGTGGCAGGACACCCGCTGATGGCTCAAGAGAATCTGCTGGGGGAATTGCTGGTGGATGCGAGTACTGTCCGTTCAGGACGTCATTTTGCATTGAAGGTGTCAGGGCAAAGCATGATCAATGCAGGGATCTCCTCAGGAGATGTCGTGATCGTGCGACAGCAGCCACTGGCCGACCATCGTGACATCGTGGTCGCTCTGCTGAATGACGAAGCGACCGTCAAACGGCTCCATTATCGCAGCGGCGAGGTCTCTTTGTTACCCGAAAATCCGAACTTCAAACCCATCCCCGTCGGCCCCGATGACGATCTGCGGATCATCGGGAAAGTCGTCGCAGTACGAGCTGGCAGCGGGTAATCAACGTTGCCTCCTCCATATTGAATGCTGGTTGTGATCGCTCCGTTTCGTGGAGGGTTGCGGGACGCTGCGCACATGCCCTTTTTCAAAGCAGGGTGGGACCAGCGGCGCTTCGCCGCGCCGGCCCACCATCAATTCTCGACGTTTTTATGGTGGGCCGGCACTCGAAGCGAGCTTGCCCCGCCCTACTTCCTGCCAGCTTCAAAAAGGCATTCGCCATGGGATCGTGCTTTCCGGGGCTTCGCGAAGGCGCTCCAGCCCCGGCCACCCGGTCGGTGTGCTGCCCCCAAGCAGGGACGGCATGGCACACCACAATTGACTGACTCACTGCAATCTGAAAAGAGCGATCGTCGGACGGCTCGCATACGATGACACACACACTGGATCTCTCGGGAAATCATCATCGCGCTCAAACTCTGCAATCGCTGCGTCAGCTTTGTCGAGGGGCCGTCAGTCTGGTCCCGTCCGATGCCAGGCCTCGTCTGTCAACCGGAATCCCGGCCCTTGATCGATTGCTTCCCGGTGGAGGGCTGGAATGTGGTTCCCTCGTTGAATGGCTGTTCCCTGTCGCGGGTGCGGGGGCCTGCAGTCTGGCCCTGCAGGGAATCCGTTCGGCACTGCAACAACGTCCTGCCTGGGCGGTCGTGGACCCGACCGGTGAGTTCCACTCGCCCCCCCTGCAAGGATGGGGAGTTCCGCTGGAGTCACTCCTGTTGTTGCGTCCCAATTCCATCGCCGATGCCGCATGGACCGTTGAGCAATGCCTGCGATGCACCGCCGTCGGTGTCACATGGATTCAGATGGAAACTCTTCCCGAGCGAGTCTTACAGCGATGGAAGATCGCTGCGGAAACCGGCGGAGGAACGGGAGTCCTGTTTCGGCCAGCACAGGCACAGCAGCAAGCCTCGTGGGCCGATGTCCGCTGGCTGGTGGAACCGCGCAGGTCTTCCTCGCACAGCCGGGAGGCCCCAGAAGCAAGAAGTACTCGTCATACCATGGATCCCGTTTCGGTCGCATCGGGAACCACGGGTCGACGCCTGTGTGTGACACTGCTGACGTGTCGAGGTCCATTTTCTGGTGGTTCTGTTGAGCTGGATGTGAATGATGCGACGGGTGATGTGCGTCTGGTATCCACTCTGGCCGGTGCAGCGACTGCTGTCCGAGCCACCGGAGCCTGAGACTCTGACATCAGATGCCACAGTCAAGATCAACAATCCCGCTCCGCATTCCCGCCCCTCCCCCCCTGCTCCGATCATCCTGTTCGCCGAATCCCCGCGAGGCCTGTATGTCACCGCCTGTTCATTCGAAGCTTCACAGGCTGGGATTCGAAGTGGCATGCCGTTAGGGGAAGCTCGCTCACTGTTTCCAGGAACTCTTCCCGGTAAACCTTCGCGCGGTCCGCGACGCAATCTTCCCAAGCCAGTTTTCCATCGGGCAGATCCCGCTCGAGATCGCACCCGACTCCAGCAACTGGCACTGCATTGCCAGCGATACAGTCCATTAGCAGGACTGGAGGAAACGGCTGAACCAGAATCACTCTGGCTGGATATTTCTGGCAACGAATCCCTGTTCGGGGGTGAAGCAGCACTGATTACCGCAATGCACGCTGACTTCGCTCAACAGGGCTTTCAGGCTCGTATCGCCATCGCTGATTCCTGGGGCGCGGCCTGGGGAGTCTGCCACTTTGCATCAGCACCTGTCACGATCGTTTCAGCACAGCAACAGGCTGAAGCACTCGCCTCACTGCCAATCTCAGCCCTGCGAGTCCCGAGTTCAATTGTTGAATCATTGCAGACTCTGGATGTCGTGACGATCGGTGGACTGATGCGTCTGCCTCGAACTGCATTGCCATCGCGATTTGGCAAAGAACTGCTGCGACGACTGGATCAGGCCCTGGGAACCCTTCCAGAGTTACTGGTCGCGGAACGACTGATCGAACCGCTGTTTGCCGAATGGATGTTCGAAGATCCAGTCACAGATCGAGCGACGCTGGAACATGTCATGGGTGTCCTGCTCGATCAACTTCTGGGCCAGTTGAACCAGCGCCGGGTGGGACTACGCGAATTGAACTGCCGCTGGATTGGAACGACGACCGAACCGATTTCACTCCGCCTGCTCCGCCCCACAACGGATCGCCGACATCTGTTTGAACTGTTGCGATTACAATGCGAGCGACGAGTCTTCGCGGGAGGCGTGAATGGTATCCGCATGGAACTGGTCGAGATGGGATTGCCTCCCGTCAAGCAACGCCAGCTGTTCGAAGACGATGCCGATCGCACCGAGCGACAACAGCAATCACTGGCAGAACTGGTTGACCGGCTGGGCAGCCGACTCGGCCGCCATGCCGTCCTGCGGCCGGTACTGTCGCCAGACCCTCAACCCGAATACGCCTGCCAGCATGTGCCGTGGCTGGAGGCAGTGAACTCCGCAACAACAACGACTATCAGCCGCTCTCAGCTTCGTTGCCGGCCATTGCGACTGTTACGAACCCCGCAACATCTGACCGTTCAAACCTCACCCCGTACTGGCCTGCCGACTCATGTTGCAGCAGAACGAACAGGGCTGCTGTCCGTCATCCGGATCGCGGGGCCTGAACGGATTGAAACCGGCTGGTGGCGCGGACCTGACACCAAGCGAGATTATTATCGCATCGATCTGACCAACGGAACTTCACTCTGGACGTTTCTGGACCGAGAGAGCCGTACCTGGTTTCTGCATGGGTTGTTTGTTTGAAGAGCGCGATCAACTGTCTTGCTAACCCGCGCCGAACAAAGGACATCGATCGGAATTCTTATCGTTCTGCCCCTCATTGTTCTGCCAACGGTCTGGCTTCAATCGAAGAGGAGACCTTCGGTCGGGCGTTTCGGCGGGGTCGGGAGACCCGCGCCGAACAAAGGCATGGACTGTCTGATAAGACTACTGGCTGTCGTTGACGGATTCGCATTCGGCTTTGCGATCGATACGCTTCATCAGTCCCTTCAAGACCTTGCCAGGACCGATTTCGAAGAAGGGGGTGGCACCTTGAGCAAGCAGCCAGCGGATCGAATCTTCCCAAAGGACAGGTTGTGTCACCTGACGGACCAGCACATTACGAATGTCTTCGGGATCATGATGAACCTTGGCATCGACGTTGGAAACCACGGGAATCCGCGGTGCAACAATCGTGACGCTCTTCAGAACCTCAGCCAGCTTCACGCAGGCGGATTCCATGATCGGCGTGTGGAAAGCCCCTGCCACGGCCAGCGGAATCGGCTTCCCACTGGCTTTCTCAATCAATTCAGCAGCCAGGGTACAGGCCGCCTTTTCGCCGGAGAGTACCGTGTTGCCGGGACAAAGGTAGTTTGCAATCCAGATTCGTCCGGCGGCTCCAGCCCCCTGGCAAACTTCAGCGACCTTATCACGATCCAGCAGCAGGGCACTGACCATCCCTGACGCGACCGCATCTGCAGCAGCCTGCATCGCTTCGCCGCGAACCTTCACAACCCGGACACCATCTTCAAAACTCATTGCCCCGGCAAAGACCAAAGCCGTGTATTCTCCAAGGCTCAGACCTGCGGCGTACTGGCATCCGGCAACGACGTCAGGACGCTCGGCCTTAAGCATTTCAAGAGCGGCAAGGCTACTGACAAACAGAGCCGGCTGGCTGACAACAGTCGTATCGAGCCGCTCAACTGGCCCTGCGAAACACAACTGGGCCAGATCGTATCCCAGAATCGCACTGGCTCGGTTGTACAAATCGCGAGCGGCAGGAAATCGCTCCGCAATCGTCTTCCCCATCCCAACGTGCTGGGCCCCCTGCCCTGGAAACAAGAACGTCGTCTGGCTCATATCAGTCCCCTTGCAGTGAACAGACTCTACCGGCGTTTACGCCAGGCAGGTGCAGAGAATTATGGTACGGAACTGAGACCGGTACAGAGTGCAACCAACGACAATCTTACTGCAATCAGTACCGCAAACACCCCGCCAACGGGGACTCAGTTCATGCTCGTCGACGGTTCCTTCGCCAGTGCGTCGACAATCTGCTCGTTCAATCCCCGAGCTTTCAATGTGGTCGCAAAACGAAGCGCGTTCTGGATCGATCGAGCGTTGCTGGCACCGTGACAGATGATCGAAATCCCCTGCACACCCAGCAGCGGTGCTCCACCGATTTCGTGATACTCAAATCGCTTGGCAAGCGAATGGAAGGCCTGCGTCGCCAGCGATTTCTCGGTGTTGAGCACTCCCAGAATCTCGGCCGAAACCGTCTTCATCAGCATGTCGGCCAAGCCTTCGGCAGCCTTGAGCAGGACATTACCGACAAAACCTTCGCAGATCACGACGTCGGCGGCCCCGTTGTACAGGTCTCGCCCTTCTACGTTACCGATGAACTTGTCGCTGATAATGCTGTTGGAAAACAGATTGTGCGAATCACGGATCACATCGGTCCCCTTACCATCTTCGCTGCCGATGTTCATCAGGCCGATGGAGGGTCGTTCGATACCGAACATTTCGCGAGCGTAAATCTCGCCAATGATACCGTACTGGACAAGATGCTCGGGACGGGCACCAGGATTGGCGCCCACGTCCATGAGAATCGTTTTGCCTTTGGTTGTCGGCAGAGCAACAGCAATCCCGGGGCGTTTGATTCCCTTGAGGAACAACCGAGTCCGTAGACCGGCCGCCACAACGGCCCCTGTATGGCCTGCGCTGACAACCGCGTCCACCTGCTGCATCGCCATCTGCTGCCAGCAGACGATGATGGAACAGTTGGGTTTCTTCCGGAGTCCCTCGATCGGCTTTTCTTCCATTTCAATCCAGCCATCGGCCGGTTGAATATGCAAGCGATCACCCGAATAGCCAGATTTGGCAATCGCTGGTTCGAGCGTCGGAACGTCGCCAACCAGGGTGACCTGCAGATCGGGGTTGTCCTTCAGGGCCGCGATCGCTCCATCGAGATTGGGCGAAACGCCGAAGTCGCCGCCCATCGCGTCCAAGGCAATCCGCATGGGAGAATTATTCCTCGATCTCGATCATCGTCCGCCCCATGTAATCACCGCAGGTCGGGCAAATGACATGCGATGGGACGGGGGTCTGGCACTTGGGGCAGTTGTGAAGCTGCGGTGGCTTGATCGCGTCGTGGCTGCGTCGGCGACGAGATCGGCCTTTGGATTGTCTGCGCTTGGGAGCGGCCATGGTAAGGTCAATTCCAACTGTTCGAGGCACATGATGGCAATGGCAAAGCCGCACCGACACACGCGGCAAAACGGACTTTCCACGCCCGGAAAGCGTGACTATGGTACGGGAAGCAGAAAACAAGTGTCAAGGAAGCGGCATCACGAAGCGCAACAACCGCCGCAAAGCATTATCAAAATACCGGTTGCAGCATTTCCTGAACAGACAACAGTCGATGCAAACCGCAACTTGGCACCGGTTGATTCCAGGAATTCAGTTTTCCCGGACCTGAATACGACCAGAAAACTCAACACAATCCATTAATTTCATTGCAGTTAAGGCAATCACAGCAACTCTTGGATCACTGAACCGGGCTCCAGCGACGGGACAGGTCGCCCACTGTGATTCAGGAAATTGATGTGTGGGTCGACTCCCAGCAGGTGGAACATCGTGTGGTGAATGTCGGCGGGTTTCACTGGACGGTCCTGAGGAACCTCACCGAGTCGATTGGTGGAACCGTAGATCCGCCCCCCCTGCACGCCTCCGCCACCCATCAGACAGAACATGGCATTACCCCAGTGATCGCGGCCCGGCGTTCCCATGCTCATTGGAGCACCACCATTGCCGCCGTCGTTCATTCTCGGAGTACGGCTGAACTCACCACACAGAACGACCAACACGTCGTCGTAAAGTCCTCTCTGGGTGAGATCTTCGAACAATGCTGCAACTGCGGAATCGACCATCGGCAGATACCGTTCCATCCCGGCTTTCAGGTCCCAGTGATGGTCCCATCCACCGAAATGAACGGTCACAAACGTTGTCCCCGCCTCGACGAGTCTTCGAGCGAGCAGAACACTTTGGCCCCAGTTGTGTCGCCCGTATTTGTCGCGAATGCGAGGATCTTCCAGGCTGATATCGAAAGCTCGTCGAGCGGCGGTTCCAGTCACCAGTTCCAAGGCCTGGCGATCAAACCGATCCATGGCATCGACCATCCCCTTCGTCTCGACATCGCGTCGCAAGCGATCGATATTGCGAGCCAGAGCCGCACGGTCATCCAAACGGGAAACCGTCATTCCCCCCGCCATCTGGATATTCTGGACTGCGAAATTGGCTGCGTTGGGATCACCCTCGGTTTCAAACGGGTTGTAGGCGGCCCCCACGTAGTTCGCACCAAAATAACCCGGCCGCAGTCCAATGCTCATTCCATACGGGACAGCGACATAAGGGGGCATTCCCGGTTGGCGCGCCCCCGTCGATTTTGTGGCGATCGAACCAATAAACGGATATTTTCCCTGAGTGTCAGCACCACTGACCCCGCCACGTCCGGTGAGCATGTAATGGCCCGCCGTAAAGTGATCTCCGTTATTATGATGCAGCGATCGAACCAGCGAAAACTTGTCCGCGCATCTGGCCTGTAGAGGGAATAACTCCGTAATTTCCATCCCGCTGACATTCGTCCGGATTGGATTCCAAAGCCCCCGATATTCCACAGGAGCTTCGGGCTTCATGTCGTAAAGGTCCATATGGCCTGGACCTCCGTCCAGCCAAATCAAAATGACAGAAGTTTTTTTCGACGAGCCCCCCGGGGCAGCAGAAGCCTGTTGGGCCCGCCAGAGTTGCGGCAATCCCAAGCTGGCCATTCCAGCAACCCCGAGTTGAACGAAGCTGCGACGATTCATTCCATCGCAATAGCAAGAGGTTGCACCAAGATCGAGGCGAAACATGGCAGGATCTTCCGGTCAGGCAGGGAGGGGACGTTGTGACGTCCAAAAACGGGGATCAACGGCAGGTTCCATCAAGCTCCGTTTATTATAATCGGGCGGCTGAGGGGAGGTCAAACAGGGTTTTGCAAACATGTTCAGGCTTCGGACGGATCAAGACCTTCGAGCGCTGCGGCAACTTCGTCTGCCGATGCGAATCGGTCGGCGGGATCTTTTTGCAGGCATCGCTGGATCACGCTCTCTAATGCTAATGTGCAATGAATCCCCTGTTGCATCAACGGCATGGGCTGTCGTGACGAAATGACATTGGAAAGCGTTTCCGGAAGATCGCGTCCCTGCATCGGTGGAACCCCTGTTAAAAGTGCGTACAACAACCCTCCCAAACCATAAACATCTGATCTTTCAGTGATCATTCCGTACGCGTCGGAAATCTGTTCGGGACAAAGAAACCCAGCGGTCCCTCCATTGGGAATTTCATCCGGGATCGACGCATATCGAGCCATGCCGAAATCACACACAGTGACTCGGCCATCTTCCCCGCGCAGAATGTTGGCCGGAGTCAGATCACAATGAACGATGCCACTCGAATGAGCGGCTGAAATGGCCTTCGCAACAGTACACACGACATCGGCGATTTGCATAGAAGCCGGACGTGCGGTTTTGACCCATTCGCACAAGTTCCGTCCCTGAATGCACTCCTCAACAAGAAATACCGCACCGCGAGGTGTCGTCCCCCAGCCATACATCCTGATGATATTGGGATGGCTTAAACGCTGTAACACGGCATGCTCACGAATCAGTGAATTCCTGGCTCGAACGTCGTGCCAGCAGTCTTTTTTCAGATACTTGACCGCAACGTAATCGCCAGAATGCTGATCGATCGCCCGGTAGACCTTAGAGAACGCTCCGGCCCCGATGAACTCTGCCAGCAGGAACTGATCGTGTGTCAGAGTCCCGACCTGCGGGTTCTCTTTGGGTACCGGATTAACGGATTCTGGCAGCCCCAATTTCAATGGCGGCTTTGAAACAGAACCCGCACCAAATTCAACTCGCGTGGTCGGAAGCAAGCTGCGAATTCGATCCATCGCTCGACGGACACTCCGTTCAGAGATCCCCATTGCGGCTGCAATGGATGCTGTGTCACGACCTTGAAGTGTCTGAACCAGAACTTCTCGTGCCGAGGAATCCAGCCGGACCAGCAAACGTTCGACTTCGTCTTCAAGGATCGCCGCATGTTCGGCGTTCTTTTCGTCATCTCCGATCAAATGCTCAACCCAGTCTGAAGTCTGCGGGAGTTCAAGCTGAACGGAACGTTGTTCAGCGGATTGATGGCGAGCCTGTTTCGCAACCTTTCGCAGGACGATCGTCACCAGAAGTGGCCACAAGTCATCCTCGGCGTTGATTTCAAAGCGACCGCTTCGAGCCGAAACAAAAAAACTTCGGTAGGCCGACAAAACGACATCCTCGGGATCGATGCGCCGGGCCAACTTCCGAGCCAACCGTGATCGAACAAGGGCCATCAATCGAAGTTGATATCGGTGAAACAGAATGCTCGCAGCGTCCTGATCGCCAGCCTTCCAGGTGTCGAGCAATTCGCGATTTGATTTGGAATGGGACACGACGTCCTTCTCGCCAGAATTCTTCAAAAATCGAGCGACCTTTCATTTTCTGCGTCCGCACTTCGGGGAACAGCGGCATTCACTGAGTGTGTTACTGTGTTTTCTAGAGAAAAGGAATCGAAAATGGCAATGGTTGTGACTGAGCCATGTTTTGGCTGCAAACATACAGACTGCGTCGTCGTCTGTCCTGCGGACTGCTTTTATGAGGGGGAATCGATGCTGTTCATTCACCCTGATGAATGTATTGACTGCGGTGCCTGCATACCCGAATGCCCACCCGCCGCGATTTTCTACGAAGACGATGTTCCGGAACCATGGCGCGAATATATCGAACTGAATCGTCAAATGGCTCCGCTTTGCCCGAACATCACCGAAAAGAAGGAGCCTCTTTCCGGCCAGGGGAGTGAGTCCATTCGTGACGACACTTCTTCTTCGATTTAATCGACCATTGAAATTTTATTTTAACATTGGACACTTTTAAGTTGAGATTATTTGATTATTGGAACAGGTTGACAGCGTCCAGAGGTGATTCGTAATTGGCCAACAGTGGTTGATTTTCTATTGAATCCCAAATCGAAAAATCATGGCAATCGGAATCAGCCCGACAGTCGATTTCGCTTTCAAACTGGTGTTCGGCAATCCCGACCACACGCGGATCACCATTCACTTCCTGAACTCCATCCTGAATCTTTCGTCGCCGATCACTGCGGTGACGATTCAAAATCCGTATCTGGATAAAAATGATGAGACGGACAAACTCTCGATTCTGGACATCCTTGCGGTCGACCAGACGGGGCGGATGTTTAACGTCGAAATGCAGACCACTTTGCCGGCGGGGATGAACCGGCGGCTCATCTATCATGCAGCACGTATCTATGGCGACCAATTGACGGAAGGAAAGTCCTACACCGCCTTGCGTCCGGCAATCGTCATCTGCGTGCTGACGAAGGCGTTGTTTCCGGATGATAGACTGCATTTGGACTTCCGACTGCGAGATACAACAGGCCTAGTTCTGTCGGATGACTTGCAAGTCCATCTTTTGCAGTTGTCAAAGCTTGAGGCCACGGCGCAGAATATTGCCGGATTGAATCAGATCGAGCAATGGGCGTATTTCATGCTCAATGCCGATCGTCTGTCGATTGACGACATCCTCCGGATGTTTCACGACCAGGAATTCGCAGAAGCGGCAGAGGTACTGGAAATGATTTCGAAGACTCCGGAAGAGCGGATGCAATACAATGCCCGGTTGAAGTTCCAGATGGACGAAGCCGCTCGACTCGAACAGGTCGAACAGGCTCGCATCGACCTCGAACAGGCTCGCATGGATGTCGAACAGGCTCGCCTTGATATCGAACATGCACGTCGCGATGGTCAAACCATCGGAGAAGCGCGGGGCGAAGCGAAGGGACTATTGTTAGGGCGAATCAGTACGTTGAAGGAAGTGCTTGGAGTCGACCAGCCATCTGCCGACCAACTGGCAACATATGACATCACCCAGCTTTCAGATTTGGCCGATCGATTGCAGACTCAATTTCGTAGCCGACGATTTTGAATGACCAGCGATTTACGGATCCGACCGATGCAGATCCGACCGACATGATTGCGTTACGTTGGCCACAAAGGAAAGGCCATCATTGACGTCAACACGTATGCAGCCAGCAACAACAGTGCAACGATAACTCGCAGGTCGAACAGCAGAACAAGCTGACTCGGGATCACGACGGTCTTTTCGAGCGATGCCCATTTGTGAGGAATCCCTCTCAGAAATCGCGGGCTGGCAATCATGTTGAGCATGTCGCGGCGGCTTCGATAACGAACGATAACAACCTCTTCGAAGAAATCCGTTCCGGAACCGGCACTGAAAAGATTCGCGATCTTTCGAGAAGCAAACACCGGATAACATCCTCTCCACAAGAGAGCCGGAATCACGGCCCGATTGTAGTACCGGCCTGCCTCGCGACCAGTCAGCCCACGAACATCCTCTGCAACCTGATCGCCATCGCGATATTGAGCCTTTTCGCGGTACTGCATCAGGTTGACCATGTAGAACGGTCGACCATCGTCGCTGTTCATGAAGGCTTCAAATCGATCTATTTCGCCCTGCTCCATCTGGGCATACTTACCGCTCAATCGAGCGACCGCCTCACCTGGTCGCAATCGACGTGAGAACCACGGCTCGTGCCACAGCAGGAATGCCAGATAGAGAACCATCAAGCAGAGCGCCAATTCAATTCCCTTTGGAGTCCTGTGCGGTTCCGGCAACGCCCCAACCGCCACCGCCTGGCGTTTCAATGATCAGTACGTCACCGGCAACAACATCGATTGAGACCTTACCACCGAGATCCCGTAGTGTTCCGTCGCTCTTCACCAGTGAGTTTCGACCGAATTGTCCGGGCTCTCCCCCTTCCAGGCCGAAGGGGGCATATGGGCCGCGACGTTCTGAGAGGATGGAAACTCGCAGCGGCTTCAGGAACTCAATCTTGCGGACGATCCCGTCACCGCCGCGATGCCGCCCCGCCCCCCCTGAGCCTCGACGGATCGAGAATTCGTGGACTCGCACGGGATAACGGCGTTCGATGACTTCAGCATCGGTGAGTCGCGTGTTCGTCATGTGCGTGTGAACAGCATCAGCACCCGAAGATCGGGAAGTCGCACCGCTTCCTCCACAGATGGTTTCGTAGTAGCCGAAACTTCCGTCACCGAATGTTAAGTTATTCATCGTCCCCTGGCTGGCTGCAGCCGCATTCAAAGCCCCCAGCAGGACATCGACGACGCGCTGAGACGTTTCCACGTTGCCTCCGACCATTGCGGCACAGCGATCTGGGTCGTTGTGAGCGGGGGGATTCAGCAGGCATTCCGGGAGAATGATTTCAACAGGATCAAGAACTCCGCTGTTCAGGGGGATGTCATCCTGAATCAGCGACCGAAACACGTAGAGCACTGCTGCGGTAACAATCGCTCGATTTGCATTGAGGTTCGTTGAAAGCACCGGTCCCGTCCCCGTGAAATCGACCGTCGCGCGGTCATGATCAATTGTGATCGTCGCACGGATCGGAGAACCATCGTCGAGATGATCTTCAAACGTCAATTGTCGATTCCCATCTGCCGCCTCAGCCAGTTTTTGCAGTGCCATCCGCATTTTCGCTGCAGCAGACTCCTGGATATGTCGCATGAATGCTTCGACGACAGGCCAAGTCTGATTTTCAACAAGCTGCCGAAGCTGGTTCGCTCCCGTATTGTTAGCGGCGACCTGAGCTGCCACATCTGCCAGATTGTCATCCACAGACCGCGACGGATAGATGCCTGACCGCAGCAGCACACGCAATTCTTCTTCACGAGACTGAGGCGGACTGCTGCTATGGAGTTTGAAATTCCGGATCAGGACGCCTTCTTCGGCGAGCGTTCTCGAAAAGGGTGGCATACTACCGGGAACGATCCCACCAATTTCGGCATGGTGAGCACGACTGGCGGTGAAGAACAGCAAACGCCCCGTTTCGGGGTCGTGAACCGGTGTGACAACGGTCACGTCAGGAAGATGAGACCCGCCGCGATAGGGATCGTTAGTGACGAAGACATCTCCTGGCTGCAGATCAGGATTATCTTCGATGATCCGTCGCACGGTTTCACTCATCGCTCCCAGGTGTACGGGGATATGAGGAGCATTGACGACCAGATTGCCGGTTGCCGAAAAAATTCCACACGAGAAATCGAGTCGTTCCTTCACGTTGGTCGAAAGGCTGGTTTGCTGAAGTGCGATTCCCATCTGCTCGGCAATCGAAGCGAACAGGTGATTGAAAATCTCGATTCGTACGGGATCTGCAGCAACAGCAGATGGCTTGGGTTTTGCGCCCCCAGTGATCTGGACGGCATCCACGACAACACGTTCCAGAAGGATCTCATCTCCACTCAGTATTCTCGCACAAAAGCCTGGGTCGACAATTACGGTTGAAGTCGGTTCACAAACGATCGCAGGCCCCAGAAACTGGTCACCCGGTCGCAAGTTCTCTCGAAGATAGACGCCTGTCCGATGCTGCACGTTGTGAAAACAGGTCTCTGTCCACTCCGTTGGTACGGGCTGTCTGGCAACTTCGATCCGGCACGATTCGACGGGATCTGGTCGATGGCCGACAACTTCAACACGGATTGAGGCAATTTCCAGCGGTCGACCTTCGCGGATATACCCGTAGAGTTGCCGATGGCGCTCGGCATATTGGCGTGAATAGTGATCCAGTGCCGACAACAGCGAAGTACTGCCAGGGGCGAGGCTTTCTCGAACATCCGCAATGCTTGGAGCCTCAATCAGAATTGTCCCCTCGATACCCCGATAACGAAGCTCCAGTGATCGCACAGGTGTCGCAACGAACTCAGGAGCGATCCCTTCTGAAATCACTTCTGCGCGAGCGGATTGCTCAAGCTTTGAGAAAAGAGGGGCGAGGCTGATCAGAGTCTCTTCAGTCAGCAACTGCAGAACCGATTGCTCTTTCAGCCGACGGACATCCGCCAGACCGATTCCATAGGCACTCAGCACACCGGCATAGGGGTGCGAAAGCACGCGAGGCATCCCCAATGATCGAGCCAGTTCACAGGCGTGTTGTGCCCCGGCGCCACCAAATGTGACCAGTGTGTATTCTGCAGGATCGTAACCTCGTGCGACCGAGATCTTCCGGATCGCACGCGCCATCGTGGTGTTTGCAATGTCAACGTATCCCTGAGCCAGTTCCAGGGGTGAATAGGTCCGCCCTAATGGGGAGGCAGCAATCTGGTCGCAAAGGTCTTTCAGACGTACTTCGACAGATTTCCTGTCGAGTTGAAAGGGAAACCGATGTGGCACAATCTTTCCAAGGAAGAAATTCACATCGGTGATCGTCAGTGGCCCGCCACGTCCATAACAGGCTGGCCCCGGATTCGCGCCAGCGCTTTGTGGTCCGACAAAAAGCTTGACTCCGTCAAACCCGCAGACGCTTCCTCCCCCCGCAGCGACAGTTTCAATAGCGAGCATCGGTGAGACCACCCGAACGCCTGCTTTTGTCGTTTCGAATTCGCGTTCAAACTTTCCGTCGAACCGGGAAACGTCGGTGCTGGTCCCCCCCATGTCAAAGCCGATCGACTTCGCAAACCCGGCCTGCTGTGCGACTCGAGAGAATCCGATCACTCCGCCAGCAGGACCAGACAGAATACTGTCCTTCCCAGTGAATCGAGTTGCATCGACCAGGCCACCAGACGATGTCATCAGCTTTAGCGTGATATTCGATGGAGTTGCTGTCTGTGATGCTGGCGACAACGAATCCTTGAGCCGGTTAACATAGGCTCGCAGAATGGGATTGAGGTACGCATCCAGAACA
Organism: uncultured Planctomycetaceae bacterium; assembly: GCA_964609845.1. Lineage (GTDB taxonomy): Bacteria > Planctomycetota > Planctomycetia > Planctomycetales > Planctomycetaceae > Schlesneria. The sequence goes on along the minus strand of CAZSTW010000047.1, from coordinate 11,961 downwards.
GTGGTGTCACCACGTGAAACAATCTTGATCAGTGGTGCCAGCCGACTTGATGTACTGATTTCAGTAAAGCCTGCCTCGCGAGCGATCCGTTCCACAATCAACTCGTGCGATGGATTTGCAAACGCGTGCAACAGACAGATTGCGAGCGACTCGCACCCGCTTTCGCGTAGCGTTGCCATCTGTGACCGGATCACGGATTCGTCAGGGGCAACCAGAACTCGGCCTTGAGAGTCCAGACGCTCGTCGATTTCAGTAACGGCAGCAAACAGTGGCTCTGGTTTTTGAATATTCAGGTCGAACAAGCGCGGACGATCCTGATTGGCAATCAGCAACACGTCGCGAAACCCGCGCGTTGTGACAAAACCGACTTTCGCCCCACGACGCGTCAGCAATGCGTTCGTACCACGGGTCGTCCCGAGCCTCACGGTCACAGGAGGGATCGACTGATCGAGCCTGAGTTGTAAGGCTGTGCGAATCGCCAGAATGGGTGCTTCTTCACCACTACTCAATTCGTAACGGATTTGATCTGGAACGTCAGGCAAATCACCATCGACACAAATCCATCCGTTGCTGGGATCACTCGAAAGAACTCGGCTGGACTGTCTCGGCAATCCGTCTTTGTGCAGAAACGTGCAGAGATACCCGTCCCAGAAGCCAGGAGGTTCACCAACACGCGCAGGGTCGCGAAAAGTTCGATCGGCAATACGCTGAGCGATCTGACCTTTGGTAATTCCAGAGGAAAGAACTTTCGATGCGGTGAGTTCTCCTGTGGGGGAACGCATCAGACAATCGGTGAACGTCCCCCCGACATCGATCCAGAATTCTGTTTGGCCAGTCATATCAAGGCAACTTCGCGTCAGGGCCGGACGGGTTGAGTCCAGGCACGTTCATACTCACCGGGAACTGACGGATTCGGGTGCTTTCGCGACGAAGTAATTCGAGCACGAACGTACAGTTCTTTTCCAGTAAATTCATAGGTTCCCTTCGTTCCTTCGACCGACTTCAGGACCGCGCCGATCTCGGAGGAATACTTTCGGGTGATACCGAGTTTTTTACCGTCTTTGCCTCGATAAGGTTCGCTGTTTGGATCGAAACCTTTGGCCGTTCCAATGAAATCGATCCGATATGTGGCATCAGGATCAGGGCGAACAACGACACTCAAAGAACCGGGAGTCGAAGTGATTTCATCCAAAGTTACCCCCGAGGACGCGTAGAACCGGCCTGCCTCCATGTTTTCGATCAAGGACGCAGGAGTCAGTTCCGCAGCGAGGACATTGACCCACCCTCGACCAGGCTCACTGGCGCGACTGGGAATGTTGTGATAGCTGTGCCCATCATCCGTGGCCAGACCATAAAGCAGAGGCAGATCGAACTGCGTCAATCGCATGGAATTGACGATATCCCAGATGCGCTCCGTGGAGGCTTCCATCTCGTTTCCGTCGTTATGAACGCCGGGATGTCCGTTGTAAACTTCGAAAAAGTTCTCGCCCCGTACACGCATCAGGTCCTCCGCTGCCACACCCCAGCCAAAGTTGGGGTGATTCAAATGAATGAACATTGGTTGACGCGTTCGTTCTCGTTGAGCAGTCAGGGAGTCAACGTTGTTCTGAATGACTTCGTAAACGCTGTCACCTCCGCGTGGTGGAATCACATCACGGACGTTATGGGCGTTCAAATGAATCGGCTGCTTTTCAAATTTGTCCGAAATCTCTTCTCCTTGAATCAACAGAAACTTTCCGGGGATCGACAGCTTTTCGACCACCTCGTCAAATCGCCGCAAGCGAACCTCAAGTCGCCCCTCTTTCGTTCGCTCTTCCGTCCAGTCGGGAAACCTGGCTTTGAGTTTTTCATATGACTTACGTCCGTTCTTGGCCTTTTCGACGTCGATCCAACGTTCACGATTTGCCAGGACATTGTGGTCAGTAAAGCACAGGAAGTCGTAATTGTGATCGCGGTACCAGTATGCGATCATTTCCAGAAAATCATCCCCATCACTCCAATGGGAATGCGTATGCAGGTTACCGCGATACCATTGAAGCGGTGCTGCAGCTTTAAGAGTATCAGCAGAAACCGTCATCGTTCGGTCAGTCAATGACAGACTGACAGCACAGACGACGAGCAGAACAGACAGCACTGCCAGCATCAGCGGTCGCGTTCGCATCGTCCCCCCCCCAGATAGCGAATGAAGTGATCAACAAAATGAAATGCGAGAAGAGTCTAACCGGATAGACGGTCGAGACTCCAGCGATTAAACGATTTCTGGCGTAATTGTGTGATCCCAGGAAACGAAACCTTCGTTCTCGCTGAGGAGTGGAGACGGAAATCGGTAATTTGCAGGAAAACTCCACTTTACGGGTTGAGAACTTTGCGCAAATTGCCGTATGGTTGAGTAAGACTTTCTCAGGTCCAAACCCTTCTGTGGGTGGATTTTGTGAAACGTGTTGGTAGCGATTGGGTATCTGCCTGAGTTTCAGGTGTCTCAAAGAGGAGCAATCAAATGCGCAGCGGTAATCCGACTTTAAATAATGCCACGTTCGACATGTTCCGAACCGAATCCTTTGAGTCATCGAATGCGATGACAATTCAAGGGGCAGCCACAAAGACGCTGATTCTTCTGGGGCTTTGCACAGGTTCGGCATCCCTGACATGGGGTATGGTTCAGGGCCAGAACTTCCCTCAGGCCATGCCTTGGGTGATCGGAGGAGCTATCGCCGGGTTCATTATGGCGATGGTGACATCGTTTGTACCGAAATGGTCACCAGTCACGGCACCGTTGTACGCAATCGCGGAAGGATTGTTTCTGGGGGGGCTCTCGGCCATTTTTGAAATGCGATTCCAGGGAATCGTGTTTCAGGCACTTCTGGGAACATTCGGGACAACGTTTGCCCTGCTGATGGCCTATCAAACCGGGATCATCAAGGCGACCGAGAACTTCAAGCTCGGCGTCTTCGCCGCCACAGGCGGTATCGGGATCATGTATCTGGCAATGTGGATCATGTCCATGTTCGGGATGCGGGTGAACCTGATGGCAATGGGCGGCTGGGGTATCGCGATCAGTGCTGTCGTGGTGATTGTTGCGGCACTGAACCTGGTGCTGGACTTCGATTTCATCGAAGACGCTGCTAACCGGGGGGCTCCAAAATACTGCGAGTGGTACGGGGCATTCGGCCTGATGACGACACTTGTCTGGTTGTACGTCGAAATCCTGCGGTTGCTGGCGATCATCGCGAGCAATGCAAAAGACGACTGATATTCGCCAACATCACACCGGCTTTGCCGGAACTACAAAGACTCTGTGACCCGGTCGCGAAATGCGACCGGGTCATTTTCCATTCACCGCTGCGGATTTTAGAGTGTATTCAATTTCAGTGTGGCGTCCCGCGGGCATCAAACTACAGCGTCTAACCCATGTTCGACGCGACACGGAAGTGCGACACGCACTCGACGGAGTAATATCGTGAACCCGAGTCACAGCAGTCGGTTTTGGTCCTTTTCCGCCCTGCTGATCAGTGCGTCGCTCGGATGGAGCGGCCATGTATGTCGTTCTGATGAACCCGAAAAGAAACCTGCTCTCGAAATCAAGATGCCCCCGTCGCCGACGCCTCCCAGGCAACTCTTCAAAGGAAAGGTTGTTTATGCGGCTGACGCATTGAAGCGGCGCGGAATCAAAGTTTATGCCGATGACCTGAAAAACCAGGTCGTGCTGGAAACAGCCAGTGGTGAATTGATTCCAATTCTGCCCGACTGGCGTGGGCGAGCTTTCCATCAGGATGAACGATTGCGTGAACGCGATGTCGAACTGGTGGGGTTCCGCCGTGAAGGCCTACCGTACATAAACGTTTTATCCGTCTACACTTTCGACGAAAAGAGAAAGCGACAATACACCGACTACTGGTGTGATATCTGCTCGATCCCGATGTACGAAATCAAACCGTGTGATTGTTGCCAGCAAGAGATTCGTCTACGCTTTCAACCGCAGGAGATCACAGACCTGAATACTCCCAACGCCGATCGATCCTCCAAATGACGGCAGAAGCGTTCGTTCTGGGATGACAACGGGATGCTCTTTCTGCGGCTGCTCTTTGGAATGTTTTACCTTTTCCGGACTTGCGATGAATCTTCAACTCAATGACCTGGCTTCCCAACTGATCGAGGACGTGTCAGATGGTCCCGAAGATCTGCGGATTGCCCAGGTCGACGTTCCTGGGAATGGACTGCTACTCGATTTCGGCGTGGAAACTGAAGGGGGATTGGAAGCAGGTTGCGCATTGGCATCAATCTGCATGTCAGGCCTGGCCGACATTGGCATCGTCCCCGGAACATTGGGAGACATCGGCTGGCAGCAAGTCGTCGTCCAGACTGACTCGCCTGTGGCGGCCTGCCTCTTCAGCCAGTATGCGGGATGGCAGATCAGCGTCGACAAGTTCTTTGCCATGGGTTCGGGTCCCATGCGAGCCGTTGCAGCCAAAGAACCGCTGTTTGACAAACTCTGGTATCGCGAAGACGCTGAACAGGTCGTGGGCGTGCTCGAAACAGGAAAACTTCCTGGTGCCGACGTATTTGAATACATCGCGGAAGAAACCGGCGTTGAGCCTCAGGATGTCGTGCTGTGTGTTGCGCCGACATCCAGTATGGCGGGAAACCTGCAGGTCGTCGCACGTTCCGTCGAAACCGCATTGCATAAGCTCTACGAACTTGGCTTTGACGTGAATCGAATTCGCAGTGCGGTTGGAAGCGCTCCACTTCCCCCTGTTGCCAAAAATGACATGGAAGGGATCGGCCGGACCAATGACGCCATCCTCTATGGGGGACGAGTCACACTGTGGGTCAAGGGAGATGATGAATCGATTGCCGAGATCATCGCTCGCGTTCCATCACTTTCTTCCACCGCATACGGCCGACCATTTCTGGAAATCTTTGAAGCTTCCGGTCGAGACTTCTACAAGATTGATCCGCTGCTGTTCAGCCCTGCCGAAATTATCATTCAGAACGTCGATACGGGCCGGGTCCATGTCGCAGGCCGGGTGAATGTCGATGTCTTGAAAAAGTCGTTTGGGATTTGATGCGGGCTGAAGAAATTACTCGACTGCAACCGCAAAAGAGGGGTTGTGTCTTTCCGCGCGGTCGGGCTCCGCGCTGAACTTACGGATTGCCGCTAACTCCTCGTCTATGATGTTGATGTCCGTCGGAGAATCGCCTTGAAGATTGGCATACTTGCCAGTGAGGGAAGCTGGTACTTCCGTGACCTGGAACGAGCTGCAATTGCCTGCGGTCACTCCTGCATGCGACTCGACTTCGAACGCCTCATTCCTCGAGTTGGCAATCGCGAGGCGCTCATCCGCATCGTTCCCCCCGGTGACACAGCGGTAAGAAGCATTCCATCCAGTGAGTTCGATGTGATCCTGGTCCGGACGATGCCCCCAGGTTCACTCGAACAAGTCGTTTTCCGAATGGACGTCCTGGGGCGGATGGAAACGGCAGGAACGCGGGTGGTCAATTCGCCAAAGTCACTTGAGTGTGCCGTCGACAAGTACCTGACCACCGCGAAACTGCAATATGCTGGTCTGCCCGTCCCAGAAACGATCGTTTGCGAACACGAAGACGACGCTTTGGAAGTGTTCGAGCAATTGGGACGCGATGTCGTCGTCAAGCCCCTGTTCGGGGCAGAAGGACGTGGGATCGTTCGAGTCAGCGACCCCGATCTGGCTCACAGAACGTTTCGAACACTGATGAGACTCGATTCGGTCCTATACCTGCAAAAGTTTGTTGACCACGGCGGTTTTGACGTCCGGGTTCTCGTACTGGCTGGGGCTGTCGTGGGTGCGATCCGTCGCCGATCGGCAGACGACTTCCGCACAAACATTTCTCGTAACGCCATAGCAGAAAAACACTTACCAACCGAACAGGAATGTCATTTTGCGTTGCGGGCCGCAGAGACCACGGGAGCGTACATCGCTGGAATTGACCTGCTGTATGACAAGTCCGGGCAATGCTTTGTCATTGAAGTAAATGCGGTGCCAGGCTGGCAGGCGTTCACCCGTACGACAGGAATTGATGTCGCCCGTCGCTTCATCGAAAGCCTGTCCGAGACACAGGCATGTCAATAACGAGATTCCCCGTGTTCTGACAGTCGCTTTGACGCAACTTGCGTTGACGGCATAAGTTGGCGTTTGCCCGTCAAACCTTGCTGCTTGAATGGCAGACCGCGGAGGAGTACACTTTCGGGTAACTACCTTCTGGAACGACTCCGGATCGCTGGTAGTTCCTACGACATGCAATGCTGGTGGTTGACTGACTGGATTCGTCGTGTTTCTTACCCCCGGAAGTTCTGATGACGCAGATAATCGAGATCCGCAGCGCCGATGACCCGCGCGACGTGATCCATTGCGCGTGTCAGTTACTGGCAGAAGGACATCTCGTTGCGTTTCCCACTGAGACCTCCTATGTCGCAGCAGCCAGTTCCCTCAGCGAAATCGGGACATCCAAACTGCGTTCGATCTCAGGGGGCGCAGCTGTATTGGCATTGAAGTCGCCACAGGAGGCTCATGACTACGTCACGAAAATGTGCGCGTCGGCCCATAAGTTGACTCGACGTGCCTGGCCCGGTCCGCTGACAATCGAATTCGAGGCGTCTGATCTGGATGGATTGTTTCATTCGCTCCCGGAGACCACTCAACAGCTTCTGGCGGGTGATCGATCTGCTGTCGCGTTCCGTGTCCCGGCACATGACGCAATTCTTCACGTTCAACGACTGTCCCCTGCCCCACTGGTTGTCACCGCTGATCGAGAGACAGCTCAGCAGTTGCCAAGAACTGCTGCTGAAGCCTCGCGCAAGTTTGGCGACGCAGTCTCGCTGGTGATTGATGACGGCCCTTGTCGATATGGAGAAGCAACGACCACAGTCCGATTTCGGGGCGATAAATGGGATCTGATTCGTCAGGGAATGATCTCTGCTCGCAATCTGGATCGCCTCATCAGCGAAATCTATCTGTTTGTCTGCACGGGAAATACCTGCCGCAGTCCGATGGCCGAAGGGTTGTTCCGGCGTCGGTTGGCAGAACGACTGAAGTGCCATGATGATGACCTGATGGACCGTGGATTCGCCGTCCTTTCGGCCGGATTGTCTGCAGGCGCGGGAAGTCAGGCCAGTGCCGAGGCAATCGCGGCGCTGGAGGCTGAGGGAATTGACCTGAGAAACCATGAAAGCCAACCCGTTACCGAACGTCTGCTGGTACAGGCCGACCACATTCTGACGATGACTCGCGGACATCAGCAGGTCATCTTGAACGAATTTCCAGAATTGGCATCCCGTGTGCGGATGCTCTCTGCGGATCGCCAGGACGTTTCTGATCCGTTTGGAGGCTCGCGACGTGAATACGATGACTGTAAAGCGGAGATCGAACGGCACTTAATGAAACTGATCGACGAACTGGCTCCGAACGAATGAATGTCAACACGACGACTCTGCCCCGAGAACGTCGTGCGAAAGTAAAAATACCCGGCGAACCTGATTTGTCATTCGCCCTATCAATCGAACGAGACTCATGAAAATCGCTGTCGCAAGTGACCATCGCGGCTTCAATGTGAAAGACAGAATCCTGGCTCAGGTGGCGGAATTGCACCATGAGGCTTTGGATTTTGGACCGTCGACGTCTGATATCTGCGACTATCCGGATTTTGGAGCCAAGGCCGCTCGCGCCGTTTCAGATGGCAAAGTTGACCGTGCCATCCTGATCTGTGGTTCCGGTATCGGAATGTGCATTATTGCCAATAAGTTCCGGGGAGTCCGCGCGGCGCTCTGCCACGACGATCTTTCCGCCGAAATGAGCCGGCGGCACAACGACGCGAATGTCATGTGCCTTTCGGCGGATTTACTCGGCGAACGTCTCGCATCGCGAATGATCGATTTGTGGCTGTCGACCCCGTTCGAAGGTGGACGACATGCCCGTCGCATCGCCAAGATAGCGGAATACGAGCAAGAGGTGGATGCAACCTCTGGACCTCACCCGACCTGCTGATGGAATCTCGCGCCAGTTGCGAGTCTGCTTGATAGTAATCTCACTCCCGCGAAAGGAGTTCGCTCGACATGGACCCCGCCAGCTTGAAGTTCACCAAGACACACGAATGGGTCGCCGTGGAAGGTGACGTTGCCACCATTGGAATCAGTGACTTCGCCGTTCATCTCCTCAGTGATCTGGTCTATGCCGACTTGCCGGCAATCGGCAAGAAGATCAAACAGGGTGAACCTTTCGGTGAAGTGGAAAGCGTGAAAGCGGTCAGTGACCTTTATGCCCCTGTCAGTGGTGAAGTGATCGGCCGCAATGATGCTCTGCCTGATAACCTCGACCTGCTGACCACCAGTCCCTTCGAGAGTGGCTGGATGATCAAAGTCCGATTGAGTAACGCGGGCGAATTGTCATCGCTGCTCAGCCAGACCGCTTACAAGGCACACTGCGACGCCGAAAAGCACTGAAACACGACCAGCCGCCAACAGTGAACCGGGAGCATTCACGCTCGGATTCGCTGAAAATCAGGTACCAGGACGTGGTTATGGTGCTTCCCCATGACCGCGATGCTGCAGGTTTGGCATCAGCTTCAGGCTGACATTTCCCTACTAGAAGCCGAAAAAGTCGAACGTCCACAGGAGTCCAACGCGTGTCCTATTTGTTCACCACACCTGACGAACAGGCGCAAATGCTTGATCGCATCGGTGTCAGCTCACTCAAGGTGCTGATCGACCAGATCCCTGAAGACCTTCAGCTCAATCGCCCGTTGAATATGCCGCCAGCATTGACTGAACTGGAACTGGAACGGCACATGCGAGGACTGGCGGCCCGCAATGCCGGTGCCTCATCACGCATCTGCTTTATGGGCGGTGGTGCTTACAACCACTACATTCCCAGTGTTGTCGACGAACTCGCCTCGCGCGGAGAATTCTACACTGCGTACACTCCCTATCAGGCAGAAGCGAGCCAGGGAACCTTGCAGGCGTTCTTTGAGTTCCAGTCACTCATTTCCGAGTTGAGCGGCCTGGATGTCGCCAATGCCAGCCTTTATGACGGCGGCAGCGGTGTCGCTGAAGCAGTGCTGATGGCTGGTCGCTGTACCGGGCGAACCGGGCGCGTCGTCATTGCGGGTTCAACGAACCCGGAATACATCCAGACGCTGAAATCCTACTTCGCCAATAAATCGACTGAAGTGATTGTTGTCCAGACTCCGCAAGGGACCGTGAATCTCGAGGAACTGGAAGCAGTGGTTAATGACCAGACTGCGTGCGTTCTCGTACAGCAACCTAACTTTTTTGGATGTCTGGAAGAAGTCGCTGCGATCGGCGAAATCGCACACCGTCACGGTGCACTGCTCGTCCAATCATTCGATCCGATAAGCGTTGGACTGTTGAAACGCCCCGGCGACCTGGGAGCCGACATCGCTGTCGCAGAAGGACAGTCGCTGGGAATTCCCCTGCAGTTCGGGGGACCATTTCTGGGAATTCTGGCGTGTCGTCAGCAATTCGTTCGGAAGATGCCGGGACGCCTGATCGGACAGACCGTTGATCGAAATGGCGAGCGGTGTTTCTTCCTGAATCTTCAAGCTCGTGAACAACATATTCGCCGCGAAGGGGCCACCAGCAATATCTGTACAAACCAGGGATTGATGGCCCTGCGTGCAACGATCTACTTGTCGCTGCTGGGCCCTGCCGGTTTGAAAGAAGTCGCCGAATTGAGCTGTCGCAAGGCCCATTATGCGGCAGATCGGCTGACTCAGATTGAAGGCTGCGAACGGATGTTCGCGGGACCATTCTTCAAGGAATTCGTACTGAAGTACGCACATGGGGCAGATACCGCCGTTCGAAAGGCCGCTGCCGTTGGAATCGATATTGGCCCGACACTAAGCCGCCTCCCTGAATTGAGTTGGTTACCCGAAGAAGATCGAGACCAGTGCCTGCTCGTCGCCGTGACGGAATCACGAACGCGAGAGGAAATTGACCAGTTGGTCGCGGCATTGGCATAGCTGGCAAATCCTTGACCATTGCGGTCCTGACGTTGAATCTGGAGTTCGAATATGCGTAACCGACAGGCCACACGGCTGTTGTCTGAATTGTCTCGAGCGGGTCGTCGCGGAGCTGAGCTTCCCGCATCCGATGTTCCGGAATGGCCATTGGAAGACCTGCTTCCCGCATCGGCTCTGGCCGATGCTTCGCCGAAGTTGCCCGAACTGGCAGAACCTGACGTCGTCCGGCATTTTGTCAATCTGTCGACGCTGAACATGTCAGTCGACACACACTTTTATCCGCTCGGCAGTTGTACGATGAAGTACAACCCCAAGCGACATGAACGGCTCTCTGGACTGCCCGGAATAGTCGATGTTCATCCCCATCAGACGGCCGGGAACATCCAGGGGTTGCTCGAACTTCTCGCCGAAATGCAGCAGATGCTGGCAGAGATTTCGGGATTGCCCGCCGTATCACTTCAACCCGCCGCAGGCGCACACGGTGAATTGACAGCCCTTTACGTAGCGGCGGCGTACTTTCGGGACAAAGGTGAATCGCGGAAAAAGGTGATCTTCCCTGCGAGTGCCCACGGAACGAACCCAGCCAGTGCGGCCATGGCAGGTTTCGAGTGCGTCGAACTCAAAGGAACCCAAGGTGGCTTCGTAGATCTCGATGAACTTCGGCAGCACGTCGATCATCAGACTGCCGTGTTCATGGTCACAAATCCAAACACGCTGGGACTCTTCGAAAAGGATATTGCAGCGATTGCCGAGATCGTCCATGCGGCCGGAGGACTGGTTTACATTGACGGTGCGAACATGAACGCCATCATGGGAATCACCCGCCCGGGCGACTTTGGCGGAGACATGATGCATTACAACGTTCACAAGACGTTCACGGGACCTCATGGGGCCGGTGGGCCTGGTTCGGGACCGATTTGCGTTCGCGATTTCCTGGCCGATTTCCTGCCGGGCCCCGTTGTCCGCCAGCGTCCCGAAGACGACCGTCGGTTTGAACTCGCCACGCCCGCCAAATCGATTGGCCGAGTTCGTTCATTCTTCGGAAATGTCGGGATTCTGATCCGCGGGTATTGCTACCTGCGGACGCTCGGAGCTGCGGGGGTCCGATCTGCAGCGGAACAGGCAATCTTGAATGCGAATTACCTGAAAAGCCTTCTGGCTGACGTCCTTCCGTCGGCTCACGGCGATCACTGTCTGCATGAGTTTGTTGCGTCTGCCGAGGGCTTGTCGAAGGATCGCGGCATCAACGCCATGGACATTGCCAAACGACTGCTCGATTACGGGTTCCATCCACCAACCGTCTACTTCCCGCTCGTTGTCCCTCACGCGATGATGTTCGAACCGACGGAAACCGAATCCAAGGCAACACTTGACGCATTTTCTGAGGCAATCCACAAGATCGTGACTGAAGACGCCGAACTGCTGCATCAAGCTCCACACAATCTGCCAGTCAGCCGCCCGGAAGAAGTGAACGCGACTCGCAAGCCCGTACTGACGTGGGCCTGTTGTAAGGACTGAGGCATGGCCAAGTTGCCTCGTGTCAGACAGATCGTTGAACCAGTTCCCAATTCGGGAGCCTGGAATATGGCTGTCGATCAGGCCTTGTTGCAGTCGGCTTTTGAGAACGGAATCGCGACTCTGCGGTGGTATTCCTGGGAGCCAACGGCGTCACTCGGGTATTTTCAGAGTGAAACAGAGCTACAGAACGACTCGCGACTGGCAAACTTGCCACACATTCGGCGGCTGTCCGGTGGCGGAACGCTTGTCCACGATCAAGAGCTGACATACAGCCTGACATTGCCTCCATCACAGTCATTGATCACACGGCCAATCGAATTGTATCGTATTGTCCATCAATGCATTGCGGCGGAATTGTCGAGCCGCGGGGCGAACGCAATGCTCCGTGGTGTGACCGTCAAAAATCGAAAGGAACCGGTCCGCTGTTTTGCG
>CAZSTW010000046.1:10884-45564 GCA_964609845.1 uncultured Planctomycetaceae bacterium | reverse complement strand
GCAACCTGCCCGGTCTGTATGTGCTGGGTGAGGCGAACTTCTCGGACCACGGAGCCAACCGGCTGGGGGCCAGTGCCCTGATGCAGGGGTTGGCCGATGGCTACTTCGTCATTCCGTACACGGTTGGCGATCACATCGCGACGAAGAAGCTGAAGAGCGTTTCGACGGACGCACCGGAATTTGGCGAAGCTCTGCATTCAGCCAAGTCGCGCATCGAGAAAATCCTGAAGGTCAATGGCAAGCACAGTGCCGAGCACTTCCATCGGGCGCTGGGCAAGATCATGTGGGACTACGTTGGTATGGCCCGCAACGAGAAAGGATTGCTCCGCGCGATCGATTCGATTCGCCAGTTGCGTTCCGAATTCTGGAGCGATGTGAAGGTGCTGGGAAGCGGTGAGGCCTTCAATCAGAATCTGGAGCATGCAGGTCGAGTGGCAGATTTCCTTGAGTTTTCTGAGCTTCTTGCCAGTGATGCTTTGCATCGCGATGAATCGTGCGGCGGTCACTTCCGCGAAGAGCATCAGACCGACGAAGGCGAATGCGATCGTAACGACAAAGACTTCTGCTATGCCGCCGCCTGGGAATTCCAGGGGGTCGACAAGGAGTCGATCCTGCATAAAGAACCGCTCGAATTTAAGGACTGCCCGCTGGGGACACGAAGCTACAAGTAACCTTGCCGACGCACGGATACGAACCCAACCAGACAGCGATTCCGTCACATACTTCAGTCTGCGATTCCCATGAACCATACATCCCCCAAAGATTTGAATCTGACCCTCAAGATCTGGCGGCAGGCGGGACCGGACAAGCCGGGTTCGCTGAAGACCTACACGCTGGTCGGGATCTCGCCCGACATGTCGTTCCTGGAAATGCTCGACGTTTTGAACGAGCAGTTGATCGCCAAGGGTGAAGAGCCCGTCGCGTTCGACCACGACTGCCGTGAAGGGATCTGTGGAACGTGCGGCGTCATGATCAACGGTCAGGCTCACGGCCCTGACAGTGCCACGACCACCTGCCAGTTGCACATGCGACGTTTCAATAACGGCGATACGATCCTGATCGAGCCTTGGCGTGCGAAGGCATTCCCGATCGTTCGCGATCTGGTGGTCGACCGTTCGGCCTTCGACCGCATCATTCAGTCGGGCGGTTACGTCTCGGTCAACACGGGCGGTGCTCCTGATGCGAACGCGATTCCAGTCCCCGGCCACATGCAGAAGGACGCCATGGCTGCGGCCGCCTGCATCGGTTGCGGTGCCTGCGTTGCATCCTGCAAGAATGCCTCGGCAATGTTGTTCACGTCGGCCAAGGTGACTCATCTGGCCAATCTGCCGCAGGGGCAGGCCGAACGCGCTAAACGAGTTCTCAGCATGGTCGCCACCATGGATGCAGAACAGTTCGGCAACTGCACGAATACCGGTGAATGCGAAGCGGCCTGCCCGGCTGGCATCAAGCTCACCAACATTGCCCAGATGAACCGGGAATACGTCAAAGCGATGCTGTTCTCAACGGAGTGACGAAAGTAGCCTTCACGCTCCTGCGTGAAGATAGCCGTTCGCAATTGGGCGTCTGATACTCATCGCATGTACGACTGCCAAGTCGCAAACAAGGTGAGAAGAGGAGACCTTCGGTCGTCGGTTTCGGCGGGGTCGGAGACCCGCGCCGAACAGAGGGTCGGAGACCCGCGCTGAACAGAGTTCAAAAGCGTTGATTCCAGGCAGTCGTGCCACTGCTTCGTAGTCCGCGGAGAAGTAGTGCGGATTGCGCTACTCACGCCATTCTCCGCTTGCTTTTCGAGTCGATATCTCGGCTCCAGATTCCAAACCATCGACTTCATGTGACCAATAGAAAAATTGGCTCCGCGGTCGTACCATCATCGGATGACATCCATCGCAGTCGTGACAAAGACTGTGATTTGCATCCCCAACCAGAACTCATCGACCCCATTATCGCGGCAAGCCCGATGGGGTCAAAAAGTTTAACAGGCATTACTATGACAACCGACGCCACTTTGCTCCGTACACCACTCTACGCCTGGCACGCTTCCCACAACGGACGGATCGTTGAGTTTGGTGGCTGGGAAATGCCTGTTCAATACAGTTCGATTGTCGATGAACACCACGCCGTCCGAAAAGGGGCAGGGCTGTTTGACATCTCACACATGGGACGGCTCTCTTTCAGCGGCCTCGATGCTGAGCCATTCCTTAGTAACCTGCTGACCTGTCGAGTCGACAATCTGGTCGATGGCCAGATCCGCTATGGCCTGGTCTGCCAGGAGAACGGCGGAGTCCTCGACGATATCCTCGTCTACAAACTCGATGCGATGAATTTCGGTCTGGTCGTCAATGCCAGCAACCGCAACAAGATCGTCGCCTGGATCCATCAGCATGCCGCCACTCTGAATCCTGCCGATCATGCTGTTGATTTTGAATTCGAAGATCAGACCAATACCAGCGCCATGATCGCCATTCAGGGCCCCAAGGCTCTGGGGATTCTGTCGAGTCTCACAACGTCGACGATCCCGATCGGCTCCCTCAAGTATTATTCGGGGTGCGCCGCCACTGTTGCAGGAATCGAAGCCTATATCAGCCGCACAGGCTACACCGGCGAAGATGGCTTCGAGATCACAATCTCGGCAGGCCCGACTCAGTCGCTGGAACAACTGAGCACTACGCTGTGGGAAAAGCTGTTAGCAGCAGGCCAGGCCGAAGGAATTCAACCCTGCGGCCTGGGCTGTCGCGACACTTTGCGATTGGAAGCGGCAATGCCTCTGTACGGCCACGAGCTCAACGAAAACATCGACCCTTTAACAGCCGGCTTGAGCTTTGCGGTAAAACTGGAAAAGCCAAGTTTCATCGGCCAGACCGCCTTAGCCGCGATCAAAGCCAACTCAGGCGACAACGTCCGAGTCGGTCTGAAACTGACGTCTCGCCGGATCGCTCGAGAACACAGCGAAGTTTACGCGGGAGAAACACGAATCGGCGAAGTCACCTCCGGCACTTTCTCGCCAACGCTGGAGCAATCGATCGCAATGGCCTACATCAACAAAAGCCACGCGGCGCCAGGAACGGCGATTGAAGTCGACATCCGGGGAAAACGCGAAGCAGCGACAATTGTGGCGTTGCCGTTCTACAAACGGACAAATCCATGAGAGTTCATGATGATCAGAAGCGTGGATAAAACAATTCGCCGTGCCACTGCTTCGGAGTCTTCGGAGAAGCAGTGCAGATTGCGGTACCCGCAATGACGGGGACTTTCTTTTGCGGCGAGATCATCGCGATTGACAGTCCCGGAACAAATCTGAGACTTCCGTGACTTTTCCACTGCGAATCAGCCGTTCGATCTGTTGAACGAGTTCTCTGTCCATTGCTTCGCTCACCCTCGGCTGCCAGTCCTGTTCGTGAAAGACGGACATCTTGCCCGTCGCGTATTTCGACGGGCTGGAAGTCCGTCATAAACGCATCGCGATCCCCTCTCATTTCTGGTTGTTTGCAGCGCGGCGTGATCCTCCCCAGAGTGGATTGGCGAGTTCCTTGCTCCAGACTTTCCATTGCTTTTCCAACTCGGCCACTTTCTCGGGATTGGTGGCAGCGAGGTCGCGTGATTCTCCGATGTCATCCTTCAGGTTGTAAAGTTTCGGGGATGTGACGCTGCGTGACGACTCGTTGTCGGCTGCTCGATCATATTGCACCAGCTTCCAGTCACCCTGCCGGATTGCGTTCTGCTCACCCAATCTCCAATAGAGTGTGTCGTGTGGCTGCCCCTTCGTCGTACCTGTGATGTAGGGGAGCAGGTTGACACCATCGAACTTCCAGTCAGGTTTGACCGTGATTCCTGCTGCGGCCAAAGCTGTCGGTTGAATATCCAGTTGAATGACAGGGTTTTCGTACACTGTTCCGGCGGGAATATGACCTTTCCAGTGAATCAGAAAGGGGACCCGAATACCACCTTCGAGAGTCGTTCGCTTGCTGCCTCGCAAGGGTGCGTTGCTGCTGGCGTTGATGGTCGTTCCCTGCATCGTTGGTCCGCCATTGTCGCTGATAAAGAAGATCAATGTGCTTTCTTCCAACTTGGCGTTTTTCAATGCGTTCAGAACTTTTCCGACGGAGTCATCCATGGCGGATAGCATGGCGGCATAGGTCTGTCGTGATTTTGAACTGATCGAACTGAACCTGGCCAGTCGGTCATTGTTCGCTTCCATCGGTGTGTGAACAGCGTTGAATGCCAGGTACAGGAAGAACGGCTGCTTCTGATGTCGTTCGATGAACGAGACGGCTTCGCGGCCAAAGGCATCGGTCAGGTAATCGGGTTCGGTGATTTTCGTCGTCCCGCGCAGCAACGATGCCTCCTGTTTGTTGAAGTAGGTGTGGGCACCACCCAGGAATCCGAAGAACTCGTCAAATCCTCGCTGCTGAGGATGGTGCTTTGGCCCGGCGCCAAGGTGCCACTTTCCCACCAGGCCGGTAACGTATCCCGCTTCCTTGAGTCGATTGGCGATGGTTGTCTCTGACAATGGCAGTCCTGTGCCGTTTCCACCGCCACCACCTTCGCCGCCAGGATTGAACTCGTGCCCGAACCGTTGCTGGTAACGAGCCGTCAGCAACCCAGCTCGCGTCGGACTGCAATAGGGGCCGGACACATATCCATTAGTGAATCGGGCTCCTCCTGCAGCGATGGAGTCGATGTGAGGTGTGGGAATGTCCTTTCCACCCTGGAAGCCGAGGTCCGCGTAACCCAGGTCATCTGCGACAATGATGAGGATGTTGGGCTTTTGTGCCGCCTGATTGGCGAACGCAGTGGAGGCAATGAGCACAAGGAGCGAAGCAACCATCCGTGAAAAGGAAGAAGTCTTACCGGGCATCGAAGATTCCTCGAGGCATGGAATTGTGGAGCACTCGGCTTTGCGAGCCGACCGGAAGAATGATGCCTCGAACGAATCTCATTTTCCAGAAGAGTTGCAGATTCGCCTCTATCGCGGGTTCTCCCGCAACCCACTCGTGAAACAACGTGCCGTTTTCACGCTGCTGGAACAGAACATCCATCGCCCGTCTGCAACCTTTGAAAAGCCCCCCAAAATCTGCTGGAAAATTGGCCCTTTCTCCAATGGACATCTTTACCCGCTCGATTCGTGGCGAAGATTTGGCCTGCCGTTTCGAAAAAACGACGCCAAACTGGCCGCGTTTGAAGGAGATTCTTCAAACCAGAGGGGAACCGATCTATACTCCAGATCGAAAGTGCTGTGCGAACCCGCCAGTAATCTTGCCATCTCAACGAGGAGTCAGACGAGGATGCGTTATCGTGCCATATTCTTCATTACTTCGGCACTGATCAGCGGGCTCACGCAAATCGGCAGTAATTTCGCCGCAGAGCCAGTCATACGCCAACCGAAAAAAGCGAACCCCAGTGATGAGTTCTTCCAGAAGGGAATGATTCCAGAAATCCGCATCACACTCACCGAGAAAGAAGAACAACAGCTACGGCGCGACTTGCGACGCTATGTCGATGTTACTTTCACGGAGAACGGCGGAACGACTTTCCAAAATGTCAAAATGAAGCTCAAAGGTGCGGCCGGCAGTTTCCGTGACCTCAATGATCGCCCTGCATTAACACTCTCGATGCGCAAAAAAGGCGAGCGATTTCATGGCCTCGACAAGTTTCATCTCAATAATTCAGTGCAGGATGAATCGTACCTCAATGAATTGATCGCATCTCAACTTTGTCATGAAGCGGGTGTGCCCGCCGCACGCACAACACATGCCCGGGTGTGGCTCAATGGCCGGGATCTCGGCTTTTACGTGCTCAAAGAAGGAATGGACGATGCGTTTCTCAAGCGTCACTTCAAGAATCACAAGGGCAATTTCTACGAGGGCGCCTTTTGTGCGGATATCGATGCGCCTCTTGAGAAAGAATTCGGTGATGGGCCAGATGATCGCAGTGATTTGAAAGAACTGATCGCCGCATGCCGTGAAGGAGATCAAGCCAAGCGATGGAAACTAATCGAGGAAAAGGTTGCGATCGATGAATTCATCGATTTCGCTGCGATGGAACTGATGATGTGCCACTGGGATGGCTACTGCCAGAACAAGAATAACTACCGCGTTTACTTTCGTGCCGACGACAAGAAGGTCTGCTTTTTTCCGCACGGCATGGATCAGATGTTCGGCGACATCAACTCCAGCGTCTTTCACGTTCCAGGGCCGATTGTCGCCAACGCCGTGCTGCAGAACCCCGCTGTTCAAGTCAAATACCGTCAGCGTGTGCGCGAGCTTTTGCCTCTGTTTGCTCCGGAAAAGCTGCACGCCAAGATCGATGTCGCTCAGACGAGAATCCGTCCCGTGCTTGCCTCAATCAGTGAAGATCGGGCACGCCACTTTGACGCTCGTGTGCAAGACTTCAAGAATCGAGTCGCTGGTCGCGCGTTGGCGATCAAATCACAGTTCCCGCCGGAACCGATCGCCTTCAACGCCGAAGATTGGGCACTCATTGAGGACTGGGTCGCGAAGCCCAATGGGGATGCCAAACTGGAAATGAAGGAGAGCGATGGCAAGAAAGTCTTGTCATTTGTGCCCGGTCCGGGAAACCAGATCCAAGCGTCGTTCCGCACGAAGGTTCGCCTGGCTCGTGGTCGCTATCGCTTTGATGCGAAAGTGAAGACCATCGGTGTCATGGCAACACCTGAGGACAAAGGCTTTGGGGCCGGTGTGCGTCTGTCAGGTGGCACTCGCAAGAATAACGTCACTGGCACCACCGACTGGCAAACCACTTCGCATGAGTTCGAAGTCACACAGGACTTACAAGAAGTCGAACTCGTTGCCGAACTCCGCAGTAGCGCCGGAGGCGCAGAATTCGATATCGCTTCGTTGCGGATATACAAATCGAAATGAGCAGTTGCCGAGTCATGTTGATAATCACATTGACGGACACGTGCAAGGAAAATCACTTTGCGGTCTCTGGCTGAAGTGCTGACGGTACCGACTGTTTTGATTCCTCAGCCAACCAGCCTGCAAGGATGATGGGAAATTCCTCAAGGCCATCGATTTCCCACTGGCCGTTTAGGCGTTTGAACGTAATGGGATTACCTTCTTCAACGGGCATTCCGGGAAGGATATGGCTGCCGTGCGCTTCGTTCTCTTCTTTGGCCAAAATCGTCAGTTGCCCGTATTCAATTTCTTTTGACTCTGATTTGTCGGATTCTGGATGCCGAAACTCTGTTATCGCTTCAAACACGACACGTGAGTGCTCAGCCAGAGTCTGGCGAATGAATGCGGTAGCTTCAGCGCGGAATTCGGCTCGCGATGGAGGACTCAGTCGAAATCTCTGGGCGATTTCTTCGAGGCGTGATTTCAACTCTGTCGATTGCAGATTCAAGCGAGGATACTGCTGATGCAGGAATCTCCGTAGATCCGCTCCCTGATCACCGGAGCACGTCAGCAAGATCAGGAACGAGAACTCATCACGTCCCTCCTCGGTCAAAGACGCCGCGTACGATTGCCATTCGCGGTTTGCCAGGGCTAACTGGTATCGCTGAAACGTCGATTCAGGTGTCGACCTGCTGGTGTTCTGTTCCTGCGTCTGAGGCCGTCCCGGTGGGAGTTCTGGTTCAATGACCGGTTTCGTGTTCTCGATTCGACTGGCAGGTGTGAAAGTGCGGGGGGCTGGAGAATCTCGCCAGAAACGGCGCAGGCCTGAGGGGAGTGCCGGGGCTTCTCCCGAATCGATGTGCTCAGGGGGCGATTGTTCTTGCAAAACCTCCAGGCTCCACTTAAACCATTTGCCTCGACGGCCTATGGAGATCCGTAGCGGCAGCAGGCGGCGGCCCCATCCGAGAAGTTGTGGGTAGCGGTTCCAGGTGGGATTGGGATTGTCCGCTCCGGGAGGTCCCATGCCGAGCATTGATCCCGACGTCCCAGGCATCATTCCACCTCCCGTAGCAGGCCCAAAGCCAAACGAACCGGCAGGAACCTGATGCGGCGTAATCTGCCAGTCAGGCATTGGCATGTAGAGTGGTAAGTGGGTTCGAAGAAGTTTCTGAACAGAAATCGGAAGCTCTGTGTCGATCACCGTCCACAAATCATTCTCCAGTGAATTGATCTCGTTCTCTGGATTTCTGATCGTTGTCAGTTGAGTCTCCCCGTCCACCGTGAACTCGGTATTTGCAGCTTCGAGTTTGAGGTACTTCTGGTGGATGTCGGTCAGAATCTTTTCGAGAGTGGTTCGTTGCTGTGGTGCCAGGTCGGACGCGTTAAAGGCTCGCGGATTCAGTTTGACTCCATCCCTGGTGAAACGAACGATCGCATTCACTTCGAACGGATTACTTGAGGCCTCGTCGAGTTGCGCCTGTTGTTCCGGTTCCTGCGGCTGGAGAGACGCTGGCAATTGGTCTGGAAGTCGTGCTGCAATTGTTGCTGGCGCGTCAACAGTCGTCCTTTCCGGGGGAGCAAAAGACGCCGTTGGCTGTCGTTCCAGCCACGAGATAAAGAAAATGGTGCCAACCAGGCCGACAAAGATGCTCAATGCGATGACGACAGCCAGCGAAGTCAGCTTGCCAATTGACAATCCGATGTTGCCGGTCAGCCATGATTGACGTGGTTGTGCCGTTTTCGAGGACGCGCCGACATTCGCTGGATTCCTCAACGTTTCCACGTCTTGCTTGACGGCACTCGCCTGCTGGTAGCGACGAGCAGGTTCCTTTTCGAGTGTGCGAAGGACGATTTCGTCGAGGCGGACGTCGAGCGAATACTTCTGCGAGGGTGGGGCG
Source organism: uncultured Planctomycetaceae bacterium (assembly GCA_964609845.1). GTDB lineage: Bacteria > Planctomycetota > Planctomycetia > Planctomycetales > Planctomycetaceae > Schlesneria. The sequence continues at coordinate 36,809 of CAZSTW010000046.1, read as the reverse complement.
AACCGACCGAGTGGCAGCTCTCCTGTCAGCAGTTCGTAGAAGACGACACCGAGTGAGAAAATGTCGGCTCGATGGTCAATACTGCGGCTCCCTTCCATCTGTTCAGGAGCCATGTAGGCGGGGGTTCCCATCACCTGGTGTGTGTCGGTCAGCGTCGGAAAATTGGCCGCTCTCCCCAGCAGTTTGGCCAGGCCAAAGTCGGCGATTTTCACTCGGCCTCGTTTATCAATCAGAATGTTTTCGGGCTTGATATCCCGATGGACAACTCCTTCCTCGTGGGCAAATTGCAGGGCATCGCAGATTTGCCCTACGATTCCGAGGGCCGCCATCGGCGAGATGTGTCGCGACGGTTCAGGAGTTGCAACTGGCTGAGAAACCGCGGTCAACTGAGGCAGGCCTTCGCCAGATAAGCCTGACTGAATTGATGACGATGTCGCGACCAGGCCGGCTCGTATGGCTTGTCGCAGGGTCACGCCGTCAACGAACTCCATCAGCAGAAAGAAAACTCCGTCACGCTGGCCGAATTCATAAACCGTGACGATATGAGGATGGCTGAGTTGTGCCAGCGTCCGAGCTTCACGCTGGAATCGTTCGGCAAAGCTGGGATCGCTGGCGACATCGTCCGGCAGGATCTTCAGGGCGGCCCAGCGGTCCAGTTCCTTCTGTCGGACCTTGTACACCGCCCCCATCCCCCCCTGGCCGAGCAGTTGAACGATTTCCAGTTGAGGAAATCTTGGTGCCAGATCCTCAGGCGTCGGCGGTATCCAGTGCCGTCTGCCCCCAGAACCGACGTTACCCGAGCCGATGTTACCAGAACCCGCCTCACCAGCCGCCCCCGTCAATGTGCTGGGTGACATTCCCTGTCGCAACAGACAGGCTGGGCAAACCCCCGGTGGAAAGTTTGCTGGCAGGTCTGCTTCACATTGCGGACACTTGTCAGCTTCGGTCATGATGTCACCCGTCTGATCTGTCGTGAGTTGAGTAAACGGGAATTGTTCTGTCGAATTCCCTTCCTGCTATCAAGAGAAGAATCTTTCGTAAAACGTGACTGGCTTTTCGCGGATTTCCAGTAAGATTCGTCAAATGCCTGAAATCATGTTGATTTGGGAGTCGCGATGGCATCTCATTCGTCCGTATCTGTTCCCCTGGGGCCAGGCAAACCTTCACCGCAGTTTGCGACGACGCGTTGGAGTCTGGTTCTGAGTGCCCGGGATAAATCGGCTCCCGATGGTGCTGCCGCTCTGGCGGATCTCTGTCGAGCCTACTGGTTTCCTCTGTACATATTTATTCGTCGGCATACTCGCGACGGCCACGAAGCACAGGACCTGACTCAAGGATTCTTTACGCGCCTGTTCGAAAAAGATTTTCTGGATGATGTGCATCCAGAGCGAGGCCGCTTTCGATCGTTCCTGCTGGCAGCGGTCAGACACTTCGTTGCGAATGAACGGGACAGACAGCGTGCCGACAAACGTGGCGGCAAACTTCGGCATGTGTCGCTCAATGCGATGGATGTCGATTGGGAATCGGGCGAGTCGCGGTATCTCACGGTTCCTGCTCAGAACTTGACTCCCGATCGCTTGTTTGAACGTGAGTGGGCTCTGGCACTGCTGGAACGAGTCCTGTTGCGATTACGGGATGAATATGCCGCTAAAGGGAAGCGGGACCATTGCGAGATGCTTCAGCCGTTTCTGTCGACGGATCGAGAGAGCGCCAATTACGCTGAAGTTGCGAATCAACTGAATTGCACTATCGAAGCCGCACGAGCCGCCGCGCGTCGCATGCGCCAGCGCTACCGTCAACTGCTGCGCGACGAAATCGCTGACACGGTGGCCTTCCCGGAGCAGATCGAAGAAGAGATTCGCCATCTGTTTGATGTCCTGTCAAACAACTGAGCGAACCACGACTATCCATGCCTTACCAATTCAGCGAGCGATTACCAATCTTAAAAAGGTCTTCGCCCCGGGGTAATCGTCGGTGATCGCCAGGAATTACTGGAATCGATGCATCGGGAATCGTAGAATTCAGGTCACGTCTTTTCCGTGCCTGGCGACTCGAATGTTTCATCGACGAAAGGGGGCCGGTATGTCTAAGTTTCGTTTGGAGCAAATTAGCAACATTGTTCTTGTCGGTCATGGTGGGGTCGGCAAAACGACGCTCGCCGATCAGATGCTGTACAAGGCAGGGGTTGGGACCCGGCCGGGATCCGTCGACGACGGAACCAGTCTGCTGGATACCGACGACGAAGCCCGTCAGCATCACTTCTCGATCTCGGCTGCGATGGTTCACTTTGAACATCACGGGATGCGGATCAATGTCATCGACACCCCCGGTTACCCTGACTTTGTGGGGCAGGTCATTTCCGCCGTCTGTGCTGCGGAAACGGCAATCATCACCATCAACGCTGCCGCCGGGATCGAGGCGAATACTCGGCGGACTTTTGAACTCGCCGGTAAAGCTCATCTTGCCCGGATGATCGTTCTCAATAAACTCGATCACGAAAATATCGACTTCCCCCGATTGATTGCGACAATTCAAGAGACGTTTGGCTCCAACTGCATTCCGATGAATGTCCCGTGCGGGATCGGTGGCAAATTCAAAGGAGTCAAGACAACGCTGTCGACGGGGCCCGTTGAACAGAATGGTGCCGTCGTCAGTCCCGCCGCATACGGTGTGGCGATGATGGACGCGATTGTCGAAGCTGATGAAGAACTGATGGAACGCTACCTGGATGGGCAGGAACTCAAATCGGATGAAGTTCTGGGAGGGATCAACAAGGCGATTGCTGCGGGGACACTGATTCCGATCTTCTGTGTGAGTGCCCGGTCGGGGGTGGGCGTTGCGGAACTGATGGACGCCATTGCGGACTTTGCTCTGACACCCGGAGAACTCGTCCGCCACGCCACGGGGGACGGCGGTCAGGATGTTGAGATCAATACCAGTGCCGAAGCACCTCTGGTGGCTCAAGTCTTCAAGACCCGGATTGATCCATTCGTATCGAAGATGAGTTTCATTCGTGTGCTGTCCGGGACGCTGACCAAGGATTCAACGGTTCGCGACATGCGTACTGGTCGCGGTGTGAAGATTCATCAGTTGCTGGATGTGCAGGGAGGGCAGGTCGAAGCGGTTGAAGAAGCACATGCCGGGGATGTCGTTGTTGTCGCGAAAGTCGATGAGTTTCAGGTTGGGGACACGCTGGTCGGTGGCGATCGCTCGATGGTCCTTCCCACGATCGAATTTCCAACGCCGATGATCGGACTGGCGGTCGAACCGAAGAGTCGCAGCGATCAGCAGAAGATCTCGGGTGCACTCCATAAGATCGAAGAGGAAGATCCGACATTCCGCATCACGCGGGATCCTCAGACGCATGAAATGGTCATGCGTGGAATGAGCGATCTTCATCTGCAGATCGTGCAGGAGCGATTGCACAAGCGAGACAAAGTTGATGTTGTCGTACATGCTCCCAAGGTCCCTTATCGCGAAACGTGCAGCGGCAGGTCTGAAGGGTCGTACCGTCACAAGAAGCAGTCGGGTGGTTCAGGACAGTTTGCAGAAGTTCATTTGCGCGTCTACCCGCTCCCCCAAGATGTTGATCCTGAAACATATTTCACGCGACAGCAGTTTGAGAGTCTGCGGGAATTCCGTTACGACAAGGAATTGAATTTTGCATTTCTCGACTGCGTTTCGGGCGGATCCGTTCCTAACCAGTTCATCCCCGCGGTCGAGAAGGGGATTCGCGAGCGGATGGAAAAAGGGGTGATTGCCGGGTACCAGGTCCAGGATATCGCTGTGGCTCTGTTCTTCGGTAAAGATCATCCCGTCGACAGCAATGAAGCGGCATTTCGAACGGCGGGAAGCTGCTGTTTCCGCGACATCTTTCAACAGGCCAGACCCTGCCTGCTGGAACCTGTCATGCATCTGGAGGTGACTGTTCCGGCTGACCATGTCGGATCGGTCACGAGCGACTTGAATACGCGTCGTGGTCGGATGGAGGGGATGGACCCACTGCCAGGAAACATGACCGTCGTTCAGGCTCGTGCGCCACTTTCAGAACTGATGACGTATGCCCGGTCACTTTCGAGCATGACGGGGGGACAGGGTTCGTACTCGATGGAATTCAGCCATTACGAACAAGTCCCCGCGCATGAACAGCAGAAAATCGTTGCTTCGGCCAAAATGAAGCATGACGAAGAATAGCCGATCGGCCAGAGGGGACGGTCGCTGCTGGCCGTCCCTTGGTAGTTCGATTGCGAAATCCAGTTACTGAGCGATCTCGTCCGAGCTTTTAGCTGCGGATGCAGCTGCGTCAGGCCCCTGTGTCGAAGCAGCTTTTGATCCTTTCCTCCAGTCAGCCACTTCCTGAGCACGTCGTTTCAGGTAGACCAGCCAGCGTTGCGCCCAGACGAATTCTGTTGCCAGAATTGCCAGCCCGGCGGGGATGACGACCGTCGCCGGGCCGGGAAGCAGGATCATGGCGATACCAATTATCAAAACGGACATGCCAAGGATAAAGACGACCAGTTTTCGAATGGGACGCAGCATTCCTGTCGTGGTTGCAGTCGGAACTGAAACCGTTGTGACATCGTCGACTGTGGGAGGGTCACTCGCATCCATGAGAGTATTGTACGAACGAAGGCCGTCGGCAGAACAGGGTTGCTGTTGTAGTGTCTGATGGCCGAGTTTTGAAATGGAGAAGGGCAGTACGATAGAAGAAGCGAACATCGTTGTGCGTGATCGTTGTGCGCCTCATCATGCTGCCAATGTTCTCGCTCTACAGGAGGGGGAGACCTTCGGTCGGCTGTTTTGGCGGGGTCAGGTGACCCGCGCCGAACAATGTCGATTCGCGCCAAATCGGCATGAATTAATTATCTGCCAATCTGGGCTTCGCCACGTAATTCCTTGCCGCGATTCAGCAGTTCCTGGTTGGGAACCATCTGTCGTGGTTGCAGGTCGAATGATGCTGACTGACGGTCGGTCACTCGGAATGGCAGAAGATTGTCCGAGAAGAAGTCGATTCCAGGCCACTGATACCAGGGGGCTCGCACCGGGACGAGTTTTGTCGTCGTTTCGTAGCCGTCTTTGATCAGCGTCAACTCACGCTTTCCATAGTAGGTGAAGTCAACGGCGGTTGGGGTGTACCCGATTTCGCGTCCTTCCAGCAGGACCATGGCTCCGGGCGGATTCGAATACACCATTAACCTGCGGCTGACGCACCCTGTGGAACTCAATGAAAACAGAGCGAGGAACACGACCAGGACCAGGCGGCACGTCGATCTCAGCGGCGTAGGTTGACGCGACACATCTTGTTGATGCGATGCGGTTTGCGTTGTGATTTGAAGTGTCGTCACGGCATTCGCCCAAGTTCAGATAGGCTCAAATCCTTGAAGGAGGCGGCGGATTCTAGTACCGACAGGATTTTGGGCCTAGCGCAATTTTTCATAAACGTGACAGGTCGTGTCGAGTATTGAAGTTGCGTTTACGGAACCGTTGTCCAGAGATCGTGATGGCGACAGAATTTGCCAGGTGTGCTATCTTTTGCAGGGCGTGTAGCGGTTTTGCTTCGCGTGAGCAAAAATGAAATCGCCCATGGGGATGTGCTTACCCGAATTCGGTGGCCAAGCTACAATAATGTTCAGGTAATTTGACGATCGTTACGAACGGACCAACATAAGGACTGCGCGGGTCGCAGTTGAAGATCGCATGCTTTGGGAACAGCAGGTTCGCTACGCCGCCTTGACTGACGTCGGTTTCCGACGGCAGAACAATCAGGATGCGTGTGTCGTGCAGCTGGCACCCGATCAGGAAACCTGGCAGCAACGCGGTCATCTCTTTGTTGTCGCCGACGGTATGGGTGGCCACGCGGTTGGTGAACTGGCGAGTAAGATCGCCGTCGACACGATTCCCCATACCTTCGACAAATTACGGCAACTCAACGCGAAAGATGCTCTCTGGGCTGCGATCGAAGCGGCGAATTCCGCGATCTATGAGCGCGGGATGCAGAACAAAGACTTCCTGCGGATGGGAACAACCTGCAGTGTGCTGCTGTTGTGTCCTCAGGGGGCCATTGTCGGGCATGTGGGTGACAGTCGCGTTTACCGGATCCGCAACAGGCTGATCGACCAGTTGTCGTGTGACCACAGCCTGGTCTGGGAACTGATCCAGCAACGTAAAGTGCATCCACGCGATGCCGAACGGATGTGTCCCCGAAACGTGATTACCCGGTCGCTGGGGCCTGAGCAGGCTGTCCAGGTTGACATGGAGGGGCCGTTCCCCGTCCTTCCTGGCGACACGTTTGTCGTCTGCTCGGACGGCTTGTGCGGTCTGCTGAGCGATTCTGAAATTGGGATGATCGCCAGTGAGCTGCCACCTGCCGAGGCATCACGGTTGCTGGTGCACCTGTCTAACTTGCGGGGCGGTCCAGACAACATCACCGTGATTGTCGTTCGGGCGGGCGAAATTCCTGAAGGAGCGGGCGACAGTGATGTCGATCTTCCCGTTCGCAGTGGAGGAATGGGTTGGTGGGGCTACGGCTTGATGTGCCTGCTCGCCGCATTCTTTCTGCTCGGCTTGAGCATGATCCTGCTTGATCCGCTGCAGCGAGCCGCAGGAATCGGCTTGATCTCAGCATCGGTCGCCTTGTCAACGACATGGTTCATCATCAGCCGGGTGCGTAAACGTCCTGTGGATCAGACGCGAAGTCCTGACCCAGGTTCGACAATCGTCTGGCGCCCCTATCGCACAGCGTCAGCTCGAATCACGGAAGAGTTTCTGCAGTACCTGGCCCGAATGGAAGGAGAACTGCAGAAGGCTGCAATGGACGAGAACTGGACGATCGACTGGAAGCTGTTGAATGATGTCTATCGCAAGGCCTCAGACTTCCTGACTCGCAAGCGATTCTCAAAAGCGATGCTGGAATTCAGCCGTGTGTTCGACATCCTGATGGTCGGTGTTCATACTCACCGAAAACAGATTCAACATGAAAACCGCTGGGGGAAGGGGAGTAACCCTTCTGTGAAGTCGCGTCCGTCGTGAATCTGATATGACCGCGAAGTCGTTTCGCTGAGACAGATCATGCAGGATGATCGACCGCTCGTCGCGATGCTGGAAGACGATCATGAACGCATCTCGCGATTCGCAGCCGTGCTCTCAAAGGGATTCCGATTTCGATATTGGCGAACTGCGCAGGACTTCATCGCCAGTTTCCCGAACATTCCGAAGCCAGGTTTGATCGCACTCGATCATGATCTGTTTGTGGATCATCCCGGCGACCCTGATCCTGGCGACGGACGCGATGTATCGAACTACCTTGCATCGCTCGCTCCGGTTGCCCCCGTTCTGATCCATTCGACGAATTCGCACGCAGCCGAGTCGATGCTTTACCAGCTTCGAAATTCTGGCTGGAAAGTCGAACGTATTTCTCCCCTCGGCGAGGATTGGATCGAGTCGGACTGGTTCCCATTCGCATGCGAGTTTCAACTCCGGAATTCGCCTCGCTGATCGAGGCGGGTGGTAGCAGTCGAGAGCAGACTCGCGCGGTACGCAGTTTGCCTCTCCTCGCCACTGTGTTGATTTCGTAGCGACTCTTCAACTTTCCAGGTACGTCAACGATCGACGTATTTTGCTTTTGCAATATGGGGTTGCGTTCCAGCGACAACCAGAAAGCTCCAGTTTCCAAAACGAGGTGGAATCCGTATGTCGGTTCGAGTGCTCATGAAAGCAGCAGTGCTGCTCGCCGCATTCATGGATGTTGCGGTCCTGGCGAACGGAGCCGAATCGGAAATCAAAAAGGCTGAGACAGAAGGCGCGAGTTCCCCAAAGTCGGCACAGACCTCCGAGTCCGCAGTGGAATTGAGCCGGGCCAAAATCGCAGATGCGAATGGAATTGTGCCGCGTGACCTGCGCGTGATCGTTATCACGTCAAAAGAATCGGAAATGTGTCGACGTGAAATGGGACGGCTCTTCAAGCCCGGAGGGGCCTTTGAAGCGATGCGGTCACAGGGTTGGAAGATCGGAGTCACCGCTGACAACCATATCCAACTGGTGGACAAAGCCGAGGCCGCCGACCTGCTGAAGCAACTGGATGCGAGTGAGTTTCCGGTTGTGGCCTGCGTGAGTGACAATGAAATCGTCCGCTCATTCAAGGATGGGTGCTCTACCCCGCTGGATGCGTGGACATTTGGCTGGTTGATGAAAGGAGTTAACGAACGACCGAAGGAACCGATTCCAACGGCGATCCGGGTGGCAACGACGGGGCACTATCCCTTACGCGGCAACCATTGGTCTGTGGATGGCGACACGAACCCTTCCAAAGAATCGCTGGTGGTTCATCTGCGCGGTGCGAATCATGTCAATCTCTTGAATCCGGAATGGAAGATTGAAGAGTGGTCGACGGAAGAATTACGTTCGCTGCACGATGATCTGCATGAAAAATATGGTCCACCCGCCACCGCTTCTGCTCCCGCCGCGAAAGCGTCGAGTTTCGATCAGTTTTCACCGAATCGAAAGGCCATGGGGAAGTTCTGAAAGTTCTGCAGACATTTGAAGGCCCGCACCAAACAGGGGAGGGCATCAAACCGAAATTTCGTACGTCGATCAATTTGATTTCAGATCAAAGTCGTATCGAGTCTTGTCGGGCGTCACTTCGACGAACAGCTTGGACTTTTTGTAGTACTTATCCGGCACTCGTTCGGGTAGCGGGGCGGGTTTCTCGGAAGGGTCTCCACCTTCTTCCTTGACGTTTAAGCCAAGGATCTTGCGAGTCGTGCTGATGCGGACGATCTTGGCCCCCGGTTTCACTCCCTTCATGTCCGAGTCAATCTGCAGGCTGAACTGGCCGCTCGAATTCGTCATGCCGTATGAAAATGTGTCGTCCGTCGGATCGTCGAACGACACGACCGCACCTTCGAGTGGCGTGCCATCGAGTGTGATTGTCCCGGAGGCATTCACCAGGTTCAGGCTTTTGTAATTGGATTTCGGCTTTGTATCGCAACCCGCACAAAATGCGAGGATGGCTACGAGCAGGGCGGACCAGCGAAGAATTCTTGTCATGTTGAAGGCCTTACCAAAAATGGGGAATAAATTACGACGGGAGCGCAGGGCCGAGTCCTGTGAGAAGCGGGGAGGCCTTCGGCCGGGCATTTCGTCGCGATCGGTAGACGTGCGCCGGATTCTGGTCAATTAGAATTCATAAGGGGCAGAACGATGGAGGGCAGAATGATGGAAGAGATTCAAATCGTGATTCTTCATCGTTCTGCCCCTCATTATTCTGCCAATTGTCTGGCAATGAAGAGGAGACCTTCGGTCGTCGGTTACGGCGGGGTCGGGAGACCCGCGCCGAACTCAGGGTCATAAGACGCGCGCCGAACTCACGCGGATTCTGATGTCTGCCTGCTACTAGAAATCATCGACGATCTCACCACCTCTGATCGTGGCCAGTGCCTGGTAGAGTTGCAGATCCATGTTTTCAGACAAGAATCGGACCGAGCCGTCTCCTATGGCGAAATGAGCTCCGCCGATGTGGTAACTGCCGAATGACATTTCCATCAGGACACCGCTGATAGCGGGGTTCAACCGGGAGTTGATTCGAACAACCGTCGATCCTGCTGCTTCGCTGTACTCAGTACCTGTCACAGCGCCCGGCTTCCAGTTGTCGATCTGCGGAGCAAAACAGGTCCAGTAATCCATTCCCTGTCCGTCCTTGGTGTAATCGATATCGGTGTAGGACTCTCCAATCATCAAGGTGTTTGATGTTCCATCCATGACATCACGAATCGAAGTGCTGCTGTCGCCGTACATCATTCCATTGAGGGGGTGTTTTTCCAGGGAGGGATAGATTGCCGTGTTATATCCGGCGGGCCGCGTACTGGTGTCATCGGATGATGCCAGCGAATCCGAAACGGCGCGGTAACTGGCCGGAACCCTGCCGACGATGCCGTTGTAGTCCCCGCGAACTGGCTGGTCCATGCTGGGGCAGCGGAAGATCTGCATCACCTGCTGGCAGGCCAGAATGTTTGCTGGCTGGGCCGCACCGGGGTAAGTCCATGTCAAAGTGTTGTAGAGGTTGGCCTGGTCTGCGTGCGGAAGAATCATCGCGCTCCAGAGTTCCTCATTGGAACCCCAGGCGTAGGGAAACACGCGGGCAGAGTCGTGATAGTTATGCAGTGCCAGGCCAATGTTTTTGAGATTGTTCTTACATTGTGTTCGTCGGGCCGCCTCGCGCGATTGCTGTACCGCGGGCAACAGCAGAGCAATCAAGACGGCGATGATCGCGATGACAACCAACAATTCGATGAGCGTGAATCCGCGAGCACGACGTCGGACGACGACAGATCCAAAAGCCTGGTCTGAAGGCATATTCCCTACTCCTCTGGTGACAATGGAAGGACGAAGTCGTTGAGGCCAGTGCCATCGAAGACCATCTTCGCGAGTGCTGTTAATGGTTAATGAATGGGTCGCGAAAAAATGATGCATGGAAAAAAGCAGATCTATCTGTGGTTCGCAAATCATGATTTACGTCTGATCTGCTCAATATGCAGGACAGCAGCCAGCATCATGGCAGCACTCATCGGACACGTCTGTCCGAACGGTCCGCCTGGATTGAAGGTTGTTCCGCAGTTCAAAGGGTGTGCATTCACGCCATCAATTGAAGAGTTCGGCTCGGAGCCCATTGGCTGCCGTTGCGATGGTCAGTCCTCACCTTCGGGATGAAAGTTTGGAGCCTGAGGTTGTGCTGCGGTGTGACCTGTCATTCCCGTACTTCTCCGACGGTTGGTCTGTTCTTCAACCGCAACCCTCTGCATGTCCTCTCGCAGTGCCTGCTCACTCGCAGCGTCGAGAGACGCAGGCTTGCTGGAACACCCGGCGGTTGTTAAGAGCCCAGACATAACGGCACCGAGGCAAAATCGAATCGACGTACGAATCATCAACGTGGACTCCTGTGGAGATCAGAGAAGCTGGTACTTTAGAACTCGCCCGTCGGAAGCATGTCGTTCCGGACACAGACTCGGCGAAAGGTTTCTGCGTCGATGTAGAACGAGATTGTGCGTACGGATCCATCGGCCATGACGCCATTGAATCCAGCGGCATGGGATGAGCCGAATCGGCCGCTCCAGAAGGTCGGTGGTTCAGCCGGATGGTCCTTGTCGGACTGCGGATTGTTACCGATGCCGCCCCAGCGGATTTCGTCCTGATCCCAACCGGAATTGACATAGGGTTCGTTGTCGCCGCCGCTGCCTCCGAAGTTCAGAACATTGGTCTGCTTTTCACCAATCAGCAACGTATTGGATGTTCCGTCTCGAAAGCTGGCAAAGTCGATCGACTGTGAACAGGAACGTCGAATCACAGCACCATTGTAGTTCGATTGACCGTCTCCAGCGTTACCAGCGTAGTCGGACTTGGCGCTGGTGCCATACACTGCGGGGCGTCGGCGAGTCGGACAGAAATATGTGTTGATTGGCGATGTGTAGATGGTTGCATCAGAAGTACTGGCAGCCAGATTGGCTTGTTCGATCTGCGGCATGATCTGGTACATCCAGTTCCATTCACCGCGATTGTTTGCGGAACAGCAGGCAGAGCATGGCCAACCGCTGCCGCTATCGTTTCCGCCGTCCGCAAGAACGCGAAAAACGTCGTGGTAGTTATGAAAGGCCAATCCAATCTGCTTCAGATTGTTCCTGCATTGGGTCTGCCGCGCAGCTTCACGTGCCTGTTGGACGGCTGGTAACAGCAGTGCAACGAGCACCGCGATGATGGCGATTACCACCAGCAGTTCGATCAATGTGAAGCCTCGCTGCCATCCGGGTTGATGCTTTGCTGTTCCCTTGTCTTTCATGCTGGTAGTCCTTCGTTAAGGCGATGTGCGGCTGCGTGGTGGCCGCCGTGTTGAGGTGAGTTGCGTAAGCCACGCGATCAAGGTGCGGGGATTTGATCGCGGTGATGCGAAGGAATGATGAATCGATATCGAAGAAGTGATGAGTTGTGGAAGTTCACGCGAATATGAATTTCCGACGAGGTGATTTCACGAAGTTCCTGCCGGATCAGCTGTCATCGTCGGTCTGCAGAATGCCGTCTGCAGATTGTGTTGATGGGTGGCGAAGCAGTTGCGATGACTTTCTTTGGCAAAAACGGTGGCAAGTCGCGAGCGGCGTTGAATCTCCTCTGATCTGCCGCCACACTTCTACTCAGTGGTTTTATCGCAGTATGATCTGGCGGCCGCAGCCATGATCATGGTGTTCAGTGCGATGACTCGCTTCGTCGGCGCGGGGCAACCCCGGGTATTCTGCGGGGGCCGATTCTATTTTCAGTCGTGGAGTGTTTCTCAATGTCCGAACAACTGGTCCAGCAACTGTGTGACGAACTGACCCGGCTGGTCCTGATCGATCCGCATACGCACATCAATCCCCATTCAGCCGCGTCCAGGACGCTGGCCGACATCATGGGGTATCATTACTACACCGAACTCGCTCATTCCGCAGGAATGCCCAAAGAACGAATCGAAGAACCAGGACTCGATCCGAAGACGAAAGTTGGACGGCTCGTCGAATCACTCGGACACCTCGACAACACGATCCAGGTGAGCTGGCTCGTCGAGCTCTGTCGCAAGTTTTTTGGATTCAACGAAGAGCAGATCACGACATCGAACTGGGAAGCCTTGTACGACCGGGCCGCCGCGAAGATGGCAGAGCCGGATTGGGAGGACCAGTGCCTGAAGCAGTCCGGAATCGAACGCGTTTTCCTGACGAATGATTTCGACGATCCGCTCGAAGGATTCGACACAAATCGCTACATCCCCTGCCTGCGGACCGATGACCTCGTCTTCCATCTGGGCAAGCCGGAAGTTCGCGCTCGGCTGGCGAAAGCGACCGGAATGGATTGTGCCGGAGCGACCAGCTTGCGACGTGCGATTGGCAAGCTCTTCGAACACTTTTCATCGCATGGGGTTCGGGCGTGTGCGATTTCTCTGCCGCCGTCGTTCTCACCCGCCGCGGTTTCTGTCAACGAGGTTGATCCGGCCATTAAACGGCTGCTCCAGGGAGAAACCTTGTCGGCTGATGACGCGACGCTGGTCAGCCGGTTCATTTTCTGGACTTTGGCCGAGTACTGTGCCGAGTTCCGGTTGCCGTTCGACTTGATGATCGGCGTCAATCGGCGGGTTTACCCCGAAGGTGTTTTCCAGGGGCAGGATCTGTTTGACCAGCGAGTCTCGTTAATTCAGTATCAGGCACTGTTTAACGCGTTTCCACAGGTCAAATTTCCGATTTCGGTGCTGGCTCAGATCAGCAATCACGAATTGGTCAGCTACAGCTGGATTTTCCCGAACGTCTACACCAATGCCCACTGGTGGTACTCGAATATCCCGGCGTACATCGAAATTGACACACGGGCAAGACTGCAGGCGGTTCCGCAGAATAAGCAGGTTGGGTACTATAGCGATATGTACAAGCTGGAGTTTGCCTGGCCGAAATTCAGCATGTATCGACAATCGCTGGCTCGGGTTCTGGCGCAGGACTTTGTGATTGCCAGGAAATGGAGTGAAAGCCGGGCATTGGCACTTGGACGGCAAGTATTGCGTGGAAATGTGGAAACCATTTTTAATGTCTGACAAATTGGAAATCAGTGATTGGTGCTGCTGACGAGTGGTGGTGTCCTTTCGCGATTTGCGTTTGGTTCATAGAATCTTCAGAAATCCACGTGCGCTCCTTGATGAATTCAGGACATTGATAATGGCAAAGATCGTCTTGTTGCAGGAAGGTCAGGCGGTTCCGTTTGAAATGACGACCGCTGAAACCGTCATCGGACGGCATCCCGAATGTACATTCCAGATCAATTCGAACATGGTTTCGCGAAAACACGCGAAGATCGTCAAGAAGGGCGATCAATTCATCGTCGAAGATCTGCAGAGCGGTAATGGAACCTTCGTCAACGGAAAAAAGATCGATGGTCCCACTCCATTAGCACACGACGACAGAATTAAACTCGGCCCGATTCTGCTGCGTTTTGAAACTCCCGAAGGGGTGGCGGCCCCCAAGCCGGCGGCCCCGAAACCTGCTCCACTGCCATCGGTACCAGCCCAAGCCGTTGAAACGAATTTCAACGTGGATGTCAGTGAAGGGGAAGAAGATACGTCGACGATCATGGGGACGGCGGAGCGCGGAACATCCGCGTTTGGCAAGCTGGAAGTCAACCCTGAGGCGAAGTTGAAAGGGGTTCTGGAAATCAGCCGAGCCCTTGCCGGGACCGCTGACCTGAATTCGCTGCTTCCCAAGATTCTTGACACGCTGTTCAACATTTTCCCGCATGCCGACCGCGGTTGCGTTTTGTTCCACGATCCTGCGCTGGGGAAGATGGTTCCCAAGGCGATGAAGCATCGTCGGGCCGGGGACGACGAAACGGTCAAATTGAGTCGGACAATTCTAAAGACGGTTCTGGAACAGAAGACGGGTATTCTGTCGGCGGACGCTGCCAGCGATTCCCGATTCCAGGCCAGCGAATCGATTTCGAATCTGACGATCCGTTCGATGATGTGCGTCCCGATGCTCAGCCTGGCGGGCGACCCGATGGGGATCATCAACATCGACACGCAGAACGCGTTCAACCAGTTCCGTGCCGAAGACCTTGACCTGTTGATGGCGGTTGCGGGACAGGCGGCCATGTCCTACGAACAGGCCAACCTGCTGGTGACTGCCATGGAAAAGCAGAAGCAGGACAAGGAAATGAATATCGCCATGGGGGTCCAGCGATCGCTGCTTCCGACCGAGATTCCCAAGCCCGATGGGTGGGAAATCTACGCGTCGTACGATACGGCTCAGGCGGTTGGCGGTGACTATTACGACGTTTTCATGCTGGAAGATGGCAAGCGAGTCTGCCTGGCGTTTGGAGATGTGGCCGGAAAAGGTGTGCCAGCCTCACTGGTGATGTCACGAATCGCCACGGTTGTGACAAACGTCATGACGTTCGTTACCGATGTTCAAGAGGCGATCCAGCGGATCAATCACCAGATGTGTACCCGTGCCGTCGAAGGGCGGTTCGTAACGTTTGTGCTGATTGTGATCGACCTGGAAACGGGCGAAATGAGCTGCGCGAACGCCGGGCACATGCCGATCATGATTCGCAAGACCGATGGCAGCATTGTCGAGTTTGGCGAAGAGGCGATTGGGGTGCCAATCGGTGTGATTGACGAATTCCCGTACGATGTGCTTTCCCGGACGATCGAAAAGGGCGAGACCTGCGTGATTTACACGGACGGTGTCAGTGAAGCCATGAATCCCAACAGCGATTTGTATGGGGTGGATCGGCTGCGGGAACTCATGGCGGCCAGCCAGGGTGGACATGCGGACGAACTGGGGAAAACGATCCTGGCCGATGTTCGCAAGTTCGCCGATGGCCGTCCGCAAAACGACGACATCACGATCATGGTGTTCGGGCGAAAATAGTCGGCACGAAACGCCGGGTTTGATGGGCCGCAACGCAATTTGGCTTTGACCTTTCAATCTTGTGGCGGGATCAAGTATCAAATGAGGGTTGAGCCCTCACCTGATTCGAGGTTCCGTTCGAGAACTGCGACTGCCGCTGTCGTAAGTCGCCCGCCGGAACATTTGCGCAAATGACGTCATCACAAGATGAAAGAATCGAAATTGAGCGACACTGGATATGATTGGCAACAGATCTTCGCGACTCGCGCCAGTCGCATTTGTGCGTCCGAGATTCGAGAGTTGCTCAAGATTCTTGATCAACCGGGAATGATTTCATTCGCCGGGGGAATTCCTGACCCTGCGCTGTTCCCTGTCGATGCGATTTCCGCCGCGTATGAGCGTCTTTTCTGTGATCCCACGCGCGCCAGGCAGGCCTTGCAGTATTCCATCAGCGAAGGGTATCTGCCGCTACGGGAAAATATTGCCCGTTACATGGCGACCCTGGGGGTGACCTGTCACGCTGACAATATCCTGATTACCAATGGCTCGCAGCAGGGTCTTGATTTCATTGGCAAGATCTTTATTTCCCCGAAAGATTCTGTCCTGGTGGCAGCACCGACATACCTGGGGGCTCTGCAGGCGTTCAATGCGTATGAATCGAGTTACGCGACGCTCGATATGAACGACCTTCGCGCGGAAAAGTATCGTCAGGATGGTGCCAGGGCCGGGGGACGATTGAAGTTTGCGTACATTGTTTCGGACTTCGCCAATCCCTCAGGACAGACACTGACACGTCAATCGCGTGAATCGCTGCTGAAGTTGACGGACGAATTGGGTATTCCGCTGGTTGAAGATGCCGCCTATTCGGAACTGCGGTACGATGGAGAGCGGGTTCCGGCCATTCAGGCGATCGACACTGCCGGACGCCCGATTGATCAATGTCGGACAATCTATTGCGGAACGTTTTCGAAGACGTACGCTCCGTCGCTGCGTATCGGCTGGATTTGTGCTTCGCGCCCCCTGATCAGCAAACTTGTGCTGGTCAAGCAGGGCTCGGATCTGATTAATTCCACGATCAATCAGATCGTGATGAATGAACTGCTCCAGGCGGGAATGCAGGAGCGGGTCAACGTGATCTGTCCAGTCTATCGCCAGCGACGAGATCGTATGCTGCAGATGCTGAAAGCCAAAATGCCACCAGGGGTAACGTGGACAACCCCCGAGGGAGGCATGTTCATCTGGGTGACGCTGCCAAAAGAACTGGACGGTGCCCAACTGCTGCAGACGGCACTGCGGGAGGCACGCGTTGCATTTGTGCCAGGAAGCTCGTTTTATGCGAACGAGAAAGTCCGCAACACGATGCGTCTGAGTTTCTCGCTGGCCACCGACGCCGAAATTGATGACGGCGTTACGCGACTGGCCAACATCATTCAGGCCGCTGCATCGAAGGGAAATTGAGGTCATGATGTTCGGCGCGGGTCTCCTGACCCCGCCGAAACGACCGACCGAAGGTCTCCTCTTACTTCCACGTCGGGAACTTGGCAGAACGAAGACTTTCCACCCCGGTCAATCATCACCGAAACTCCAATTTCTGGGACCCAGTACACCGTCACTCGCCAACGGTCGTTGCGACGCGTATCATGTTGCCGACGAATCTTGACTCAAAACTTGCAACAAAGGATCGATCTGTGGCAGCCAATCGACGTGCGGAAGTGGACAAGGCTTTGGCGGATGTGGATTTCGCGAAGAACACCTACCAGGTGGAATTCGACACCACGATGGGGAAGATCCTGCTCGACGTTTACCCCGATATCGCTCCAGGCCATGCCAAGAATTTGATCGGTCTGACAAAAATCGGATTTTACAACGGAATCATTTTCCATCGTGTCATTTCCGGATTCATGATCCAGGTCGGATGTCCTCAGGGGACAGGGACCGGCGGTCCAGGATACACGATCAAGGCAGAGTTCAATCGGACGCCTCACGAACCCGGTATTCTGTCGATGGCCCGTACCAGTGACCCGAATTCGGCCGGTTCACAGTTCTTCATCTGCCTGGAACGAGTCCCTCATCTGGACAACCAATACACGGTTTTCGGGAAGACGGCCGATAAGGCAAGTCTGGATGTCGTCCAGAAAATCGGCGCTGTTGAGACCAATCACAGCGACCGACCCTTGAAAGAAGTGAAAATCAACACGGCACGAGTCATCGTCACGCCAAAGTGATTCGGGATCTGATTCAGACGCAGTCAGTGAACCACCAGTGAACCACCGAGGCGATCTCGGTGGTCGCTGAATGATTGATGTGGTCACTCAGTGGGTGGGCTTTGACTGGACCGGATGCCAATAAAGTATCGGGCAGCGGTCCATGTGAGAAACCATTGACGCACATCGTCGGCCGTGACTTCGGCCGGTTGCTCCGTGGTTTGAAGTAGCGATTCCAGTGAATGTGAAATCGTCTGTCCTGCAATCAAAGCGGATAGAACCTTGAATTCTGCTTCGCTCAAGCCAACGCGGCGGACAACAAACTCGCGCCGCGTAATCGCCAGGCGAGTCATCTGAGCTTGCGGGGGATCAGGATGTCGCTGACACCGCACCTCTGTCGCGTATTCGTGGACCGGAAAATCAAACGTTGCCAGCCGCAGGCACGGGGCTGGAATCAACTGGGACTTCACCCAGGCATCGACCGACAGATTTTGGATCTCGTCGACGGACATTGCTGTGATTTGTTCGATCCCCGGGCCGTCAAAGACTTCGCTGTAAATCCGCTCAAGGCGTGCGAGGTCAATCAGAAAGTCGGCCCAGTCAGGCTGATCGTCTTCCCTGGCTGGTCTTGATTTCGCGAGGTAGCCGGGAAAGTACTGTCCCAGCGCTGCGAGGGTGTAGCTACCCGGCGGGTGGGCTTCGAGATAGCCATTGGCGAGTTCCACGAAGGCTTCTTCGCCGATGGCATGGACCAGAGCAGGGTATTCCCCGACGAGCACCTCCAGCAACCTGGCGCGATACGCATTGGCGTAGACTTCCAGTCGCTCGATGCTCGTTTGAGAACTCGAGCGGCCGATTACCTGTTCGATCTGATCCGCAGTGACAGTCACTTCAGATTGCGCTGCGGCAGATTCGATTCCAGCGGCAACGCCGTCGGGATGCACGATCACGGACTGCATCCAGCGCTGAATCACATCCAGTTGTGTCTTTCTGTTCGAATCCATTATTCGACCTCAGCGATCAGTACCGACGCAGGATGTGGAACGGTGACTGAGGAGTCGGTTTCCCGCATGGCAGGATGAACTGGCCACGGGACATGTGGGTTGAGCGTCGCTGACATGTATTGTCGAGCCTTTAAGACTTCGGCATGCACAACGGAAAATTCGGGGATCTTCGCATCCCACTCCAGCAGCGTCGCTGCTCCGCCCGTGTGCTGGTGCGCGTGCCTGTAAAGTTCCCAGACAGGATCGATCACGTGACCATCGTGCGTGTCGATCAGATGAGTTCCCATGTTGGTGTGTCCGGCGAGATGAAACTGGACGACACGATGTGGGGGGATCTGATCGATATATTCGAAAGGATCAAAGTCATGATTGATGCTGGAGACGTAGACGTTGTTCACGTCGAGCAGCAATCCGCAATCGGCTTCATCGGACATTCTCGCCACAAATTCCGATTCCGACATCGTTGACGAAGTAAACGTGACGTAGCTGCTGGGGTTCTCCAGTACAATCCGGCGTTCAAGGATCTCTTGAACGGTCCGGATCCGGTCGACCACGTGACGCAGGGATTGTTCGTGGTAGGGCAGGGGAAGCAAGTCGTGCGAATTGCGCCCGGCAACTCCCGTCCAGCAGACGTGGTCAGAAACCCATTCCGCCTGGACAGAATCAGCGAGCGATTTCAGCCTGGCGAGATAATCCCGGTTCAGCGGATCGGTACTGCCGATTGAGAGGGAAACACCATGCATTACGATTCGATAATGTTCAGCCAGTCGATCGAGTACCGCGCGGGGACGCCCGTGAGAATCCATGAAGTTCTCAGAGATGATCTCAAACCAGTCGACGGGCGGCAGGTGCTGTAACAGATGAGGGAAATGGACCGTACGCAGTCCCACTCCCAGTCCGAGATTCGGGTAGCCAAGACGAGGGACAGTCATTGCAAAGAGACTCAGTTCTGGTTGATGCAGAAGCGACAGGTTTGTGAAGTACCAAAGATTCTACTGATTCCGTCGCTACGAAGCATGGAAGTGGTGGCGGATCGTCGTGGTTTGCCCGGCGAACCGTGACGATCTGAATACCTGAGCATTCAGTGGATGGGAAGCCTGTGCGCCCGTACGGTCGATCCATTCGCACAAGCTTTGGCTTGCCCGGCTTGCGCCAAACTGTGGGGCGCACGTGAAGAATTCTCAGTCCGAGCGTTCATTCCATTCCATCATCTACCGCGGAATCGAAGAAGAGGAGGAAGTTCACGCAAAGACGTCGAGACGCAAAGGAATTCTCAAATGTCTTACCTTTGGGTCTGGGTGTCGTGGCGTGACGGCGTTTCCTGCTTTATTCCGGCAGAACGCAATCTGGCGAGCCGTCGAAGATGACGACGAAACGTCTCCCACCGCTTGACCCTTTCGCCCACGGTTGCTAGTTTACGCCATCGACCATGCGGGTGTAGTTCAATGGTAGAACGAAAGCTTCCCAAGCTTTAGGCGAGGGTTCGATTCCCTTCACCCGCTTTCTTTTGCAGTAACGACTTGCGTCAATTCTGCTCAAACCAGGCTTCGACCGTCTCGCCACGGCATTCAAGCCATCCACACGGCTTGGTTGACGCTTCCCCTAACTGGCTGCTAGCGCGTTCCGGCTGATGGTCGTACATTCATCAACGGGTTCATCCACGAATCTGACACTGGCCTGCTGTGTTCACTCCCCGAAACGAAGGTTCTTGAGTGCCGTCGCTGCGGGGGCGTGCGTCGCGTCGATGGACAGTGCTGCTTGATACCACATGCGAGCCAGATCCGGGTGGTTCAGCTTTTCGGACAATACTCCCAGGCGAAATCTGGCGTCGGCGTCGCGGGGTTCACGCAAGGCTTGCTGATAAACCTGAGTTGCCTCGCGGCGGATCTCTTTGATTTCGTTCATGGTTTCCAGTTGCCGGGCCGCCTGCTGTTCATTCCCTGCCTGAGCGTACGCCTGAGAGAGCTTGAATCGGGCGGTGAAATCGGCGGGGGTTTGTTTGACCGCTTGCTCAAAGGCTGCGACGGCTGCGGTCGGATTCCCCTCATTCAAAGCGAGTGTTCCCTGCAGCAATAGCGACGCCTCGTCATTCGGGTTCTGCTTCAGGGCTGTATTCAGAAGCTCTCGCGCCGGCGCGATCTGGCCCTGGGCGTACTCGCACTCCGCTCGTAAGGCCAGGACTCGAGCCGACGATGTGCAACTCGCCAGCGTTTTCAAGGCGTCGACATGATGATTGAGGCGGATCTGAACTTCTGCCAATTCTGTGCGGATCGAATCGATATCGGGCTGATCGGCACTGCGAGTCAGCGACGCTTCGTAACACAGCACCGCCTTCTGATCGTTTTCAAGATCCTTGTAGATCAGGCCCATCACGCGATGCGGCCGGGGGTCGGCGGGGACCAGTTCGGCCAATCGTTCTAAATGAAAGACGGCCTGTTCCATCGCTCCCAGATCGTACAGTGCTGCGCCGGCCCAGCGATGAGCGTCCACATTGGCAGGCTCGCTCGCCAGAGCTTCCCGCAAGACTTCTGCCGCGTTCAGCGACAACTTGAGCTTTGTCAGTGCCTCACCCGCCAGTACCTGGGCTCGGACTCGCGTCTGATCGTGGTTCAAGGCCTGCTTCAGTTCATCGAGTGACTCACGCGGCTTACCACGTCGTAATAGGGCTCCCCCGCGAAGCAGGTGCGAGTGAGATTCAAAACCACGACATTTCGCCAGACGGTCGGCCAGTTCTGATGCTTGCGTGAACTCGGCAGCCTCCAATGCTCGCCAGCCGGTTTCATAGAGTTGGACGGGTGTTGGGGTCACGTACCAGTAAGCGGTCCCAATCGCGATCAGCAATCCCAGGCTGATGAGGGCAATGGCAGAAATGGACGCTCGTTTGAAAAGATTCATCAGGGGGCTTTCGAGGCGAAGCTGCGGCGAGTCATCGCTCGCGCACATCAAGGGGTTCGATGATGATCATCGTGCTGTTCTGTTGCAAGGCGTCGATTACCTGCACTCGACCTGACGGCCAGTGGATTTCCAGCGACTCGGCCTGGCTCCCCTTCGGCAGGCCCCAATGAGGTCGCAGATCGGTTTGCGAAAGGTAACTTCCCCCACCTTGAATGTAGCGCCAGACCGTTTGATTTCCAGATCGCAATCCCAGCCGAGCCCCAATCGGATCTCGACTGCTTTGACGACCGATCAATTGAACCCGCAACCAGCCCCCCTCTGTCGCAGTTTCGTTCGACAGCACTGCTGGCTGTCGATCGTTATGAGTGATCACGACATCGATATCACCGTCATCGTCGAAGTCGGTCAACGCCAGACCGCGTCCTTCATGTGGTGTTCCCAGGTACGAGTCGGCTGGAAAAAGAGCCCTCGCAAACCGCCCGCCATTCTGCAGCCACAGCAGCGGCAGTTGCTTCACGGCAGCAGTCTCTGGAAACTTCTTGACATGTCCTGTCGTCGCGATCACGTCCAGATCGCCATCACGATCGAAGTCGGCAAACCCGGTCCCCCAGCCGACGTAACGATCTCCGATGGCGGCGAAGCCCATCGGGCGGCTGACGTGCAGGTATCTCCCCTGTCCCAGGTTGCGATACAGGCCGAAGATTTCGTGCTCGTAGTTCGCGGTCCAGAGATCAGGCAGTCCGTCAGCGTCGAAGTCGGCCAGATCGACTCCCATGCTGCCCGTCGGGCGTCCCGAGTCGTCCAGTGCGACACCTTTCAGTTGGCCCGCTTCATCAAACCGTCCGTCGCCGAGATTCAGGTAGAGGAAGTTTTCGGTCGTGTCATTGGCGACATAGATATCCAGGTCGTCATCCAGATCGAAGTCACCCATCACCACACCCAGCCCTTTTCCGCCGGGAACCAGGCCTGCCAGCGACGTCGCATTGTCAAACGTGCCGTCACCGTTCGACAGGAACAGCCGATCGTCGACAGCGCCATAGTGTTTTGGACCGCAGATTTCCGTCCGACCGCCGTTCGGGTCGTCGCAGGCCTGATGATTCTGAAAACTCCAGTCGACGTAATGAGCAACGTACAGATCCAGGTTTCCGTCGCGATTGACATCCCCCCAGGCGGCACCGGTACTCCACGCCGGATCGACCAGGTGAGCAGTTTCGGTGGCCGAGGCGAAGGTTCCATCCCCCTGGTTATGGAGCAATTGCAGGCCACCATACCCAGTCACCAGCAGATCGCCAAATCCGTCGTGATCGATGTCGGCAGCCCAGCAGCCGTGTGAGAAATACTGTGACGCGCCTGCTCCCGCAGTGACGAGACGGAATCGACCAGTACCGTCGCCTCGCAGCAAACGCGCCTGCAGACCTTCAGCAGCAGGTGACGACGTAAAGCTTCCACCACCTGGAAAAAACAGGTCAATGATTCCATCGCGGTCGTAATCGAATGCGGCAACTCCGCCCCCCAGAGTTTCGACAATACTGTTGATTCTGGCGGCTGATCCGTTCGAGTAGCTGGCGTCGTCGTCCAGGTGATGTTCGAGAAATGTCAGTGGCGAACCATTGTTGATCGCATTATCGGAAGCGACGTTGATTTGCGGTTCGACGGCGCGGGGCCGAGGAGGACTGGTCGCAGGCGTCGGGGAACTGGAACCATGGCAACCCGGAGCCAGTGCCAGCAGCACAGCCGAGGAGAAAATCATCAGTGCCTGAGAACCACGGCAACGCACAAGGAAACTCCAGAGTGTCACGTTCGACACGATCAGGCCGATACTATACTCTGTTTTGTGAGATCAAATCACAGGAACACGTGATGCAGTTCAGGGCCAATGCATTTTTGAAGCTGGGGAGGAAGTGAGTCATATTTTTGTCACGGCACTTGCCAGTTGCTGCCGCCAGCCGGGTATGTATTTCGAGACATCGATCAGCCGGAGCGCGTTAGCGTCCAGTTCCGATGGACGACTTCAGACACGCATCTCCTGAAACCGGACGCTAGCGTGTTCCGGCTGATGGTCGCAGGTTATTCGACGGTTTCACCCAGTTGATTACTGCTCGAATCTCAACAGTCTCGGAAAAACGGAAGACATCCGCAGTCACGTCTGTGCTCGAACGGGACCGAAGGAAGCCTTGGACTATAAGTATCGACGATACGCTCACGTACGAATGCAAGTCGAATCGTTCGCTGGAAGTCGCTGCTACCACCGGTCAAGCCGGGCGGAGAGCCAGGCTCGATGCTTCGCGGCCGGGGTAGCTGGCCAGTTGTGATCCCGCCGGGGCAAGCCCGACGGAAATCTCTTCTGTTGGCTGTGTGAACAGAAATGGGTTCGCCTGTAGGTGTCATTCGCGTGACCATGTCATCTTCGTGTCTACAAGATTGGTTTCCGCTGGGCTTGTCCCAGCGGGACCAGCAACTGCGGGCTACCAATAAAAATCATCGACCTTTGAAGCTCTCCGCCCGGCTTGTCCGGGTGGTAGCAACGACTTTCCTGTTAAAGTGGTGATGGGAAGCCCGGTCCGCTGGCCCGCTGGGCCCCGGGGCGTTCGGCGGAACAGCATTCGGACCTATAACAATTCACTCCGTGTCACGCATCAAATTTCTGGGTAACATCCAGGGCTGGACCCCATTCCAACCCTAGCCACCCGGTCGGCTTTTTTCGGCAATGAAAAGCCATGGTTTGAGCAAGACGATTTTCTTTGATCGTAGTCTTCGTCGAGTCGCCGAATGACATTTACCGCACTTTCAAATCCGTCACCAACTCGAATCCCCTCGCTGATGTGGATCGTACTCATTGGCCTGACGGGGGTGTTCGGTGCATGGCTCTTTACCAGATTTACTCCACCTTCTACGACAGAATTAAAGTCTCTGGCAGATCAGGCAGAGGCGGCCGGGGAACTGGATCAGGCGGCGGAAATTGTTGGCAAGCTGCTTAAGCAGAATCCTCGCGATCGGGCAACGCTGCTGCATGCTCTGCGACTCGCCACGAAGCTCGAACGAGTTGACGATGCCAGGGAATACCTGAACAGATTTGTTCAGGAGGATGTCGGTAGCACTGTTCCGCTGCCTGACGAGGCTCACACGATGGGTGAGATTGCGGAAATGCTGTTTCAGTCGGGAGTCGTCGATGCTGCTGAGGTCTGTTTTCGCCGCCAGCTGAAGATTGATCCGGCAGCACCACAAACCACCCACACGCGGTTGGCATTCCTGCTGGCGTGTGAAGGGCGTCGGTGGGAGTCGATGCCACACCTCATCGAGTTGCTCAAGCGAAACCAGCCTTCGGTCGATCTGCTGTTATGGCTGGGAAACCAGCAGATGATCGTGGGTGACGATTCGATTCTGGAATCGTGGCATTTTGAACCTGCTGGTCTGGGGCTGCCGCTGGCACACGCCGTTCGTGATCTCGCACGGCATGACTCCGTTCAGGCCACACGACAACTGATTCCACTTGTGATCGCTCATCCCGACTCTATCGAAGCCGGAATTCAACTCGGCCAGGCGGTACTGGAACTTCAGGAACTCGACAACCCTACGCAGGAGACGGAACATTTAAGTCAACGAGCGGCGGAGGCCTTCCTTCAATGGCATGCTGCGTCGACTGCCGAGCGAGATCTTTACCCGGACCTGTGGACCGTCCGAGGGCGATGGATGATGCATCAGCAAGATTCACGCAGCGCCATACGATGTTTTGCCGAGGCGATACGCCTGAACCCCGATCAGCAGTACGCGATCTACCAGTTGGCTCAATTGCTGCAACGCGAGTTGCCAGGTTCGGTCGCCTCTTCATGCCTGGATCGTTCGAAGCGGCTGGATGAGTTGTTACGGACTCTGCATCTGATTCAGGACAATCGCCAGCACATTGATCTGATGCGACAGGCTGCCGAGCAGGCCGAAGCGTTGGGCAGGCTCTGGGAATCCTGGGGCTGGTATCGCATGGCTCTGGCGATCGACCCGAAACTGGATTGGGCCTGGAATCATTCCAGACGCCTGCGCTCGCGACTGGATACCGCTGGCCCCGGCCGCGTTCTCGCTGAGATGAACCCTGTGGCTGATCTGGACCTGTCGTCGTTTCCACTTCCGGCTTTGAAGCCACTTCACGGTAACGCCCAGCGGGACTCAGCCGAGCAATCGCCATCGGCGGCGACGATTCAATTCGAAGAGAATTCACGCAACGCGGGGTTGCGGTTCAGCTACTTTAACAGTCCTCACGACGGGTCGGGCGAAAAATCATATGAGTTTACCGGTGGCGGCGTGGCCGTGATCGACTTTGACGTCGACGGATGGCCTGATCTCTATCTGACGCAAGGTTGCCGCTGGCCATGGCAGGCTGGCCAACGCGAGCATCTTGATCGACTCAACAGAAACATTTTTGG
>CAZSTW010000046.1:0-10738 GCA_964609845.1 uncultured Planctomycetaceae bacterium | reverse complement strand
ATCACAGACAAATCTGGAATTGTTGAGGATCGGTTCAGCCAGGGAGCAACTGTCGGCGACTTCAACGCGGATGGGTTTCCGGATCTTTATGTGGCGAATATCGGCCCGAATCGCTTTCTGCAGAACAATGGTGACGGCACCTTTACAGATGTGACACTCGGTACGGGAACGGCGGGTGACGACTGGTCCACGAGTTGTGTGCTGGCTGATGTGAATTCGGATGGTTACCCGGATCTGTATGTTGTCAATTACATCGCAGGCTCCGATGTTTTCGACAGAATCTGCCACGACGCAGACGGGGTGCCGCGCTTGTGCTATCCACAGGAATTCATGCCTGCTGCGGATCGGTTCTATTTGAACCGCGGTGACGGCACGTTTGAAGACTCGTCGCTGATCAGTGGGGTTCGTGATACCACGGGGCGAGGTCTGGGAATCATCGCGGCGGATTTTGAGGGACGGGGAAAGATCGACCTGTTTGTCGCCAACGATACAACGGCGAATTTCTACTTTCGCAATCTGACACCGACAGGACGCAATATCCCATCATTTGATGAACAGGGAATCGCAGTGGGGCTGGCCTTCAATGCCTCAGGCCAGCCACAGGCATCCATGGGAATCGCCGCCGGTGATGCCGATCACGATGGCCGACTTGATCTGTTTGTGACGAACTTCGAACGCGAACACAATAATCTTTATCTGCAGGCCAGTGCCGGGCAGTTCACCGACACCATTGCTACCTCGGGAATCAAGGATGCGGGCTACCTGATGCTGGGATTCGGGACACAGTTTCTTGATGCGGACCTGGACGGCTGGTCCGATTTGATTGTCGCGAACGGACACATCGACGACTTTTCGAGAAATGGAATCCCCTATCGGATGCCTCCGCAATTCTTCTGCAATCGGCGCGACGGACGCTTTCGCGAGTTGCCTGCGCAGCAGTTGGGCCCCTATTTTCAGGCCCTGCATCTTGGCCGATCCGTCGCCCGACTGGACTGGAACCGAGATGGACGGGACGATCTTGTGGTCGGACATCTCGGTGAACCAACCGCTCTACTGACAAACCGTACCACCAAACCGGCTGCGTTTCTTTCGCTGGAATTGCGTGGAGTCGAATCCGGCCGTGATGCTGTTGGAACTCGAATCGAAGTACGCGCTAGCGGCCGCCGCGCGTCCTATCAACTTATGGCAGGCGATGGATATCAGGCGAGCAACGAGCGCCGTCTGATCATCGGAATTGCTGATGCCGACCGTGTTGATGAAGCTGTCATCAACTGGCCCAGCGGCAAATCACAATCGTTTCGGAACCTGCCTGCCAATACCTCATGGATCGTGATCGAAGGTCGAGATCGCATCGCACGCGTGACCAGCCAGCCACAACCGGCAGGTCAGCCGTCGCCGTAATCAACGCGATCAGTCCGTCAAAGTGAACGAGAGTGGTGCCATTCCTTTTTTGACATCAGCGGTCAGGTCGGTCGTCGATTCACTGGAATACTTCTTGGGAAGCAGGTTCTTGGGCATGGCTGGCTGCCCGGAACTTGCCGCTTTCATCATTTCTTCGGACGACTGCTTGGACTGTTCGATCTTTGTGATCGTGACTTTGTACTGTCCCGGAATCGCCCCTTTCGCCTGTGCCGTAGGACTGACGTAGGTCTGGACAGTGAATTTTCCCTGAGCATCGGTTGTCCCGGTCGCGGGCTTTCCCTTGGGATCAGTGCTGTTGAGAACAACCTGAGCATCAGAAACGGGATTCCCCTGGTAGGTGACCGTACCCGTCACTGAAGCTGTTTCAGGCAAGCCAGATCCCCCGCAACCCAAAGTAGCCATGACTGTCGCCAGCAATACGGACCGCCGTGAAAACTTAGCCATCATTGGAGCAATTCCCTTTTAACAGACACCAAACGAGTCTCTTCGAAGGTCATGAGTTTCTGGAAGAACTGACATGACGATCACCATTTTCAAACCGAAGTTTTCAGACGGAGCAGGCGGGGCTGGAACGTCAGCACGAAACTCCGGAGCTCAAAATCACCGCTGAAGTTTCCCTAACGGTACGCCTCTGTCCAATCTCGGCCATCCCGCTTTGAAGCAACTGCGATGGCTCCCATCACCGATCAGAGACTAAAACTCACCGACAACCTGACCATCAGCGCGATCCCCCAGTTTTTGATACGTAAACATATCGATGTTCTGGCTGACGAAACGCACCGAACCGTCGCAAAGGAGCAGGTGAGCTCCCCCGACATGCTTTGATTTGAAGCCAAACTGCGAATTCCAGTTGTCCTGATTCATGTTACACGTACCAACACCAAACCCTGCTGAATCTGCGCAGGTCGGAAAGTTAATGGGTGCTGCCGTCGCATACCAGTGGGAATCGCCATTGGCCCAGCCCCGTCCATCACTCCAATTCCACTTGTTGCATGCGAATCGTACTTCACCCATGGCGATCGTGTTGCTCGTTCCGTCAGTAATATTCGATATCTTCGCAGACCAGCTGGAATTCCACCCTCGTCCGAAGACTCCGGAAATTGACTTGCCGTCGCCATTATCCGAGCGAACGTTTCCGCGCTGAAAGGGATCTTCGCGATCCCCATCAGGATCGAAGGGTGCCGGATACGCTGATACGACCGTATTCAGATTGCATCCATTTGTTGCCTGGACCCACTGGGCTCCCATCGAAAACGAATAGTTCGAGCTGGCTCGCCCCGCAGGAGACATCACATTCTGTGGTTCACTCGGACACTGGATCCCTGGAATCACATAGGCGTCCAGGATTTTGCCGTTGATCGTCTGGTTGAAGACGCCACCGTTGAAATCGATCTGGTTATACAGCGGAGCCTGATCCATATAAGGAAGCATCCCAACCAGTTCGCTCCCTTTGATCTGACGCGCGATCGGAAACTGACCGTAGACATCCGCATAGTTGTGGATTGCCAAACCGAGTTGTTTCAGATTGTTCTTGCACTGCGTGCGACGAGCCGCTTCGCGAGCCTGCTGAACTGCGGGCAAAAGCAATGCGATCAGCACCGCGATGATGGCAATGACAACCAGCAGTTCAATCAGGGTGAATCCCCACAACCCCTTTCGCTGATCGTGCAGCCTTCGACGATGTACGTTCGAATTCACGGCACAGACTCCTGATTCAAGAATGACGAAAAGAGAAGATTAAATTCAAAAACAGATTTTGAATTGAGAATGACGGCGTCACGAAGACGATACGCAAAAGTCGAAGTTGATGTGTACACCACATGATTTCAAGATATTCACCAAAAATCAATCGGAGCCTTCCCAAGGTAATTCTGTCTGATTGACCTGTGTCTTCCGTTTACACCGTGTTCAGAGGCATCCAGCAAAGGTGGTGCGATGAAATCCAATACTCCGACAAACTTTTCCGACGGTTGAGTACAGGACTGCGACTCTTCCGTCATTCCGAAAAGTGCCACGTCCAGTACATCATGGGTGCTGAGGATGAAAACTCGTAGAAATGTCCTGTCTCTGACTTCACTCGGCTGAGGTGGGTTCGCCTTGCGGCGGGAAGGTCTTCCTTCAGCAGCATGAACAGATCTGACAGGACATCGGTGTTACTGCCATAGTAGCTGTGGCCCATGAACGTGAAGTCGATCCGGCTGCAGTCGATGGTTTCTATTCCATCGGCCGTCAGGGTGAACCAGGCATCTCCAGCCCGAGGTTCGGCATGCAAACCTTTCGACGCAATCAAGGCCGCATCTCCACTGCTGGCGTATAGAGTCACTCGCTCTGCCAGTGAAACTACGCCCGGTGCCCAGTTCTGGAAATCAGTATGGCCAACATCGGGTGCGCAAAGACAAACGTTCGCAAATGGTTTTGACGATGGTCGAGACCAATTCCCGTCTTGAGAAAGTTGATCCAGAGATTCCATCACAATTCGATTCCCCATGCTGTGAACAAGAATATTGATCTTCGTTTCGGGCGGCACGCCAGATCGCAGCGTCGTCAGGAAGTTGGTAAAGGGAGCGACCGAGGCCTTGTTGATCGGTTCATCATCATCGTAGTGGAGTACACCTCCTTGACTCGGCCAGCAGTATGCAACGACGGCCCCATTGAACGGGATGTCGAGAGCAATCTGGGCGGTACGGGCAACGGCCGCGTCAAAACTGACGTTGAATCCATGTACAAAAACCAGAAGATCCTGCTGACGGGATCGCTTCAGTTGATCGTTGACTCCGTCAAGAAACCGCTCTTCGTCCAAGGCGTGCGATTCGACTTTTGTGAGATCCGGTTCTTTGGATTGCCCCGTTGCAGAAGATTTTGCGAGAGTCTTTTTTGGTGCGGTCAAGCGAGGATCTTCGCCACGCCGCTGCCGCGGGAGGATGACTTGCGCCCGGCCGTAGCAGACGGTTTCCAGTGCCCGATTTTCGTCAGCTTCGCCAGTTGCACCGAAACGGTCGCGATTCGTCGCCACAAAAACTTCCCAGCGGCACGTGGTTTCATCCCATGCCGTAATTGCGACCGGTTCGGCCAGCGTGTCGATATAGCGTTCGTACGCCGTCTGCACGAGCGCAGGGGCTTTGCCGCTGCGGATTTGTGGTTCCATGGCCGTGTCATAGACCAGGCCAACATTCCGCTTTTTGAGGATCGGCGGATCGGGGACTCGGCAGGCGGGCAGAAACAGCAACGGTACGAAAACTGACGCAACAGTGACGAAAGCCAAGGGTGAGAGCCGCGCCGAACTCAGTCGACTGCCCCGTGCCGAACTCGATAGCTCTGTTTTCACGGAATCTCCTGCCTGAGCACTGTTACTTCCGCTCAGTTTAGATGATCCCGGGAATTTCGCGAAGATGAGTTAGGCAGAGTCAAAAATGAATGTGCTAACGGAAGAGGGGCTCACGCCAAGACGCGAAGACGCAAAGGTGGAAGAGGTTGCGGAGAAGCGATATCTGGGTTGTTTGAAACTTTGCGTCTTTGTGTCTTGAGCAAAGCGGGCGTGAGGTTTTTCCGTTGCCCGCTTGCAAAGATGCCGGAAACCTGCCAGCGAAACGGTTACTTCAGCTTCTTGTCGAAGTACTCAAACAATGCTTTTTCTGCAGCCTCGGCATCGGCCCCCTTGAATCCATGACCCGCTCCCTGAAGGGTCAGCAGACTGGCTTCGACCGTTGACGCTTTCAGCTTGTCGACCAGCCAGACGGCTTGTTCATGTGCGACATACTTGTCTTCGGTCCCATGAATGCAGAGCGTCGGAGCGGCGTCGGGAGTGACCCAATACAACGGGCTGGCCTGGATATGCAAGTCGTGTTTTGTCTCCAGATTACCCCCGAACCAGAGAGGCAGAACTTCGTGTGCATCTACACTCTTGCCGTACGATTTGGTGAAATCACTCGGGCCGTAAACATTGACCACACACGTCACGGAACTCGACTGGTCGGCATTACCCCCTGTCCCTTCAAATCGCGGAACATGCGCGGTGACTCCCAGAAATTGAGCCAGATGCCCTCCTGCAGAACCACCCGTCACACCAATCTTCGCACCATTGATGTTGTACCTGGTCGCGTTTGCTCGCAACCAGCGGACAGCCGCCTTGGTGTCATGAACAGCGGCAGGAAACTGGTGTTTCGGAGCCAGCCGATAAGTAATTGTCGCCGCGACGTAACCTCGCTCAGCCAGCTTGATGCATAACGCGTCGTATGAATCGCGCTTACCAGCACGAAACCCACCACCATGGATACAAAGCACGGCGGAGAAGGGACCGTTGCCAGCCTTCGGACGGGCCAGATTCAGTTGCAGATGCTCATCTGCCGGATTGGAGTACTCAATCCCGGTCTCCCAGATCACGCTGTCCGGCACTGGCGGAGCAGCCACCGCACTGGAAACGATTGCACCAAATCCCAGCAAACCGGTTAGCACCAGAAACAATCGTCGCATCATTCTTCCTTGGTAAATAGCCCATCAATGAAGTGATTCACAATGAAGTGATTCACAATGAAGTGATTCACAATGAAGTGATTCAAAAGCAATGTCCATGTCACGATCACCGCTTGCCACGACGCTGCGGTCGATCTCCGCTGTCAGAAACATGCTCAAGCTTGTCGAGTTCCTTCAGCTTCCGGTCTGCGTCGAAGGTCGGTGGCGGCAATGATTCCGCAATTTTCAGCACATCATCTGCTGAAATGTCGGCTCGTGGTTTGCCAGTTCCCCGAAAGACGGGCAAACCCTGCTTGAGAGCGATGATTTCTCGACGAGTGCGGCCGCGGGGCGAATCGGGCCACTTCCCTGGTAACTCAGTAAATTCGAAGAACAACGGAACGATTTGCTGCATGTATTTCCAGTAGCCGGGATTGTCCGTCTGCAAGACAAACAATCCGCCGGGAACAAGCGACCGATGCACCAGCGCAATGAACTCTGGAGTGATCAATCGCTTGTGAACCAGGCGCGCTTCGTAGAAGGGCTGCGGGTGATAAACGTGAATTTCGGCGATCGAATGAGGAGCAACGTAATCGGCCAGCAACTCACGACCGCCAATGACAGCAAACCGGACATTTTTCAATCCGCGCTGGTTGGCACGTCGAGTTGCGTATCGAATCACGACGGGCAAAACATCCGTCGCAAAGTGATCAATATCCTGTCGCCAGACGGCCGAGGCCAGCGTTGATCGTGCATTACCACATCCAATGTCGAGCATGACCGGCGCCGTGCGACCGAAGAACTCGGAATAGTTCAGTGGCCCGGGCGGGGGAAGCTTCTTGATCGCCGTGCTGGTCCATTGTTCTGCAGGGACAATTTCACCCGGCACAGGAACACCGAATTCACGCTCGATGACCCGCTTGGCTCGCTCGTATTTCTTTCCCAACAGGGGATGGTCCGTCATTTTCGTTTCGCTTGTCGAGGATTGCTGACCTTGCGCCGACCTGCCTCTTCCGGCGGAAGATCAGTCAGCGCTGTGAACTTGCCATCATCAGAAGAATACGCCCAGACCTCGCCCGATGTCATCTGATAGACCCAGGCATGCAGTGTTACTTCTCCACGTTGCAGCTTGACCGCCACGGCCGGGTGAGTCTGCAGG
Source organism: uncultured Planctomycetaceae bacterium (assembly GCA_964609845.1). Lineage (GTDB taxonomy): Bacteria > Planctomycetota > Planctomycetia > Planctomycetales > Planctomycetaceae > Schlesneria. The sequence continues at coordinate 3,708 of CAZSTW010000046.1, read as the reverse complement.
TTCTCAATCTGAACCAGCACATGTTCGCTGACGGCTGCAGCCAACTGGTCTTCGCCCGTCAGGTTGGCATAGTTTTCAAGAATGATTCGCCGTGTCGCTTCGGCGTGATTCAGCCACCCGCGAACGAGAGGAAGTTTTTCCATCGAGTCAGGATTAAGCATGGCCTGAATCGCTCCGCAGCCCGAATGTCCGCAAACGACGATGTCTCTCACTCCGAGCGCAGAAACAGCATATTCAATCGTTGCGGGTTCCCCGCCATTGGAGGCTCCATAGCAGGGAACAATATTCCCCGCATTGCGCATTACAAACAATTCTCCCAGTCCTGACTGGGTGATGATCGAAGGATCGACCCGGGAATCGGAACAACCGATAAACAGAACGCTGGGATGCTGACCACCTGCGAGCTTGGAATAGAATTCTTTCTCACGTCCAAACTGGGTGTGAAACTGGTGTAACCCGGAAAGCAAATGATCCATCTTCCAATCCTTTCGATGACCATCCTGTCTGAATCGCTGTTGTCACTTTACCAAAGTCAGCGACGGATGACATGCCGAAGCATGACGGGTGTACACGTTCATCGTGAACGCCGCAGTTGTTCGCCGTGATACTTCGAGTAGCCCGAAATCTGCGAGATCTGGAAACGAACTCTGGACAATTTGCCTCTTCGACGTCAATCGCACTTCTGGTCAGTCAAAAACATGCAGCCAGGGGCGTGTGTGATGGCCAGCGGAGGGCGCGACTCCAGCAATGCGGCTTGAGGGGTGACTCCGCAAGCCCAGAAGACTGGAATTTCGCCTGCTTCTAACGGGACGGCATCTCCGTAGTCTGGACGGCTTAAATCAGCGATGCCAATCTGTTCCGGGAAGCCGAGATGGATGGGGGTGCCGTGCGAGGCGGCAAACTGGGCAGATATCTCCACGGCACGAATGGCATCAGCAGGTTTCATCGGACGCATTGAAACGACCAGCGATCCCGAAAATCTTCCAGCGGGCTGGCAGCGGATGCTGGTCCGAAACATCGGAACGTTGCGATCCAGATCGATGTGACGGACGGCGATTCCGGCTCGCTGCAGGGCGGCTTCGAACGTGAATGAGCATCCGATCAGGAAGCTGACCAGATCCTTGCGCCACAGGTCTTCGATCGATGTCGGTTCGTCGACCAGATTCCCGTCCCGCCAGACTCGATACCGCGGAAGATCTGTGCGTAGATCTGCCGTCGGGGCGGCGGAGGGGTGCCAGGATCCCGGTTCCGTGACGGTAATCAACGGGCAGGGCTTCGGGTTTCTCTGGCAGAAAAGCAGAAAATCAAACGCCCAGTCTTGAGGCAGAATCACCAGATTCGCTTGGGCATATCCCGGAGCCAATCCTGCCGTGGGGCCAGTCCAGGTTCCCGATCGACATGCCTGGCGGACATCTGTTCCTGTCATAAGTTGCCGGGGGTGATTCATGAATAGCCTTCCGCGGGTGTGGGGCGAAGTTCCATAAACATCGTCACTTTGATCGAATCTGGCAACTTGTCGTGAAGTTGCGTTTTTCGAGCGATCCCCGATCGACAACGAAAAATAAAGTCTAATGGGTGAATCTGGTCGTCAAGAATTGCCCGCTCCGCAAAATCGTCGCCGCCGTCAAATCTGCCTCAAACTTCCTGATCGGTCTGTTCGACGCCAAAATAACGACCTTGCGGGGATGCAAGGAAATCAATTAGCCAAAAATTGTTTGACAAACGATTGCATGGGTGGTATTCGATAGGTGTCCCAAGTCGTTCGCATTTCACGTGTCTACAACCGTTACGAATTTGTCCACTTTGTCTTTGGTCGCGAGGCAGGGTGTTCATTTCATCTCATCACATTCGTGACCAGCTTAGGGAGAGAACGAACATGAAACGTTCACAGGACGGTCGTTGGCGCGGGTTTACTCTGATCGAGTTACTCGTGGTCATCGCAATTATTGCCGTATTGATTGCACTGCTTCTACCCGCCGTTCAGCAGGCTCGCGAAGCCGCCCGGCGAACTCAATGCAAGAACAATTTGAAGCAGATGGGGTTGGCTCTGCACAACTACCACGATGTCTTCAACAAGTTCCCCATCGGGTCCAACAACACTCAGGCTGGTCAATGGGGATGTCCGTTCTGGACTGCTGTGCTTCCCTATGTCGATGAAGCTCCGATGTACAACAAGTGGGACTTCATCGGTCAGGCGAATCAGGTCGGCTGGATTGACGGAAACGCCAACAATGGTGCGTTGGTCAACGGCAAGAAAATGGGGAAATGGTTCTGCCCATCGAGCCCGCTGTCCGAACTGGGGCGAGCCCGTGGCAATGCACCGCAGGGGATTGCCATCCCAACCTATGCTGGTAACGCAGGAACAGTCGGGGCCTTTGGAACGTTCAACGAAACTCGCGTACGGGCAAACTGGTCCGGCCAGAACGGTCTTGGTGGTTTCTTCACTCAGATGGACTGTCATGCGATTTCCAAGATGACTGACGGTACGACAAATGTCGTCGCGCTCGTTGAGCAGAGCGACTGGGTTGTTGATTCTGCAAACCTGGCCTCACGCCTTGACGGTCGCTCCAGCGGCGGTGATACCTGTTGCGGATACGGCTGGCCAATGGGTAGCGCGAATGCCGGTGATCGCCAATACGGCATTACGACACTGTTGCTGCCACCGGGGACCAAGAGGATTCCTCGCGGTGCCAACGGTTATGGCGACGACGGTGGTGGTAACTACACCGCTCAGTCGGCACACACAGGTGGTTCTCACATCCTGATGGGCGACGGATCTGTGAAGTTCCTTTCGGACAATGTGGACTTCACGACGTTCCGCATGATTCTGACCCGCGACGATGGTCAGACCCCCGGTGAGTTCTAAGATCGATGGGTTAAAACTTGAGAGAGGTGATCGATCGATCACCTCTCTTCACCTTTCAGCGACGACAACTTGAGGAGAAGTTCATGAGCTTTGTGAGGAAAATGTCTGCGCTGATGGTAGCGCTGGCGACGGTGTCGATGCTGGGTTGCGGTGGTGGTGGTGCGAGTGGCCCTGCCGCTCCCAAGGGCCCCAAGGGCTCGGCGAAGGTAAAGGTGACCCACGCGGGCAAGCCAGTGACCGAGGGGATTCTGATGCTCGATAACGGCAACGGGTCCGTCATTTCGGGCAAAGCAGGGGCTGATGGAAGTTTCACTATGAACGGTCCTCAAGGGGACTCTGTACCGGTCGGAACCTATAAGGTCTCGATCTCTCCAGAAACAAAACCACCAGCCCCCGGCGCGACAACTATGCCTGGCCCTCCCAAAATTGAAGGAGTACCGGAAAAGTTTTACAGCGCGGGTACAAGCGGTGTGACCGTGGAAGTCAAGGAAGGTAAGCAGGATCTTACGATTGAGTTGAAGTAAGTTCAGCTTGGCGTTCCGCAAATAAATTGAGGCATCAGGGCCAACCTTGATGCCTTTTTTTGTTTTTGGACGGCTAGTGACAGCAAGAATCCGCAAAGGGCCTTTATCACTCGGCCTGTCGTTTCTTGTTTGGTGATTCTGGTTCTAATCGGTATAAGACCAACGCCTTAAATTCTCGGTTGGCCGCATTGCCTTTGATCGCGAGGCATTCCGTCGCATTTGCGATCGTCCTGGAGGAGTGAGTTAATGAAACGTTCACAGGTCGGTCGTTGGCGCGGGTTTACTCTGATCGAGTTACTCGTGGTCATCGCAATTATT
>CAZSTW010000045.1:0-46000 GCA_964609845.1 uncultured Planctomycetaceae bacterium | reverse complement strand
GAGAAAGAATCGTGAATTCTGCGGTCGAACGATTTGCTTTTTTCGAGCGATTGCACGAAATTGGCGGATTGTTGATTCTGCCACGCGGTTCAGAAATTCATTGGAAGCCAGGAAATTCACCATGTCCAACGACTTGATTTCGCGTCGCGATCTGCTCCAGGCCACCGTGGCGGCTGGTGCCGTCGCATCACTTACTTCATTGGGAAGTCAATCCATGCTTGCCGCACAAGAAAAAGCCGTCGTGAATGGACGGATTCAGCAATCGATCGTGTTCTGGTGTTTCAATGTGGGGGGCGACAAATGGGACATCGAAAAGACGTGCCAGGTCGCAACATCACTCGGTTGCAAGTCGATCGAAATCTGTGGACCAGAAACCTGGCCGACGCTCAAGAAGCATGGCCTGACCTGTGCCATCGCCCCGAACGGAATGCCGGGAGCTCCATTTATGAAGGGGTTCAACAACAAGAAATATCATGACGAAGTCATTACTACGACCAGCAAGATGATCGAAGACTGCGCCGTTGCCGGCTATCCCGCTGTCATCGGATTCACCGGCTACAAATGGCGGGACGCGGAAGATCCCAAGAGCGGCGAGATTTCGCTGGGAGAAGGAGCCGACAACTGCGTTGCTGGCTTGAAGAAGATCGCAACACTGGCTGAAAAGAAAGGGGTGACCCTGTGTCTGGAACACCTCAACACGCGTGATGATTCTCACCCGATGAAGGGACATCCAGGGTATCAGGGAGACGATATTGATTATGTCGCGAACATCGTCCGTCGCGTCGGCTCCCCTCGAATCAAGGTCCTGTTTGATATCTATCACGTTCAGATCATGAACGGCGATGTCATCCGCCGCATTGAACAGTGCAAGGATGTGATCGGCCATGTCCACACCGCAGGAAATCCGGGACGAGCGGAATTGGACAACAATCAGGAAATCAACTATCCGCCAATCATGCGCAAGCTGCTCGACATCGGCTACAAGGGCTTCGTCGGCCAGGAATTTATTCCGACCCGCGATGCCCTTACAGGACTGCGCGAAGCTGTCAAACTGTGTGACGTCTGATCGAATCACCGCATGGAGGCGGGTGATCAACCCGCCTCCGCCTCGCGGCTCGGGGTTCGAACCGTAACTTCGTCGACTCACTCCGCACCTCTCGACGACAGCAAGAATGCAACGCACTGGCATGCTGTTGATGCGGATCGTATGCAAGTGCGGTTTGAGTTCGAATGACGATCCCCAGGGCCATCAGGGGGGTAACTGAAAGAATGAACTGAGGAAAAACTGGGATGGCGTCGATTTCATTGGAGTATGGGACCAGCGGATGCTGGCACGGCGCAGTCTCGGATGCCCAACTGCTCTGGCAATTTCACGGCCCCGAAGCGTTGCCCGATCCGGCTGCTGCGATCACAGAAGCCCTGACCAATCCCCTCGATTTTCCTGCGTTGCGGCAGGCCCTTGTCCCTGATGATAAAGTGGTCGTCGTGCTGGATCGGGATATTCCTTCCGCTGCTGAACTGGTGGCAGGATTGTGGACAGTCTGTCAGGGAGCCGGAATTGCTCCCGAGAATCTGTTGATTCTGCAGCCGATCTCGTTAACCAGTCTTCGTCCCGCCGATCCTCGTCGATTACTTCCAGAATCAGTCCGTACTGCCGTTGCCTGGAAGATCCACGATCCAAGCGACATCGAAGGAATCGGTTATCTGGCGTCGAGTTCGGATGGCGAGCGGATCTATCTGTCGCGCGATGTGCTCAACGCCGATTTTGTGCTACCCATCGGACGACTCGGTTTCGACCCCGTTCAGGGGCGACGGAGTGCGATGAGTCCCTTTTATCCCGGCCTGTCGAATACGGAAGCCTTTGCAAAATCACGCGGCCAGGGGCACAGCGAACTGGGGCCTGACGACGAACGCCCGATCGGCCAGCGAATTCAGGAAATCGGCTGGCTGGTAGGCGTCCAGTTTTCCGTGCTCGTGATGCCTTCCCATCGACATGGGGGTGCCGCAGCGGTCCTGGCTGGACAGCCCGATTCGGTCTCTCAGCAGGGACGTGGATTACTTGATGACAACTGGCGCATTAAAGTCGATCAGCGTGGTGAGACCGCCATCGTTTCGATCCCGGCCGGAGCGGACAACCCGACGGGCTGGGATCAACTCGGTGATGCACTCCAGGCGGCGAGCCGCCTGGTTGTTCGAGAAGGCCGGATCATCGTACTGTCGGACCTGGCTGCGGAACCCGGCCCAGGAATTGGCATCCTGCGTTCCTGTCGATCTGCCCGGGCGGCTCTACAGCCTCTGCGGAAGGAGTCCCCTCCTGACCTGGTCCCAGCAAGTCAAATTGCAGCCGCTGCCGACTGGGCTTCGGTCTATCTGCTCAGCAAACTGGCCCCATCACTCGTCGAAGAACTGTTCATGACCCCCTTGGAATCCGAGGCAGAAGTCTCTCGATTGCTCGAATAATGCGATGGATGCATCATCGTGTCCGGAGCACAACATGTTTACGCAGAGATGTTGGAATAAGTCTGTCGTGTATTCACGCGGCGATGGAAACGCAGGCCGTCAGGAAGCGTGTCGGAGTGATTGTCCGACTGACCATAAAGCCGTTATAGCATTGATCGCGATAGCCAGCAGGAACCGCATCCCATGGAAGACTACTCCCGCCAGCAGCAGTGTGGTCAACTTGAAGCTGGTTGTCTCGCGGTCTACACAATCCTGACGCCGTATGCGTTTGGTCTTCTGTGCGTTGTTTTGCTAATGCCCTACGTGCCGATCATGTATCCTGTGGCCACCGTCGGGATTACCGGAACTTACGTAGGCGCTGCACTTATCGTTGGATTCTCGATTGGAATTGTCGCCACAAAAATGGCATCGCAAAGTTCGATTTCGGTGAAGGTTTTGTCAATTGCGATGGCGATAGTGTTTGATTTGTCCGTATTGGGATGGGTACTTGTCAAAGCACGCAGCTGACAGGCGTCGCTACCTGATGAAGTCCATCAGTGTGAGCGTATTCACCTTGGCTGCAATCTGCAGACTGGCCTGATACAGGTTCATCTGCTGCTGAAGGCTCACAACGGCCGCTGCGGTGTCTGTCGCTTCAAGGTTATCTGTGGATTGGCCGAGACTGAGTTGCAGCGTTGTCAGATGATCTTTGAGATTGCTGAGGGATTGTGCCTGTACCGATTGCGAGCCGATCGAGTCTCCGATGCTGCTCTGTGATCGATCAAGTTCCGCGATCTGCTTCTGCAGCAATGCCGATCGGTCTTTCCCCGACAGATTCTGCGTATTTGCGATCGTGTCGCGGAGTGCGATCAGGGTTTGAAAGATGTCGGACGTCCCCTGGTATTCAATCTGGTCCGTTCCCGCCTGACGGATGTTTGTACTGTTAACGTTTGTGACTTTGCCCGTCACACCATCGACGACGATCTGGTTGCCGCTGAAATCGATCGGGGTCGATGTGGCGCCACCATCAACAGAGAGCGCCCCGGTTGCAGTCATATCAACAGTCCCATTGAACCCGGCGGTTATCCCGGTCGTGTTGAGATAAACAACCTCGCCCGCAGGACCAGTGACTTTCAAATCGGAATCGAGATTCGTGAAGGCTATCGCCGGACCGCCATTGAGCGATACTGTGCCAGATGCCCCGGTTCCACTGGTGTCGTTGATCACGAGCGAATTGGCACCTGCAGGGCCGATCACGGTGTCCTTTAATGCGGACGATGTGCCAGCTGCGACTCCAGACGCTCCTGCAAAACTTGTCGATAGATGTTGAACAAGCAACTGCCCGTGCCCGGTGGCGTTATCCGTACCTGTCCCGGCCGAGGCTCCTGTATGGCCGATGAATGCTGTCGAAGCTCGAACACGTGACTGGAAGACGTCCTGTCCAGAAAGCATGGTCGTGGCTGTCACAGACCGGCTGACGATGACTTCCGAGTTTTGATTGGAGCCGTTGTAAGAGATCTCCATCGGCTGGCCCGCCGCATTGGTAGACGTGACCGAGAAAGGGGTAGACTTGCTGGCAGTTCCAGAAAACAGAAATGACCCGTCGGGCAGCGTCTGGTTGGCAAACTGCAGTAACTGATCAATGGCGGTGTTGACCTGCTTCGCCAGCGTCGCGTTGGTTGCCGCAGGAGTCGTGACGTTGTTGGCCTGCAGTGCCAGGCTTTTGACGTTTGTCAGCAGATCCTGAACGCTGGTCAGTGTGTCAACGCTCGTCTGGAGCTTGGCCGAAGCGTCCTGAACAAGAGCAATGTCATTGGTGTACCGCGTGTCCTGGACTTTGTTCCCCATGACAGTTGCCATGGCAGTTGGATTGTCAGAAGCAACCTGCAGGCGTTTTCCGGAAGTGATCTGGATCTGCAACTTGGCGATCTGCTCAAAGCTCGCCTGCATGTTGAGCAGTGTCTGCTGGTACTGGAAATCGGATGACACACGCATGATCGCCTGCCGCCTCATTCATCAGATAGAGTGGAACAATTGCTGATACATCTCGTTGACCGCACTGACGTATTTCGCGGCCGACTGAAACATCTGCTGGAACTTGATGATATTCAGCATTTCCTCATTGATATTGACACCCGACATACTCTGCTGCTGCTCTCTCAGCCGTGTCGTCAGGATCTGGTTCGTACTACTCTGCTGGTCGAGTGACGAAACCTGTGTGCCGACATCTGCCACCATCTGGTTGAAGAACGACGCCATCGTTTCCGTGCCAGATGCCATCCGCTGTTCGTCCTGCAGGTTGACAAACCTCTGCAGGTTCGACGTATCGCCGGGCTGGCCTGTACGAGACGTGGCAAGAGCATTTGGATTCGAAGTCAACAGCGTGTTGACCTTGATTGTTCCCGCGTCGATTCCACTGAAGAAGGTATTGATTCCGAGTGTTGTCAGGATCCCCGCCGAATCAGGCTGGCCAACGACTTTTGCCATCAGTGAATCGCCAGCGGCAACGTCACCCGTACTTAGCGCCAGCGTGACGCCATTCGGCCCTTCAATCGGTTGGCCAGCTTCGTATCCCTGTCCAATGTTGAAGGTTCCCAGCACATTCCCCGATTGATCAGTCACACGCGCCTGCAAACCTGGGGTAACCCCGATGGTTCCACTGGAAAGGAACGTGTAGGTGTAAGCATCGTTCGTCGTGCCCGTGAACTCGCCCCCCATGGTCGCGGTTGACGTCGTGCCTCCAGAAAATGATGTTGTCGGGTTCTGATCGATCCCACCCGAGAAATCGACCTTGAAGCCTGGTGCTGCCAGAAGAGTCGCCGTGCCCGATTCCTTGCTGACGAACACCTGCAAATTGGGAACCGCCGTTCCTATCGCGGCCGCGACATCGTTCAAGCTTTGTGTCGCGGGATCAATCGGAACTTCGGTCATAGTTTTCTGACCGGTCGAAGTGTTTGTCATAGTGACGAACAAGGAACCAGCACGTGGAGGAAATGAAGCGCCTGCGGCGTTCAAGGGTACCGTGACATCCAGTACCGAACGCTGACCGGTCAACTGGGTGAATCCTCCGTCGACCCCGACTCCCGTCGATTGAACTTCATCAAAGGCCTGAGCGACCGAACGTGCCAACGTATCCAGACTCTGGCGGACATCCGGAAGGCGATGATCACGAACGTCCAGCAATCCCCCCAAAGCACCCTCGGTGATGGTCAGCGGGACCTTGCCCCCCTGGGTGCTGACGACCATCTTTCCCGACGAATTCAGCGCCAGATGCAGTTTCTGTGCAGCGCCGCCGATCACCAGCGGCGTCCCAGACTGTAGTAATGTTACTTGTCCCGACACACCCGGTTGCACTTCAATGGGAATCTTCTCGGCAACGGTATTGATGAGCTGATCTCGAGTGTCGATCAGATCATTCGGAGAAATCCCCTGATCGGTGATGCTGGCAATCTGTGTATTCAAGTCGGCGATCTGGGTCAGCAGCGGATTTACGGAACCGATCGTGGAATTGATCTCGGCATCAACACTGATCCGCATCTGGTCCATGTTGGCGGCCAGCGTATTGAACTGTTGAGCCAGCACCGAAGCGTCTGCGATCACCATTTTTCGGGATGCGACATTCCCCAGTTGTGACGAGGCCTGCTGCATCCCGTTGAAAACATTTCCCAGCAGGCTGGAAATCGAAGACGCATCGGTGGGAAGGTTCGACTGCAATTGTGTCAGCGACGTCTTCAATGAATCGACATAACCGTTGCGAGTCGTCTGGGCCGTGATTGCGGTTTCCAACTGACCGCTATAAGCACGTTGAATATCAGTGATTTCCACACCCCGTCCAAACGACTGTCCTTCGAGTTCCATCGGCTGCTGCGCCGCAAACTTAATGATCTGGCGATGATAACCAGGCGTGTTGGCATTCGCGACGTTGTTGCCCGTGACCTGCATTCCTCGTTGCGAGGCGAGCAGCATCGAATTGGCAATGGAGATTTCCAGCATGATTTAACTCATTTCGATGACGTCAAACGTCACCTGATCCAGCGTTTTGTGCAGTCTCAGACGGTTTCAAGGCGTTCGGCATTTAAAGATCCATTCCTCGGCTGGCAGAACACGGCACACAAGTGTGAGGTTGGTACCGGCGCAGGCATCACCATTCAGCCCCCCCAGTTGACGAGTGATCCAACGTGAGCTTCGTCTCGAACTCCCCCGGCGGTATACGATTCCCCATGCCCCGCCGTTCCCGTCAGTTGACTGACGATCCCGCGAATAATTGATGTCGACTGCTGCGCCATGGCATGGTTCTGACGATTCAGGCGGTCCATCTCTGCCGCCATTTCGGACAGCTTCTGACGACTGGCAACGACAGACTGCTGCAGTTCCCCCGATGATTTACGTGCCAGCAGTCCCAGCGTGAACTCCTGTGGCGGAAGGCCCAACTCGGTTGCGGCGTCGAATCGCAGTTTCTGTCTGCGCTGCTGTATCTGCTCGGCTTCCATTAATGCTGCCGATTCATGTTGCAGGGCTTGCTGTAAAGCCGCGCCATCGAGTTGACGGAGCGACTGGTGCAGTTCGCGCACGGCATCCAGCACCGCAATCAGACTGCGTTCTTCGTCATCCAGATGACCCTTCACGCGTTCAGCCATTTCAGGCGAAATCGTTGGCTCGTGATCTTGTCCCATCATGGCAATCACCCTGTAATCGCTATTGAAGTGGCGGCGTCAGTGACCGGATCGGACATGACAGGAGATGCAGGCTGTGCTTGTGGCAAGGCATGCGATCCCCCCTTTTGCAATTTTTCAATCGAGGCTTCGACCATTCGCGCCAGTCCGAGTCCTGGGCCTTTGGTCATCTGTTCCCCCATAAATCGATCAAACAAACCACCGTAGACGTCGCCCGAGTCCTGGCCGAACATCGAACCGGGTTCGAGCGACTGCCGCATCTGCTTGAGCATTGTCGAGGCAAACACGCTTTCGAACTCATGGCCGACTTTGGATGCCGTCGCTTGGGATCGTGGGCTCCCTGGGGAGGAATGGCTGCTGCCAGCAGATTCAGGCAGTGGCAATGAATTTGAGATCGGGGCTTGAATCGCGGACATCGTGTTTCCCTCGTTATTGAGACCTTCGTAGGCAGGTGGCCTTTGGTATATCTGGGCGACTTTCGGTCGGGCGTTTCGGCGGGATCCGAAGTCTCGCGCCGAACATTGCCGTGCCGCGCAAAACGGGTTAATTGGCGATCAGTTCTGCATGAAGACATCCGGAATCTTTTAATGTCTGGAAAATGGCGATCAGGTCACGTGGAGAAACTCCAAGTGCATTCAGGACTCGAGCCAGTTCACCCACAGTGAATGTCTGCTCGACGGGCAACAGTGCCGAGGGACCCGGAGGTACCTGGGGACGTGGGCGAATCGCTTCCAGAATGTCGTCGACTTGATCTCGTGAACCGCTGCCACGGGGAGTAATGGAATCCGTCAGTGATGGAGGTTCACCCGGTAATGGAGTTAAACCACCCGGTGCCGTTGCAGGGGCTGCTCCCACATTCGGCTTGATGACCAGATTTCCATGCGCAATTGCGACGGATGAAATCCGAACATTATGGCCGACGATCACTGTTCCAGTTCGCTCGTTGATGATGACCCGTGCCTTGGCATCGGGCATGATCTTGATCTGGCCAATTTCACTCGCGAATTCCGATGCGGAACGACTGTGCTTCTGGGGAATACGAATCTGGATCGTTCCCGGATCCAAAGTGATTGCTGTCTGCGGGTACTTGGCATTAATGGCATTGGTAATCAGCGTTGCCGTCGCAGCGTCGGCATCCTGCAGCAGCAGACGCAGGAATCCTCCTTGATCGATTTCACCCAGGGCTTCTTTTTCAACGATGGCTCCTGCTGGAATTCGCGAGTTCGTGGGATGGTTCATCTGCCCACCGGGTGTATTACTGCGAACTCGGAAACCGCCGATCGAGATATTCCCTTGTGCCAATGCATAGACCTGCCCATCCGCACCTCGCAGCGGTGTCAGCAGCAATGTTCCCCCTTCCAGGCTCGACCCATCGTCCATCATGGAAACGACAACATCCAGACGCGAACCACGTCGCGAAAACGCGGGAATCTCGGTCGTTACCATCACGTGCGAAATGCTCGTCGATTTGTAAACGTTATCGAGCTGCGTCTGACGCTGCAGTTTGGTGGTCATCTCCAGCTTGCGCAGCATGTCGATCGCCATCTGTTGCGTTGATTGAGATTTGGCACCGGTTCCATTGAGTCCAACGACCAGACCCGTTCCGTAAAGCTGGTTCGCCCTTGCTCCTTCGACCATAGTGATGTCTTTGATCCGGACTTCGGCGCAACAAAATGATGCACCGAGAGACAAGACCATCCCCACGATTGCCGTTCGATAGCAAATTGATCTTCGAGAACCGGACATCACGCAGTCTCCTTCCGAATGGCAGCCATCGGAACCTGCCGGGTAAAACATCCATCGCAAGAATGGCGATGGAGAAGTAACCGCCGTCAGAACGGCCAGACCTTGTTGCCAATGCGACCGAGCCAGCCCTGGTTGGTAAAGCGTGATTCCACGCCAGATCCTTCATACGACACGTTGAAATTTGCGATAAACCGCGACTCGATGACATTCGGAGTTTCAATGTCGTTCGGTCGAATCACGCCCGACACCCGCAACATCCGTACTTCGTTCTGGACCAGTCGTTTCCGGTAGCCTTCGATCACCAGATTTCCGTTAGGCAGAATGTCAACGACCGTCACGGTCATCTGGTCCAGCAATTGACGTTCACTCGCGAAGTCCGCCGATCCCTGGAAGGAACGGTCGGACGAGTTACTGCCATTCATCTGACCTGATGCCGCACGGCCAGTTCCGCCGGCCGCACCACTTGCCGCAAGATTCAACTTCGCTGAAGCGGCAGTGTCTTTCTTCAGGTTGCGTTCTTCCTTGTTTGTCGCACCCGTATTTTCGTTGACCGAGACGGTCAACAGATCACCGACGCGGCGTGCCCGGTTATCCATGAACAAATAGCCACTGCGCTGATCACGCCGTTCCCAGATGGAATCTGCCAGCAGATGATTCGGCAGAACCAGAGGTGCTGCTGCCACTGGTGTCAGGCAGAGCATGATCCATTGTCGTCGGTTTGTTTTCATGTTCGGTTCCTTCCAAATCACATCTGTGGCCCGTCCTGAGCCATCGCGTCATCAATCGGCCTTCATCGTTAAGCTTTCGCCGACCAGCGAGACTCTCCTGAAGAATGGACGCTAATTCAAAATCTCAACTTCGGTGGCGCTGATGACTCTTCCTGGCACAATATTTTTCGATGTGGAATTCATGACTTGAATCACATCTCCGATGCGACCGTTTTGCATAGCTTCCGCACCAATCGTGAATTCAAGTCCAGCCTGTCTGGAAACCAGTTTGATGCGATCCTGCCGCTTGATGGCAAAGTCACCCGACCGAGCCGCAGGTTGTGAAATCGTCGCAGCATCAAAATCGTCGTCTTTGACAATGTGCAGTTCAGGCAACGGCTTGGTGGGGATACGCCCCACGATTTGCGTCACCTGAGTGCAGTAGCCTGCTAAACCTGTCACATCGCGGCGACTCAGGCAAAGATCGTCTCGGGTAACGGCGCGGCCCCGGGCCAGCGGTCGCACCGTCGTGACGACTTGTTCAAAGTGCCGCACATCGATTGTGACCGGGATCGTTTTCGAGGGATGTTCGCGTGATGAAATCGTCACGTCGAGAATCACTCGCCCAATTGCCGGACCTGATCCTTTTAACTGAGCTTCAAATGAGCAGGACTTCCATGCTGACGGTGTTTCACCCTGTGGAAAGAAACTGCTTGAGACGGATGCAAGCTCACGAGTCATCGGAGCTCCGATTCGGACAGAAACGTTCTCTTCAGGCCAGGGAAGTTGACTGAGGATTGTTCTTCGGGCGGCTGCCACGATGGCTTCTTCCAGTCCATCCGCTTCGGCGACGAGTGGATACGGTTGCGATCCGGCACCGCCTCTGACTGGCGCAGGATTCCTCGCCAGAGCAACTTCTGCGCGGTGCCCTGATGCTGATTCAGGATAGGTGACTCGTTCAACCATGGCTGTCCGCTGAGGAACCGGGCCAGTGACCGTCGCCTGCTTGCCGTGGATCACAATCGCATTCGGTTCGACCCCTGCCAGGCGTAACCGAAACTCCACCAGTTTCGCGGAGATAACTGCGGAACCATCGGCGGACGGCGAGTCGGCCAGATCAAGTTGTTCGATCTGTCGTTTCAGGACCGGGTTGCGAGTCTCAATCACGGCGACATTCCGCACCAGAATGTCAGGACCTTCTGCGGCTGACGACGGGCGCAAGGTGATGACAATCGTTGATGATTCGCCAGCGTACGATGATCCAGCACTTGTCATGAGGACAGTGAAGATCAAGGCAGAGCGGCATGATGAAAAGAGCGATTGCATTGGATTACCTTACCATGTCATTTCCGGTTCGCAGCATTTCATCACTGGTCAAGACAGCTCGCTGGCTGGCTTCAAAGGCTCGTTGAGCCGTAATCAGTCCAATCATTTCGTTCACGACCTGAACGTTGGAAAGCTCCAGAAATCCCTGGCGCAACGTTCCAAAGCCGTTTGCCCCCGGAATCCCTTGAAGTGGGGGTCCTGAGGCAGTCGTCTGCGAATAGAGGTTGCGACCATCTGAAGACAAGCCGCTGGGGTTGGCAAATCGAGTCATTGCAATGTTTCCGATCGTGACTGATTCGGAATTGCTGCCGGTAATCACGGAAACGGTGCCATCGGTGCCGATCGTGATGGATAAGGTGTCGTTCGGGATGTTGATGGGTGGCTGCAGCAGCAGTCCATCTGCTGTGACCAGTTGTCCCGTTGAATTTGGTCGGAAGCTTCCGTCTCGCGTATAGCCAAACTCGCCACTGGGCAACAGGACCTGAAAGAAGCCCTGTCCGTCAATCGCGACGTCGTAATTGTTGCCTGTATTCTGTTCGACCCCTTGAGTGAAGACTTTTGTAATCGCCGCAGTGCGAACCCCGCTACCGATCTGAATCCCGGTGGGAATTTCGTAGCCAGTCGCCCCCTGTGTCCCGGGTGCACGTACGGTCTGGTACAGCAAGTCCTGAAATTGAACCTCGCTGCGTTTAAATCCAGTGGTATCGACGTTGGCCAGGTTGTTGGCGGTCGTATCGACGACCGTCTGGTTCGCGATCATCCCTGTGGCGGCGGTGTACAGCGATTTCATCATGATTCAAATTACCTGTTGAGCGGCCGCGTGTTGAAAGCAATGGCATCGCCAAGAGCACGTAAGGCGCGTTGGGCCGCTTCAAAGTGGCGAACGCCTGCAATCATCTGCACCATCTCTTCGACCTGGGTCGAATTGCTCAGCTCGCGATACCCCTGGAAGACGTCTGACAGAACAGGCGATGTCTTCAGATTCGGCGGAGCTTGAAAATATGTAGCACCGACACGCTGTAATGCATTGGGGTCTTCGAAGGCCACAACACGCAATTGGTCAACTTCTACACCATCAGCAATGATGGCGCCGTTTCCAAGAACCTCGATCTCGGCAGTTCCCGGAGGCAGGTCGATCATGCCTCCTGATCCCAAGGCGGGTAGACCGTCCATCGTCACAACGCGTCCTTCCTGATTCATCTGGAAAACGCCATTGCGGGTATACACCGGCCCATTTGGCCCCTGGATTGTGAAAAAACCAGGGCCATCCAGCGCCAGGTCCAGCTTTTGCCCGGTGAACTGCATGGATCCCGGCTTGTGATCCGTATGGACGGTTGCCGTTGGTCCCTGAATCTCGCTCGTCGCGCCGGGAGCATCAAATCGAACCAGTTGACGAAGGTAGCCTGGCTTCACGGAATGACTGAGGTTCTGCGCAATGGCGTCCTGCTGCAACGCCGTTGCATTCATTCCGCTCGCAGCACTGTAGAGGCCTCGAATCACGGTCGCTCGCTCCGTTGGAACAGTCAACCGGCAAGTCCTGCCGGTGTTTGTATGACGTCTCATGCTTCTGTTTCAGGAAATTCAGGGCATGCTTTCGCGATGCCAGAATTCCCCTGTTCGAAAAGCATCGGACTGTTCGGTCCGTAACGATAAATCGGACTGTTCCAGCCGGGTCGACTTCTCCCAACTTCGCAGTCTTAGCGGGCTGGCAAGAAATCTGGGGTCAAAATTCGGGCATAAGTCGCGTACGCGGCCGACAAACCCAACGCAAACTTCGCATCTTTCGCAACAGGAAATAACGCCGTGATTTACGGAGTCGGTCAGCGCGAAGTGGTAGGGATTGTGACCTTACGTGCGTGTCTTTCGGTGGAAGTGATCGCGACGATCGATTTGGTTCGACGTTAAGTATGTACCGAAGTTCATGGAGTGCCATGTGGTCACTTCGGGTGGCCGGGGCTGGACTGAGGCCTTGCGAAGATTGCCGTGGTGATCTGGGATCGGTCAGTCGCCAGGCACTCGGTCCGTCAAAAACGGACGCTGGCACGTTCCGGCTGATGGTTCAGATGTGAAAAACAGGTTGTGACACTCGAATTCAGAGTTCTCGTTCCAGATCGGAGCGAGGTACCAGATTCCACCAAACGATCGTAAGTCTGTCCTATGTTGATGACTGGAATGACTACCGCGTCATCGGCTCTGGATGCCTTCCAGACATCACTGGAAACGTCCGCCAATAACCTGGCGAACGCCAATACGACAGCGTTCAAACGGAGCATCGTTGATTTTCAGGATCTGCTTTACACGGGGCAGCCGAATCTTCAGGTCGGGACGGGAGTCAAAGTCTCGGATATTTCGACACGAGACTTCCAGCAGGGAGCCGAGGAAAGCACAGGCCGTGAACTGGACCTGTTCATTTCAGGAAACGGATTCTTTGCAGTGCTGCAAGCGGACGGAAGCACAAAATATACGCGCGATGGTACGTTTCAACGGGATGCCCTGGGGCAACTTGTTACAGCAACGGGGGATATCGTACAACCGCCGATCACGTTCCCGTCCGATACGGTTTCGACCTCGATCAGTTCCGACGGTGTGGTCTCTGTCGTCACCAGTGGCGGGCAGGTCAAGGTGCTCGGACAACTGCAACTGACGACCTTTCCGAATCCGGCGGGATTAAATCAGGAAGCGAACAATCTTTTCAGCGCGACCGTAGCCTCGGGAACTCCGACGACGGGGATTCCAGGCACGAGTGGAATCGGGGCCGTTAAACAGAAGTCCGTCGAACAGTCAAACGTCGATCTGACTTCGGAAATGACGGCTCTGGTGACCGCTCAACGGGGATTCGATGCAAACTCACGCGTGATCAAGACGGTCGACCAGATTGTGTCTTCATCGCTGGATCTTGTCCGATAATCAACAGGCCGTTTTCGAAGGCACCAGCATCTCCGTGTGATCAGCACGCCTCGCAAAAGGTCAGGTCTTTTGCAGCGACCTGACCTCTCTTTGATCGAATCTCAATTAAGTGTGGCGTCCCGCGGGCATCACACTACAGCGTCGAATCCATGTTTCGACGCGATACGAAAGTGCGACACGCACGAAGTTCACCGATAGCGTTCTTGAACCTTGGCAATCCGTTTGCGGTGAGCCGCTCACCATCGTGGTCGCGATCTGAATTGATGTGACGGACGCAAGACTCGTTGCCAGACTTCGTGAGGGCCTGAATCGTTTGCAAAACCGTTGTAATCGTACCAGATGGTCCTGCAATCGAGCCCACCAGGCAAACGGTTCATGAATTTCGCAAGTCTTACCAATGCGATTCGATACGAGATCAGGATAGACCCCTGAAGTTCCTTTTTGCTTACCGCGGTGAAGGAAGTTATCGATGGAAGCCCTCCTGAGCCAACCCGAGACGATGCGCATGAGCCCTCCTGAGGAGTTACGGACTCGGCTGTTGCATCAGACGTCGGGCTGGCAGATGCTGCCCGATATTGCCGTCAAGGCGCTGGCCATGGCGCGTGATCCGAATTGCTCAATCAAAGAATTTTCGTCGGTGATTGAACGCGATCCCAAGCTCGCAACAGAAATCCTGCGAATTACCAATAGCGCTTTTTATGCGGCTCGCTCACCGATCATGAACTTGAAGCAGGCGGTCACCCGCCTGGGCTTTGCTCATTGTCGCAACGTGATCCTCGCCGCCAGCCTTGGCAGTGCGATGCGTAAGCTGCCGCTGGCCGAAGCCTGGATGCAGCTTGTCCTGTGGCGACATTCCGTGCTGACGGGCATCATCTCGATGTCCATCAACCGGGAATTCAGCCTCGGTTTCCTGGGTGAAGAGTTCACGGCAGGTTTGATTCACGATGTGGGCCGGTCCTTGTTCGGTGTGATTGCCCCGACAAACTTTGCGGCAGCGGATCCGCTCGATTTCGAAGAATCTGGTGATTTTCTGCAGCGGGAACGGGATATCCTGCATACCGATCATTGTGAGCTTGGTGCCTGGTTCATCGCTCACAACAAGCTTCCCGACGCGTTGATTGCTGTCGTGGCCTGCCATCATGCTCCGGCGACAGCACCCGAAGAACATTTGAAACTCGTCGCGGCGACCGCCGTGGCGGACCATATGGCGAACTACCTGCAGCGTCAGGGATCCGCAGATGGGTATGAGCCAGAATCGAATCAGTTCGTTGAGTGTTTGTTCAGTGATCGCCGCCGCGACGACTTTTATCGAGTCGCTCATGTGATCATGTCAGACGCGTTGAGGGAAGCCAATTCCCCCAACGGAGCATTCGCACTGCATTAGTGAATTCCGTTCAGATTCAACCGGGTTCGAAGACTTTCGAGCCGGAGACCCACCCGTGCATCAGCCAATCCGAGTGATGATCGCGAATGATTCGGCCGTGATCCGTCGTCTGGTATCAGAGGCGCTTCTCGATGCAGAAGGGTTCGAGGTCTACCCTGCGATCAACGGGTCTGATGCCGTTAACCAGCTTCAGTCCGCTCGCCCCGACGTTCTGGTTCTGGACACAGAAATGCCGGTGATGAATGGCGTGCAGACCATCCGTGCCATTCGCGAACTGGACACCATTCTCCCGATCATCATGCTGTGTCTGTCGACGGAATCGAGTCTGCTGGCGATGGCTCAAGCGATTCCTGCGGGTGCAAATGACGTGGCGAAATTCACGTTGCGAATGGGGCATGTCGCGTCCGCCAAGAAAATGCTGCGTGACGAACTGCTCCCCAAGATTCGCTTCTGGGCCGACATTCATGAGCAAAAGCTCCTTGACAGTCCAACAACAAGTACGGTTGCACTCTCATCGGTTGAGACCGGGTATTAGTGAGCAACGGCCGATTGCCAGTGCGGGTTGTCGGCAGAATCCGAATCTCCAGCATAGTTACCGCAATCTTCTGAATCGTCGCGACAGCGATTCTTCAGTCTCGAATCCCCGCTCCAAACGACAACGGCGCGATTCCATGCCATCCATTTGCTTGAACTGCCGATCTGTATTGAAAACTGCCATTTGTTGTTCAGGCCTCGAGCCCCGCCATACGCCATCAACGTGAGGTCTTCATTGACCAGCCTCAAAACCGCGATCAGGCCGACTCGGAGTCGCTTGTGAAGAATTTGTTTCAACGCATATTTGAGCCTGCGATTCAGTTTCTGAACCGATATCCGTTTCCGCGCAAATTCGCGATCACGGGGACGCTGGTCGTATTGCCACTGGTTTTCGTGACCTGGCAGTACATGGTCATGCTCAAGCATGGAGTCGAGCTTTCACAGGAGGAATTGGCGGGAAACCATACGATTCGACAACTGGTTCCGTTATGGCGATCACTGCGCGAGTTTCACCTCGCGATGCTTGTTGCCAAATCTCAGGGGCACCCGAGTCGTGACGATGTGATCGCAGGCCTGAAAACGCAGGTCGAAGGCCATCTGAACGAAATCATGGCAACCGATGCCGAGCACAAACTACTCCGTTATTCCTCGCGTTGGAGTACATTCCAGGCAAAGCTCCGAATCTTGCTCGAAGGAGCTTCGAGCGAACAGCCTATGCTGGCTGAACCGGCCGTTGTGTCAGAATTGCTTGATGACATCAGGACCGTGTTACGACAGGTCGCAGACATTTCCACTCTCACTGTCGATCCGCATCTCGACAGTCAGCACCTGTCGAACTGCATTACATCGCTGATTCCAGATCTCATCAATGCGGAAGATCAATTGCGAGATCAGATCGCACAGACCATTGCAGACAACGATCATCAACTGCTCGACCTGAAACTGGCCGAGTTCAACGGTGGGGTCAATATTCTGCTCGACAGCGTTCATCAGAACCTGAATCTGGCGATGTTGAACAACAGCCAGGTTCGGTCACGACTGAGTGTCTTGCAGAATGTCGTCAGGAACGAAGTGCGACGGATTGAGTCCGGGATCCGCCAGCGTCACTTCCAGGCCGAAGATGCCCCATCTCTTGGCGAACTCGATTTGCAGACTGCCACCGCTATTCGCGAAACTGTCTCACTTCTCGTTGTGTGTCAGGATGCGTTTGACGAGACTGTTGAATTAAGAACTCATCAGGCGCGGCGATGGCGGTGGTTTTTGCTGCTGGCAGCGCTGGCGCCGTTGACGCTGGCAGCCTATCTGGTCGTCGGACTTTGCATGGCCATCGTCCAGACCGCGGACCGGATGCGTGATGTTACCAATAACATTCTTTCCGAAGACCGAACCGCTCCCCTGAATCTTACTATTGACGCTCAGGATGAACTGGGGCGGATGATTGATCATTTTGGCCGTCTGGCTGTTCGACTGCGAGAAGAATGGGCCTCGGCACATGCGGAAGCGGTTCGCGCATCGCAGGCCGAAGAGTCATTGCGAGTGAATCAGGAGCGATTCAATCTGGTTTTGCAGGGGGCCAACGACGGGATCTGGGACTGGGATCTGCAGACGGATCGCGTCTTCTACTCGGATCGATTCAAGGAACTGCTTGGCCACGAGAACGGTGAGTTTGATGTCTGGCTGTCAGCTCTTGCTGACATCTTGCATCCCGATGATTTCGATATGACGTGGCGCGCTGTTGAGCGACATTTTCATGACCGCGAACCTTATCACATCGAACATCGGTTGCGAACAAAAAGTGGTGAGTATCGCTGGTTTCTGGAGCGTGGGCAGGCAGTCTGGGACGAGAAAGGAGTCCCGATCCGGATGGCTGGCTCGATCAAGGATATTACGACGCGCAAGGCGACCGAAGCTCGCGAACGTGTTCGTAACCGCGTACTGGAATTACTCGCAGCCGGGGCTTCGCTGTCCGAGGTGCTTGAACCGCTGGTTCGCAGTGTCGAAGCCGAAAACTCGCAACTTCGTGGATCAATCCTGCTCCTCGATAAGGAACGCAAGCGGTTACAAACGACAGCGGCTCCGAATCTGCCTTTGTTCTACACCAACAGTATCAACGGTGTGGAAATTGGAATGGGCGTCGGCAGCTGCGGGACGGCAGCGTTTCTTGGGCAGCGTGTGATCGTCGAAGATGTTTCCACACATCCCTACTGGACCGGATTCCGCGAGATCGCAGCCCGTGCCAGCCTTGCATCGTGCTGGTCCGAGCCGATTCGGGACAAGTCCGGGGCGGTCCTGGGAACGTTTGCCATTTATGGGACAGCGCCCGGTGCACCCACGGAGAGTGACATTCGGTTGATCGAAGTCGCGGCGAACCTGGCCGGGATTGCGATCGAGCGGAAACAGGTCGAGGCAGCCCTGCGTGAAAGTGAAGAGCGGTGGAAATTTGCTCTAGAGGGTGCGGGAGATGGCGTGTGGGACTGGAACATTCAGTCCGGCGAAGTTGTTTTCTCGCGCCGATGGGCAGAGATGCTGGGGTTCGAAGAGCACGAGCTCGAAAACAGTATGGAGAGCTGGAGAAACAGGATCTACCCCGAAGATCTTCCCGCAGTCCTTTCCAGCCTGCAGGACTATCTGGAAGGAAAAACGGTCACCTATACGCATGAACACCGGATGGTCTGTAAGAACGGAAACGTGAAATGGATCTTGAGCCGGGGAATCATCGTCAGTTGTGATGCGTCTGGTGCAGCATTGCGCATGATCGGAACTCATTCCGACATCACTGACCGCAAGCGAATGGAAGAAGATTCACACCGCTATCTCCAGCAGGTGGAAGCGTCGCGTGATCGAATTACCGAACAGTCGATCCAGTTGATTCGCCAGTCGGAAGAACTGGCGCGCGCCCGAGATCAGGCGGAAGCCGCCGCTCGCGCGAAAAGTGAATTCCTGGCGAATATGAGTCACGAACTGCGAACACCGCTCACCGCTATTCTGGGCTACGCGGATCTGATCTACGATGAAGATGGTGAAGGGACTGAGAACCCTCATCGCGAGACGATCGATATCATTCGAAACAATGGACGACATCTTCAGGAACTGATCGATGACATCCTGGATCTTTCGAAGATTGAAGCGGACCGGATGACATTGGAACTGGCCGAAGTTTCACCGCGACAACTCGTTGAAGATGTCCTGCGGTTGATGCAATTGCGTGCTCGCGAGAAGGGATTGGTTCTGCAGACCGAATATCTCTTCCCGATGCCGAAGTACGTAACGACCGATGCGCTCCGTGTTCGTCAGATTCTGGTCAACCTGATTGGAAACGCCATCAAGTTTACCGAACGAGGCAGTATCCGTGTCTCCGTGAGATATGACGACGCTACCCGGCGTCAGATCTTTTCCGTGAGAGACAGCGGAATCGGTATCAAGCCAGAACAACTGGAGCGACTCTTCACGCCATTCTCACAGGCCGACGCATCGATGTCGCGTCGATTTGGGGGAACCGGGTTGGGGCTTTCTATTTCCAAACGACTTGCTCAGATGCTGGGCGGGGACATTTCTGCCAGCAGTACGTTTGGCGTTGGTAGTGAATTCACTTTGGAAATCACAGCTGGGTCAGAGACTGTCGTGTTGTTGGCAGAACCTGAAAATACAGCTCCATCATCGACAGTCGTACGTCCTGCGGCTGCAGCACCAATGACGTTATCTGGTCGAATCCTGCTTGCAGAAGACGTCCTGGCAAATCAGAAGTTGATAGCGTTCCTGCTGCAGAAATGGGGCGCTGTCGTTCAGGTTGTGGACAATGGTCTGCTGGCGGTCAACGCCGCACTGCTTGCCAGTAACGCCGGACAGCCATTCGATCTGATCCTGATGGATATCCAGATGCCGGAAATGGATGGATACACCGCCACTGCAACGCTGCGCCGCCACGGTTACACAGGCAAGATCATTGCATTGACGGCACATGCTTCCGATGACGACCGTGATCGGTGCCTCACTTCAGGGTTTGACAGCTTTGCGGTGAAGCCGATTCAGAAAGACCAGCTCTTCTCGGCATGTCGCACGCAGCTCGAAAAGAAAGCCGAGTCGAGTCACCCTGCCACACACGAGTCATCGATTACCTAGACGCGTGTACCTCACTATATCGCAATGGAGACGGCAGTCTGGATAAAATTGGCGTCCGGCCGCCGTACAGGATTCCCCGATGGATTCCGAGGTTGCGCCGTGGCTTGCTGCGGAATTCGGTAGCGAGAACGTGAGCTCATGCGATTACAGCGATTCTTCTATCCATGCCTGATAGCCACGATTGCGATCACGCAACTGGCCGAGGCCCAACAGATCACCGGTTTTACAACAGTCGAGCCTTTTTCAGAACGAGTCCGCTGGGAGCGACTTCCGAGTGGCATCAAGGTCATGTTGAACCTGCCGGCGGACTCGAAGCCTGGCAGGCAAACACTTGTGATCTATGCCACGCCAAATGGAAATACGATTGAGCAGACATTTGGTTCAACTCCTCGGCACGGCCAGGACTTTCGTTTCGATATACAGCATGTCGCGGCACAGATCCGTTGCTGTCGGGGGCTTCAACCAGACGAGAATCTTCTCCTGGCAATCGTTCAGGCTCCCAAATTGAGCTGGCCCGGGTTCTGTTCCGAGCGACGTGATGCCGGAACTTTGATACGACAATTAGTTTCTTCCCTCGCAACAGAATTCAAAGCTGACCAGGTCGTTCTTGCTGGTCACAGTGGCGGTGGGGCATTCTTGTTCGAGTACATTGCTGCGGATGCCACGATTCCTTCTACGATTGGACGAATGGTGTTCCTGGATGCGAATTACTCGTATTCAGACAGCAAGCACGGCGACAAATTGCTGGACTGGTTACGAGGCGATACGTCTCGGCGACTGATCGTCGTGGCTTATGATGATCGCGAGATCACGTTGAACGGGAAGAAGGTTGTTGGTGCGGAAGGGGGAACGTTTCGTGCCACGAAGAGAATGACTTCGAGATTCGCACAGAGCATCGAACTGACGGATGGAACAAATGGGCCTTTTCAGACGACTCAGGACCTTTCAGGACAATTCCAGGTCTTTTTACATCCGAATCCCGAGAACAAAATTCTACACACGGCTCTGGTAGGTGAGATGAATGGCGTTCTGCAGGGACTGACAGCGGGAACCTCGGACGAAACCCGCTGGGGAAAGTTTGGAGGGCCTCGGGCCTATTCGAAATGGATTCAACAACAGCCGCTGAAAGAAGCCGTTGTGCCACTCGCGATGATCGTCGAAGAACCGGTCGCACAGGTCATCGCGATTCCGGCACGTCACGAAGACGCTCCTGCAGGGCGACAGTTTCGAGATCAAGTCCTCGCCATGCCCCGTCAGGCACGTGAAGCGGCAATCGTGAAAGAGATTACCGAGGGAAACATTCCAGACTTTCTACGGAAACTGGTCACGATCCGCATCAGTTGGACGGATCCTACTGGAACCAGGCATGTCGCCGATTATCGAGTGATGCCTGACTATCTGGCCGTTGGTACGGACGACGATTTCTTTCGAGTCCCGATGACGCCACAAAGTGCTCTCGCGATTGCTGAAAAGTGTCATGCATCACTGATCACGACCAAGGTCTCGGACGATCTTTATTCTGCAGCCCCCAACAAGCTCGCACCCAGGCCGCTGACAAAGGACCGCGACGCTGTTCAGACGTTTTTCCAGCATCACGAATTGATCGAATCACAGCTACAAGGAATGAAACGAGCCCTGACGGCCGGGATCAAGAAAGATGTCGTCTTGAGCAACCGCCTGCGGGAGAAGCCGCACAGGGTCGCCATTTATGGCTGGCACCAGACGGATGCGATCCCGATTCAGCCGCTTTATGTGGGGCACGTCGACTGGTATGTCGACTACAGCCACGGAGTCCGACTGATGTCAAACCAGATGGTCGTTGACGGCGAACTGATGTCCGTCAGCGATATCTTGCAGCACCCTGCCTTGAATGGGTTGCTGAGTAACGAAGGCCCGATCAATACGCTTGAGATTCGTCGGGTCTCGCAGTGGTGAACTTGATTGTAACTGCGGCTGACGGGGAATCAGATCCCGTCGCCGCCGATGAAGACGCTTGAAAAGACTTCCTCCTGCGTCACCGGTGCTGAACCATAAACCTGTTCCAGAGTCGCGGCATCCATCTTTTGAGCCGTATAGTTACGAATATCGAGCAGCACGCGGCGGAAGCGGCAGTTCACTTCCTGAGAGCAGGATTCATGGCTGGAGACGGAGACACATCCGATCGGGGCGAGCAGCCCGTCGAAATGACGTACGATCTGTCCCATCGTGATTTCGGCAGGAGACCTCGCGAGAACGAATCCGCCAATCCGGCCTGCGATACTGTTGACGATCCCCTGGGATTTGAGGTCGAGCATGATGTGCTCAAGAAAACCACGAGGAATATCGTTTTTCTCGGCCAACTCGCGGATCGAAACTGGCCCCTTGCCGAATCGTTCTACCAGCGTCATCAAGGCGCGCAGGGCATAATCGGACTTGCGAGAGAGCTTCATGGGTGTCGTCTGTCAGTTCAAAAAATATGACAATCGCGGCGATACTACTGACCAGGCGATAAAGCGTCAACGCTTTGCGAGCATGACAAGAATCAGCAATTACACGGTCAGTCTGCCCCCGAGACCAATAACCAGGAACAACGAACCAAGCACCTGAAATAACACGAACACCCTGCGTTTCGATCGAAACGCAGGGTGTTAACGTTGAGACTAAGCCTTGAGAATCACGATCATGAGCGCTTCGATCGCGATCACAGGGACAGAGCCATTCTGGACTACTCGAGGATCGACTTCGTTTCGCCAACGAGCTTGGAAATCGCTGCAGAATTCAATTCACCCTTGTTGAAGCCTTCACTGACCTTGACGGTACCTTCAACCCAATACATGACGGTAACATCGGCCTTGTCATTGATCTTGTATCCCTTGGGACCGGCGGTTCCCTTGAAGGTGGTCAGCGGCAGTTGTTCGATCTTCTTGTCTTTGGCGACCTTTTCCAGAGTGGTCGCAGCCTTGGCTTGATCGCTGGCGAGGATCACCACAAAGCCTGCCATCTTCTGATCGCGATTCTTCGCGACAACAGCATCCAGTTCCTTCGTCAAGGCAGCGACTTCGTCAGTCATTTCCTTGGCGAAAATTGTAACGACGGGCTGATTCCCGTAGCGGCAGCGATAACAAAGTTCGTCGCCATCCTTGTTGGGGCCAGTCACGTCCTTCACGTAGAACGCGGGGACCTTTGCACCCTTTTCCAAACCCGATACGACCTTTTCCGCAGCGCCTGCCAGGCCAACCGACGCAACGACCAGCGCGACACACGCCATCAGGGACTTCTTCATCGAGGCTCTCTCCTTGGAACAGACCAAAACAGCGAGGTGTCCGCACGACAGCGGGGACACCGGAACTCCCTTACACTATACCGGTCGATTTCGGCCAGACAAGGTGGCAGCGGGTTTTGGACAGAGCCAATGCCTTCTTGAAATGGGACAGAATGCTGAGGGGAGACCAGGGTGCTTCGCCGCCCAACCCCGCCATTCATTCTCGAAGTCCCCTGTTGGAAAGCCGACGGGCGAGCCGAGATGGTCCCACCTGACATTCAAAAAAGCTGACTTTCGGGGGTATTGGCGGGCGCTCGCCAGGTTTCGAGCGGTTGGAAATGAACTCGAAATGACGCACCCCTCATCCGCGAATTCACAGATGAGGGGTGGTCCGATCGCCCCGAAATGCCAAATCTGAACTGCCAGAACTCCGTCCACCTGAAGGAGGACGATACGCGATTGCTGCGTCACCTTTCGATCAGACCTGGTGGCTAAGTCTGTTGAAGAGAGGAGTCGAGTCAGGATTGACAGTGGATTTATCGGCAGTCCGGTCACGCAAGATGAGACAGACCTTAACGATTACGTAGACTGGTCCGATTCGCTCCAAACCAGTCTCGATCGGCAGAAACTGCCACCCAATTCGAACGCGACGATCAATATGAAGCCTCGGTCGCAAGCCTTTCCGACGCTGGAATTGACGGAATTCCCTGTCAGGCATAGAGTTCGCTCAGGGAAAGCCGACCCGTCAAGAGATTGCGAAGCAACTTCCCCAGGGTGATTCTGTCTATAATGGAATCCTCACAACGTGGTCGGGCGCGGGAGTTATCCATGACTTCTCTCAAGATGACGCCGAAAAGCCGGTTCCAGTTTCCTGACTGGATGCCGCACAGCATTGCCATGCCCTTCATTCTTTCCCTGGTCGCTCATGCGTGTCTGCTGGTAATCTTTTCGACGACGATGCGCAGCTGCCAGCAGGCTCCCGTTGGTTTCTCAGATGAGCCCACACGCGAAGTCGGAATTTTCGTGGAACGCGAAGGAGATCGCGTTGATTCGCAGATGACTGACGAACCCAACGATGCCGAACGAACTGATGTTGCCGTCGATCCTGCACCCAACGAATCTTTTGCACCGACGCAGGCGACATCGGATTCCCCTCCCGCAGAGGTGACTCTTCCGAAAATCGATGCCCTTCCGCAAATTGGTGTCGGGGTTAATCTGCCGAATGGAACGGGAGCAGCCGACACGGGAGTACCCGTGAAGTCGACAGGCAGCGTTCGACCGGCCACTGGGACACCTGGCGGGCGACCAGGTGCCGCATTCATGGGAGCACGCGATGAAGGGATGAAAGTCGTCTTCGTCATCGATGCTTCAGGCAGCATGGGTGGTAACAACGCAATGCAGGTCGCCAAGAATGCCCTGATGAGCAGTCTTCAGGCGCTGGACGAACGACAACAGTTCCTGATCATTTTTTACGACGACAAACCGCACGTCATCAAGCTACGGGAAGAAACGCGGCCAACGCTGGCCATGGCGACCGATCTCAACAAGACGCTCGCTCGCCAGAAGATTTCAGGAATCTCGTCGGGTTCCGGGACCGATCATCTTCCGCCACTTGAAATGGCAATGCAATTGAATCCGGATGTGATCTTCTTCCTGACGGATGCACTGGAACCCCCGCTCTGGCCGAAGGATCTGGATCGGATCAAGACGATGAATCGTGGAAAAATCCGCATTCATGCGATTGAGTTTGGTCAGGGACCGGAATTGCCTCCCGCTAATGACAATGGAAACTTCCTGCGAAAACTCGCTCGCCAGAATGGTGGGACCTACCGTTATCACGATGTGACCCGCTTCAAAGCTCAGTGACGGACCAATTGCCAATTGTTGACTACTCACAATCACTGGAAGATGAACTGCGATCGAGCGGTCCTGGTGGCAGGCTGTTGTCGCAGGTGGGGTCTTGCGCTGTTCGCATCGATGTTGCTGGGAAGCATTTCAGCGTATGCCCAGGATCGAGTGATTCTGCAGCAGCCAGGCGGAAGCCGCTTTCCAATTTCTGGCATCGTCGATGACTATACGGGGCGCGAAGTGACGGTCATCGTGCGAGCGGGTGAACAGGCACGCCGGTACCCTCGGCAGGATGTCATTGAAGTTCAAACGGCCTATACCGCTCACCATGACAAGGGGCGTCAGTGGCTGGCTCAGGGTGATGTGGCTCGAGCAAAGCCCGAGTTGACCCTGGCACTGAAGGAAGAAGACCGGGCGTGGGTCCGACGATTGATTCTGGCCGATCTGGTTCGATGTGCCCTGTGGAATGGCGATTACCTGGCCGCCGCGCCGAATTTCCTGGCGATCGTGGAATCAGATCCTGAAACCATGCATTTCGGTCTGGCCCCGTTGGCGTGGACCGATCAGTCGTCGGATGCCAATCTGATATTCGAAGCCCGAGCCTGGATCGCGGAAAAGTCATTGGTTGCCCAGTTGATCGGTGCCAGCCATCTCCTGTTCGATCGTGAATCCAATGATCAGGCGGAAACAGTCCTGCGTCGGCTGGCTCGCGAATCGAACATCCGTCTCCAGCGGCTGGCGCAAATGCAGTTGTGGCGAGTCCGTTCGGTGAGTGGGACGGCCACTCCATCGGAGTTGCTGCGATGGGAATCAGCCATTGATGATCTTCCGGAGGAATTGCGAGCCGGTGGCTATTACGTACTGGGACAGACGTTTCGGCGACAGCAACAGCCCGAACGCGCAGCGGCCACGCTGTTGTGGCTCCCTCTGGTTTACGACTCAGATCGCCATCTGGCAGCGCGCGCCTGTTTTGAAGCTGCTGAAATGGTGGAATCTTTTGGCGATCGCGCCCAGGCTACCAATCTTTACAGCGAAGTTGTTTTCCGCTTCTCTGATACGCCGGTCGCAGGGAAAGCCGAAGAAAAATGGAAATTGCTGAAGAGTGAGTCGAGCCAGAGCGACCCATCGGCGAATCGACAGGATTCTCATCAATAACGACGCAGTGGCGGCATAAGGAGGAAGCCGATCGATGTTACGAAATCATTACCGAATACTGATGCTCGTCATGACAGTTGTTGTCAGCTTGTGGTGGGCGTTGCCGGTCCGAGCCGCTGATCCTGCTCAACCTGCGGCAGATCGACCTGCTGCACCTGTGATTGATATCGGGCAGATGTTCAAGGATGGTGGGGCGATCGGCTATGTTATTGTCGCGTTGAGCCTGGTCATGCTCGCTCTGATCTTTGAACACCTGTTGACCATTCGTCGTGGCACCCTGATACCGCGAGGGATGGCTGAAGATATCGAGCGTCTGATCGTGGCGGGGCAATTCAAAATTGCAGAAGAGCGTTGCCGGGCCAGTTCCAGCCTGTTGGGATATCTCCTGGGGGCCGGGATCTCGGAAGTGGAGCTTGGCTATTCTGCCGTAGAAAAAGCGATGGAAGACGCAGCGGCTGAACAGTCTGCACGCCTGATGCGTAAGATCGAATACCTGTCGATTATCAGCACGGTCGCCCCCATGCTGGGGCTGATGGGAACCGTCTGGGGGATGATCCTGGCCTTCATGGAATTTGAGCGTAAAGCCAATCCGCAGGTGAGCGAACTGGCTCCCGGGATTTATAAAGCACTGGTGACCACCCTCTTCGGCCTGATCGTAGCAATCCCGGCGATTTCTGCGTTTGGTTTCTTCCGCAATCGCATCGATGAATTGATTGCTCAGACGGCATTGACCGCAGAACATGTGTTTGCTGATTTCAAACGGTCCGTTCTCTTACGTAAACGAGAAGAACGCAGAACTCACGCGGCCGAAGGGGCTCCGGTTGTCCGTCGAGATCCCAAGGCGACCTGATTCCCGTCACATCCTCGTTCACACACGAGTCTGATATGCGTCTTCCCAGCCAGAATGTTCAACGAGGTCTGCAGTTCAATATTACGCCGTTGATCGACGTGGTGTTCCTGCTGATCATTTTTTTTCTGGTGGCCAGCCATTTTATTCGCAATGAGCAGGTCGAGCAGGTTGAACTGCCAGTTGCGACTCAAGGACGGGACGAAGAGGAGTCCGCAAGTCGCGTCGTGATCACGATTGCTACTGACCAGCGACTCTTGCTGGGGGCTCAGGAAGTCAGCCTCGAAGACTTTGAACGCAAACTGCAAGTTGTCGCGGAACAGTATGGCCCTGGAGCGACAGAGTTGCGGATTCGTGCAGATCGAACGATTCCCTACTCCGCTGTCGAGCCGCTGCTGCTGACTGCGGCCCGACTGGGCGTGAACAAAGTGCGGTTCGCAGTGCTTCCCAAGACGTAGTTTCCCCGCACCTTGGGATGCATACTTAGGGGGGAACTCTGGTAAACGATTGGGCATGCTCGCGGGTGCGTCAGCCGATTCGGCATTGATACCGACATGATCTTCCTCAGGAGGCCCCATCGGCCCAACGGGCCAGGAGTTCACCCAGCCAGGGCCCTGCGGCCCTGGAAATCGATTAAAAACAAGATCCGAGGCCTGAAGGACCGAGCATTCCTTTCGTCTTTAGACTCGCCAAAAGGAACGCACGGCCCTTCAGGCCTCAGAAAGATTCTCGGTGAGATCAATTCCAGGGCGCTAGCTGGGTGAACTGCAGACGTGATGCTCCTCAGGAGGCCAGCAACTTCGTCGCGTGACGCGTTGCTCGTTCGAGAAAACCTGGTAGCTCGACCGTCCCACACTCAATTCGGCCGCGATGCCATCTGGGGCGATCGGATTCTTCGACCGACGATCACCGTATCCACGGGGTTAGAACGTCGATTACGATCGCACGAGATTACTGCAATCTGTTCCCATTCGAACGGGATATCTGCAGGTTTCACGCCGCCAGACCAGACCCAGAAGCAGAAATAGTCCGTACCGATTTGATCCAGTTCTTCAGGATGATCAACCGCAAGTTGCTTGACGGGTTCACCGTAAAGCAGCAGGAACAGGTGGTGTGCCGGGCCCAGGCTGACCAATGGTTGGTCTGCAGGTAACTGCTGCCGCAATTGAACAATGGCTCCTGGAGCATCCTCGCTGATTTTCTGTCGGACGTAGACCAGCAGAGTGCTGTACGTCAAACCAAGGAAACAGGCGGTTGTGGTCATGCCAATCATGATATTCCGCGGTGTCAGTCGTTCTGCAGCGTACCAGCCTGCTCCGGCAATGATGCCGCAGGCCGCGAAGTAGCAGAGCGAAAAAGTTACCGTCTGTGACCAACTGACCGACGGCCAGCCGACACTGACAACCAGCACGACCAGTGCTGTCCCCACGGGGACCAGTGCCAATGTTTTCTGATAGCGTAGAAACAGCTTCGGCCAGAATGACTCTGGTGCATAGGCCGAGATTCTTTCCACAGCAATTCCGGCCAGGCAGGCAAAAATCGGAAACATCGGCATGTAATATCGCAGACTTGCCGTTGCCGGGATCCAGACGGACGGAAAGCTGATCGCAGCACAGAGTGCCAGGAAAAGGACATCTTCCCGCAGTCGCCCCAAATCCTCACGGAACTGGCGATTGGCGTAACAAAGCAATAAGAGTGACCACGGCAACAGTGACCCAAACACGATTTCTAGCGGGAATGAGATCAAGTGCTTGATGACCGTCATGGCCTTCATGTCACCGAACCGCGATGCCACATCACCCACGTAGACTTTGAAGGACGTCGCCAACCCCATTTGCATCGCATACGGGACCTGCCACAGAGCCAGGACGCTGAGTGCCACGCCGATCCCTGCCAGATGTGGCAATGTCAGCAACAGCTTCCAGCGGCGGGTCACAATCAGGAACAACCAGACTCCACCAACAAAGTACATCGGAGCCTGTGGTCCCTTGGTCAGAGTCGCAGCGGCAGCAAGTGCATAACTGCTGGTCCACATCACCCACGGCGATGCACCGGCGTTCCAGCACCAGCGCCAGGTTAACAGGCTGCCAGCGACGAACAGCGTAAAGACAGCTTCCGTCTCGCCCAGTCGGCCAAGTTCAAGCACCTGCCCCATGGAAGCGAACCCGAGAGCAGCAGCAAATGCCCCCAGGCGTGATAGAAAGCTTCTCCCGTAACCATAGACCACCATGACAGTCAGCAGGATGGCAATCACGCTGGGGATTCGCAGCGACCAGGCATCTACTTCGCCATGGACAGTCGCCACCGTTGCGATCAAGGCATTCTGGAGTGGAGGTCGGAAGAAGACCGGACGGTCCTGCATGGTTGGAACGTACCAGTTCCCGCTGTGCAACATTTCCCAGGCGATGCGACCACGACGCGATTCTTCACCGCGGATTGTGATCCCGTCCAAATTGGTGAGATACATGCCGCAGAGCAGCAGTAGCAGCAGCCACAATTCCTTTTCACGCCACCAACCCGATGATCGTTCCTGCGGCTTCAGGTCTGAATCCATGACCAATGCTCCCCCAATATCACAAACAGCGCAAGGACAGCATTTGACTTCTCTTACGCGAAAAACCTGGCAATGGGAGAATTATTCTGAATTGTCAATCTGCGCGAAGACCATTTCCGGCTTTCGGCTGCGTTCTTAACGCAAAGCCCACAAAAAACGAGGCATTTGCGGTCAGGGCAATCGGCATTTCGGTGTTGTCGCAACCTGTCATTACCTATGCTTTGTTCTCGTGGGCATTCAACTCACTAACGGACGACGGCAGCGATCGACCGTTTTGACTCGTTTTCACTCAATAGTCGGCAATCGAGCCGTCTTTCAAGATCCGTCCTGGCCATTTGTAATTCTGTGGCTTTTTGACCGCTTCCTCCAGGTTCTTTTCGTCAACTTCAATCCCAAGACCGGGGCCGCCGGGAAGATTGACGTATCCTTCGGCGTCGACCTTCCAGTCCATCCGCATGATGGTTGCCGGGTTGAAGCCGCCGTTGTCAGGATAAAACTCGTGAATCAGGAAGAGTGGAACGGATGCCGTCACGTGCAGGCTGGCGGCAATTCCCAGATTACTGGCTGTGCAGTGAGGCGCAATCGGGACAAAAAAGGCTTCGGCCAGCGTGGCGATCTTCTTCATCGACGTAATGCCCCCCGTGTGACAGCAGTCGGGTTGCAGGATATCCAGGCAGCCATGCTGCAGATACGGCAGCATCTCGTAGATCGTCCGATCCCGTTCGCCTGCAGCCAGGGGAATCGCGATCTGTTCCTTCAGCCGCTTGAAGACTTCGATATTCCCTGGCACGGCCGGTTCTTCTATGAACAGAACGTCATATGGCTTCAGTGCCGCTGCAAGTTGAATCAGCGTCGCGGGAGGGACGGCACTGTGAGCGTCGAACATAACCGCTCCTGCAGGCCCCACCTGTTCGCGAGCCGCCTTGATGGACGCAACGATCTTTTCGATATCGGCAGGCGTTCCACTGTGTTCGAACAGACCCGGTGGTGGAACTTTTCTGGCTTGTGGAGTGTGGTAAACGCGAATGCGATCACGCGTCGGTCCACCCAGCAATCGATAGACAGGAACTCCCCACAGCTTTCCGGCGATATCCCACAGGGCCATATCGATCCCGGCGAGCGTATGAATCATCAGAGCGCCGCCACGTATGTTGCGATGTGATCGAAAGACCTTTTGCCAGAGATGCTCGATCCGCGTCGGATTTTCGCCATCGAGCAGTTCGAATAGTGATTCAACAAGAACCTTGGAAACGCGTGGATCCACTCCCTTGATGTCCCCCCAGCCAACGATACCAGCATTGGTTTCGATGCGGATGAAGACGTGAGGACTGACCAGATACGTTTGCATAGCGGTGATCCGCAAACTCGATGCACGATCAACCACCTGATCGGCAGGATTCTGATTCGCGCCGATGGCTTCGTTGAGCAGCGAATTACCGGCGGCAATCAAAGCTGCGGTCGAGAGCAGTTCACGTCGAGTCGGCATCATCGCTCCTCCATCAGTTTGAATCGAGTCATCCTGATGATTATGGTCCGGCATGTGCACGGCGTGCCAGTGAGTTGACCGTAGGAGCAGGGCCAAGGCCTTTTTTCAACTGGGCGGTACGCAGGGTGGAGTCAACGTTACCCACATTGATTTGGTCGCCGATCACCGCGACTCAATGTCTCCTGCTGTTCGGTATCATTGAGATGACGAGATCTGCCTGTTCAATCTTGCGGCCACTTGGGCCGCAAGATTGAAACTTCTCGTGTTTCTGAAAAACACTCCGCGTCGGCCGATGCGGCATTGATACCGACATGATGTTCCTCAGGAGGCCAGGACACTGTGCCTGGCTGTTGATCCATCAGCGGATTGACAGTTTCGTTCCTGCGGAATCAACTCAGCGAGATACCGAACTTTGCGGGCATATGGCCATGAAAGTGATTTACAATCCACACTACAATATGGGCCTCATGGGGTTCGAAAAAATTCATCCGTTCGATGGAAAGAAGTTTCGGCGTGCATGGGCATTGCTCGAACGGGGACTTGGTTCAGACCTCGCCCGTTATCACGTGGACGTGGATCGCCCGTTATCCGATGACGAATTGCTGGCGATCCACACTAAGCAGCACCTGCAGATGATGCGGCAGCCGTCAGCTCTGGCCAGGGCGTTTGAAGTCCGCGAAGTCGCATTGCTGCCGTATTCCATACTTGATCTGGGATTTCTCACACCCATGCGGTGGGCTTGTCGCGGGTCGGTCATTGCGGCACGGCAGGCCGTGCAACATGGTTTCGCAATCAATCTTGGAGGAGGATTTCATCACGCCAAACCTGAGCGTGCCGAAGGATTCTGCCTCTTTTCGGACATTGCGCTGATTGTGTCCCAACTGCAATTTGTTTTTCTCGAAACTCGTCGACGAAAACTGCCAACTGTCATGTTGCTCAGCGGTGGATATACCGATGCGAGCCATCGATTGATCGCAACTTCGGTGGCCTGGATGTGCGAGTCGTTCTGATGGCCCACAGCCGCAACATTCGACTGGCCTTGAAACGATTCCGGCGTGCAAGCAAGAGCCAAACTCTCACGTGCACGCCAGATCTTTTTTCACGCTGAATGATCGACCGATCAAAGTGATCGAATGATCAAGAATTCAGTAACCCGACTGTTCGATCCCTCGATCACTTCCTGGGCCAGTTCAGATGGCGATGCAGGAAGTCGTACGTCCCCACCCCGTTGATCGTGTGTGGACCATTGAAAAACTCGATCTCGGTTTTATCGCCGATCCCCAGTTTGTTGTAATGGCGGCGCACTTTGGCGTATTCGAAGGCGACCCATTCATCGATCCCGACTCCGTCATCATGGCCTCGTTCAACCATAAATGGGCGTGGTGTCATCAGCAGCGACAGCTCGGCGTAATTTGCGACGTGAGCCATGTTCCATTCGAAAATCTCGTATTCGTTGGTAAAGACATAGCTGAACGGCAAGTCGGTCGAGGCGTTCTTGGAGACCCATTCGTTGTAGTCAGCAGAACAAATCGACAGGCAATAACCCGGATCATTCTCACGCGGCGGCAACATCGGCGGGACTCGCACGGCGGTCTTGCCACCATAGCTGAGTCCATAAAACGCCAGTCGCGATTTGTCGACGTTCGGAAGACTCGACAACCACCGCAAGGTCACCAGATGCTGTGGAATGATATAGCTGAACAGCGATCGGGCCAGCGGATTGGATTTGCGCTGCAACGTGCGGAACAAGTCACGACCGCGATAAGGATTCTGCGGGGCGTAGACGATAAACCCGCGTTTCGCCAGTTCGGCACTGAACGCTTTGTAAGGTGGGAAGCCAGGCGATCCGGGACCTGTGATAGTGTCCATGGGGACCCCTTCGAGTCCATGCTGGCAAACGACGACGGGGCGCTTTTCATTCGGCTTCAGATCGGTCGGTACCAGCAGAATGCCGGCCGCGATCACATCGGGATACGTATCCAACACCACTTCGTACCCAGTGTATTCCTTGTCTTCGAGAACCTTGCGAGTCCGTGGATTCAGCGGCATCGTCGGATCAGGCAATTTACCGATCAATTCGCGATAGACATGATCTCGCAGCTTTTCTGAAGTGGCGACGTACTTTTCCAGTGATGATCGGTCCGCTTGAGCAAACAGCTTGTCACGAGTTTTGTAAGAATGGCGCAGAGTCTTCTGAGTGAACTCGATCGCCTCAGCCACTTGTCGCTTCTGTACGGCAGAACGATCAAACGGCTCCACCAGTTTTGAAACAGGAAGTTTCGCGGCGGCTAGGAAGTTAGCAATCCCTGCAAGGTCTGCCAATCGGGCGATTGCCCCTTCGCTCCCTGCTGGTCCGCGTCCATCAGCACCGCTCGCTACGAGTGCCAGCTTCTTGCCAGCCTTTAACTGGTCATAGATCTTCTGAGCTGCTTCAAATTCTGATTGAACGGCCTTCAGGTCCGCCGTCTTGATCTGGCCGGGAGCAGCGCCACCACGTCGCCCCTGCTTGATTGGCAACGGGCCATCCGTTTCGGGGACAGCTGCGGCTTCAATCACGAGCGGTCGGGGTGCAATCATCCCGGCAATCTGGGCATCGCCGAATTCATTCAGCAGACCCCAGACGTTGCGATCGATTGGCTCCTGCCAGACCCCGTCACGCGGCTGAAAGTAGCCGCTCACCAGGACGGAACTGATGCGTGGATCTGCTGCAGCGCTATACATGGCAATCTGACCACCGTCACCAATACCAGCTGCAATGATCGGCTTTGAACTGTCAGACGCATGAAACAGGTCAACAGCTGCCAGTACTTTCTGAACTTCGTAGCCAACAACATGACGACCAACTTCAAATGCCGATCGATAGACCCACTCGCGGTGTGTCTGGTTCGTCATGGCAATGTCCGGGTTGCCAGAGAACTCGTCGTCGCGGCTTAACAAAGTTGGGACAATTACCTGAAAGCCGTTCTCAACAAAGACCTGTGCCAGCGTTGAAGCTGGCTTGCCATCAGCAACGGCTGTACAGAATTCGTCAGGTGACCAGCGTGCATCGGGGATGGCAATCACCGAACCGCGTGGAGCCTGCCGTGGGGTCAGCAACAGTCCCTCGGCATTCAACCCCGGCAGGACACCCCAGCGGACATGTCGTACGGTGAAAGCGGGGGCAGGATTGGCAGCGGGGTGCTTTGCGGGGTCATCGACATACTCAAAACGGTGCGCGGGGACACGTTTATCGACGACACCGATGTTGGTGCGAAACTTCTCACGGTAAGGCGCCAGACTCTTCTCGTAGGCTTCGGGGCTGGAGTAGTCGCGCTTCCAGAGAGATTCCCGTTGCTCGCGGGCTCGGCTGATTTCTTTCAGACAGAATCGGTCAATCCCCTCCACCATCAGCACATCCAGCGGCTTGTCAGCGATCAGCGGCTGAGTTCCAGGAAACGTCGCAGGACGCTCCTGAGCCAGAACTAGGTTCGAACCGAGGCAGATCGAAAGGGCCAGAACCAGCAAACGCATGAAGTCTCTCCAGAAAGTAGTTTCCCCGCGCCTTGGGGTGGTTCAGTGCAAGGTAGGAACCAATAGCAGCAGCAATACGATTTGCAGGAGCTGAGACGTTAATTCTTCGTACCGACGTTGATCACCTGATAGCCCGAATCGGGATCATTGCCAAATGCTTCGATCCGACCGCGGATCTGACAGACATGCTGGCAGATTGAGCCTGCGAAAGTTGGCAGAGCATTCGCGGGAAACTGAAACTCCCCTTCGAACGTCTTGGATTCATTGGGGGCCAGCACAAATGCCGGGGCAATCTGAATCGTCTGTTGAACGGTTGTCTTGGTGCGGTTGATCGTTTCTTTCGTCGATTCGTCCTTCAGCGAGACTCGTTCCTCGGCGAAGACATCGATATAGGCACCTTTTGACTTTACTTCCGCCCCCGTGGACGTCGCCGTGATCTTGACTGACACGGGGTCACCCGGAACGACGCAGGCCTGTCGTAATTGAATCGTGACTGTTGCTGCCCCGCCAGTGACCGCGTTGACTGCACTCTTCAGCTTGTCGAAGAATCCCATGATCTGTCCCCTCAACGTTGGTTATGTACCACCGACTCTTGGAGTGAACTTTCAGCTTCCGAGATCAAAAATGCAAGCAGAAAGGGACTTATCACCAGGGCAGTCGCCTTTTTCAATGTAGGGTGGGACCAGCTCGCTTCGAGCGCAGGCCCACCAAAAGCAAATGTCGAGAAATAATGGTGCGCCGGCGCGGCGAAGTGCCACCACCCTACATCAGCACAGACGTGACTGCGGATGTATTCTGTTTCTCCGAACCCGTTCAGATTCCCGCAGTGATCAACTGGGTGAAACCGTCGAATCACCTGCGACCATCAGCCGGAACGCGCTAGCGTCCGGTTTCTGGAGATGCGTGTCTCCAGTCGTCCATCGGAACCGGACGCTAGCGCGTTCCGGCTGATCGATGTCTCGAAATTCATTCACGGGCAGGTTGCCCGTCATACCGACAGCCGCGATCAACCCGCCAGCAACTGCTGTTCGATCGTCGACAGGATTTCACCGATGGTCCACGTTTGCGAGGCGACTTGAATGGTCGAGTTTTCTTCGAGCCATTGTTGAACTTTGCGTTCTGCCGACATCACCGTACTGTGGTTGCGGCCACCAAAGTGCTGGCCGATTTCGGTGTAGGCCGACTGAGTGTGTTTGCGAGCCAGAAACATGGCGAGCATTCGCGGTTGACTCACCGTTCGAACGCGACTTTCGGACTGCAGGTCCTTCGGCTTAACCCCAAACACACTGCAGATCACTCGTTCGATATCAGCCAGTCGCACGATCCGCAGGCAGTCGCGCTCCAGATCGGCCAGGATCTGCCGAGCCGTTGCCAGCGTCACTTTCTTATTGGTCATCGAGTGATACGTCTGCAGGCAGTTGAGCGCCCCTTCCAGTTCTCGCACGTTACTTTGGAATCGCGAGGCGACGTACTCAAGAGCCTCGACGGCAAACTCACCCGACATCCGAGCCGCCTTGGCCTGCACGATCGTCAAACGAGTCTTCGCATCAGGGACATCCAGTCGGCAGACCAGTCCCGAAAGGAACCGGGTCGCCAGTTCGTCACCTAACTTGGTCAACAGCCGAGGATGCCGTGAACCGGTCAGGACGACCTGTCGACCATGATCCACGAGTTCTGCGAATGTGTGCAGAAATTCTTCCTGAAACACTCGTTTTGATTCGAAGAACTCGATGTCATCGACCAGCAGGACGTCGACACCTCGGAACCGCTGCCGGAAACTGGGCAGGGATCGATCACGTAAAGCCTGCGTGAAATAGTTTGCAAACGCTTCAGATGTCAGCAGCATCGCATTCGTATTCGGGTTGTTCCGCTTCAGTTGCCGGACGATGCCTTCAAGCAGGTGAGTCTTGCCCGAACCTACCGGTCCGTGAATATACAGCGGATTAAACATCGTCGCCTGGCCAGCGGCCACTTGCCGTGCAGCTGTCAAAGCCAGTTCGGTCTGCGGTCCCGGGATAAAGTCATTCAGTTCCGCCAGGCGCCGGCCACGAGCGAATCCCGGTTGAGGGGAACCGACCGATCGCACGACCGATTCCGGCATCGCGATCGGGTTCGAGTTGCTCGTGGAATCTGCAGCCAGCAGTGCCTGCTGCAATTCCACCGAACGTCGCGGTGCCATTGGTCGCGTGACGGCATTGTCTGGAGCAGATACAACCGTTCGCTGCTGTCGATCACTGGTGATCGAGGGAGCGGCATTGGAAGTTTCAGTCCGACCGAGCGTCAGTGAGGCATCGACCGTAAAGACGACACGTGCCGAATGTCCCAAGACATTCCGTGCCGCTTCGGTCATGGTCTCTTTGAACTGCTTCTGCATCCAGCTCAGCAGAAATGGACTGCCGACCCCGATCGTCAGAGTATCGTCACAGATCGTGAGCGTAATCTTTCGGTCGATCCAGACGGTGTACCGCTTCTCGCCGAGCAGTTCATGCAACTCGTGCAGGATCGCTGCCACCAGCATCGGTTCCGATGTGGATTCCATTGGCCCCAAGGGAGGAGCCTGAACAACCGTAGTCGCATCTGACGTGGAAATCGTCTCCACGCACACTGACGGCGTCATGCCGGGTTGCATCTTGCCACCCCCAAACAAAACCCGACCCTGCGACTCTTGACCTCAATGCGCAACGTCTCCGCTGACGATTGTAAAATCGCTTTACGAAAACCAGTTGCTCGAATTGTTGAGTTCGAGAGAAGACGGTCAGGCTTGACCTGATGATTTAAAACAGCAACTGCGATCTGCAGTCCGCGGCTCGCGAACCAGTCGCGTCGTGGGGACGATACTACTACCCGGAAGTCTGAAGTCAAACCGTGGGAGTCGAGAAATTCTTCACGAAAAAATTGCTGGTCATTCACAATCGCGAAAGTCCCTGCCATTGGACGAGTTCAAGCATTCGCCCTGATCCTGCCACCCGTTTTTCCCGGCCGACGGACTGTTCAAAAGCTGTGGATTACTTTCTGGCGGAAGCACCGCAGCGGCGGAGCATGACCCGCCTGCGAGCCAGCTCCACAAATTCAAATTCGCCGTAAAGGGCATTTGCGTAACGATTTTCGCAATCAACA
This sequence comes from uncultured Planctomycetaceae bacterium, assembly GCA_964609845.1. GTDB lineage: Bacteria > Planctomycetota > Planctomycetia > Planctomycetales > Planctomycetaceae > Schlesneria. The sequence continues at coordinate 8,407 of CAZSTW010000045.1, read as the reverse complement.
GCCAGAAACATCACTCCCCTGCCTCGCTGTGCGGACTCCCGCAATCCGTGTTGAATCATCAACCGCCCCAGTCCCAGACCGCGAGCATCCGGGGCGACTCCCAGATAAACAAGCTCCGCCGCATCCTGCTCAGGATGCTCATTGAGCAGCAAGACACCGGCGTCTTTCCCATCAACACAGTAGAGCGACCAATGATCGGGATTGAACTGCCCCGAAAGTTTGTGGCTGACGATCGCCTCGTCCCCGGAACGCACCCCACTGAGATACTGACAGTCCAGGCTGCCCCGGTAAGTTTCCTCCACAAGTCGAGCGAACCGGTCGGCGTTCTCGGGACGGTAGGTCTCGCGCGTGACCACTCCATGAACCGGGTTTACCTCCCGATTTCGATCGGTTTCGGAAATCCCCCGCGCCAGAAAGAACATGTCGGTCGCCCGGTCAAACCCGTGTCGGACCAGGATTGCAGTCTCGACCACATCGTCTGGGGCCAGCAGACACTGCCCCAGCCGCGCGGAGGTCGCATCGATCCGCAGACAGATTTCCTGCATCAGCAAGTCTTCGACCAGAGTCGAATCCGTCGCTCCACAACTGACGACCGGCGGCCAGACAAGAGCAATCCCGTCCGACTGGAACATCACCAGGGCGGCACCCACTGGCATCCCATCGCACTGTGCCAGCAGCAAGTTCTCTAACTGCAGCTTCCCGATTTCGCTGGCGGCCAGAGCATCGCGCAGGCGAGCCTCTTGCTCCTCCAGCGGAAATCGAGCAAACAACAACCTCAGCGCCGGAATCCGGCTTTCGCCAATGGCGGATTCGATGACAGTATTCATCGACACATTCTAACGCGAAGCCGTCGCAAAACGAGGCTTTGACGTCCTGGAATTGGTCGCGATCACGTCTGTACCCACCAGTGCGACTCTTGACTCGCAAAAAGAGGATTTTCAGGGCATCGGCGGAGGCGGCGGAACCTGTCGCTGGAAGAAGGGGCTCCAATCAGGAACCTGTTCTGCGGCCATCCACCCGCTCAGTTGCGGAGCCCAGAGCAATGTCTTGCCGCTGATACGTCCTGCCTGAATTCCCTGTTGAATCTGTTCCGGTGAATACGGTCCCTGCGTCTGACCGTTAACCGCAACATGCCAGGCTGGCGGTGGAGGTGGCGTTGGCGGCCCTCCCGTCGGACCGCCAAATCCGATGCCAGGGGCCGACATCATTCGGCCTGCCATGGCGATCCCCATTCCCATTCCGAGGCCTTCGCTTCCGCCCCCATGTGTCGCGGATTCTCGAATCGCTTCACCAAACGAATACTGCTGGAACTTTGACATATCGCCAATCACACCCATGCTGGTGCGTGTGTCCAGAGCCTTTTCGACAGCTTCTGGAAATGAAATGTTGACGATAAACAGTTGAGGGATTTCCAACCCGTATTCGTCGTCGATTTTCTCCTGGACGTACTTCCGCAGTTCTTCGCCAAATTCGCGATAATGGGCTGCCAGATCCAGTGCTGCGACCTGCTTTTCGGCAATCAGGTCGGCAAACGCGGAATTGATGATGGATCGAAGGAGTTCGGTCACTTCGTCCGCTTCGACGACTCCATCAGTCCCCACCAGTTCTGTCAGCAGTGCCTTCGGCTCAACCGCTTTCAGAGCATAGGTCCCGAAGGCACGCAGACGTATTGGACCGAACTCAGGATCGCGCAGCATGATCGGATTGGGGGTTCCCCACTTCAGATCAGTGACCTGGCGGGTACTGATGAAATAGACTTCCGATTTGAAAGGGCTGTTGAATCCGTACTTCCAGCCTGCCAGGGTACTGAGGATCGGCAGGTTAGCCGTATTCAGCGTGTGAGTCCCCGGTTCGAAGATATCTCCAACTTTGCCGTTGAGGACAAAAACGGCGAGTTGTCCTGGCCGGACAATCAGTTGCGCCCCCTGTTTGATCTCGTTCTGGTACCTGGGAAACCGCCAGACGAGCGTGTTCCGGGTGTCATCGATCCATTCGATGATATCGATCAGTTCGCCGCGAAGTTTATCGAAAAGTCCCATGGTGATGCCCCAAAACGAGGATGCGGTTTGACAGGATGAATTCTATCCACCAGTTGCTCAACGTCTCAAGGACTCCGACGGATCAAAGCAGTTCTCATTCAAATTCGGTGCTGTTGTTGCAAATCGGAATTTCGCGATGCGTGAACAGACAATTGTGTGCGAAATGCCTTGAAGATTATGCTTGCACGACATTTCCGTGAACGTTTCCCGTCCGGTACTTGTCGTCCCGATTCTGCGGAGTAAAGCCATGGTGATCGGCAGTGAGTCTGGTGAATTCGACGATCCATCAGAGCCAGAGGGTCAGTTCTCATCACCGGATTCGCCAAAGGAGACTCGGGAACTGGTCCCGTTCGATCCGCCCGCCGATTTTGACCACGGTGATGAATTCCAGTCAGAGATTCCTCGGCCGATCCTGCGGAAACTGAGACGTGGTTCGTTTGCCCGGCGAAATCATGGGGTCGCAATGACATGGACCGCTTTGGGAGCCGCATTCGTGCTGGTCTCTCCCTGGGACGTGGTCTGGAAAATGTCGTTCTATGTTCTGCCGCTTGCGTATCTCGGCTGGGTCGGCCTGGCGATGATTGCGATTGGCGTGATTGTCCTGATCCAGAATCGAATCACGAAAAAGAGGTTCGAGTACGTCGTTACCGGACAACCGTTTGTTGGTCGAATACTGGATATTCAGGACCATGAAACCGTCACAATCAATCCAGAAACCAAAGCGCCGATGTCCCGGATTCGCTATCAGATCGCCGTCGAATACGAAAACCCCGAGACGCGCCGATCAGAATTCGCGACCATTCTAACGGATGAGTCCTGGGACAAATCGCAAACCGTTCATTATTCGCTGGAGGTTCAACCCGGTGACTATGTCACTCTTGTCGCGATGCCCGGGAAGATTGCCGCGACTGTCAGGATTTACGGCCTGTTGGGACTCGACCCCAAACGCGAGTTCCTGAAATTCAAAGGAAAGCCGCTCTCGGGAATCTCACCCGTGAAGGCGATTGCCATTGCAGGAATCGTCTTCGGTATCCTGTGGATGTTCGTCGGTCTTTTTTACGTCCTTACGTTCTGTTTTCCTGAGGAGTGGAACTGGCCGCTCGGATTGACCGCGATAGGACTGGGGGGAGCTGCCGGTGCCATTCTGGGGTTGGTGATCCATCGGAATTCAGGAACAGAGGCAAAGGAGACCAACAAGAGTTCTGCGGCTTTTCTGGCTTGCAGTTTCGGCCTGCTGGGACTCTTCGCGGGGTTGATGGGACTGGGGTTGATCAATGCTCTCTGCGATCAATCTCCTTCCAGGTACGTGCCGATCGAGATCGTCAATCATTGGCAGACGACGCACAACTTGATCATTCGCGATTATGAACTGGAGTTCTCTGAATTTGGCATCGCCAAAACGACAAAGGCGCATGTGTCGGTGGATACGCTGATGAGAATCGGTCAGGCCAGATTTGGAGTTAAGGAACTTCGTGACGGGGGGCTTGGACTGGAGCGGATTGCCGACTATCACCCGATGGAGTGGCTTCCCGTCGACAATCCGACTCCTGAACAGATGAAACAGGCCGTCGAGGTCAAGTCGGGAGTATGGAGTCTGAAGCTTCAGAACAGGTTCGGAATCACGCCCACTGCGAAGGTGATTGAACAAGCCCGGAAAGACGACCTTGAGAAGAAAACAATCAAGATATTCCCATTGATTCTGTTGCCTGACGGAAAGACAGTGCTCGCGCCGGACGAACTGGCGAAACGAGCCAGGTCCGAGATTCAGGATGCCATTCCGTGATATTTGCAGAAATTCTGCGCGACCTGAAATGAGCATGCGCCTCAATGCATCAACATGGCTTCAGCGGTCGCAGATCCGACCAACACCAAATTGATCGCCGGTTCGAATTGGCTCGTTTCCGCGCCAGTCAATTTCCAGCATCTTTTCACTCTGGACAGCAGCCCCGTAGGTCAGGCTGTGCCTGACGAACTGATGTCAGGTGACGGCATTGTTCGCCAACCTGCGTGAACATAACCCTCTGACTTGCAGAGTCAGGCACAGCCTGACCTACGGGATGAGGCGACTCATTCGCCTACTGAATCTGAGATGTCGCAAAATGTCAGGACTGGCTCCACATCGCTCCAACAAGCCCAGTGCGAAGGGTAGACACCAGCCGCCACCCAGCGATGAAAACTGGAGTAGGGCCAATCGTGAGGACAGCGAACATGTCCGTGCTTCACCGGGTTGTAATGGATGTAGTCAAAGTGTCGTTCAAAGTCTTCTACGTCTTCAATCGTGTGTTCCCAGAACCGGGGTTGCCATACGCCTCGACGTCTTTCCAGTTTTCGCGACGTTGAGATTTTCGATTCGGCAGCCCCAGCGTCCAGCCACCGTTTGGTGAATTCCTTCTTGATCCATCCCCACCGCTTGGAAAAGTCCGAATCACCGGAAGGCAATGACCAAATCGAGTGCAAGTGTTCCGGCAACAGAACGATGGCGTTGACTGTGAACGGCCAGCGCTGCTGGCATTCACGAATGACCTGACCGAGCAAAGACCGAGCGGACTCCTGCTGAAAGAGGGGACGCCGCTGGTCCGTGACGAGAGTGAAGAAGAACGTCCCCCCTGGCACAAAAGCTCGTCGATAATCAGGCATTTCAGAATCGTACCGAAGGTTGGCACCAGTACAAAATGCGTAGGTCAGGCTGTGCCTGACACGATTTTTTATAGCTCCATCATTGTCATCGACAGCAAAGAGTCAGGCACGGCCTGACCTACCGGAATGTTCATCGAATCCGACCGACACCGAATTGATCGCCGGTTCGGATTGGTTCGTTTCCGCGCCAGTCGATTTCCAGCATTTTTTCACTCTGGACAGCAGTTCCGTTCTCATCGGTCAAAGTGGCAATCACTTTTCGCGTGGCGACATCGAAGACTTCGCCTGTTGATGGGTAGGCAAACTTGCCATCCAGACTGAATGTGACCCAACCGGGTTCATCACGCACTTTCAAACTGGCCGTCTGTCTCGGTGGCATGACAGTGGCATCGAAGATGTGCATCTGCTGATTGAAGGCGTCGCAGACCCAGATCTCTTTTTCATCAGGCGTCAATCCGATTCCGTGACTCGGACATCCGTGCCGTTTGACTGGTCCTTTCTGAAATCCTGCCACTTCGACCCGATGCAGCTTCTCACCGGTCTGGATGTTTCCAACTTCGAAGCCCAGCAGATCGTTCAGGCAGACAAAGCAAAGCGTCTGCTTGCCATTCACCGTAAATGGGCGAATGCTTGCTGAAAATGGCCCGACCGTTTTCGAAGTCGTATGGGTCGTTGTCTCTGCCACCGTGAGCAACGGGGAACGCAAGCCAGCCATGTAGACCTGCTTGCCGTCCAGTCCATAGACCGTATTGTGCGCACCCGATTTGGGTTCGATCCGCCCAATGACTGCTCCGGTTAGACCATCCACGACATTCCAATGATCCTTTTCGAACGACGGGACATAAATCACTTTTCCATCGGGAGCGAGTGCCATTCGATCACAGCCCCCATCGTAGGTTTTTTCCCAGAGCAGTTTTCCGGTCATCAGATCCAGCGATTGCAACGTCTTGATTGTGGAAACGTACAGCCGCCTGGTCTGAGCGTTGGCACAGATCCCTTTGACGTTGATCGGCTTTCCATTCTCATCGATTCCCGCCGTTGGAATCCGTTTGACAAACTTATGCCCGTCATCGATATCGAACACCAGGACCCCATGCCCACCGTATTCGAGATAATTGCGCAGGCCCGGGACCGCGACATACAGTTGCCGACCCTCACGTGACTTTTCAGCTTCATCGGCGCAGGCGATTGTCGTTAGCGACAACAACACAATCAGAAACCTGACGGGTAGAGCGGTCATTGGTCGTCTTTCGTTGGTGGGAATCCGCACGAAGAAGTTTGAACGTGACTGGGGGCTTTCGGCCGCTGGGTTTTGACCCAATAGTTCAAAAAACTCAGATTGCATCCCCGGCAGCGAGACGCAAGGCGAGCTTCAGATTGGCTTGAGTCCACAATAACGGACAAATGTCATTCGGAACATAATTCCCCTGCTCACAGAAGTACGATTCCGGACAACGATAGGGAACAGCTTTTGAACCGGGACGAGTAACCTGATTCAGGGATCGTTGCAGGTGGAAGACCTGTCGGCTGCGATCTTCCGTTTCACCGGTTCGCTCGTAGCGCAATCCGAAATGGATGGAGATGATCGGATCGAACAGGCACCACTGTGCTTCCTTGCCCGGTTCCAGCAGGCGGTCTCGATCTGCCAGGTTGTCGCTGAAATCCACGGTTCGCTGATCAGCCGCCAGCTTCTGCTTGTAGTCAGCACACCAGTAAGAATCTCCCAGGTATCTGCGAATTCCGTAGTCACCCATCAGGTGAGCCCTCACATCCTCGACGATCCTGTCTGCCATCGCTAGATCGACGACCCGAAAGGGGTAGATCAGAAACAGCAGTGCGGAATCGTATCGTCGAACTTGAGACGGGTCGGACTGAATACATTCTGATGGCAGGATCGTTGCCAGAGCCTGTTCACCTTTTTCCAGCAGTTCGCTCACCTGATCGACAGTCACGAAGCGATGATCCGCAGAGAACGAATTCGCTGGCGGCCGTTCGATGAGCAGTTGCCGAAATTCTCGCAAACCGGCGACAGCGACCCCGATACTGGAAGCGGCGATCTTGCGGACTTCTTCCCAGTGACCGCTGTCCTCATCGTGCCAGTACTGAACGATCTGAAAAAAACGGGGAATTGCGAAGAGCACTCGCCACTCCTCTGGCGTCAGCGACTTCGCTGGATTTCGACGGAAGTAGGAACTCGACAGCCAGAGAAACGCCCCGAGTGCATCGTTTTGAGCATGCGACCATTTTTCATCGACTTCCGACAATCGTTCACCGTCGAAGCGAATGTGAGGCCGCTGCATCGGATCAGTGACATCACTGCGGCCTTCGATGGCATCAGCAAAGCGATGATGATGGCCAGCGAAAAATGCGAGCAGGGAACGGATCGCCGCTTCGCCGCGGGCGGTCTCGCCAAATCGCAGGTGGGCATTGGCGATATGAACGTTGTCGCGGACCCAGACGGACCGGTACCCCGTCAATTCAAAATCGCCCCCTTCGCCTGCCGCGGCCGAGAACAGTCCCGTCCCCAACGTGGGGAATCGAAACGTCCCTTGACCTTCGAGAAACTCGAGAATCTGTTGAGCGTCGCGGGCCAGCGACTGGTCGTGAAGAACCAGCGAATCGTGAGATCGGTCAGTCATTCGTCCCCTGATCACTTTCTGAGTGTTGCTCGCTTGCGTATCCTTGAGGAATCGTGTTTCTGTCTGATTCGCGCTTCGATTCCCTGGAAGTCATTGTAATGTCACTCGATCTTTCTCGCCGCAGCTTTTTGACCAGCTCCGCTGCAACACTGGCGGTTCCTTCACTGGCTCTTCCTTCACTGGCAGGTGCTCAGGAACCAAAACCGGCAGTTCCCGCATCCAGTCCATTCCGGTTTTGTCTGAATACAAGCACGATCCGCGAATGTTCCTATCAGGGAAAGAAGGTTGACATTCTGGCCGGAATTGATGTGGCGACAAAGGCTGGCTATTCCGGAATCGAGCCGTGGATCAACGAACTGGATCGGTACACGAAAGAAGGAGGGTCGCTGAAAGACCTGAAGAAACGGATCGCGGATGCTGGCCTGAAAGTGGAAAGCGCGATCGGCTTTGCTGCGTTCCTGCATGAAAATGACGACGAACGCAAGAAGGGTCTGGAAGAAGCAAAGCGTTGTATGGGCCTCGTTCACGAAATCGGCGGTGAACGGCTGGCAGCTCCCCCGGTTGGCGTGACTGATAAGACGGGCCTGGACCCATTCAAGCTGGCTGAGCGTTATCGCGCACTTTGTGAACTGGGGAAAGCCGAAGGAATTCTGCCTCAACTGGAACTCTGGGGCTTTTCCAAGACTTTGTGCCGCATGGGTGAAGTCGCGTTCGTTGGCATTGAAGCCGCGCATCCACAAGCCTGTTTTCTGCTGGATGTCTACCACATTTTCAAAGGCGGTTCTGACTTCGAAGGCCTGGCGATGTTCGCAGGAGGACGAATGCATAACTTCCATGTCAACGATTATCCCGCTGATCCCCCGCGTGCCACAATCAGCGACGCACAACGCGTCTATCCAGGTGACGGAATCGCACCGCTCACGAAGATCTTCCAGACGCTCTTCAACGCGGGATATCGCGGAGTGCTGTCACTGGAACTCTTCAACCGTGACTATTGGAAACAAGATGCCCTGGAAGTCGCCAGAACGGGTTTGGAAAAGACGAAAGCGGCGGTCGCCAAGGCGTTCGCAGGGTGAATCTCAGGTTGAGAGT
>CAZSTW010000044.1:38177-46345 GCA_964609845.1 uncultured Planctomycetaceae bacterium | reverse complement strand
CCCGGGACCGATTGAGCCGACTTCCATGACCAGGCGTTCGCCTGCCGACTTGTGTTCCAAACCGTCTGACAGTCGAGCTTCGACTTTGACGTCGTAAACAGTTCCGGTTCCTGGATTGGAGACAAGGATCGTCTGAGTCGCTGGATCACCCAGCATGACTTCTGCCGGTCCCTTCAAGGCGACCTTCAGCAGTGGCTCTTCCACTCGGAACGATGCTGATGCAGCACCGGTAAATCGAACTTGTGCGGTAGCACCGAGGTCGCCGCGTCGGCTGGGAATCAGCTTGATGGCGATCTTACGATCAGCCCCCGGAGCCAGTGAATCGAATGACCACGTGACTTTGTCGCTTGACGCTACGGGCTTTGGATCCGCTCCGGTCAGGCGAACTGTACTTGGAAATAAACCATCGACAGCAACTTGCGATGCCGCAACGCTGCCGCTGTTCTTGACGTGCAATTCAATCTGACATTCCTGGCCAACATTGATGTCACCCTTCTTGACCCACTCGATCGTGACCTGAGGAGTCTGGGGACCGTTGTCAGCAGCGGCCTTTGGGGAGGCAGCGGCAGCCTTGCCCGAAGGAGCGGCAGCGGGTGCTTCTGGTGTACCAAAATCAGGCATGGGCGGAGCACCTGGACGCTTTGGTCCATCGCTGCGCACCTGCTGAATGGTCTTACGTTCGGCAGAAGGTGTCTGCTTGTCGTAGGTGGCTTGAATGACCTTGGATTCCTGCTGCGGCTCAGGCGTTGGCTTTAACCCGCGAGCTGACGGAGCAAATTTTCGAGCATCGGCAGCCGCAGGTTTGACGGGCGCTGCATGCGCCGCAGCAACTTTTCCAGCAGTTTTTGCCGCAGGGGCGGCTGGTGGAGCTGCGGGTGAGGTTTCTGGAGCCGGTTCATCCTGCTCCCAAGGCGCAACAGGCGGAGCTTTCGCCGCCGTCTCGGCTCCCTTGGCAGATTGCTCTGAACCGAACAATTCATCGTAATAATTCTTTGAAGCGGGCTTGCTCGCAGGCTTCTCTGCAGCTTTTTCCGCAGGCTTTTCTGCGGGAACGGCTGCAGTGCGCGAGTACCGGCTCGGAAGTGTGCCACTGGGGGGGAGGGCTCCCTGACGACTGTTTCGCAATGGAATCTCGCCCTGTCCCTGGCTCGGAGCAATTCCGTCGAAGGGGTCGGCAGCGAAAGTGGCACCATTGTTCAGTGCCATGACTCCAGAAATTGCGAGAATCCAAGTCCCGCGTCGCATGTTCGGCTCCTTCCGCGGATATGAAACCGCCAGACCAGTGGATTGATAACGCAACCCGTCGATGGCCCTTCGATGGTGACGTGATACGGCGAATCGTCTCGAACTTTCGAGGCTCTTCAGTCGTATCGGTCGTATCGGTCGTGCGGATTCAGCTTAATCGTGCGAGTTTGACGATTTTTCGTCAGAGACCGAATTTGCGACTTCTTCCGACGGCTCTTTTCCGCCAGATGCAAGCCAATCAATCACGTAATAGAAAACGGGCGTCAGGAAAATCCCGAAGATGGTCACCCCGAGCATTCCGGAAAATACGGCCACCCCCAGCGTACGGCGCATTTCGGCACCTGCACCGTGCGACACAAGCAAAGGGACAACACCCAAAATGAAGGCCAGCGAGGTCATGACAATCGGACGCAGCCGATCCTGACTTGCTTCGACAGCAGCATCAAACCTGCTGCGTCCCATCGATCTTCGATTCCGGGCCGTTTCAACGATCAGAATGGCATTCTTGGCGGCCAAACCGACCAGCACAATGAACCCGACCTGAACAAAAATATTCAGATCGAGCTTCTGCATCCACAACCCGATCACGGCACTCAACAGACACATGGGAACAACAAGCAGCACTGCAATGGGCATCGACCAGCTCTCATATTGTGCGGCCAGAACAAGATAGACGAGCAGCACAGCGCCGACAAACGCGAAGATCGCCGCACTCCCTTCCATCAGTTGCAGATACGTCAATTCGGTCCATTCGAATGTCAAATCACGCGACAGTTCGGTTTTCGCGAGATTCTCCATCATGCTTACGGTTTGCCCAGAACTGACTCCCGGCAGCGATGCTCCGTTGATTGTCGCTGCGGTCCGCATGTTGTAGCGGGTGATCATGACAGGACCACCGATTTCCTTGACGGTCACCAGTGTTCCCAAGGGGACCATCTGCCCGTTCGAATTTCGAACCTTGAGTGCCTTGATGTCATCAGGTTGAGCTCGAAACGCCGAATCTGCCTGAATGTTAACCTGCCAGGTTCTGCCAAACTGATTGAAGTCGTTCACGTAGTAGCCACCCAGATAGACCTGCAGAGAGTTGAAAACATCATTCAGCGGAATCCCCATCGCTTTGCACTTTGTGCGATCGACGTCGATATACAGTTGCGGTGCATTGGAACGGAAACTGTTAAACAGTCCTACCAGTCCGCGTGTCGCATTCCCCTTTTGCGCGACAGCATCTGCCTGTGCCTGCAACTCTGCGAGTTCACCACCCGCCAGGTCTTCGATCATCAGTTTGAAGCCCCCCGCATTCCCCAGTCCGTCAACGGCGGGAGCACCAAACACCACGACATGAGCTTCCATGATTTCTGCGGAAAATGTTCGCCGCAGCTTGCCAGCGATGACTTCCGAATACAGTTCGTGACTTCGGCGATCGTGAAAGTCATCGAGAATCACGAACATGGAACCAAAATTGGAACCGATCGCGTTCAGCACAAACGACTGGCCGGGAATCCCGATCGTATGTTTGACCCCGTCCGTTTTCCGCGCAATCTCTTCGATATGCTGCATCACCTCGACCGTTCGCTCGAGCGACGCCGAGTCGGGCAGCTGCACATTAATCAGCAGATAACCCTTATCCTGGCTGGGAATGAATCCTACGGGGGTACGAGACACCCCAAACCATGTCAGGCCGAGCAATCCACCGTAGACGACGAGGACGATGACACAAAGCCGCAATGACCACGCAACCAGACGCCCATAAACCTGCGTTGCCACATCAAATCCGCGATTGAACCACCTGAAGAAAATCGAAAGCAGCGTGTTGGCTGGCCTGGCAACAAACCATCCAGCGGCAGCCCCTGGCAAGCCCAGGCAGATGGCAATTAACCACTGTGTGACAGGCGAATTTCCCGCCGCACTGGCACTGATCACGTTTGCCAGAAGAGTGTTGCTGAGCCAACCCAGCAGCAGCATGTATCCCCACCACGGAAGAGCTTCATGGGCTTCGCCGTGCTTCCGGTTTTTGAAGATTTGTACCGCACGCGAAGGCGTCATTGTCATGGCATTGATCGCCGAAATGATCATCGAGGCGGCAATCGTCAATGCAAACTGACGGTAGAACTGGCCGCTGATCCCACCCAGAAACGCACTCGGCAGGAAGACGGAACTCAGCACCAGCGTGATGGCAATAATCGGCCCTGTGATTTCATTCATCGCGTTGATCGTCGCGGTGCGTGCATCCTGACCCTTGGCCAGCCAGACTTCGATGTTCTCCAGCACGACGATGGCGTCGTCAACGACGATTCCAATGGCCAGCACCAGTCCGAACAGAGTCAGGTTATTCAGCGTGAAACCCAGCATCGCCATGACCGCCAGTGTGCCGATCAGCGACACGGGGACATCGATCATCGGCAGGATCATCGACTTCCAGTCCTGCAGGAACAGCAGGACTACGATTGCCACAAGGATGATCGCATCGCGCAACGCATGAAACACTTCTTCCACTGACTGCTTGATAAACGGTGTGGTGTCGTAAGCGATTTCATAATGCATCCCGGGCTTGAACCTGCCTTCCAGCCGACGCATTGTGTCTCGAATCAGATCGGCAGTGGCCAGCGCGTTGGAACCAGGCAACTGGTAAATCGCCAGACCGACAGATGGCTTTCCATTCAAGGTACACTGCGTGTCCTGATTTTTGGCCCCCAGTTCCAGTACTCCAATATCTCGTAACCGGGTGACTTCACCAGCAGCACCTGTCTTGACGATGATCTCGCCAAACTGCTCGGGATCGATCAGGCGTCCAAGGGTCGACAGCGTGTACTGGAACTCGACACCAGTCGGTGTCGGCGGCTGTCCGATCCGCCCGGCCGCGACCTGAACATTCTGTTCCTTCAATGCACTGAGAACGTCTGACGCGGTCATGTTGCGTGCGGCGAGTCGTTCAGGATTCAGCCAGACTCGCATGCTGTAGTCCATCTGACCGAGGAAACCGACGTCACCAACACCGTTGAGACGCAGCAACTCGTCCCGGACGAAGATCGTCGCGTAGTTGCTCAGATCAAGCTGGCTATGAATTGGCTTGCCGCTGGCATCGCTGTCGGAATACATATTGACGACCAGCAGGATACTGGGCGACTTCTTCTTTGTGCTGACTCCTGTGGTCTTGACGACATCGGGCAACTTCGGCAAGGCCAGTGAAACGCGGTTCTGAACCATCACCTGGGCCATGTCGAGGTTTGTGCCGAGCTTAAAAGTCACATTCAGCCGGTAACCGCCATCATTTGTCGACTGCGATGACATGTAGAGCATGTTCTCGACACCGTTGATCTCCTGCTCGATCGGTGCGGCGACAGTTTCCTGGACGACAACGGCGTTTGCTCCCGGATACATGCAGGAAACTTCAACTGTTGGTGGAGCAATTTCCGGATACTGAGCTGTTGGCAACGTATTGAGTGCTGCAAGCCCGGCAAACACGATGACCAGCGAGATCACGACCGCAAATACCGGGCGATCGATAAAGAATTTTGCAAGCATGATTTTACCGTGGGGAAAATGAATTCGGTCCAGCAGAACAACATGAGTTCATCGCTTCCAGATGTCGGATGCGATGAGGTCTATTTTTTCTCACTGGACTGCATTTCCCTGGCGACGGGGTCCACCTTGACCCCCGGCCTGACACGTTGAAGTCCGTCGATGATGATCTGATCGTCTGACTTCAACCCCTCCAGAACAACACGCAGGCCGTCATGCACCGGCCCCAATCGGATAGGGCGTGCAGTGACTGTGTTCTCGGTGTCGACAACGTATGCAAATGTCTTCCCCTGATCGCGACTGACCGCTCGTTCGGAGATCAGAAGTGCCTCACGAGGCTTGCCGAGTGGAACACGAACTCGCGCAAACAGGCCTGCGGACAACGGCCGGGATCCCCGTTCCGGCTTCGGATTCTTAAAAACGCCGCGAACGCGAATCGTCCCGGTCCCCGGGTCAACGCGATTGTCGATAAAGTCTAACTGCCCGGTGTACGGATAATCTTTGTCGTTTGCCAGACCGAGAAGAACCTCGTACTGGCGTTCTTCACGAGTTGCCAGCTTGCCATCACGAATGTTCTGCTGGATCGTCAACATCGTTGGTTCGTCCAGATCAAAGTAGACATAGATTGGATCGGCCGACACGATGGAGGTCAGTGATACCGTTGCAGGCGTCACAAGATTGCCGACGGTAAGATTTGGTTTACTGATGAGTCCACTGATCGGTGCCTTGATCTTAGTGAACTCCAGATCGAGTTCTGCCTGCTTGAGTCCCGCCCGGGCTGACAGAATATCAGCGTCTGCCTGAGCCTTTCTGCCAAAGTCGCGGTCGAGTTCCGACTTCACGACGATCCCTTTGTCGAACAATCCCTGTGTTCGATCCAATTCAGCGGAACTCGTTTTTAAAGCCGCTTCTGCACTTGCCAGCCGAGCCTTGGCAGCGTCGAGTGCATTCACATACGGACGATCATCAATTTCGAACAGCAGTTTCCCTTCTTCAATATCGGAATCCAGACTTCCCATGAATTCGACCTTGGTCAGATAGCCACTGACACGCGGCCGAATTTCGACAGATTCTCTGGGCTCAGTCCGACCTGTGTAGTCCATGAAGTCCGTTACTTCACGTAGCACCGGAGTGGCAACGCGAACCTTGATAGCGGTTGGAGCGGGTGATGCACTGCCGTGACTTTCTCCCTGTGAGCACCCCGATAGCGTCACGACGACAGACGCCAGACTCGAAAGAATGACCACATTGCAACGTATGTATGAAAACATTTCTGCCTGCAATTCTTTTCAAAGTAACAATCCGGCCAGCGCAGACTGGCGCACACAGGGACATCGGATACGCCAGGACCTTCACCGATTCTGTCGTTGTCGGATTTCGCTTGCAATGACATCTCCATCGCAGTGGCGACTTTCGATGGACACTCGTTCGTCCGTAAATTAGCCGTCCTTATCACGCGAGAATCGCGTTGCCGTCATTTAGCCGTACCTCGTTAACCTGCCCACATTGCAATGAAATTGACTTTCCAGGCGACTGGCCATGAAAGAGCAGCGGTCGAGAATAAGTCATCTTGCCTCAATTTCGCGAATCGATTATCAGTCCCGCCACGCGGGAGACTGCCCTTAACCCGGGTAGATCCCCTGCGCACCTATTCACGTCATTTTCGATGTCCGAAACCTGTCACAGGGCGATGAACCGGGTTCGTCCCAGGAACAGTACCGCGAGGATACCAGACCCATGCAGCACGCAATTTGCGGCAGAGCGAATCGACTCTGGTCGCTTCCGCGCGTCCTGATGCTGGGTTGCGGCCTGCTGGTTTCCAGCCAGATCGCCTCTGCCCAGATCTCTGGGCGAGAATCATTTGGTCCAGGAGCCGCTGATCCCCCGGAAGGTCGCGGAATCGGTGTGCACCTGCCACACCCTTCAAAAGCGCGACCTGCACAATTGACCGCAGCATCACTGGAAGATCCCAAGGACTCTCCGTTCACACTTGATGAACCGATGGCCGCGGTCAAAATCGAGGGGAACACCACGATTCCCGACGAAACAATCGCCAAGCACATCAAGACGCGGCCCGGTCGAAGTGTTACCGCAAAGCAAATCAAAGACGATGTTGACGCACTGGTAAGGACTCGCTGGTTTGCGACCGTCGAACCTTCAATCCGTCGGACCGATGATGGAAATATTCTGGTATTTCGCGTCCTCGAACGTCCGATTGTCCGCCGAGTCGAATACAAGGGTAATAAAAAACTCAAGACCAAAGACTTCGAGCGAATGACCCAGTTGAAGCCTGGGCAGCCTTACGACGTCAGCGTCAATCGCGAATGTGCCCGCCGAATCCAGGATTATTACCACGAAAAGGGTTACCCCTTTGCGACGGTCGAACTTGAGCGAGGGGACGTTCGTTCAGATCCAGATCGCGAAGTCGTCTTTTTGATTGATGAAGGCCCCAAGGTGAAGGTCACATCCGTCAAGTTCGACGGCAATGAAGCGTTCAGTGGTCCATTGCTCAAAACCAAGACTCGGACCAAAACCCAGATTCTGTGGTTGTTTGGCGGGAAGTACGATCCCTCCACCATCAATGATGACGTGGAAGGGCTGCGCAATTACTACTATAGCCTTGGTTATTTTGACGTTCAGATTACTCCACATCAGAAGTTTTCTGCAGACAAGTCGAAAGTCGAATTGCATTATGAAGTCAATGAAGGGGTCCGCTACCGTGTCAACGAGATTTTCATCGTTGGCAATAACGTCCTTTCCGAAGAAGACATCCGCAGCTTGATGAAGGTCAAGCCGGGCGAAGAATACAACGAACGTCACATCAATAAAGATGTGGAAGCGGTCATGGCCAAGTATGGGGAACAGGGACGACTGTTTGCCCAGGTGGCACCTGTCCGTCGCTGGTCAGAAGAACCGGGTGTACTGGATCTTGTCTATCGAATTAACGAGGACAAGGTCTATCGGATTCGGAACATCGGCGTTCACATCGCAGGCGACTACCCGCACACGCGAACCAACCTGATCCGCAATATTTCGCCGATTCAGCCAGGCGATCTGGCAGACCCCAAAAAGCTGCAGCGATTCCGTCAGAACCTTGCCGGTTCCGGCTATTTCGAAATGGAGGGTGGCGGGCCACGAATCGAAACGAACATCGTCAAGAACAACAATTGGCTGACGGCTCCTCAGATGGATGTCGCTCGCGGCCAAAGTTCTGGTGAAAGACGTGTCGCGAAGTTCGACCCGGAGATTCCCGTCGGGCACAGCGTTGGGCGTCCCGATGGACTGCCCGTCAATACGCCTGCCGAACGGTTTATACCCGATGCACGACAACGAACCGAAACCGTCAAAGAAACTCCAAAGGAAACTCCATATCTGATCGAATTTGCGGTCGAACCCGAGCCAGC
>CAZSTW010000044.1:34640-38019 GCA_964609845.1 uncultured Planctomycetaceae bacterium | reverse complement strand
GAAAAGCCGATCGATGATAATTCCAGATTGGCTCCGCTGACACCGGTCTTCCGAGGTCAAAGCCGTGATCCTTTGAAGCCACCGCAGAACCCGATTTATGACCAGAGCCCTCAGGGTGACCCGTTCGGGAAGGCGATTCAGAATCCAGATCCCTACGATATTGAACGGCTGCCCCCTCCTGAATTTATCGATATCGACACGTATCTCGGCGAAGCACGCACGGGTCGACTGATGTTCGGTGTCGGTGTGAACAGTAACTCGGGGGTTGTGGGAAACATCGTTCTCAGTGAACAGAATTTCGACATTCTGTCACCACCCAAGAGTTGGGACGACATCTGGAATGGAACGGCCTGGCGTGGAAATGGGGAAAAGTTCCGCATTGAAGCGATGCCTGGCACGCAACTCAGTCGCTACCTGGTCGACTGGACCAATCCGTACTTTATGGACACGAATAACAGTCTGGGAGTCAGCGGTTTTTACTTCAACCGGTATTACCTGAACTGGACAGAACAGCGTCTTGGGGGCCGATTGCGTGTCGGTCGACAGCTTTCTCAATACTGGTCCGGGTCTGCATCACTCAGAATGGAAAGTGTGGATGTATTCAATCCATCAGTCGCAGTTCCGCCACCACTCCTGAAAGAAGCACTTGGTACAAGCCTGTTGACAACAGGGCTGTTCTCAATCGCTCACGACACACGTGATTCGCCATTCATGCCATCCACGGGACACCATGTCGAGGCAACGTTTGAACAGGCGTTTGGCCAGTACGACTATTCACGAGTCACGGCCGAAGCCCGCCAGTATTTCACCGTTTATCAACGGCCAGATGGGGGCGGAAAGCATATCCTGAGCCTCAAGGGAGAAGTTGGCTGGACGGGAACAAGCACACCGATCTTCGAACGATTCTATGCAGGGGGCTTCCAATCGTTCCGCGGCTTCTACTTCCGCGGTGTCAGCCCCAAGCAGGGTGGCGTTTACGTCGGGGGCGATTTCATGATGCTCGGAAGTGTGGAATACCAGTTGCCTGTGATGGCTAATGAAATGGTGAAAGTTGTCACGTTCAGCGACTTCGGTACTGTCAACGACAAGGCATCACTGAGCGATTTCCGTGTTTCGGTCGGTGCTGGCTTGCGTGTCACTGTTCCAATGATGGGCCCAACCCCAATCGCTCTCGACTGGGCAGTCCCGCTGACGAAAATCGATACCGACAAGACACAACTGTTCAGCTTCTACATCGGTGTCGCCCGCTGATCGATGGTCAGATTTTACCGACCATGGAATTGAGCAGACCGTCGGGTATGACGATTTCGCGTCAAGGCTATTCAGCAAGTTGTAATTTACTGAGAACTTCCGCAGTCATAGGACACGGGTGCGTTTGACCAGATCGAGTCATCGCTCGAATGTGCCCGGTCAGCATTTTCAGGTCCGCCAGATCGTCAATGTCATACCAGGGTGGAAGAAGAGCAAGCGAAAGGCCCAGTTCCGAAATCCGGTGGACGGTCTGAGCCAGGACGCTTGATCCGCTCCAGGAAATCTCGGCGAAAAGCCCGCGAACAGCGCGTCGCAATCCGATGAGGTAATAGCCACCATCCATCGCCGGACCGAGAATGCAATCGAACTGCTGCAGATGGTCAAATGCCTGAATGACGTATTCGCGAGGGATCGTCGGACTGTCAGACCCGATTAACACTGACGTGTCAGCATCATCCTGCAGTGTTTCCTCGAAAAACGCCGCCATCCGAGTCCCCAGGTCTCCATCGGGTTGTGGCCAGAGATCAAATCCGAATCGCTTGAAAGACCCAAAATACGCGTCCGAACCGGCTGGAGAGTATCCTAATATCCGACGATCTCCTTCTGCGCGAAACTGTAATGCGAGATCATCAAGAAATGCGGCCGACAGTTGAACGGCTCCCTGAGATCCAATGTCCTCGGCCAATCGAGTCTTCACTTCGCCCGGTCGGGGATGCTTGCAGAACACTCCAAACGTCCGCATAGAAAGACCTCGCTGTCCTGTTTCATCGGCAAAAGGGAATTTGGCGAACCGATGTCGTTTGCAGTATGATTTCGTCAAAGCCCGTCATACTACCCATTGGATTCCAATCTTCCACCTCGTCAGCCTCAATTCTGTGGCACGACGGAGTTGCGACTGCCGGCAACAAATCGTAGTTGCACAGTCCTGATGGCCTGAGTACCCAAGTCGACACGAAATTCATGCAAATTGAAGTCTGCAGCCGCGCATGAATCATTGACTTTCAGCTTCTTCGTCGTAATCATCCAGTCTCACATCAGGAACGTTCGATAATTCATCGTAGTTCTCAGATCAAATTCACCGCCCGGTCTTTGCTTTCCCCTTGAGCAGGAGCTAACCATGCCTTCTGGTTCGGGTCACACGTTGCAAACAAGCTCGCGCCGATGTTTTCTGCGAGGATTTACATTGATCGAGCTTCTCGTTGTCATTGCCATTATTGCGGTACTCATCGCTCTCCTCCTGCCAGCTGTTCAGCAGGCACGCGAAGCGGCGCGGCGGACCCAGTGCAAGAACAACATGAAGCAACTCGGACTCGCGACTCACAATTATCTCGATGTTTTCGGGATGTTTCCAATCGCCAGTCGTGATAAGGCGAGTCCGTGCGTTGGAATGCTGCCGTATATGGATGGCGCTGCCCTTTACAACCAGATTAGTTTCGCTGGAGTTTCCTTCAATCAGTCCATCAATGGCAAAATCCTCGATGCGTACATTGTTCCGGGTCTGCAGTGCCCCAGCGAACCGCAAAACGTCCTTTCACCCAATGGCCGCGCCAGTTCAAACTATTCGTTTTCGCTGGGAGCACAGCAGCTTCAGGCCACAAATGGGTGTAATCTGAATGCAGTCGTCGGGGCCTATCCCGCCCCGTTTGATCCCGATGGAGATCGTGAAGATCCCTTTCAACGAGGTAACGTGCGGTCAGACTACGGTGTGCCGAGTCAGATTTCGGGAGTGTTCGGCCGCGGTTACTTTTCCAGCTGGTCCGCAAAAATGAAAGACATCACTGACGGATCAAGCAATACGATCGCGATGGGTGAAGTCCGATTCTTCTGCAACAAGTGGAATTGGACGGATGGCCGTGGCTGGGCGAATGGCGATTCTCACTGGTATGGAACCGCAGCCCCAATCAATTTCCCCACCTGCTCTGATTCAGCGGGTTTCAATAACGGCACCTGCACAGTGAATCAGGATAACTGGAACTCTCAGTTCGGGTTCAAATCAAAACATGTTGGTGGTGCTCACCTGTTGCTGTGTGATGGTTCCGTCCGGTTTGTCA
The DNA here is from genome assembly GCA_964609845.1 of uncultured Planctomycetaceae bacterium. Classification (GTDB taxonomy): domain Bacteria; phylum Planctomycetota; class Planctomycetia; order Planctomycetales; family Planctomycetaceae; genus Schlesneria. Next base: position 34,717 of record CAZSTW010000044.1, on the reverse strand, counting down.
GTCAGAACATTGACATGTTTACGTACCAGAAGCTGGGTGACCGCGCAGATAATCAGGTCGTGGGCGAATTCTGAGAA
>CAZSTW010000044.1:26141-34630 GCA_964609845.1 uncultured Planctomycetaceae bacterium | reverse complement strand
AGCCACCGCTGTCCAGGATATGAGCATTTGGGCGGGAACGCCCCCTGTAGTCGAAGCGAGAGGCGTCCGTTTCACAGAGCCTAACCGGCAATGCCAGCAGCGTTTGCGGAGTTTCGTCAGAGACATTGACGAATTCTGGCAAACCCCGACATACTACGCATTCCATCGCAATCACCCACCTCGATGGGTGATATTCTGCGGGGGTTGGATTTGACCGAACCTTCAACTTCGTTTCTGCATCGTGCTCGTGCAGAGGCGACGGAAGGTACTCTCAGGTCGGCGACACAGTCGCAATTTCATCAATGAGAAAAGAGAAACGGGAACGCATGACGAAACGGATTTGGAATTTTTCGGCTGGCCCAGCCGTCTTGCCGGAATCGGTCTTGGAAGAGGCCCAGCAGAATCTTTTATCGCTCGGGAATACTGGAATCGGGATTCTGGAACACTCGCATCGCGGTAAGGCTTTTCTGGCTGTTTACGAGGAGACGGTGGCGCTCTGCCGCGAAATTGGCAATATCCCTGACAATTATCGAGTCCTGTTCCTGCAGGGCGGGGCTTCCACCCAATTCTTCATGCTACCCATGAATCTGCTGCCAAAAGATCGTACGGCAGACTATCTGATCACCGGGGCCTGGTCCGAAAAGGCCATCGAAGAGGCCGTTCGATTCGGTGGAACACATATCGCCTGTTCCAGTCAGGACAAGAATTTCTCTTACATTCCAAAAGCGTGCAGCTTCAGCACCAATCCAGCATACGTTCACTACACTTCAAACAACACGATCTTCGGAACTCAATGGGCGGAAATGCCTTCTGTTCCGGCGAACGTAGACGTATTCTGCGATGCAAGCAGCGATATCTTTTCGCGTCCAATCGACGTCGCCCGGCACGGCGTGATCTACGCCGGAGCTCAGAAGAACCTTGGGCCATCAGGGGTTACGCTGGTCATCATACGCGATGATTTGGTCGAACGGGGTGCAACTGATCTGCCGACGATGCTCCAGTATCGGACGCATGCCAAGAACGATTCGATGTACAACACCCCCCCAACATTCGCGATCTACCTGATGGGCCTCGTCCTGAAATGGATCAAGCAAGCGGGCGGACTGACGGTCGTCGGCGAAAACAATCGTCGCAAGGCTGCCAAACTCTATTCGTATCTGGATCAAAGCCGCCTGTTTAAGGGGACTGCTGCCGCGGACAGCCGGTCACAGATGAATGTTACTTTCGTAACGGGGGACGCTGATCTGGATGCCAGGTTCTGCAGCGCCGCGACCAAGGCTGGATTCGATGGTCTTAAGGGGCACCGAAGCGTCGGCGGAATGCGTGCCAGCATTTACAACGCATTCCCGGAAGCTGGCGTCGATGCACTCGTCGCCTTCCTGAAAGACTTCGAAGCAGCAAATGCCCGCTGAGTTGGGTCCGATGCCGAAAGCAATTCCCGAACTGGTTGAGTCGCTCAACCAGTTCGGATTTGCCGTGGCCCGAAAATGGGTTCCGCCGGCGACAATCGAAGAATTACGTCGATTGCCTGATTTGTTGAACGAAGTTTCGGCAGCACGGCGATCGGGGACGGTCTATGGAATCCGCCAGCTTTTGACGGTGGCTCCCTGGCTTCAGAAAATTGTCAATTCGTCGCCAATCATCGAACTGGCTCAAGCGATTCTCGGGGGTGATGCCCGCCCCGTGAAAGGAATCTTTTTCGATAAGACACCGGACGCAAATTGGCCTGTCCCGTGGCATCAGGATGTCACGATTACAGTTCGCGACACGATTACAGGTCGCGAACCGGGCCAGATTCCAGGATTCGAAATGCGACCGGTGAAGGACGGAGTTGTCCATGCAATTCCGCCAGTCGAATTCTCTGAAAACATGCTTGCCTTGAGAATCCACCTGGACGATGCAACAGCGGAGCATGGAGCACTTAAGGTCATTGCTGGTTCGCACAAATCGGGCCGCCTGGGACCACAGCAGGTCAGTCACTGGATCGCAAATAGCTCAAGTACGGTAGTACCGACAGCAACCGGAGATATCCTGCTGATGCGACCCTTGCTCCTCCATTCGTCATCACCTTGCCTGGCACCCCGACACCGCCGAGTCATTCACATCGAATATGCAGATCGCGATCTTCCGGGAGGACTGAATTGGGCGGGTTAATCTGAAAAGAGAAACTATTTCCCAAGGGCAACAATAATTTCAGCATCGATTAAGTTTTGGAAAAAGCGTGAAGAACCACATACCATTTCGCATTCCCGTGAGCGAATATCTCGCGCTGGCGACTTACCTGCTGAAATGGCTCGGACTGACGATTCCTCTGGGGCTTCTCGTTGGATCAGCCTGTGCCTTTTTTCTCTGGGCGTTGGACCGGGCAACTGTCGTTCGTGGGGAACATCCCGGTTTACTTTACTTTCTGCCACTGGCCGGGCTTGCGGTCAGTTGGCTCTACCACCAGTACGGGAAGTCTGTCGAATCAGGTAATAACCTGATCGTTGACGAGATTCACGAACCTGGTGGAGGCGTCCCGCTAAGAATGGCACCGCTGGTGCTTGTGGGAACTGTAATGACACATCTGTTTGGCGGTTCCGCAGGCCGTGAAGGGACGGCAGTGCAGATGGGGGGCAGTATCGCCAGTGGTCTGGCAGCACTGGTTCCACGCCTTCCGCGAAGTGACGTTCCGACTTTGCTGATGGCAGGTGTCGCCGCAGGATTTGGAGGTGTTTTTGGCACCCCGGTCGCGGGGATGATTTTTACGATGGAAGTCATCGCTCTCGGCAAAGTCACGTACGGGGCGATACTTCCCTGTCTGGTTGCGGCGATCGCGGCTGACCAAAGTTGCCTGGCCTGGGGAATTCAGCACACTCACTACCACGTCGAATCAAGAATTCCTGTCGGGGGCCTGAATCAGCTACCGGGCAGTTTCCTGCTGCTTGCGAAAGTCGCGGTCGCAGGGATCGTTTTTGGATTGGCTGGCCGTTTCTTTTCCGAATTGGCCCACGGATCCCATCATGCGTTTCGGACGCGGATCAAGCGCCCTGAATGGCGTGCTGCAATTGGTGGCCTGATCATAATCGGGCTGGTGCAGCTGGTCGGAACGCGAGACTATCTGGGACTTGGTGTTGCCTCTTCCGATTCAAGCGCCGTGACGATCTTGAGTTGTTTTCGCGAAGGTGGAGCCGGTCACTGGAGTTGGCTTTGGAAGACTCTTTTCACCGTGGTCACTCTCGGATGTGGTTTCAAAGGGGGTGAGGTCACGCCGTTATTTTTTATCGGGGCAGCACTCGGCAATACGCTGGCAATAATGTCTGGCTCGCCCGTCGACCTGTTTGCCGCGATCGGTTTTGTCGCTGTTTTCGCCGGTGCTACCAACACACCACTTGCCTGCACTGTGATGGCGATGGAATTGTTTGGCGGAGAATACGCAGTCTTCTACGCGGTTGCCTGCGTAATGGCCTATCTCACGAGCGGGCATTCAGGAATCTACCTGTCACAACGGATTGGGACGCCGAAGATTGGGCCAGGCACTTCCCCACGAATTTCATTGCGGGAAGAACGAGACCATCGGTGAGACACTGATCAGTGGGAGCCGACGTGTCAGACAGCGAGACCCTTTTCGACACGGATACGCCGGACCTCATTCAAGACCTGCTCTACGATTTCTCCGTTGCGTTCCAGGGCCTGGAATTCCAGATAACTCACTCCAATGTTGACCAGGAGCGCGCTGATTGCACAGATCAGGTGTAAGGTTGATGGCGCCAGCCCCAGCCATCCCGTCGACTGCATCGGGGAGGCTGGATCAGCAGCCGCTCCCAGAGCCCCAGTAAACAGCAGCAACAGAAAGGCTCCGACCATGGCAGGGATCGTTCGATATTTGATCTGCTGGTTCCGCTGATAGAAGCTGGCAGGAAGCCGATAGGCATTCGACGTCTCTTCGATCCAGCGGCCGGTACCCATGAAATAGGTCAGTACAATCGCATGGACCAGCGTCGCGAAGCATAGCGCAGACAGTGCTGTCAGGAAGTGGTACTGAACCCCTGCCTGCACCGCTTTTGTCGCGACTTTCGGATCATCGATGGACAGCCCCAGGGCGAGCGCAATTACGAGCGTTACAGTACTCAGCAGCGCTAACGGCAAAAAGATTCGAACCACCAGCTTCTCCAGGAAATCTACTTTGCGGGACGCTTGTCTTCTGCAAATCGAAATGGCTTTCCGCCAACAAAATCCGTGCTCAGAATCGTCGGGCACCAGTTCTTTTCCACATGCCCGATGACCAGATCAGTTCCATCAAAATGATTGACGAACGGTTTCATCCTGGAGTTGTACATCGTGTCGGTCATGTCCCGCACAAGTACCACAGACTTTTTCTGAGCAACCAACTGTCGGATCGCAAACGGCCTCCCGAGTACGCACATATTCAGATGAACACCCATGATAATGACATGCTCAATCCCTCGCTCTGCAAGCAGATTGAATGTTTCCTGTCCATTATCGGTGATTGCGTCTTCTTCCCCGATGTCGATCGTCTTGATCTGACGTGTCCACGGGGGTTCGATCTTGCACTTGATCTCGCAATCGCATCCCATGTCGGTGTCATCAATCGGAAGTTCCGATTCTCGTTTCGGGTCGGGATAGCACCAGGCTGTTCCCCAGCGTTCGACCGTGGCCAGCGGGGCTGGCGTTTTGACAAACCTGGCTGCCTGAGCCCGTTTGCGCTGAGGTGTGTCTTTGTAAAAATCGACGGTTGTACTGGGGGCGTGAATAATGAACACACCGCGCTGCCGGGCGGCAGCGATCACTTTATTCATCGGCACGGCCAGTTCTTCAACCCGTCGGGCCGCCCCTTTACACCAGTGGTTGTCCCACATGTCGCAAATGACGAGTGCTGTCTTTCGGGGTTCCCATAACATCTCCCGATTTTCAATCACGTAAGTCGTCGACCCATCAGCCTGCTTCACGACTTTGTGCGTACGAGCGTGTAAATGCAAAGGTTTATCTGCCTGCTCCACGGCTTTGTCTCCAGCGGTAACACTCCTGGTCGGGTTCATCCAGACCCCGCATGCGGCTACAAACAACAGTCCGCCGACAACCCACCAGCGTCTCATGGAATGTTTCCCTGTCAAATGTGATTGAAATCGAAACTCAGGAACAACTTCTGGCGATCTGCCACAAGTCATTCACCCTTCGACCTTCGCTCAGGGTATGAAACCTCGAATCCGCTGGACCTGTCAAGGATGACAACTCCCTTATTCTCACCCTTGATACTCTGGAACAGGTGTTCGAGTTACGATGATCGCATTGATGTCAAACTGGTTTTGACCGCCAGCAGAATGAATCGATATACTCCAATGCAAGGCTGCTAGTGGATACAATCTTGCCACTGATCGTCCCATGAGAGTAATGCAACATGACCAATCCAGATGTGGACCGCTTTTGTCAGCAGGGGCGTGCTCTGATGAAGAGTCGCGAATACGAAAGTGCCAGCGCTGCATTTGCAGATGCGGTCGCTCTTGATCCGGACTGTTGCGAGGCTCACGAGGGATTGGCGACATGTGCTTTCGCAAGCGGTGATTATCCCACAGCAATCGACCAGTTCTTGAAGTTAACACTGCTGCAGCCGATGGAAAGCCGGTACTACACCAATCTCGGGGCAATTCACAACCGGATTGGGGACTACATGAAAGCGTGCGAATATCTGAGAAAGGCGATTCAGCGCAATAAGAAATGTGCAGAATCGTTTTACAATCTTGGAATCGCCCAGCGAAAGCTGAAGCAGAATACCATGGCCGTCTCGGCCTACAAAGAAGCTCTGAAGATCGACCCGGCGATGGTCGAAGCATACCAGAACCTGGGAAATGTCTACGTCGACATGGGTAATCTTCAGATGGCGATTACCAACTTCAAGAAGGCTCTGGAAATCAGGCCAGACTTCGAAAAGGCTCGTGCAGGACTGGAAAAGGCGGAACAGCAGCAGGAGATCGCCAAAGGGCGAAACACTCAGTTTGGCCGTCTGAATGCAATCGAATCAACCGTCAGCAATGTCACCGTCAGTGCTACACGTGAGTTGCGAGAAGACGAACGTCTCGAGGATCGACATTGCATCAGGCAGATGTCGGAAGAAATTGAACGCCTGGCCAAGGGCTGCGTTGAGCACCTGCGGATCCATGTGATTCCGGCCGTTCTCGAAGTAGAACGAGCGATGGCAACCAGTGCAGACGACCATTTTGAACTTGTCGAAGCTGCCGAACTGATGAAGACTGCGACGCATCAGTGGACCGCCTTACGACGCACTCTCAAGAAGAAAGTCTCCGAACTGGCTGACCACGAAAGATTCGTGAACCAGCCGGTCGAGTGACCAAGGATTTATGCATGATCACGATTGATCTCTCTGGCAAGACCGCGGTGGTCACAGGGGCAGGACAGGGGCTTGGCCAATGCACTGCAACGGTATTGCACGCTGCCGGTGCAAATGTCGTCGTCAATTATTTTGACGATGCTTCCGGAGGCAATCGTCGCCGGGCTGAAGAAACGGTCGCCAGTCTGGGAGATCGCGCAATGGCATCCGGGGCGGATGTTCGGGATGCTGCGGAAATTCGTCGAATGTTTGAACAGGCCGAACAACGATTCGGCCAAATCAGCATCGTCGTCAACAATGCTGCAATCATTCGCGACAGGACTCTTAAGAAGATGACCGACGAAGAATGGCAGGATGTGATCGACACCAATCTGACTGGGGTCTTCCAGGTTTGTCGTGCCGCTTCCGAGCGACTCGCAGACGGGGGGCGGATCGTCAATATGGCCTCGATTTCCGGAGTTGTCGGGTTTTACGGGCAGGTGAATTACTCAGCCGCAAAAGCGGGCGTGATCGCGATCACCAAGGTTTTAAGCAAGGAACTCGCCCGCCGCCGTATCACAGTCAACGCGGTGGCTCCGGGAGTGGTGTTGACCGAAATGGGAAAGACAATCCCGGAAGAAGTTCGCGCCGGGATGATTGCCCAGATTCCCCTCGGTCGATTTGGCGAACCGGAAGAGATTTCGAATATCATTCTTTTCCTGTGCAGTGATCTGGCGAGTTATGTCACAGGCCAGACGATTCATGCCAATGGTGGATGGCTGGGGTAATTGGGGGAGTACGATGCCCTGCCGTGATCGCGCACGATCATAACTGAGCACGTGGACGTTGATGGCGTTTTCACGGACGACAGCCGTACGGAGTTGAGATATTCATCTTGCCCTGTCGTCGTTCCCGAACTACTATCCGCACGCTGACTTCGGCAGATTTCTATTGGTTCGCAGTCCCTCGAAGGCTCGGCAATGATCCGTGCCCGACTGAAACTCATTCGACAAATCGTTTTCGCCGCAATTCTTCTTGGCCTCTTCGTTTGCGCCGCGGAAGTAGGAGTGCGCGTCTATGAAGTTTCCCAAGGTGCTCCCATTTGTTCAACGGCGAATCCCGAATGCCTCGTCGACCCCACTCATTTGACGATTCCATCGTGGCTGACAAACCTTGAGTTAAAACCGCATGCGACCTGTCAGGTCAAATGCCGTGATTCCAAGCGACCCGTGTCAATTACAACGAACAGCCTCGGTTTTCGTGGAGCCGAAGTGGCCGTCCCAAAACCTCAGGGTGCCTATCGAATCCTGATACTGGGGGATGAAACCATCTTTGCGCCTGAAACCAGTGAGGAAGACCACTTCGTCCATCAGTTAAAACTGTTCCTGCAGCAGCAGACGCGGATTTCGATTGACGTCGTAAACGCCAGTATCCCCGGAGCCTGTCCGCTGACCGAGTATGTCCTGTTCAAGCAAAAGCTGATTGCCCTGCAGCCAGACCTGATCCTGCTTCATTTCGACTGGTCTGATGTTGCGGACGATCGCCAGTTGCGCCGCAGAACTCGCAGCGATGCACAGGGAACACCGCTCTCATGTCCCCACGCCAGCCTGCAGAACAGTTCGAAAAAGCCAAATCCTGTGAATCAGTTCCGTGAGCATTTTCGTCTTGTTGACTGGGGAATGACCGCCGCAGGCAAGCAATGGAAGCAGCAGATCTTTCAGCAGGCGGCATCGAGTCGCGAGGTCGGCACGAACATGTACGCCTGGATGCGAAACGAGCACCCAGAGTCGGACCTGTCTGTGACTCATGCATTTCAGCCAATTGCCGACATTGCCCGGATGATGCAGGGATCGGGATTCCAGCTGGCAGTCATGACATCTCCGAAGCCGTGGCAAGTTTCGGCCCGCTGTTCCAACGGTGCGGGAGTACGAGTGAAATCAGGTGTCTCGCCCGACGCCTTCTATCCGAATCGGGCACCATTTGATGCCTTGGCGGATTACGTCGCCGAATGCAAACTACCGTTCATCGACTTGTCTGATCCGTTGCTGGATTCCGATACCCCCGAAGCAAATTATCTGCGATACGCCCCGCGGTGGTCAGTTGCAGGCCATCATCATGTCGCTGAATTCGTAGCAAGGTTTCTTGTCGATAAGGTTCCCGGTCC
>CAZSTW010000044.1:20856-26114 GCA_964609845.1 uncultured Planctomycetaceae bacterium | reverse complement strand
AGTCGATACTTTCAGCAGACAGACCAGCCAATCGGACAATGGCCGATGCCCGAAAGTGGTATTCAGCCAGCCAGCGCGATTCGTTGAATACAGCCACCTTGATCATTTGAAACGGACTTCCGAGAAACATCATGAGCCATAACGCTTCGAAATCTGAGCGGTTCTTCCATCAGGCGGCCGATCACCTGGGTTTGTCGTCCCGGATGAGAACATTGCTCCTTGTTCCTGAACGTGACGTCAAAGTTCAGGTGGCGATTCGCCTGGATAATGGTGAAGTCGAAACATTCATTGGTTATCGCATTCAACACGACAGTGCTCGGGGTCCCATGAAAGGGGGCCTGCGTTTTCATCCTGAAGTCGACGAGAACGAAGTGAAAACGCTGGCTCAACTGATGACATGGAAAACCGCGGTCGTTGACCTTCCTTACGGCGGCGCGAAAGGAGGAATTGCCGTTGATCCGCGGAGTCTGAGTAAAGCGGAACTGGAGCGATTGACTCGCAAATTCGTTGACCAGATCCACGATATGGTCGGCCCCGACACAGACATTCCGGCCCCCGACATGGGAACCAATTCCCAGGTGATGGCGTGGTTCATGAACCAGTACCAGACGCACCACGGTTTTCAACCGGCTTGCGTGACGGGGAAGCCACTGGAACTTCATGGCTGCGAAGGACGTGAAGAAGCGACAGGACGCGGGGTGGTCGTTGTGGCGGAACGCCTGTTCCATCATCTTGGCGAAAAGCTGGCAGGCAAGACGGTGGCACTGCAGGGTTTTGGAAACGTCGGCAGCTTCTGTGCCAAGGTTCTCAATGAAAAAGGTGCCAAAGTCGTTGCAATCTCGGACCAGCGTGGTGGTGTCAAGAACAGCGCGGGCCTCGACATTCCGGCACTGCTGGCCTATGCCCAGAAGAACGATGGCGTGGCGGGATTCCCCGGAGTCGATTCGTGCAGCAATGCCGAACTGTTCGCGTCACAAGTCGATATCCTGATCCCGGCAGCGCTGGGAGGTCAACTGACGGCTGAGACGGCCCCCACAGTGAAGGCTCGCTTCATCGTTGAAGCGGCAAACGACCCGACAACTCCAGAAGCAGACGAGATCTTTCTGCAAAAGGGAATTACAGTCGTCCCGGACATCCTGGCGAATGCGGGCGGGGTCAGCGTCAGTTACTTCGAATGGGTCCAGAACCGCTCGGTCGTTCATTGGCCGCTGGAAGAAATTCGCAGCCGCCTTGAACAACGCATGTCTGCAGCGTTCGATTCGGTCTGGCAGATTGCTCAGGATAAGAAGGTATCACTGCGAACTGCGGCATATATTCTTGGAATCGGTCGTGTTGCCCGGGCTACGGAACTTGCTGGCGTTTCATGAAGACCGGTGGTCCCCGGTCAAGTCTTGATCGTACGGGCGAGACTGGCCGAGATGCCACCCCGGGGCTTCGCTCGCAAATCCTCAGCCCGATGCCGATTTCGATCACCGAATGAAAAATCACGTGATCAGTCAGAGCGAGCTGTCGACCAGTTGCGTCCCTTCACCTTGGCATCCCCGCGCTAAATCTTCCCCGTGAAGATTCAACGACGTCCGGTTGTTCTATTTCACCGGCAGCTTTGCCAGCTTGAGAATCGCCGCCCATTCTTCAGGAGTGACCGGTTGTATCGACAGCCGCATCCCTCGCTTCATGACCAGCATGCCTGCAGTGATGGGGTCTTCGTCCAATTGGTCGCGAGTGATCGGTTCGTCGAACTTTCTGATCAGTTTGACATCGACCACGTACCAGCGTGGTTGTTCAGGCTTGCTCTTGGGATCGAAGTACCGGTGCTTCGGATCAAACGCAGTCTGATCAGGATACCCCGCCTGGACGACTTCCATCGTGCCGAAGATGCCGAGTGGCTCTTCCCGGCTGTGATAGAACAGGACGTGATCACCTGCTTGAACCTGATCACGCAGGTAGTTTCGGGCCTGATAATTTCGGACTCCGTCCCAAGGGGCGGTCTGACGAGTCGCCTTTTCCAATGTCTCGATGCCAAAAACGGACGGCTCTGACTTGAACAGCCAGTATCGACGCGTGGAATTGGCAACCGACTTCTTCATGATACGGACCGATTCTGACGTCGTTTCAAGGCCGCGCCGATGAATCCGTCAAACAGCGGATGAGGGAGGTTTGGCTTGGACTTGAATTCGGGATGGAACTGCACGGCGGCGAACCATGGATGTTTCGGAATCTCAACTGCTTCGACCAAGGTTCCACTGGGACTCAGCCCGCTCAATTCCAGCCCGGCTTCTGTGAAGCGAGTCCGGTAGTTGGGATTGAATTCATACCGGTGACGATGTCGCTCAGAGATTTCGGACTTGCCGTAGCACTTCTCCATCAGCGAGCCTTGTTTCAGCAGACAGGGCTGCGCCCCCAGTCGCATTGTCCCCCCCTTGTCGCTGACCGTCCGCTGTTCTTCCAGCAGGCAGATGACCGGATCACTTGATTCCGTATCAAACTCGGTGCTGTTGGCTTCGGGAAGTCCCAGAACATGGCGGGCATATTCGATGACGGCCACCTGCATCCCCAGGCAGATCCCAAAGTATGGCAGGTTATTTTCGCGTGCGAATCTGACCGCCTGGATCTTCCCTTCAATACCGCGATGACCGAAACCGCCCGGCACGAGCAAGCCGTCAACGCCAGCCAGTGCCGAACCGGCATCCTGGCGCTCAAGTTGTTCTGCTTCGATCCGCTTCACGATGACTCGCGTCGAATGAGCAATTCCGGCGTGATCCAAGGCCTCGTAGATTGATTTGTACGCATCGCGATGCTCGATGTATTTGCCAACGACGGCAATCGTCACTTCATGCTGCGGGTTCTTTATCCGGCGTACCAGTTCCTCCCAGTCATCCATGTTCAGTGGACCAGAGGGAAGCCCCAGGCGACCGAGAATCAGCTTATCGAGGCCATATTCGATGAGGCCAACCGGGACTTCGTAGATCGAGTACTCTTTATCCTGCTCTTCGATCACAGCTTCTTTTTCGACATTGCAGAACAGTGCAATCTTGTCGGCGTTTTCACGACCAAGCGGACGTTCGGTTCGGACAATCAGGATGTCGGGTTGAATTCCGATCTCACGCAGTTGCTGCACACTGTGCTGAGTCGGCTTAGTCTTCAGTTCCCGAGCCGCCTTCAGGTAAGGAACCAGCGTCAGATGCACGAAAAGACAGTTCTGTCGCCCGATGTCGAGCGGAATCTGGCGGATCGCTTCGAGGAATGGCAGACCTTCAATGTCACCAACGGTTCCCCCGAGTTCCGTGATGACGACATCGACATCCGGTCCGGCCAACCCGAGAACCGCAGCCTTGATCTCATCGGTAATGTGAGGAACAACCTGAACCGTTTTTCCCAGGTACTTTCCTTCGCGTTCCTTCTGTATCACCTTCAGGTAAATACGACCTGATGTGTAGTTCGATTCGCGAGAGAGCGGGCTGTTGGTGAATCGTTCGTAGTGCCCCAGATCCAGATCTGTCTCGGCACCATCATCCAGCACGTACACTTCACCGTGCTGAAACGGACTCATGGTTCCCGGATCGACGTTGATGTAGGGATCGAGCTTCTGCATCCGGACCCGCAGGCCACGTCGTTCGAGAATGGTCCCGATCGATGCTGAGGTGAGCCCCTTGCCGAGTGAACTTACAACACCGCCGGTCACAAAAATGTGCTTGGTCATCAATTCATTCTTGTTCCCTGTCCGCCCAGTTTGCAAACCGCAAACGTGGTTAAGACCGGGAAATGTGGAGGGAAGGATCTTCGATAATACTTGCTGAACACTCGGCGAAACCGTATTGCAACTTCGCCAGGAATCCATTTTACGTCTGGGTGGGTGTCGATCGTTGCCGTGCGACAAAGCGAGCATAATCCTCCGGCGTGTCGATGCCAACCGAGTGATGCTCAACCACCGCCACCTGAATGCGAGCCCCCGCTTCGAGCGCTCGCAACTGCTCCAGTTTCTCTAACTGTTCGAGGCGAGATGGAGGGAGCGTGGTCAATTTGCGCAGAAAGTTCGCTCGGTAAGCGTAAATCCCCAGATGCAACAACCACGGTCGATCCGTGATCAACGCTTCCTCAGGCTGGCGATCACGACAAAAAGGAATTGCAGCCCTGCTGAAATAGAGGGCCCTGCCATCCGCTGCGACCACAACCTTTACGCACGATGACGCTTGCACCTGTTCCAGGCTGGTCATCGGCGTCGCCAGGGTCGCCATCTGCGCATCGGGACAATCCACAAGTGCTTTGACAACCGCATCGATATTCGCTGGATCGATTTCCGGCTCATCGCCTTGAATGTTGACGAAGATGTCTCCGTCGGCACAGGATCGCTGAGCCACTTCGGCAATCCGATCAGTGCCACTGGGGTGTTCACCCGTCAGTTCGCATTGAGCCCCGAAACCGGTCACCACTTTCTGAATTTCGTCACTGTCAGCCGCGATCAGAACCTGTTTCAGGCTGGTCGCTTTTGACGCCGCTCGCCACGTGTATTCGATCAGTGGACGCCCTGTTTCTGTGAGCAGCAGTTTTCGTGGCAGGCGAGTCGACTGCAGACGGGCCGGGATGATTCCGTAAATGTTCATAATTCTGAGTCAATCCGTTGAGACAGTGTTAAGCCTGATCGCACCAGCAAATTGCTTTTGAAGCGCAGAGAGCTCAGAGAATTGTGAAACAAATGCAATTGCTTCTCCCGTCTTACTCAGCGATCGCCGTGTCCTCTGCGTTTCTAAACTCTTTTTTAGCCCACGACTCAGCCATGGCTGGGGAACCGTTACGATTTAATCTCGAAAATGGCCTCAACTTCAACGGCGGCACCTGTGGGAAGCTGCGCGAATCCCAAGGCACTGCGGGCATGATAGCCGTCGGTGGTCTTGCCGAAGATTTCATGCAGCAGATCCGAAGCTCCGTTAATGACAAGATGCTGATCCGTGAAATCGAGCGTCGAATTGACGCAGCCGAGCAGTTTCAGCACTTTGAGGCCGTTCAGAGTGCCGTGCGTATTGACGACGGATCGCAGGATCTTGACGGCACACTCGCGAGCGGCTTGAACTCCCTGCTCCACGGTCATCCCTGCTCCCAGTTTCCCCTTGAGATCGCTGACATGCCCTGAGGTCATCAGCAGGTTACCAGTACGGACGCACAAATTGAGGTATCCGGGCTCAAGCTTGGCGAAAGTGAGTCCCAGTTGTTCGGCTTTTTCTTGAGGCGTCATGTCTTCCTTTCAAAATTCGAAAGAGATT
>CAZSTW010000044.1:0-20715 GCA_964609845.1 uncultured Planctomycetaceae bacterium | reverse complement strand
GAGATTTGAAGTTGGTCGGCGGCTTCAGAACTGGCCGAGTGACCCAAATCTTGCGAGTCTGCGAAATCCGTTTCCGACAGGGTAAAAATCTGTCGTGCAGACATCCACTCTAGGAATGCATTTTCGAAACAATGTGTGTGATCAAGGCTCAATGTGACATTCGCGGACAAAGAAAGGAAAAAACCGCACGGAGCGCACCGCGCGGTTTATGATCAGACTCAAATACGCATGGACAAATTGCCACACACATCTAAGCCAACAACAACCAAAATCTATCCGTCAGACCGAATCAATTATTTTCGACGGCAACGGCGTCCGTAACGACTTCGACCGGCGTCACATTGATGCGGCGACCATCTCGATCGAAAAAGACATGGCCTTCGACCAGTGCAAACAGCGTATAATCGCGGCCCATTCCGACGTTCTTGCCCGGATGCCACTTCGTACCGCGTTGACGAATCAGGATATTGCCAGGGATCACCTGTTCGCCGCCGAACTTCTTGACTCCCAGTCGTTTCGCGTTCGAGTCGCGACCGTTACGGCTGGACCCCTGCCCCTTCTTATGAGCCATGACACAAATCCCATCACTGCAAGGCTAAAATCGAACCGCCAGCCAGACCATTGGCGCGGAGATTCTTCAGTTTCCTCGAATCTGCTCTCAAACGCAAGTCGCCGGACAAATTTTATCTGATTTCCGGCACAGGGCTTTACGCTCTACACGCGTCTGTCGGTTGTGATTTGGGCACCAGCAGATTGCTTGAAGGCCGAATTTCGAATTCTCAACGGTTTTCAATTCGATACAAATGAGTCTTGGAACGCAGGATCAGCGACTTCCCAGCAACGGCTGGCGACGCCACAAACCCTTCCTCGAATTTGTTTTCCGCCACGAGCTCGAATTCTCGCCCCGCTTTGAAAACAGGGACATGCCCCTGCTGCGAGAAACAGTAAATCAGCCCGTCGGCATACAGGGGCGATGCCCAATAGTCACCCGCCAGGCGTTTCGTCCAGATTTCTTCGCCAGTCTTTGCATTCAAACATGACGCCACGGCACCGTCACTCATCATAAACAGCAGTTCGCCAATCAGAAGCTGCGACGGACGCTTGGGAACGGCCTTGTTCGATCGCCATGCGATGTTTTTTGTGATGTCTCCCTCACCCGTCGGGGAAACCGCAATCAGTGGATTAGGACCATCCGCCGAATTGATCAGAACCAGCCCATTTCCATAGAGCGGTCGACCGGCCGCGTTCATCCCGCCGTGCTTGACGGTCCAGATCGGATCGCCATTTTTCGGGTCGTAGGCAATTGTCGCCGATGCGAACGGACTGATCAGCAGTTTCCGGCCGCCGGCTTCAATCAGGGCTGGTGTTGAATAGGCCTTTTTCGCATCACCATCAGTCGTCCCGAAGTCGACACCACGATCTTTTTTCCAGACCGTTTCGCCGGTCAACTTGTTCAAAGCGGTGATGAACTGGAAATCGTAGCCGTCATATGTCAGGTAAAGCAGATCACCGTAAACGACGGGCGACGATCCTGGCCCACGGAAGTGATCACACTTCAGATCGGTTCGCTCCCAGATCTTCTTGCCGGTTTTGGTGTCGAGACAGGCGGTCCCGTACGCTCCGAAATGAATGTAGACTCGGCCTTCTTCGACATACGGGGTCGGCGAACCATAGCTGTTGGTGGCGTGCGTGAACTGTGGGGTATCGACTTCAAACAGCTTCAGATCGTGGATGACTTTTCCACTATCGAGATCGACACAGACCGCAGATAGAACGATTGGAACATCCAGTTTTGGCTTGTCCTTGGTGGTATTTCTGATTTCCGGAGCGTTTGTCACCCAGATCTGATTTCCCCAGATGACGGGGGACGACCAGGCCCGGCCCGGAATGGGAGTCTTCCAGAGGATTGAAGCTGCCCCGTCCGCGAAGGTGACCGGCAGTCCGACGGCAGTCGAGGTACCGTCACCTCGAGGCCCGCGGAACTGATTCCAGTTTTCGTCGGCCACTCCGATGGAGCAGACACACAACACCAGAATTGCAACGACCGTACGCATCCAGAACCTCGCGAATCAATTTCAGAAAGGATCGATCAATGTTGATGCTGATACTGTAGTCGTAAGAGTGGTCACAGGCCAAGCGACAAACGGGAGTTCGACCATCGTTCCTCGAATCCCGAAGATCCGATGATGCCACCGGTCGAACAATCAGACCTGTGAATCACACATTCCGAATTGACCGTTTCTATTCACTCTCCGTAAGGTGTGTCGAATACGGGCGACAAACAAAAGTCGGTCTGTTGCCTTGAAATCTCATGACAGCGAGAACTGCGGCATGGCAAAGGAATCTCAGTCCGAAGATCTCCCTCAATTTGTACGAACACATGGCGGCTTGTTGAATCGGCTGGCTGGTCGCATCGGGTTATTGAGCCCCCCGGTCAGTCGACGATTCTTGCGACTGCTCGTGTTGATCCTGGTGACCTGGCTGCCACTGGTCCTGATGGCATGGAGTGCCGGGCATCTGACCGGACAAACGGTCAAGATTCCCATCTGGCGCGATGCGGAAGTGCATGGACGATTCCTGCTGGCCCTGCCATTGCTTGACCTGACGGAAGCCTTTCTGGTCATTGGCCTGGGTGTGCAGGTCCGTCAATTTTTGAGATCAGGGATTATTTCCGCGAAGGAACGCGATAAATTCGAAGCGACACGAGCGAGGATTGAAGACTTCCACGATTCGACCGGCGCTGAACTCGTCTATTTCCTCGTTTCAATGGCGACTTCAATCCTCGCTCACCTTTATGGCCCGTCCAACGGGACGTCATACTGGGGAAACCACTCTGCGGGAATGACGCCGGCAGGTTGGTGGCATATGCTCGTCAGTCTGCCAATCCTGTATTTCTTTCTCCTGCGAGCGATCTGCCTGCTGTTCCTGTGGGGCTGGTTCTTGTACCGCGTTTCGAAGCTGGACCTGGACCTGACACCGCCCCACCCGGACCATGCCGGAGGCCTTGGTTTCCTTGGCTGGGGGATTGCCAGTTTTTCGCCGATGGTCGTTGCCATCACGATCATGGTTTCGGTCGGGTTTGCCAACGAGATCTACCACAAGGGTGAATCACTCAATACGCTGAAATACCATCTGTCCATTTACGTGCTGCTGATCACATTTGTGCTTCACGTCCCTGTTTTCTGGTTCGGATTCCAGTTGGCGAGATGCCGGTTCGAGGGATTACTCGATTTCGGGAAACTCGTGGCTGGCCATGACCGGTCGTTTGATGAAAAGTGGATCCGGCAACCTCCGTCGAGAAATCAGGATCCTCTGTTGGGAAGTTCCGACCCATTATCGCTGGCAGCACTTGCGACGACATATGAACACATTGAAGAGATGCGTCTGATCCCAATTGACAAAAAAGCGATGCTCCTGATTGTTATCTCTGCCATTGTTCCGTTGCTTCCGCTGATTGGGACCGAGATACCACTTCCTGAAGTCATGTCCAAGCTCGCGGAGTTTCTCTTTTGACCGGAGCCGTATTGGGAAGACCAAACGCTTGATTAAACCCGAAGACAGGTCAGGTTTCGCACCAGTCGTCCTACAGGGTGCCGTACCGAGGTCGCAGGTGATGTGGTGGCTTCCGGTTGGTCGGGTGGTTAAGATGGATCGTGAATGGATTCCCGGGATCATAAAGGAACAGACCTGTGCCGAATAATCCGTTGAGTGTTGGACAGTGGCGTTGCGGGCGCGATGAGCCGTTGCTGTTTATGGCTGGCCCCTGCGTGATCGAAAGTGAAGAATTGGTCATGGAGGTTGCCAAGCGACTGGCAGACCTGTCCGCTTCTCGGAATGTGCAGATCGTTTTCAAATCGAGTTTCGACAAAGCAAATCGAACCAGTGTCGACAGTTTTCGTGGGCCAGGACTGGAACGGGGCCTCGAAATCTTGGCTCGCGTTCGCGAAGTCACAGGACTGCCGCTCCTGACAGACGTCCACGACCCCAGTCAGGCGGAACCTGCTGCGGCGGTCTGTCAGGTTGTGCAGGTTCCTGCATTTTTGGCGCGCCAGACGGACCTCGTCGAAGCAGTTGCGACCGCAACCGGGCGGCATGGTGGTGTGGTGAACGTCAAGAAACCACAGTTCATCGCCCCCGAAGACATGATTCACGTGGTTCGCAAATGCGAAGCGTTTGGAAACCCCAACGTTCTGCTGACCGAACGCGGAACGATGTTCGGTTACGGCCGACTGGTGAACGATTTTCGCTGTATTCCCGTTATGCAGGGATTCGGAGGCCCCGTCATTTTCGATGCTACGCACAGTGTGCAGATGCCGGGCGGAGCGACAACGGGCGGTCGGCGAGAACTGGTTCCGTTTCTTTCGCGAGCCGCTGTGGCCTGCGGTTGCGACGGCGTCTTTTTCGAAACCCACCCCAACCCTGACGTCGCACTGAGCGATGGCCCCAACATGGTGCCGCTGGCCGAATTACCTCAGCTGATCGATCAACTGGTGCGACTTCGTGCCATGGCACTGGAATTTCGCGACCAGCAATCCTCTTGAATGAGCGACGCCTGCCGATCGTCAATCTCCGCTGAAAAGTGGAGAAATGCCGGAAAGCATCAACGATTCCATTCCATTCAGCGTAAGCCTGCGGAAAGTTCGCATGAACACGTCTGTGTGGGTTCCTTCGCGTTCTAATTGAAAGTACGCTTAGGACTTGGGAGATCTCTCAGTTTCGGTTCTTGGATCAGCAACACCTGTCACCGCCCCGCCATTGAGCATTACCTCATGACCTGTCAGCACTTACGAATACCCGCCATTCTGCTCCTGTTGGTGGCAACGACGGGCTGTCCACGTAGCAGTCCGGTAAAGTCTTCCCCTCGTGAGGACGGCAAGAATGTGACAGGAGAACCGTCGGCCGAAGACTTGCTGAAAAGCGCGATCCACCAACTTCGCCCGGAAAACTACACGATCGCAGCTGCGACCGACAAACCGATCAACCTGTTGAATTCGTGGCGAGGGATCGTATCGCCCAGTTCCGATTCCGTTGCCGTCGAAGTTCCGCCAGGTTGGATTGATGACAACGAAGCCGCCCGGCTGAAAGTTCAAAACTACGACTTACGCGATGCGATTCATGTGCGCGATGCGATGTTGACTCATACGATCGCAGAATTCGTCGTGGCTCGCGGAGGAGATGAAATCGCCCATGTCCAGGGGCTTGTCGACTATGTCGTCCGAAATCTGTCGCTGCGCGGAAGTGATGAAACGGACATGCCGCTGGGGATCTACCAGCTTCTGCTGATCGGACGCGGCACGGTTGAAGATCGCGTCTGGTTGCTGGGAACCTTGCTGCGTCAGATCCGAATTGACTCACTCGTCATCCGCCCGACAGGTGCTGACAATGAAACATGGCTGTTTGGAGCCATCCTTAACAAACGTGTGTTCCTGTATGACCTCCGTTTGGGAATTGCAATTCCATCCTCAACCGACCTTAGCAAATCAGGACCTCCAGCCACGTTAGACGAAATTACGGCTCACCCGGAGTGGCTGCAACCGCTGGCCCTGAGAGCTGACCAACCTTACAGCATTGACGTTGACTCCCTGAAAAATCCCGCGATTTTTGTGATCGGCGAACCGGTCTATTGGTGTCAGCGGATGAAGAATCTGGAAGCGGTTCTACCCTCCGAGGAAGTCTGTGTCCTGTACGATCCCCTGGTTGACGATGGGGCACGAACGGGATTGCTGACCCGTGTGACTCAGGTTAAACCCGGCTGGAAACGGGAAGAATTGAAGTTGTGGGGATATCCCGCACAGCAGTTCAATGCAACGCGTTCCGTGACGCAAGCGATGGGCCAGGCGCTGGAAGCCGCAACGATGCCCTTCAATCTTCCGATTCCGATTAACGTGGATCCGAAAACGGGTAACGTAGAAATCGGTATTCCTGAAAGGAAATTACTGAAGATCCGCACGGATCAATTGCTGGGCAAGTTTGACGATGCGACGAAGCGTTATCTGGGAATCCGTCACCTGGGCGTTGAAGAAATGCCCGTACCGAATCTCGCGATTTTGAATCAGCAAGGGGCCGAATACGCGATCTACTGGACGGGCGTCTGCAAGTACGAAATGGGAGATTATGATTCCGCAATCGAGCAGCTTTCCACGTATGTGAAGCGATACGACAGAAACGGTCGCTGGAATTTTGCTGCTCGCGCACTGCTGGCTGAGTGTTATGCACAGCAAGGGAAGTTTCAGGAAGCGAGCAGCACAGTGGAGCGGACTCGCAGCGACGACCCCAATCGTGCGGCAAACGCCATTCGCGTGAAACGCTGGAATGCGATGAAATCGAATTAGTGCGTGTCGCACTTCCGTGTCGCGTCGAAACATGGGTTTGACGCTGTCGTTCGATGCCCGCGGGACGCCACACTTAAATGAGATGCGCTCCAGGTCCGCATGCCAGACATGGAACCGTACGCAGGTGCTTTCCGGCGAGTCCATTGAAAAGATCAACAGTTTCACGTCTCTGCCGGGTTACCTTCGTCAAAAACCTGCGAAGAAGCCGGTAATTCGAGGGAATTCCGTCTTTTTGACAAATGCGATTCGATCTCCACAGGTCGATCACTCCGCAACCTACTCTGAGACACGCGACACTGGTATCATCCGACATCGCGATTACGACACCTTCATCGCTGGAGTCGATTATCGCTGACAGTCATCGATGGTTGTGATTGCCTTGCGGTCGCAAAATTCTCTAAGGATGCGTTTCGGGTTATGAAGATTCTCGTTGTTGGAAACGGCGGTCGCGAACATGCCATCGTCTGGAAGCTGAAACAGTCGCCTCTCGTCACCCATGTCTTTTGTGCACCGGGAAATGCCGGCACCGGGTTGGATGTGACAAATGTGGATATCAAAGCCACAGACATCCCCGGTCTGCTGAAGTTTGCACAGACTGAAAAGATTGACCTGACGGTGGTTGGTCCAGAAGTCCCCCTCGTCGCGGGAATCGTCGACGAGTTCCTCAAAGCCGATCTTCGCATTTTTGGCCCCACGCGCAAGGCCGCGGAACTCGAAGGCTCAAAGACTTTCGCCAAAGAACTGATGAAGCGAGCGAATGTCCCAACCGCTGATTTCCGTGTCTTCACAAATACCGCCGAAGCCATCAGCTACGTCGACGAGAAAGAGCATACCGAGCGATTTGTCGTGAAAGCTGATGGACTGGCCGCGGGAAAAGGGGTTGTCGTCTGTTCGTCAAAAGAAGAAACTCGCGATGCCATTCGGCGCATGCTGCTGATGAAGGAATTCGGCGAGGCGAGTGCCCGGATCGTCATCGAAGAGCGTCTGGAAGGTGAAGAAGTCAGTCTGCTCGCCTTTGTCGACGGCCAAACGATCATCCCGCTCGAAGCCGCCCAGGACCATAAAGCAGCGTATGACGGAGATACTGGCCCAAATACCGGTGGCATGGGTGCCTACTCACCGACTCCAATGATTACGCCCGAACTGATCGATCTGGTCGTCGAGAAAGTTTTGGTCCCGACCGTTCACCAGTTGAAAAAGGAAGGGAGACCGTTTCGTGGCTGCCTGTATGCCGGTCTGATGCTGACCAATCAGGGCCCGAAAGTCCTGGAATTCAATGTTCGCCTGGGAGATCCAGAAACTCAGGCCGTCCTGATGCGATTGAAATCAGACCTTGCGCAACTGATGTACGCGACGGCGGAAGGGAAACTGGAAGAGATCGAGTCTATCGAATGGGATCCGCGCCCTTCGGTCTGCGTCGTCATGGCATCGGCCGGGTACCCCGGCGACTATGTCAACGGTAAGCCCCTGAGAGGTCTGGAAGAAGCTGCTCTTGTTCCCGATACCAAGGTCTTTCACGCCGGAACAAAAAAGGAAGGGGATCAGATTGTCAATCACGGCGGGCGAGTCTTGGGGGTGACCGCTCTGGGTGACACGCTGGCGGACGCAAAACTACATGCCTACCAGGCAGTTAAGTGCATCCGCTGGGACGGTGCCTGGTGCCGGAAAGATATTTCTGACAAGGCGGCCGGGCGGTAACTACCCTTGCAGAAATCAAAATGACATTGAAGTTTGCTGATGCATTTGAGCAATGGAAACGCTAGATTACACCTTGCGCTGCCATTGTCAGAAAAGCGTCCGTGCATGCATGTTACTTGTTTCAGGCAGAGCCGTTTTGGGTGGGAGTTCACGAAATGGCGGTGGATTTCAATGAGTTGGCTCGATTGAGGCTCAGTCGGCGCGAGTTAGTTCAGGCGGGTGGCCTGAGCGCCGGGGGGTTGGCACTCAACCAATTCGGTCGCAGTTCCACCGCTCGTGCTGCAGAAGCCCGCTCGGCGGGGGCGGGGGCCGGTGCTGCGTTCGGAAAAGCCAAGTCCGTCATCCTGTTCTGGTTAAATGGTGGTCCGGCTCAACAGGAAACATGGGACCCCAAACCAAACGCTCCTCTGGAAGTTCGCGGACCATTCCAGCCGATTTCGACAGCAACCCCGGGGCTGAATGTCTGTGAGTTGATGCCAAAAACGGCACTGCTGACGGACAAGATCGCCGTTCTGAGGGCGATGTATACGGGTGACAACGCTCACTCGTCGAGTGGCTATGCCATGCTGACAGGGATGTCACACGTTCCATTGAATGCCGAAAGTGTCATCGCGAAGGCTCCAAATCTTTGGCCCAGCGTCGACAGTATCGTCCGACTGTTGCGCCCCGCCCGCAATGGACTGCCGTCCTCAATCGTACTTCCGGAGCATGTCTGGAACGACGGAAACTTCCCCTGGCCTGGGCAAGACGCAGGATTTCTGGGCCGGAAGAACGATCCCTGGCTGATCAACTGTGATCCGAATGCTCCGACTTTCCGGATTCCCGATCTGGCCTTCCCCGAAGAGATTTCCACATCCCGATTCGCCCAACGTCGTCGTCTGCTGGAACAAGTCAACCAACGTGTCGCAGATTCCATCAAGGCGCTTCCTGTCAGCCGCTATGTCGAGGAGAGCGATCATGCGCTGGGACTGCTCAGTGGCTCGGCTGCCCGACAGGCATTTGATCTGTCACAGGAACCCGATTCTGTCCGTGACCGCTATGGGAGATCGCGTTACGCCCAGAGCGTGCTGCTGGCCCGTCGACTGGTGGAAGCAGGTTCATCGATCGTCCGCATCAACTGGACACGCATCAAGGACCTTCCTAATCAAGGGGGATGGGATACGCATGCCAGCCATTCCCAGGCCTGCAAAGATTTCCTGATGCCAATGATGGATCAGGCCTATTCAGCTTTGCTGATGGACCTGTCTGAGCGCGGCTTGCTGGACCAGACATTAGTCGTCTGGGTGGGCGAGTTTGGCCGCACCCCACGCTTTAACGGCAATGCTGGACGTGACCATTGGGGACATGTTTTTTCAATGGCACTGGCAGGTGGAGGTGTCCGTGGTGGAGTGGTACATGGTTCATCGGATCGAGATGCCGCTTATCCCGTTGAAGGACGCGTGGAACCACGTGACCTGATGGCGACGATCTTCCATTGCCTTGGCTACGAACCAGAAACTCATATGCACGACACGGACGGGCGACCGATTCCGATCAGTCGAGGTGAAGTCGTTCATTCGATATTCTGACACAGAATCTGATGTCACAATCAATGGTGTCCCTCAACCGTCAACCTGACAGACCAATCTCTGACAGGCAAGAAGGAATCTTTATGCGCATCGTCATGACCGCTTGCCTGCTGTTCGCTGCCACACCTCTGTTCGCCGCCGATGATGCGGGATTCGTGCCGATGTTCAACGGCAAGGATCTTACTGGGTGGACACCGGTCAATGTTGCCCCGACGACGTTTTCTATTAAAGACGGACTGATTGTCAGCACGGGAGTCCCGACGGGGACACTTCGCTCCGACAAGATGTACGAAAACTTCGTCATTGAGCTGGAATGGCGTCATATGAAGGCCGGGGGAAACGCCGGACTGTTTGTCTGGGGTGATCCCATCACCGCCGTGGGTGGCCCATTTTCCCGGGGAATCGAAGTTCAGATCCTCGATGGACACGAGACGGCAAATTACACGAGCCACGGTGACATTTTCCCGATCTGGGGCGCTACCATGATTCCTGATCGTCCGCATCCCAACGGATGGAGTCGCTGCCTGCCCAGTGAAAAACGATGCAAGCCATCGCCAGAATGGAATCATTATCGAGTGACCTGCAATGACGGCACGATCAAGTTGGAAGTGAATGGAAAGGAAGTCAGCGGGGGAACAAAATGCAGTCCGCGAAAAGGCTATCTCTGCCTGGAATCGGAAGGCTCTGAGTGCCATTTCCGAAACATCAAGATCAAGGAACTTCCGTCAACAAACCCGCAACCCGCTGAGATTGCACTCCCCGCAACCGGGTTTCGTTCGCTCTACAACGGTCTCGACCTGACGGGATGGAAGGCCACCGACCAGCACAAATCACACTGGAAACCTGCCGACTGGCGACTGGTTTACGATGGCAAGTGTGATGCCGCCGATCCCAATCTCTGGACCGAACAGGAATTTGGCGACTTCGAAATGATCTGCGATTGGCGTTGGACCGGAAAGCCAACCAAAAAGAAGTGGCCTAAGACTCTTCCCACAGGTCTCGACGAAGTTGGCGCTGACGGAAAGCCGGTCGAAGTGGAAGTCGACGACGCTGGCGACAGCGGCATCTACCTGCGAGGGAGCAGCAAGAGCCAGGTCAACATGTGGTGTCGTCCTGCGGGGAGCGGCGAAGTCTACGGATACCGGACTGATCCCAAACAATCCTCCGAAGTTCGCGCAGGGGTCACTCCCAAAAAAGTTGCTGACAAACCGATCGGTCAATGGAATCGATTTGTCATTGTGATGAAAGGGGAGCGCCTGACAGTGCGATTGAATGGTGAACTGGTCATTGAAAACGCACTGCTGCCGGGCGTCCCTGCCAAGGGGCCGATTGCCTTACAGCATCACGGTGACGCCATCGAATTTTCCAGCATTCTGATCCGCGAACTGCCCTGAACTGCCGACGGGCCGCCCCAGTATGATTGCCAGTTTCAATCGGCTTTGATGGACCACAAGTAATCTTTCAGCAATTCAAATTGCCGAATGGCATTTCCCCCTTCAATCTGTTTGGCAGACGTCGTCTTAAGATCTGGAGCGAAGCGAGGCATCCGGGAACCAACGTCGTAGCGCGGTGGATCGAGTAATTGCCGGAGTGCGAATTCCGGTCGCAGTCGCTCCTTGGTCAGGGCAAAATTGATTCCCAGGGCAATCTGTGTCGCGGCATCGCTGCGGGGTTGTTCCCGACCGACGCCATGACATTGTCGGCAGTCGAGTCCCCCGTCGCGCAGCGTCAGCTTTCGGCCAAGCTCCACGGCAGCTTCCCGTCGATCAGAAGGGAACTGCTCCTGAAACGGAACCCCGTGCTCGGCCGACAGTCCGTGGGCCAGCATTCCCGCATAAGCAGGAAAGGCGGGCATGCGAGCGGTCAACCAGGGACGAGGCTTCTGAGTCACCTCCCCTTTCACGAATTTCTCGATCCAGGGGCCCTGCAGCTTTTCACCCACCCAGGTCAACTGGGGAATTGCTTCCGCCTGTCGTCCCGATCCTTCGTCCACGATGATCTCTGGCCACTGCGATCGTTCCTGATCACGAACATGACATGCCTGGCACCGCAACTGTGTCATCCAGCGCGAGGTCGATCTCGCAGTATGCCACTGAGGAGTGTCTGTCTGGAACAATTTGACGAAGGCAGAAATTGCAGATCTCTGGTCGGGCGTCATCGCGAACCGCGGTGAACTCTGCTTTGGTTTGGACTCTTCTGCCAGACATCCCGACAGCTTGCTCAGATCAACCCGAACATCTGGTTTGGTAAGTGATCCATCGTGCCTTGTCGTGTGACAACTGCCACAACGATTCTTTTCAAACGCAACCCGGCCTCGTTCGGCGTTTCCTGAATTTGGGCTGGCAGTTTCCAGTTTTCCTGTCGCCTCACGCCGCAAAAACGCGATCAAGGCCAATGATTCAGAATCTGCCAGACGGAAGTCTGGCATCCGGGAATTCGGGTAATGAGCGTGCGGCGTTCTCAGGTATCCGAGCAGTGCTTTCGGCTGAAACTTTGCATTCACGTAATGCAACGAGACGCGATTCCATTCGTCAGGCTGATCGGGCCGTTTTACCGAATGACAGGCAATGCAGCCCAGTCGTTCGAACAGATCTGCTCCCGCTGCCGCATCAGCGACCGGAGCAGAACTTGCTTCAATCACTGCCGGCCCCTTGAACGTCGCCAGATACGCGGCAATGTCACTTGCGGTCGCGACGTCGTCATCGGCCAGAACCGCGGGCATGGTTGAATCATTGCGCAGATGATGTGGATGGCGAATCCATTCTTCAATCCAGGTGGATTGCAAACGCGAGCCAATCCCATCCAGACGCGGACCTGATCGCAAACTATTGAGGAATGTCACAGAATCAAATTCCGCATTGGTTCCGGCTATTCCTTCGACCAGTACCGGCTCATGACAATTTCCACAGCGAAATTGCTGGAACAGTACGGCCCCAAGATCTTTCTGCGACGACAGATCATTCGCTTTCGGAAGGTGCTGCAAATGGACGGCAGGGATTGTTTCGAGTGGAAAACGAGCACTTTCCCACATCAGCCGAAACTGACCATCGTCCGCCAGAATATGAATCTCAATCGGATGGATACCTCGGCTCAGGGAAAGTTCCAGCCCCACTGCGGGTAACTTCAAACTGCCATGCTTCCCGATCGAAATGTGGACTCCATCCTTCCAGGGTTGTGACGAGAACCGATACGTCCCCGTTGTGGGAACTCGCAGCCAGCCGCTCACGTTTGTTGCGACGGGACCTGACTTCGAGACAGTTTCATTCCACGCAATGAGGCGCAGAATCGATCCCGCTTCATTCGTATCCTTCGCAACTCGCTTTCGCAGAACACCAGGAACGAGCGACGCCAGCAATCGAGCTCGCTCGGGATCTACGGATCGCCGATGCAATTCCTCCTCGCGAAACGACTCCCTCGAGATCGCGTTGAAAGTCATCACAACGGTTTGTTCGATCGGGCGGTTTGAACTTGTCAGCAGCGTATATCCGACCGATAACTGATCGATTGGAACCATGTCAGCCAGTTCCAGAAACACTGTCTTGCGATCTTTCAACAATGTCGCCGATTTGATTTCCCGTTCATCACGACCGATCTGTCCCGGTGCCGACGGCTTGAACTCAGGTGATCCGTACGCGGCCGACCACTTGTAATTCCATCCCTCCAGTTGATAGTTGGACGTTTCCTCTGCGGCTTCAGGGTCGAGTTCGCTGGTAAATGTAAGCGATACTCCGTTTTGATAACCTTTCATCGCAATCGGGACACAGGCCGGCTTGCCCATGTAGCGAACTCGCTGAAAGCAACCATCGTGAACGGCACTGGTCGTCCAGCCTTTGAGTCCCGTCAGATAGAGTTGACCATCGCGCGGATTCATGCGACCCCGATGGATTCCCGACAGAAATCGCAAAGGGAGTTCCATCGAGGCGCCGTTCACAGCCATTGGGGGTACTGGTCCTGAATCGCGTAAGACCAGCCGCAGTCGACACTGCCCGTACGAAAGATGGAGCAACTGATTGGAAAGCGGTCCCCAGCGGTCGCTGCTGGTCCAGACCTGTCCCCCGGAACTGTTATCCGCAAGTCTCGGAAACCAGACCAGCGGCCGCTCAAAATCCGTCGGCGCAACCTTGCGATGGTGCGACATCATTCCGCCGTAAAAGCCCCCTTCACGAACCAGAAAGACCGCCGACGCGGGAGTCCATTCCCCCTCTTGAGGAGCCACAGACAGTTCATCATTGGGCCCCATCCCGATTCCATTTGAATTCCGAAACCCCGTGGCGAAGACGTCAAGTTTTGAACCATCTCGGGAGACTCGCAACACGCTTCCGTCATGCGGCGTCTGCGAATTGCAGTTCCCTTTGACATAATAAAAATTCCCAGCGCGATCGGTCTCCAGGCACGTTACGTACTCGTGGCCATTGAGTGTGACATGGGCATCGTTGTTGAAGTTCTCGTAGACATCGGCTTCGCCATCGTCATTCAGATCTCGCAGACGAGTGATCTGGTCCCGGCCGACGACATAGACGATGTCATCAACAATCTTCAAACCAAGTGGTTGAAAAAGGCCTGTGGCGAACCGCCTCCATGTGATGCGTTCGAGCTTTGCGTCAATCCCGTCGACCAACCAGACGTCGCCATGCAAATTGCAGACGGCCGCGCGACCATCTGTGAAGAAGTCGTGACCACCGCAAAAGAACAGTGCGTTGAATCGATTTTCAAATGGCAAGGTGATTGTGTCGACAACATACGGAAACTGAGCCGCATCGGCTGCTGGATCAGGCTTCGCGAGTTCCCCTTTGGTCACAAGTGGCTCCCCCCAGAGACGTCCCCCTGGTTGACTCAATGCCAGCAAATCTTCCGGCGCGGGCGAAGCAGCGACGAGTTGTTCGAAGGCGGCTTCGTTCGTGTCGGCAGACCCTGACAACAGCTTGATGACGACAGGCTTGGCATGAGGGGCAATCACGAGGACTCGGCCAATCCCTGCTTGTTCGACCAGGCTGGCAGACTCTGATTGAGGATGCAGTCTCACCTTTGCTGAAGCGTCTGCAACCATCAGGCGGATCGGAACGGGCGATGGATCGACTCGCAACGTTCGTGTGATCGCTTTGACATCGGCCCGCTGTTCCAGCCAGGGAGACTCCAGAATCATCGTACTCGCCGAGTTGCCACTTGATTCCGCCGAAACTATTCCGACTGAATACTTCAGCACAACTCGCTTTCCCTGCCGAAACAGACCTTCATAGTGTGCCACCGACCTGGGTAACGGGCCATAAGGATTCGCCTCGCGAAAGTTTGAGAATTGTTCCTGAAGAGAAACGCCAGGAAATCGCGGCGTCGAAAACAGTACTGTGCCGTCGATTCTCGGCGGAACGATGACACCAAATCGAGCCGGGTCAAACTTGAGGAACCCATTCCAGCCTGCAGCGACGCGCAAGAGTTCCGTGTCGTACAGGATCGAGGCCTCGCGCTGATCGCCCAGGCGGACTACGATTCCCTTATACACTGGCCCACCAGCCCCGGTGACAGATCCGCTGAAGAACGTTCCGCCGTCAACTTTGCCAACACGGTCATCGCGAGAATCGGCTTCGGTCCAGCGAAACCCGATCGCGTCTTCGCCCCAATGCCCCTCTATCTTGTTCGTCGATGCCGTACTTTTTGCTGGACCAGGATTGGCAACGCCCCCATCCCCCAGCAATGCGGCATTTTTCAAGGGAGCCGCGTCTTCAAACCGCTTCTGCTCGATCAGTTCATCCAGATGCCAGAGCCCGATCGTAGACTCATCGGATGTCCAGGGCCTGTCTGGAGCAGCAGTGATTGACCGGGCACCACGAGAGATTCGAACTTCATCAACAAGGCCGCTGCATCCGATGGCGCGATCAACCAGGCTTGCAATCGCAAGACCACCCGCTTCTGTTGCCCGATTGTTACGTTTGTGTGGTTGATCGGCAGCCAACTTGCCATCCACGTACAGACGAACTCGTTCGAGTTCCAGAATCATGGCAACGTGGTGCCATTTGTCGTCGCAGATCATTGCAGAAGAGTTGCAGTGGTCGGGTGCGAATCCGGGAAGGTAGGCAGTGAATTGTCCGTTCCCCGCCATCGAGAAGATTTCCCAATGCGTTCCCGACGACTTCAGCTGATGAGAAACGAGAATATTGTAGGAAGATTTGTCTGCCAGCTTTGTCCAGCATTCGACAGTGATCGGGAACTTGTGGAAGTCTTCGCGTCCGGCGACGAATGCTCCGCCAGCCCGGCCATCGAGCGCCTGGCCGAACTTCCCTTCCACGACAGGTTTGTTCGACTTTACAGCAGCGGGTGCTGGTACCGCAGGCTTGGGAACCGGAGTTCGCATCTTCGGATGCGGCCCTGCTGGCAGGCCATTCAATTGCGGTAAGAGCCAGTCGAGCCCGTCGAGATTGTCCTGCAGACGCTCTTCGGCATCGTCCTGAGTGTGCCCCAGAATCCCAATCGTTCCCGTGTATCCACTATCGCGAATGATGTTCAGGATCTTGAGGTCAAGATCCCCCTCACCAAGTTGCAGAATCTTCTGGCCTTTGCGATCTCCCTCTTTGACCATTCCGTTCAGATTGAGCGTGTAGAGGTACGGCTTCATCTTCTGAAGCAGATCGGCAAACCGGTCCAGATGGTCGTGACCGTGGTGCAGGTTGTAGACGATGCCGACGTTATCGAGTTTTAATTCGCGAATGATTTCGATCTGATTTTCCGGTTCGCCAAACCATCCTCCGTGGTTGTACAGGGCAACCTTACATCCGACTTTCGCTGCCGCTTCGGCAATGGGCCGAATGCGCGCTACTTCGGCAGTGACTCGCGAACGCTGATCATCCGCGTCCTTTGTCGGTCCCCCGCCACCTGTGACCCACAATTGCGGAGTCACTTTGTGCTTCGCAAAGATTGCCAGGGTCATCTTCGCTTCGTCATTCAGTGAGGTTGGAAACCACCAGGCTGACAATTCCACGTGATGCCGTTTCAATGCTTCGATCTCGGCATCAAACGTCGGAATGTGTTCTGCGCGATAGTCATACGCAAAATGCGAAAACCCCAGCTTTTCCAACATGGCGGCTCGTTCTTCGGGCCCGCGTTTCTTCGAGTCAAAAGGAACAATACACCACGCGACGAGATTCTTTCGTCCGAACAGACCTTTCGAAACAGGTTCTGCCGAAAACGACTTCAGGGGCAACAGCAACAGCGCGAAACAGATTATTGGAAAGCAAAGTCGTCGGTGCATCAGGTTTCTCTCCGCAAGGTGATCATCCGAGAATATTGGGAAGTGATCATAACGGATTCCGCCGCTGGTGGCAGTCCATGAAATGTTGCACCTTCAGGACACCGCCGATCCGACATTACGTACAGAAAACTTACCAGCGGGCACTTTTACCGGGAAAATCAAACGATCCAGCCAGAAGTTTTCAGGCTGTGCCAAATCCAGTTGCGTTCAGTCCCCCCGCAGCGAGTAAAATGTCCCTGTGTGCACTAAACGCAACATGCCGGCACGAACATCGGCTGAAATAAGTGCGGCAAAGGACTCCGCGATTCAGATATGAAAGACAAATCTCCTGATTCAGGAACTCCGTTCCCCCGCGTGGTACCTCCAAGCGATGTGCCAGGGCACCATGAACCCGTATGAACAATTCGAATCCATCCAGCGAAGAGACTCGCTCTGGGCAACAGTCCTGCAGTTGGAAGTGAACCCAGTTCTGAATTCTAGTGCGGGTCGCACTTCCGTGTCGCATGGGTCAGAAGCCGCAGAACGCCACACTTAAATGAGATGCGCTCTCTGCCAGTCAAAGCAGATCATCGTCGGACACTCCATTCGTTCGACGAAAATCGTGTACCAGACGCTGGCCATTCAGAAGGGTCGTTGCAACTATGTCAGTTGCTTACGGAAGCGCGCCAGGCTGATTGACAGTACGGCAAAGCAGCAGAGCACCAGTCCGATGACCTGGGGAACCAGATCGAACAGATCTGCACCACGCAGAATGATGCCACGCAGGATTTCCAGGAAATAGGTCGCCGGGATGGCGAATGAGACTACATAAATCGGGAACGGCATTTCACTGCGTGGAAACATGAAGCCCGACAACAGGACCGTCGGCAGCATCAGCAGAAACGCGAACTGCATCGCCTGCAGTTGGGTTCTTGCAACCGTCGACACCAGCAAACCCAACCCTAATGCACAAACAATGAACAGTGATGACAGTGCCATCAGCAGCAACAAGCTGCCGTGAATTGGTACCCCAAACAGATAGACCATGACCGTCAGGACAATCAGTGTCTCCAGAGTTCCGATGCAAGCATAAGGAACGAGTTTACCGAGCAAGAGTCCCAGACGCCCGACGGGGGTGACAAAGAGTTGTTCGAGTGTTCCCAGCTCACGCTCCCGGACAATTGCAAACGACGTCAGAAACAAGGTGACAAGTTGCAGGATGATCCCCACCAGCCCCGGCACGAAGAAGTGAGAACTTTCCAGGTCAGGGTTATACAGCAGTCTCGGTCGCATTTCGATCGGCATCACGGCATGGCCTGTTGAGTCACGTGACGGGACAGCCGCTAGCGATTCTGCAAATGGTCGCGTGATCTTCAGCGATAGCGAAACCCCCAGCAGTTGGGCCGCATGCAGAGCGGTATTGGCGACCTGCGAGTCGCTGCCATCAATCAGGACCTGAACAGCCACCTGCTTTCCGCGTAACAAGCGATCGGAATAGTCCGGCGGAATCCGGATCCCGACCTTTGCCCGACCTGAAACCAGTGCCCGGCGGAACGATTCATCATCATAGACGAAATTCACGATTTCAAACGATCGTGTATTTCGGAAGTTGTCAATCAGTTCGTTCGCCTGCTGACGGCCATCCAAGTCATACACGACAGTCGGAATGTGCTCGATTTCCTGCTGAATCGCGTACCCGAAGATCACCGTCTGCATGACTGGGACGACCAGCATGAAAAAGATCGTCGCGGGTTCACGGCGGATGTGCGAAAACTCTTTCAACAGCATCGCAACAAAACCCCGAGTCAGTCGCCAGCGCGATTCAGTGTTCACTGGCGGTCGAGATTGTGCTGGCGAAGCACTCGCAACAGGCCGTTCGTTCGATGCTCTCCGTTCAACGTCTGACACCCCGTCCGCAGGTACAGTATTTGTCAGCGGCACAGCTACGGGTTCGACCTCTGTCCCCTTGCCGTGGTGATGCGCGGCGTCTTCCGCAGCCCGTGTCAATGTCACAAACACATCTTCAAGGGTC
This sequence comes from uncultured Planctomycetaceae bacterium, assembly GCA_964609845.1. GTDB lineage: Bacteria > Planctomycetota > Planctomycetia > Planctomycetales > Planctomycetaceae > Schlesneria. The sequence continues at coordinate 1,866 of CAZSTW010000044.1, read as the reverse complement.
GGCTCAATGTCTCGAAACCGGACTGTATCCGGGCTGAGTTGCAGTGCATCCAGCAGTTGTGACTGCCCCAGGCGCTCGGCAGCCAGAACATGAATGGTCTGACCGAATAAAGTTGCATCTTCGACGCCATCGAGATGCCGCAACTGAGTCAGGATGGACGTTGGTGAATCGAGTTCCAGTTCAAAACGCCGCGTCCCCGGCGGCGTGACGGTTGGGAGTAGTTTCAGCTCGGCAGGCTTTCCACCTACGATCAACTTCGACATGTAGATGTAACCGACATCAGTACATCGTTCGGCTTCGTCCATGTAATGCGTGGTCACAAATAACGTGACACCGCGTCCCGACAATTCAAACAACAGATCCCAGAGATCGCGTCGGGCAACCGGGTCGATCCCCGCCGTCGGTTCGTCGAGAAACAGAACATCGGGCTCGTGAATCAGTGCGCAGGCGAGTGCCAGCCGCTGCTTCCAGCCACCAGAAAGCGTTGAAGCCAGTTGATCGATCCGGTCGCCAATTCCCGTCAGTTCCTGCACGGCTTGCGATCGCTCCGCCAGTCGCTCTGCCGAAAGACCGTAGATTCTGCCGTAAAAGTCAATGTTTTCCTGGACACTCAGATCGCCGTACAGGCTGAATTTCTGTGACATGTAGCCGATGCGGCGTTTGATCGCTTCGGCTTCGTGCCGCACATCATGGCCTAGCACTGTAGCCGATCCCGACGAAGGTTCGAGGACTCCACACAGCATCCGAATGATCGTCGATTTTCCGCTACCGTTGGGCCCCAGCAGACCAAAGATCGCCCCGCGCTGGACTTGAAAGCTGACATCACTGACCGCCGTCAATTCGCCGAAACTGCGAGTCAATTGTTTCACGTCGATGACGGGTGCGGCCATCAATGTCATCTCCGTTACCTTCCGGGGAACCAGACGTCTGCTGCCATGCCAGGACGCAAACGGTCGCGACCAGCCTCCAGCATCACCTTGATGCGAAAGACCTGCTTCGATCGTTCTTCAGGCGTCTGCACGTTTCCGGGCGTAAACTCCGCCTGTCGAGAAACGAACGTTATTCGCCCCGCAAACCGTTCCCCCGGGTAACTGTCTACCGCCACTTCGACCGGGTCTCCAATCTTGACTGCCAGCTTGTTCTCGGGGAGATAGGCTCGCACCCAAAGTTGCGACAGGTCCATCACCGAAATGACAGGGGCATTCGCACCAACCAGATCCCCGGGTTGCAGATCAATCGCTTCGATGGCACCGTCAATCGGGGCTTTCACTCCAAGTTCTTCAATCTGCCGCTCAATGGCCCGCATGCCGGCCTCCGCAGTCTTAACTGCCGCTTCCGCCTCAGCAATCTCCTCGGTCCGCGACCCGTTCTTCTTCAGCGTCCATAACTGCCTGGCTTCTTCCATCTGAGCCCGAGCTTCCGCAAGTTCTTCAGGCCGCGTTCCGTTCTTCAACTTGGCAAGCAATTCCCGCTGTGCGTCCGCAGTTGATCGGGCAACGCGCAATTCAGTATTCGCCTGGTCCATCTCTTCCTGAGTGGTTGCCTTCTTGCCGAACAGTTCTTCCACACGCCGGTGTTTTAACTTGGCGAGGGCGAGTTCTGAGTCAGCCAGTTCAAACTGAGCCTGCGCCGCAGCAATATCTTCAACCCGTGGGCCATTCACCAGTCGTTCGACGGTCGCAGACAACTGTTCAAAGTGTGCTCGTGCTTGTGCAATCTCCTCCACGCGGAAGCCGGTCCTGACCTTCTCGTGAACTGCTTTCGCTTGAGCCAGCTGAGACCTGGCTTGAGCGAGCAATTCCTGTAATTTAAATGGTTCAAGCTGGATCAGCAATTGCCCTCGCTTGACAACGTCCCCTTCTTCCA
>CAZSTW010000043.1:14611-49599 GCA_964609845.1 uncultured Planctomycetaceae bacterium | reverse complement strand
AACAGCCAGCGCGCCCGCAACTCAATCGACTCCAGAGAGTAAAAAATGTGGGTAACATTGACTCCACCCTACATTGATGGCTGATCGCTGACTGCTGACAGCCTTCACACGCCACGGTAAGATGCTTTCCGCTCAAGCGACGCGAAGATGACAACCCCCCGACTCGAGGAATCGCTGATGGATCTGCTGACCACGCTGCCCGGTTCATTGATGGAAAATTTCTTTCCCGCTGGCTGGGATCTGGCGAAAATTGATGCCTGCGTCGATCCTGATCAAGCGACGATCACAAACCGGCAGAAAGGGTGGCACAAGAACTTCCAGCCGATCCCCTGCGGCAGCCTGGCCGATTTCGACATGATGCTTGGCCATGAAATCGCCCTGACCATCAAGCAGGCTCGGGACGCGGGCGAAGCGGCGGCGCTGATCCTGCCCGTTGGCCCGATGGGGATGTATCGCTGGGCCGTCTATTTTCTGACGGAATGGAACGTTTCCTGTGAGCATGTCCATGGCTTTAACATGGATGAATGGTCCGACAAGGATGGAAATACGCTGCCATCGACGAATACGGGCTCGTTTCAATATGCGATGGAACAGGCGTTTTACGGTCCACTGGGGAAACTGACTGTCCCGAAAAAACAACGCAATTTTGCGACGAAGAAGCTGCTGCCAACTTACAGCGAAAAAATCGGCGAACTGCGGAGTAAGAGGGCGAAACTGACGACGATTTTCGGGATAGGACGAGTCTGTCATATCGCGTTCTGGGAACCTCATTTTGCAGCCGAGTTTGATTCGGTCAACGAGTGGAAGAAGCAAACGCACCGCCTGGGGGCGCGTCTTCACCCATTGACGATCGAGCAGAACGCATTGACAAGTTTCAAGAGCCGCACAACTCACGTTCCAGCCTTCGCGAACACAATCGGCCCCGGGCTGTTTCTGGGCTGCGATAAGATCATTGGCGGAGCGGACGGAACGTTCGGGCGAGGCATGATGTGGCAGGGGCTTTCACTCTGGATGACCTTGCGCCACGAACCAACACCTTGGATTCCGTCAACCTTTATGCCGACTCAACCCGGGCGCCTCTTTTTCCTGAAGGAACTGGCGGGTCCGTTGCTGGCCGAATGCAACTGAAACGCGAACTTGCTGAGGTCGGCGTAAGTCGGGCGCGAGCTGCGGCTGCTCGCTGCTGTGGTGGCGTAAGTGATTTTCTGGTAAAAGGTTGTGTTTGTTGTGTGTCATTGCGTGAAGGCGGGGAGTTCTCGCTGACCGAGGAACTCGATCATTTTCTGGCGCCGATAAGCGAAAATCCGTAGCAGGTCCGGCTGAACGAACAACCAGTGAACCAGGCTGCCACCAGGGACAGCATAGTGGACCCGGTCACGAACGAGCGTACCGCCATCCTTTTCTTCGAACGTGTGCAGATGTTCCCACAATCGGTAGGGGCCGATCAGCTGCCTATCAACGAATCGCAAAGGTGGTTCCCATTCGCTGATTTCCGTTCGCCATCGAATCGGGATTCCATGAAGTCGCAAGCGGTAGTCGATCAGCGAGCCTGGGAACATGGGAACAGGTTTGGGAGTCTTCACGTGGAAGTGCAGCCACGGTGGCGTAATCTCTTCGAGGCGATACGCATCTGCGAAAAACGAAAAAACTTCATCGACCGGCCGGGGAAGCCAGAGTTCGTCAGTCAGAACATAGGTTCCGGGACGAGATTTGTGACGGGCGATAGTTGGCATAGCGAGAATTCCTGCTGTTCGGTGATTGGCGTTACGTTATAGGCACGTAGACTTCATGCGACCACCAAAACAACGCAGGGTTGCCGCATGATTCTGGGGGCATTTTTCCCTGGTTCATGATCAGCGTGAGTCAGTGTTCCCAAGCTCTTACCTCTGGAGTCGCGTTGCCAATACCGTCGCCAGGGCTGCGTCGCCGAATTCGATGATCACTTGCGACCCTTCAGGTCGCATTTCAATTCGCGACCGATTCCACAGGGCTGAAGCCCTTTGCTTTGGCTTTCAGCCCACGAAGAGGGATTACGCGCAAGGCTTCGAACGCTCCTCAATAGTGGTGGCCTGCAGCCACAACTCATTGGTTCATCAGGTCTTACAAATCATTGAGTGAGCGGGTTCGGCTCTACAGGATTATCGAACTCGTTTTCTGGAAACAGTTTCGCACGCTTCAGCTTTTTGGTATCAATGGACTCGCTCGGGAAAACTGAGTGCCGGAAGGGGCATTGACTTGCGTGTCCGAGTCACCCCGGCTAAACTTCCCCGCTCGTTTGTGTTTTTGGAGAATTTCCCGGATCAGGTGTTACGAGTGCTTGAACGGGGATTGAGGGATCTAAGATGCCAATCCGTCCGCGGACTAAACTTAAAATTGAACGCAAGACAAAGCGTTGCCCCAAATGCAACAAGATTGTTCGTATGCGGGTACGTTGCAAAACCTGTCACAAGAAGCTGCGGTAGCCTGCCGTAAGGATTTGCGACCCAGAGGATTCACTGACGGTCAGCAGCCGTCGATTCGTTTCGGAGAGAACAGTCTACTATGCCGCGCACAGAACGAGATCGCGAAAAAGAACGCCGCCGCAAGCATAAAGTGAAGCTGAAGAAGCTCGAAGGCCGATTCCGCAAGGCTACCAGCCAGAGCGACAAGCAGTTGATCGCTGCCAAGGTTCGTCGGTTCAGCCCGATGATCAATTTGGAAGTGCGCGCTGCCGAAGCTGCTGCTCAGGCCAAAGCCGATGCTGCTGAAAAGAAAGCCAAAAAGTAATCGTCCAAACACTCTGGCGAGACTTTGGTGCTGCAATCTGATGAAATCATGGTGCACGACTTGAGAAATCTGGTCGTGCATCTTCGCTTTAATGGGCCGGAAAGCAAGATTTGAGCCGCGGACGGAATGCCTTGAGCTGGCGAGGTCAGGTGTGCCGGGGGCGTTCATCGGGCTTCTTTACGTTGATGCATGATGTCGACACGTTCGTGATTGTGTTTTTGCGACCGCGATCTCTGCGACTGGTTTTCATCCTGGGAAACGTGAAGTGGTGACTGGCTGCGGAATCTGGTCGCGTCTGGTCTGCTTTCATTGACGATGGAAGAGTATGACACCGATTCAAGCATGCGATGAGGTTGTGATTCCGTCGTCACCGGAGTTCGTCTGGCGAGTTGTTTCTGATTTCGCCTCGTACCCCCAGTGGTGGCCCCGGAAAATTCGCGTCCGGGTATTGACCGTTGAACCGGCGCTGATTGGAACTGAGGTTGAGATTTGCCCACCGGGTGCCATCCCATTCCGATGTCGCGTGGCCGAGGTGACACCCGGACAGCGAATTCGAATGAAATACTTCGGAGGGATCATTGAAGGGGAGGGGGAGTGGCGGCTGGAACCTTCCGGTGTCGGAACTCGCGTAAGCTATGAAATGAATGTGAACGCGCGCGGATGGCTGGTTGCCATCATCAGCCGGTTTGTATCCCTGGCGGGGATTCACTCGCGCCAGATGCAGGAAGTTTTCGCGAATCTTGCCACACGTACCGCTTCGATTGCGGCAAACAATTAGAGCGCATCTCACTTAAGTTTGGCGTCCTGCGAGCATCAAGCTACAGCGTCTAACCCATGTTTCGACGCGACACGGAAGTGCGACGCGCTCTAGCTCGGTCTGGGTTAGCCATTCAGCCGGCGCGCCGAAATCAGATCACTCCCGGCCGACACCCAGGGAATCGGCGACGCGGTTGATGTAATTGAACCAGGCTGCAATCAGGGTGATCTGTAGAATTCCCTGATCGTTGAAACCAACGGCCCGTAAGCGGGCATGGTCTTCGGGGCCGACTGATGTCGCGTCTTGTGTGATCTTGATCGCATAATCGATGATGGCCTGAGCAGACTCGCTGAATACGGCTGACTTCAGATCATGCTGGATTGCCTGAACCAAGGCATCGTCGCCAGTGGCCCGGCGGAGAAATTCGCGGTGGGAGACGCTGCAATAGCGAGTGCAGTTCTGCTGAGACACGACCGTTGCAATGATTTCATGCTGCCGCCGATCGAGCGGCAGCTTCGGGTCCATCAGTGCTCCAAACGTCGCGAAGGCGTGATGCAGGGCATTGGGAATCAGGCTGTGTGACGCCACAATTCCGTCCCCATCGGCACTTGGCAACCCGGCAACATCCGCCTCGTATTCGCGTGGATACCAGGCATGCTGGGCATCCAGGGCGGCCCGGTATTCCGGGCCAGCCTGTGATTTTGGAATGGTCTGGATCCAAGTCATCGCAGATCTCCATTCATACTGCAGCGACGTTACAGCAGGATCGTCTGGGCTCGATCGGGCCCAATGCTGATGAACTTCACTGGCAAACCCATCAATTCACTGACCGAATCAACATAGTAGCGGGCACCGGAAGGGAGATCGCTCAGCTTGCGAGCTCCCGTGATGTCCTGTTTCCAACCGGGAATACGGCGCAGGATCGGCTTGGCGACTTCCAGGTCTTCGACGTGTGCCGGGAAGTCGGTCGTCCGCTCACCACGAATCTCGTACGCTTCGCAGATGCAGACTTCGTCCAGTTGAGACAGCACGTCCAGCAGCATGACGGCGATCTCATCGACACCGCAAATCCGGGCGCCATAGGCGGTCGCCACGCCGTCCAGCCATCCACAGCGGCGAGGTCGACCGGTGACGGTTCCATATTCATGGCCGACATCGCGAATGTGTTGGCCGGTCGCATTCAACAGTTCGGTAGGGAAGGGGCCGCCACCGACGCGAGTTGTGTAGGCTTTGACGATACCGATCATCCGATCGATTGCGCGTTCAGGCACACCGCTGCCGCTGTGAATTCCTGCCGAGGAACTATTGGAACTGGTGACGTAGGGGAATGTCCCATGATCCACGTCCAGCAAGCTTCCCTGGGCTCCTTCGAACAGGATGTTTGCGCCACTGCGAACGGCCCGGTGCAGCCAGGCGGTTGTGTCGGCGACAAACGGCTTGATCTGTTCCGCGTAACCGCTGTACGAAGCGAAGATGGCATCGGCATCCAGATCTTCGACGCTCGGGTCGAGTGCCTTCAGCATCAGGTTTTTCGCAGCGACAATCTCTTTGAGTCGTGATCGGAACGATTCCGGATGGTACAGATCCCCAATCCGGATCGCGTGTGATCGCAAGGCCTTGTCGCGATAGCAGGTCCCAATGCCGCGACCGGTGGTCCCAATCGCCTGCTCTCCGCGTCGCTTTTCGTAGACCGCGTCTTCGATGATATGGTACGGCAGGATCACGTGAGCACGATCGCTGACCATCAGGTTGTCACCACTGATGGGAAGACCACGATCGGTGAGTGATTTGATTTCCTTGAGCAGGGCTTCGGGATTGACGACCAGACCGTTCCCGATCACTGCCTTCACCCCCGGACGCAGAATTCCGGTAGGTAGCAATGACAGTTTGTATGTTTCGCCGTCGAATTTCACGGTATGGCCGGCATTGTTGCCACCCTGGTACCGGACGACGACCTGATGGGAGTCGGTGAGGATATCGACGATCTTTCCCTTGGCCTCATCCCCCCACTGCAAACCAACGACAGACGTGACAGTCACGATGCACTCTCTTTTGATGAAACAACTGGCTGGGAGCCCGCGCAGAAAAACGGGGGCTGTAAGAGCCCCCGACTCATTTGACGGCGCTGGCTGTCCTGCACGGTTTCGCCGCGCAGATCAGTGGACCAACGATTGTCAGTCGCACCGATGTCCCGACTGGAATAGTGTAACCACTGGAATGCCTCAGGGTAAGGGTCGTGCCGCGAGAAGTTTTTCGAGGCAGTCCCTTGAGACGCAGGCCTTTATGGAAAACGCCCCTGTGGCGTTTGCGATCTTGCCACCTGCTTCGATCACGAAACAAAAGAGGGGCAGTTGCCTGCCCCTCCATTCAGTTCATCGCGACGAATTCGATCCGACTCATTTCGGTGTCTTCGAATTTGCATTCAACGGCTGCAGAGTTTTCCAGATGTGGCTCAACTGCGACAGATTGGCACTGCTGGCGGTGCTGGTGCCAGTATTGTGACAGCTGAAGCAGTTGAAACCTGTGGCTGGAGTATAAGTCGGAGGGTTCACAATAACCTGATGGTAGGTTTCCATCGTTGCGTTCGAAAGCAACACGGAACCAATCGATTGTGCGGGACCTGGAATCGGAACAGGTGCTGCCCCTCCGCTCGCTCCGGTTGGTGGAATCTGTCCCCCTGTCCAGACGGACCCAACGTGTGCATAATTTTTGCGTACATCATTGCCAAGCATGCCAATCACGGCGTTGTTGAGCGATATGATTTCGGTGTTGTTTTCGACACCCGCATTCCCCGGTGCACCACCCCAGGCGAAACTACGAATGGTATTGCTGGCAACTGGCTTCGCACCAGAGCTGTTAACCTGTTGAATCCCAGCCACGGGTGACGTCACTGTCTTCAGGTTTTCAACGTTAAATGGATTCGCGGTTCCGTTGCTGAACAGCCACTTTCCCTGAGGATTCAATGGCACATTGACAACAGTTCCAGCCTTGTTTCGATAGGAATATGGACCGTTTGGAGCGTTGTTCACGTGCTCAAACGTGGCCCAGATCATTTCAGGATGCCCGGCGACAGAGCCAACAACGTGCATGCCTACCATGGCCAGCAGTTTTTGTTGAACCGGCCCTGTCGGCCAGACCCCGTTCACGGGAGGAACACTAAAATCATAGGTTGGGACGAGAGCGGTCATCGTGATGTAGTCTTGCAGGTTGGGGACCGTCGCTGCATCGACCCAGGAAATCTTTAATTCCATCGCCAATGCCATTGGGTCAAAGACCGGCTTGTGCAATTGCTTACTGGCGTAGTCCGTAATCTGCTTCAAGTCGGCAGCCGTTGTCGGAAATCCCGTCAGATTGATTTGCGGAGGAGTAGATTTTATGCCGGTTGCCATATAGGCAAACACGTCATTGACGTGAATCGAGTAGTAAACCAGAGAGCCGTTCTGCGACAGAAGCGTCCCGCTACCACCCGCCTGACCGGTTTCAACATCTGAAACCACGCCTGCGGCATTCACGGCGAGCTGCTTTCCACTCGAACCGACTTGCGCGGACCGAACACCAAGAGTTCGGATACGGCCGACAGTATTTGGAACCAGAACAAAATTTCCGCCGACAGCTTCAACGTCATAGAAAATTGGTGAGTCAAAAACTCGACCACCAGTACCGGAAGCTGGCGAATTCAGCCAAAGGAACATCTGAGTTGACCATTGATAGAAACTGCAGAGCGAGTTCGCCTTGAAGTTCAAGCTGTCGGCAGGCTTCACAATTCCATTCGGTGTCACTTTCCCGCTTGCGAACCAGGAGGCGAACTGCGCTGGCGTCAGGGTGCATTTTGTCTCGGGGTCAGGCGGCAATGGATTCTGTGCATTCGCAACCTGCGATGCCAGAACCGTGAACGCCAATAGACCGCACATTCGGAGCTTCGAACACATGAATCTTCCTTCCGATGAAAACGAGGAGGGGACCTGCGGAAACGGCGAAATTACGGGCGTGCTTTAGAGTGCCTCCGAAGCAGAATTCTCCACGCCCGTGGCTAGGGTTTTGCCAGACGAAATGTGTTGCTACTATGTGCGAGGTGTTTTGATTTGTCAAATTGGTGGTTCAAATTAAATCTATTGTGTTGAGTTGTGGTGCTTGTGTGGTTTTTTGTGTTTCGTTGTGTTGTTTTGTGTATGTTGATTAAATGTGCGTTGATGATTGATTGTGTGTTCTTGTGTTTCGTCTTGGGTTGCTTAGTTTCGATTCGTTGTGTTCAATGCAATTTTGTGGCAATCATGTTGATTTGATTCGCGGATTTGACAGCAGTGAAATGAAATTCGCTCTGTTTAAATCCTGTGAATGGTCTGAACGTGGTTTTGGAAACGTAACATCGCGCATTGATTTGTCCCATGGTGTTATCAGGGGATCTGTTACGATGGTTGAAGTGCGAAGTCACTCTGCTGCGGCGAACATGACGCAATTTCTCGCCCGCGGCATGAAAGCTGGTCTCGCAGCTCTCTTGAGAGCCCACGAATGTGCTCAGAATGCAAATGCCAATACGTGGGACTTCGCCTTGCACGTCAGTGGTCTGTTCCAGAACGGAATGTCTGTCAGTGACGTTCGATGGCTGATTGCGAAGGGATTTGCGGAACACGGCCATGAGACTTCTGTTTATGGCGAGCCTCATCGAGCATTTCGCAGGGCGGAAGGTTTTGTGATCGATGTCGCAACGTGCATGGTCCTGACTCCCGCAGGAGTGAACCTGGCAGAAACCTTGGACAAGCCGTTGGACGCAGGACCCGAGTCATGGCCACGGATGACCGACCGATCAACGATCCCTCCGGATGTCCCGTATTGGGATTCTAGTCGCCGTGAGCTTTCAGTCGCTGGAACCGTCATCAAACGTTATCGCGTTCCAGCTCAGAACCAGGAGCTGATCCTGTCAGCATTTCAGGAAGAAGGGTGGCCGCATCACATCTTTGATCCGCTGCCCACGAATCGCAACATCAACACGCATGTCAGACTTCACGATGCAATCAATCGGTTGAACGGATGCCAGAAGTTTCCCCTCGTTCGATTTCACGGAAACGGTTCAGGTAATGGCATTTCCTGGGAGCTTCGCCAACCGTTCATGGCCAGCAGATAGTGACAGACCATGCCCAGCTTCGCAGCTTCATTCAATCGCCACCAGATCGCCACCAGCGTATCACTTGTGCCGTCGCTGGCGTTCCTGACAATCTCGTAAACGTCTATGCACTGATGGGCATTTCGCCCCGACTTTCACCTCAATTCGAACTTTCAGGGGAATCTCATGTCTCAGACGAAAGTCTCAATCCGTTTCGACCAGAAGTCCACAAAATACTTCGCTCGATTACTGGGCAACCGGCCGGTGGTCGCAGGGGCACATTGCTCCGATGATGGCGACGATGACAGCGAAAAGAAGATCGCTTTCGGCGTGCTTGGAGCTCACTGCAGTGACTACGGTGATGACGACGACTGCGATAAGCCGAGTTTTCGCTCTGGTAACATCGCCATGGGAGCTCATTGCTCAGACGACGATGAAGAAGATGACGGCAAAAAGGTCGCATTCGGACAGATCGCTTTCGGGGCACACTGCACTGAAGACGATGGCGACGAAGACGATTGTGATAAGAAGCACCATTTGAGCGCAGTGTGTGCGTGATTCTCGACAGAATTCACCGCGTGAAACGGGCCTGATCACAAGATGCCCGTTTCACGCAGTTTTCGGGCAATCGGTCGAAGTGGGCTGAGGGGACTTTCCCAGCAGGAGTTTATCCGTCATTGAAAGTCTGGTATCGAGTCGTGGCTGCTCTCCCGAGACGACGTTGCAGCGTGCTCAGCAACTGATGTCTCTGGCGGGAATTACTGAGGTCCGTGACATCACAGGAACCGACAGCTTCGGCGTTTCCGTTTTTGTAAGCGTTCGACCTGCTGCACTGGGAGAATCGCTGACGTTTGGAAAAGGATTGCGACCGATCGATGCCCAGATCGGAGCCCTCATGGAGGGGATTGAGTACTATTTCACAGAGCCGGATGTTGGCTGCGTCCAGACTCGATGGGGGACTGCGCGGGACGTGATTGGCAGCAGTGAGCGAGATGACGCCATTCTGGATTTTGTTCCCATGATCCACCGCGAAGCAGTCCTTGATGCACCGCTGCTGCTGGCATCGGCCACCGATCTGGAGAGCGGCAATCAGGCGTGTATTCCCGCCGAATTGGTCTTTTGCCCCGCTCCTTCCGTCGGCCAGTCGTTGTTTGGTGCCTCAACCAATGGGCTGGCTTCGGGAAATTCGCTCATTGATGCGACGATTCAATCGTTGCTGGAACTGCTGGAGCGAGATATCTGGTCTTTCGAAAGCATTCGGGCGACATCGCTACTGGTCGATGAATCCACGCTTCCAGCTTCGGTCCAGCAAATCATCGAGACCGCCAGAACGCATGGTCTGACACTCAAAATCCGGACAATTCCCAATGACTATGGAATGCCATTCTTTGTTGCGTTTGTGTTTGATGACAACAACCCCACCCGCAGTACTTTCAACGGGGGCTGGGCCTGCGATCTGAATCGAGAGCGGTGCCTGATTCGTGCCGTCACGGAAGCGGCACAAAGCCGAGTCGCGTTTCTTGATGGCAGGCGGAAGATTCCCATGTCGCATCAGCCGCTCGATTCCCTGCAGGAAGCAAAGCTGGTCCGTCAACACATTCGCGGCGTCAGTGATTCGCACGGACAAGTCAAGCTGTCCGAAATCCCTGATCTGACAGTTCACGCCTTATTGGATCGACAATTGGCAGCGGTCGTCGCATGCTTGCGGCGAGTGATCGACGGTCCGATTTATCGAGTGGTCTATACACCACCCGAGTCCGAAGTGCAGGTGGTTCGTTGTGTCGTGCCGTTGTTAGAGAATTTGAAAGAGACCAGAATTCGTGTGGGGCGTCGGCTGAAAGCAGCCATCGATTCCGCCGTCGTTCACGCAGGTTAAGTGTGGTATGGCCATCGCAGAGTTCACCAAGTCACCCAGCGAGCAATCCAGCGCGATGCCGATTCGTCAGACCGTCGAAATCCGTGTTCGCGGGACGGTGCAGGGGGTCGGATTCCGTCCCACAGTCTGGCGACTGGCGAGTGATGACGGACTGGCGGGCGAAGTCTTCAACGATGGTTTCGGAGTCATGATCCGCATCACTGCCACCAGAATCGGAATCGCAAACTTCCTTTCCCGGTTACAGTCTGAAGCCCCCCCTCTGTCCCACATCGAAGAGATTCAGACGCGTTTCCTGCCTGAAACGATCGAGTATTCCAGTTTCCGTATCGTCGAAAGTCGGCCCGGTGAGAATCGGACTCGAGTGACACCTGACGCCGCCGTCTGTCCTGCCTGTCGGTCCGAACTCTTCGACAGTGATGATCGCCGGTTTCAATACCCCTTCGCCAATTGCACACATTGCGGACCACGGTTCTCCATTGTCACGGCGATTCCTTATGATCGCCCGAATACGACAATGGCACCATTTCCAATGTGTGACGACTGTCGTAACGAGTATGAAAACCCTGCTGATCGGCGATTTCATGCCCAGCCGATCGCCTGTCCGACCTGCGGACCTTCCATCTGGCTGGAATCCTGGAGTGATGTGTCAGAACCTTTACGGCGAGGGAGTGCCGCGCTCAACGCGACAATTCAGTTGCTGCGCGACGGGCAGGTGATTGCCATTCGTGGACTTGGTGGTTTCCATCTGGCCTGTGATGCGACGAACTCAACTGCCGTGATGGCGCTGCGAAATCGCAAGCGACGATTTGGTAAACCATTCGCCTTGATGGCACGAGACATCCAGACGATCAGCCGCTATTGTCAGGTCACTCCGGAAGAAGCCGCACTGCTGCAAAGCCCCGAAGCTCCTATCGTTCTATTGAACGTTCGCGATGATGCCGCGTTGCCGGCAGGCATCGCCCCCGGCCTTAATGTTCTGGGATTCATGCTTCCGTACACGCCGCTGCACCTGCTGATCCTGCAACAGTTCGATCAACCACTGGTCATGACCAGCGGCAACATTTCGAACGAACCGCAGATTACGGATCTGATTGAAGCTCGATCGAGTTTGCAAGGGATTGCTGATGCCGTGTTGATGCACGATCGCGAAATTGCCAACCGGATTGATGATTCCGTGGTTCGGGTGGTGACAGTAAAACCTCGTTTGATTCGGCGTGCTCGTGGATATGCTCCGAGTGCCATCACGTTGCCCGCAGGTTTCGAAGATGCTCCCGATCTTGTTGCGTTCGGAGCGGAGTTGAAGTCCACATTCTGTCTGATCAAGGATGGAGCAGCGATTTTGTCGCAACATCAGGGGGATCTCGAAGATGTCGCGACGTTTGAGGATTACCAGAAGAATCTGCGACTTTATTCAGAAATGTACGATCATCGTCCCAACCTTTTCGTGACCGATCTTCACCCCGAATATCTCTCAACCAAGCTGGGGAGAATTCGTTCTGCAGAAACCTCTGTACCGTTGGTGGAAGTGCAGCATCACCACGCTCATATCGCCAGTTGCCTGGTCGAAAACGGGGTCTCTCGGCAGGCGCCACCGGTTCTCGGAATTGCGCTGGATGGAGTCGGGCTGGGGGATGATCGAACGATCTGGGGAGCCGAGTTTTTCCTGGCCGATTACTGCGATTTTCAGCGGCTCGGTACGTTCAAGCCGATCGCTATGCCAGGGGGGGCTCAGGCGATTCGCGAGCCGTGGCGCAATACATACGCCCATCTTGTCGCCGCGTTTGGGGTTGCTGGTTTAAATGATCAACTCGCCGATTTACCGCTGGGAAAATACCTTGCGGCAAAGCCATTGGCGACCATCGAACGGATGCTGGAACGCGGATTGAACGTTCCTCTCGCCAGTTCCTGTGGACGATTGTTTGATGCCGTCGCTGCGGCTGTCGGGATCTGTGCCGATCAGGCGTTGTTTGAAGGGCAGGGGGCCATGGAACTGGAAGCCGTGGCCGTCGCCGCTGCTCCTTATCCCTTTGCGATCGAAGTTTCTAAGGATGGCCTGTTCCGTCTGGACCCGACACCAATGTGGGTCTCCCTTCTGGAAGACCTGCGACAGCAAACCCCGGTCTCTGTCATCGCCGGACGCTTCCAGCAGGGACTGGCCAAGGCGATCCGTGACATGGTGTTCTGCCTTCATGGTTCAGAAGCCAGCAAAGCCCCGTTTGATACGGTGGTACTCAGCGGAGGTTGTTTTCAGAACGCCTGTTTGCTGTCAGAAGTCACGAGATTGATCGAAGCAGCAGGCCTGACCTGTCTCACTCATTCAAAAGTTCCCGCCAACGATGGTGGACTGGCACTCGGACAAGCAGCCATCGCGGCTGCACGTCAGATCACGCGATCACAACCGATGGGGCTCCCGTCTGGAGTATCCCTGAAATCAAGGAGTTTTCCATGTGTCTCGGAATCCCCGGCCAGGTGATTGAAATCACCAATGTCGAACAGCAGTTGGCGATGGTTGATGTCAGCGGCGTCCGCCGCGAAGTCAGCATGGAATGTGTCGTCGATGAATATTTCCCGCTGCAGGCCTGCGTCGGCCACTGGGTCCTCGTCCACGTCGGTTTCGCCATGAGCCTGATCAACGAAGATGAAGCCGCCGCAACACTCAAGATCTTGAGAGAACTCGGCGAAGTCCAGGCCGAACTGGCGGCGATGCAGGAATCGGGCGCTGGGCCGGATTGAGGTCACCAGATTGAAGTCTTAGGTCGCCAGTTGCTGTAAGGCCCTGTGACTGAAAGACCCATCAACCGGAACGCGCTAGCGTCCGGTTCGAGACCATCGACCAGAACAGATTGCATCAGAAACCGGACGCTAGCGCGTTCCGGCTGACAGGCCCGGGTTCACCATGTCCGTTTTGCGAAATGGGAACCCTCACAATGACGAAAACATCAGGGTAATCGCGATGTCGGAAGATCCAAATCTGAAGGGACTGTATCCATTCCTGCACGGAAAGAAACAGGATCCGGTGGCGATGAATTCGGCGCTGATCGAATCCGTCCGCCAGAAGGCCGCGAATCATCACGATGTGATCGACGCTTTCTTCGCGAGGAATGGTCAGGCTGTCGTTGACGCTGCGGGAGCCCTGGCAGACGTCTACCGTCGCAATGGACGGCTATTCACGATGGGAAATGGCGGCTCCCGGTGCGACGCCGCACACGTCGCCGTTGAGTTTCTTCATCCTGTCACCGCCGGTCGTCCAGCGTTAACCGCTGTGGATCTCTCTGCCGACGCCACGATGTTGACCGCCGTTGCCAACGATGTCGGATACCAGCATGTCTTCGTACGCCAGGTGATCGCTCAAGCCCGCCGTGGCGATGGACTGATTGGACTTTCCACCAGCGGCAACTCAAACAATCTGGTTCAAGCCTTCATAAAGGCGAAGGAAATGGGCGTGGTGACGATCGGTATGGCCGGAATGAGTGGAGGTGAAATGGCCAAAATGGGCCTGGATCACTGTCTGGTCGTCGAAACCGACAGCATCCATCGTGTGCAGGAAGTCCATGTCACCATTTACCACATCCTTTGGGATCTGGTTCATACACTGCTGGCTGATGACCGTGGTTCACTCCGTGCACCTGATTTCGGTTGAGGTATTCCCCACGCACAACTCGCAAGATTCCATGTTCCGAGTGATCTGACTTTACTGACGAAACAGCTGCCCGATGCGGTGACCTCTGCCGCCTGACGGTAAGAAAGCAATACCATGAAATACGTTGATGAATTCCGCGACCCCGAGAAAGCGCAGTTTCTGCTCAAGGAAATCCGCAGGCTGGTTCCCGAGATTCGGCAGGGCCGCAAGCGTCCGATTTCGATCATGGAAGTCTGCGGCGGACATACGCATGCAATCTTTCGATACGGGGTGGAAACGATGCTTCCTGATGGCATCGAACTGGTTCACGGACCAGGCTGCCCTGTCTGTGTTCTACCCATGGGACGAGTCGACGACTGCGTAGCACTTGCCAACATGCCGGGCATGATCTTCACCACCTTCGGTGATGCGATGCGAGTTCCCGGTTCCAAGGGAAGTCTACTGCAGGCCAAGGCGAACGGGGCGGATGTCCGCATGGTTTATTCCCCGCTGGATGCCCTGAAGATCGCTCGCGAAAACCCCAACCGACAGGTCGTCTTCTTCGCACTCGGATTCGAGACCACGATGCCCAGCACGGCACTGACTGTGCTTCGGGCAGAACGCGAAAAGGTCAAGAATTTTTCGCTCTTCTGCAATCACATAACGATCATCCCGACGATCAAGGCGATTCTCGATTCGCCCGATCTGCAACTCGACGGTTTCCTCGGCCCCGGCCACGTCAGCATGGTGATCGGCAACACGTCGTATCAGTTCATCGCCGACCATTACAAGAGACCACTCGTTGTTGCCGGCTTTGAGCCTCTCGATATCCTGCATGCCTTGTGGATGGTCCTGAAGCAACTCGCGGAAGGGCGATCTGAAATCGAGAACCAGTACAACCGTGTTGTTCCTGATGGAGGCAACAGCGTGGCTCTCGATGCGATCGGACGCGTCTTCGAACTGCGAGAGTTCTTCGAATGGCGAGGACTGGGCTCGATCGATCATTCTGGAGTTCGCATCCGCGAGGAATACGCCAGCTTCGATGCAGAACGGCGGTTCTCGGTCCCGGCCCTCAAGATTGCTGATCCGAAATCGTGCCAGTGCGGCGAAGTCCTGAAAGGTGTCATCAAGCCGTGGGACTGCAAAGTCTTCGGCCGTGACTGCACTCCCGAGACACCACTGGGGGCCCTGATGGTCTCTTCCGAAGGGGCCTGCGCTGCCTACTACCAATACGGCGACATCGAAAAGATCCACGACACGCGGTCTGAACGACAATTGGAGGAAATCGTATGATCAGCACTCACGGAGTGACTTCAAACGGAGCAACCAGCGGCACGCGAACGCGGGGCAGGGTGCGAGGCAACACTGTCACGCTTGCTCATGGCGGGGGCGGCAAGGCGATGCATGACCTGATTGACGATGTCTTCCTGGAAGCCTTCGATCAGTCACTGGCCCCGCTCGAAGACCAGGCCCGGTTTCAACTCGCCGACCTGGCGCTTCACGGCGATCGACTCGCTTTCACAACCGATTCGTACGTCGTCAAGCCGCTTGATTTTCCTGGCGGCAACATCGGCAAGCTGGCCATTTGCGGCACCATCAACGATCTGGCAGTCGGTGGAGCGATCCCGCTCTATCTGTCATGTGCCGTGATTGTCGAAGAGGGACTGCCTATCGACACGCTGCGTCAGGTTGCCCATACGATGGCGGTCACGGCTCGCGATGCCGGAGTTAAGGTCGTTACGGGCGATACCAAGGTTGTCGAACGAGGGGCATGCGACAAGTTGTTCATCAACACGTCAGGTGTCGGGGTCATTCGAACCGGGATCAACTTAGGAATCGACCACGCTCAGGTGGGTGACGTGATCCTCGTGAACGGCCTGTTGGGAGATCACGGTGCCGCGATCCTGAACGCGCGTGGTGACATGGCGCTGACGACACCAATCGAAAGCGACTGTGCAGCTCTGCACACATTGATCGACGCGTTGCTCGCTGCCGTCCCGGAAACTCGTTTCCTGCGAGATGCAACGCGAGGCGGATTAGCGACGGTTTTGAATGAGATCGCTGAAGCATCGCAGGTCGGCATCGAAATCGTCGAAGAATGCACTCCGATCCGGGCCGAGGTCAAAGGCTTCTGCGAGATCCTGGGTTTGGACCCGCTGTATCTGGCGAATGAAGGGAAGCTGGTCTGCGTCGTCCCTGGAGCCCACGCCAAAACGGCACTCGCCGCACTCAAGTCTCACCCGCTGGGTACTGGAGCCGCAATCATCGGAGACGTGACAGAACATCGAGCGGGGCGAGTCGTCATGAAAACCGTCTTCGGAGGCCGCCGAATCGTCGACATGCTGGTCGGCGAGCAACTTCCGCGAATCTGCTGATGACCAATTTTCCTGACTCCACAAATTTCACGCAGCTCACTGAGAAGAGGATATGCGCATGCCCACCAGTCTGATTGAAAACGTCAAGGCGGCCGAAGGAGTGACTATCCGGATCATGAGCCAGGGGGAACTTCTGGAACTCGACTACGACGGTGCGGTCTGTACTCACCCTGGTTCGTTGTGGTGGGGAACTGCCGTTGGTTTTCGAGCCATGCAGGCGGCAGCGTTGGCATTGTCAGATCGAGGTCTGTGGGACCGGGAAAACCTGTACATTGTCACCGGCCATCCCGGTCCTGGTGTGAAGGATACCGTCGACTACATCACCGATGTCGTCCGTCGAGACCGGTATAAGATCATCCTGGCGGAAGGGTGCGGGATGATGTGCAACAGCAAGATGAAATACGAATGGTGGGTCAGCGACGGAGAACGAACGGTGAACATCAACCTTCGTCCTGACTTTGTCCCCCGCTCGTTCTACGACCTGTCTGACCGCCTGGGGACCGACCACACTTCCAAAGAAGACATCCGTATGTTCCGGATCTTCAAGGTTAATTTGTCGACCAGAATCTGGGCTTCGCCGCTGGAAGAAAATTTTACGGTAGAAATGATCGACCGACCGCTGGAGCCGGGCGAAATCCCGCTGGCGGCACAGTCCAAGGACTATTTTGAGTCAGCGTTTCCGGCTGTGGAATAAGGTTCGACCAACGAAGTTGTTAGCGAACAAGCCGTTGTCGATACTCCCACCTATCAGACGGATCGCGCTAAGCGTCTGGTTTCTTCACACCATGCGATAGAAAGCCATTTAACCGCTGATGAACACTGATCAAGCGAGGACTTTGTTGTGGTTTCCATCCACAGCGAAGGTATGCTGTCGAAAAGGAGTGGAATCAAAGCTCAATGTGATCCGCGCTTATCACGTAAAATCAGCGAGCATGGTATGAATCAATCGATAGCACCAACGGCAGCGCCTGCAGATCCCCCTGCGAAATTGAGCCCGTTGGAACTGCGAACCCGGTGGTTGGGAATTCGAGTCGGAATGGCCATGACCTCGGGGTTCGCGACAGCAGTTTTAGTTCTAGTTGCGGTTTTCAAAAACGACCATGTGGGCTGGCTGGTCGAATCTCAATATCTGCAGCGCGGCGGCTGGTTGCTGGATTTTTATGGTGACATACGCTGGAGCCGCGTCTGGCTGCTGGGAATGATGATTGGAGCCGTCCTGCCCAATGTCACGCTTTCCGAGCGATGGACTCGCATCTTGTTGGGAGGACTCACAGGAATTCCCGTCGCACTTTGGAGCATGGCGTTCATAGACGCCTATCTGGCGGAACGAGCAATTGCGACGGCGTTTGCTTCAATTCCGGAATCCAGCGAACCGATGAGTCCCACAAATTGGCAATTGTATCGTCCTAGGCCGGGGCAGAAGGGCTATCCAACGGCTCATGATCGTGCCTGCGGCCAGACATCGATCAGTGGACTCGTGTGTGGCTTGTTGGCAGGTTGTGCACTGGCGACCACAGGGCGCACTCGAAAACTTCTGGCTGCAACCACAGTCATCATCTCGATTGTGCTCAGCACGTTGATCGTCTCGAAAATGAATTCAGAATTTGAATCGTACGTGGATCGCGTTCAAGCGACGATTGGAAAGCCTCGAGGTTGATTTACAGATTGATCGTACGGTAAAGGACAATGATGAAGATGACACACGACACTTTGCTCGACGCGTCTCCCGCAATTGGGGTTGCCACGTCTTCGTCGAGACGTTGATGACATTCAGACGGTGCCGAATTATCGCCGCTTGCGAGATTTCTTAGGCTCATAGGTCGGTTTACGCTCCTTCCTTGAATCGTCTCCCTCATCGGATTTGCGACGTGAAGGAGCCAGCTTCAGTTCCAGGTTGCGGTTGACGAGGTCGACTTCGGCGACGATGACTCGAATGGTTCCACCCAGCCGGAAGACGCGGCCTCGTTTCCGTCCAACCAGTGTGCGGGCTCGATCATCGTAGTCGTAATGGTCATCAGGAAGAGTGCTGATATGGACCAGACCTTCCGCAGGAAGCTGGATCCCCTGACAAAACAGACCAAATTTTTCGACCCCTGTGATCGTTGCCTCCATCTCTTCGCCAATCCGATCGGACAGGTATTCGAGCATCTTCAGCTTGATCAGTTCCTTCTCGGCATCGGCTGCGCGGCGTTCTGTCATTGAACACCATTTGCCCAGCGATACTAGGTCCGCAGGCAACGCCGCTGGGGCTTCGCCTCGCTTTTCTGCTCGGTGACTGCCTGATGAAGCGGACGTTGTTTTCCTGGCTTTGCGTTCCCCATGCCCATCTTCCGCGCGGATGATTTCGTCCAGCAGCCGGTGAACGGTGAGGTCCGGGTAGCGACGGATCGGGCTGGTGAAGTGGCAATAGTTCTTCTCCGACAGAGCATAATGACCGATGTCCGGGTCGGGGCTGTATTCTGCTCGCTTCGTACTGCGCAGCACCGCGTAACTGACGGAGTATTCATGGGCCGTTCCGTGCACTTCCTTGAGCAGCTTCTGCAAGTCGCCTCGTCCAGGCATCATACGGATCTTATGTCCGAGTGACCCCACGAATTCACTCAATCCGCGAAGCTTCCGTTCGTCGGGCGGGGCATGGGTTCGTCGCAGGAAATTGACTCCACAGTCAGACAGTTTCGTGGCCACAGCAATGTTTGCTGCCAGCATGAACTCCTCAATGATCTGATGACTTTCATCGTGCGAGACCAGGTGGGCTCCGGTAACTTTCCCATCCGGGTCCATATCGATCTTCACTTCTGGAAGTGCCAGATCGAGAGCCCCGCGCTGGAACCGGCGACCTCGCAAAAGCATCGCCAGTTCGTGCATCTGCTGCAGCAGCTTTAACACATGTGGTGCCACCGGTGGCTCAGTGGCTGCGAGCGTTTCCTGCGTCGATTTCAAAAGCGGCATCACTTGTTCATAGGCGAAGCGTTGAGTCACCCGGATCGCAGTATTGGCGAATTCATAATGGAGCGGTATCCCTTCCGGGCTGAAGGTGATGAATGCCGACTTGGTAAATCGAATGCGTCCCCGTTGCAGACTTGCCAACGCGTTTGAAATGACTTCAGGGAGCATCGGCAGGACTTTGTCGGGAAGGTACACGCTGGTTCCGCGCTGGCGAGCTTCCTTGTCGAGTAATGTTCCTAACCGAACAAAATGTGCCACATCTGCGATATGAACGCCCAGATGCCACGTTCCGTCGTCGTCTCGCGTTAAAGAGATCGCATCATCGAAATCGCGAGCGTCCACAGGATCGATGGTGATGATGGTCTCACCCGTCAGATCCAGCCGGTTTGCCGGAACACCCGAATTGTGATCCTTCGCAGGTGTCGAGGTTCCGTCAGTGGAAGTGTCGGGTTCATTAACTTCGTCCGGGACTTCAATTGCGAACTGCTGGGCCTGGATTCTCGCTTCGGCCAGCACGCCAGCGGGAAATTCATCCGGCAGAGCGAATTCGTGAATGATCGTCAGCAGATCGACGCCGGGAGTGCCGCGTGGTCCCAGAACCTTTGTGATGACCGCTTCACCGGCATCAGTTCGGCTGGGGAACCGCAGGATCTCAACCACGACCTGATCATCGGGCCGTGCCCCCTTGGCTCCCGGGTCACCGACCGAAATCGCCGATTCGAACTGCCCGCCATCAATACGAACAAATCCCCGGTTCCGCTTTTCGAAATACGTTCCGACGAATGTGGTCGAAGCCCGTTGCAGAACTTCGAGAACTCGCCCACACCGCTTGCCTCGCATCCGCTTTTTCAGCAGCTGAACCTGAACTTCGTCCCCCGTAAAGGCATCTTTCAGGTCTTCCGGTGCAACGTAGAGTGATTCGTCAACATCCAGTTGCGTGACATCATGAGGCCGAAAATACCCGGCCCCCGCACTGGTCCGTTTGATGGTTCCCGTGAGCAGACTGACATCGGCTTTCATTCGCAACAGTTTGTTTTTGCCGATCGTCAACCTGCCGGATTCCAGCAGTTGCTCGATTGCAGTTTTGAACTTAGGGAAGTCTCGTTTGCCGAGTCCCAGTTCATAAGCCAACTCTTTGGGACGAATCGACTTGATGCCGGGCTGAGAGAAAAAAGCAACAATCTTGCTGGCGATGTCTTGCATGATGGACTCGAAAAGGTGGTGGTCACGTCACACAATGATCGGTTGATGACCAGATTCCCACTGCTGAACGGTTTTTTGAGGGAATTTGTTTTCCCTCCTGGCAAAACAATCCTAAACCGGACAATCGGAATAACCGATAAAGTAAGAGTAAGCGGATATCTCTCCCTTCTGTTGTGTTGACTGGACAACCAGAGGCACATCGAGGCTCGGATGAGCATCACGGAGGTGCACGACGAGTTCGATGGTCTCATTTTTTCAGTTATTCACGCGATCTCATTTGAGGGAGGGTCAACCTGCCATGCGCTCAATCCGGGTGAAACTCCCGTTGTTGCTTCTCGCGAACACCTTTTTCGCGTTAGCCTCGCCCCTTTTTGCTGGCGATGCGATCCCTGAACCAGTTACTCGTTCTCTGAGCGAGCCATCGCTGCCAGAAATCGAAGGTGCTGGTTTTCTGGACCCGGAAGAGTCGCCAGAAGTTGTCCCGATCAATTACCCGGTCGTGGAACCGAACGAAGCTCTCCCTCCCGCTCCAGCCGGAGACAATCTCGTTGCCGATTTAATCAAGCGATTAAACAGTGTCGAAGATCAGTTGAAAAAACGGGACGCAGCCGACAAGAAAGCGGCTGATGCGGCCGCCAGGAAATTTACAGTCAGGCCATTTGGACGGGTCCACATCGATGCCGTTTCGTTCCGCCAGGATGCGGATAACCGAGCGACTGTCGGCCCCGCGCTAAGTGGCTTGGATTTCCGGCGTGCTCGATTCGGATTGGAAGGGGAAGGATTTGATACGTTCTTTTATCGATTCGATGTGGACTTCGCGTCGCTCGATTCCAATTCGAATAACACGCTCTCGTCCAACAAACGGCCAGTGGTGATCGATGCCTATTTTGACACGATGAACCTGCCTGTGGTTGGCAATGTCCGAGTCGGTCGGTTTCGTGAACCATTCGGCCTCGATCGCCTCGACAGTACCCACGATCTGCCGTTTCTCGAACGTGCCATTTCCACAAATGCACTCGTCCCGTTTCGAAACATCGGCCTGATGGGATTCGACTGTAATGACAGTGAAACACGCACATGGGCGTACGGCGTCTTTACCGAAAACTCGAACGCCTATGGAGAAGAACTACCGCTCAGCGGAGGAATTGCTTTCACAGGGCGCACCACCTGGCTGCCGTATTACGATGAACTTGCCGAAGGGCGATATCTGGCACATCTGGGAGCATCGTACAGCTATCGCGTAGCCACCAATCACCTGGCCCGGTTCGGGACAACTCCCGAAGTGGTCATCAAGCAGGACACGCCACTGACGCTGCTGCAGACTCCTCGCTTCGTCAACACGCCGATCATCAACATGCTCGACTATCACGTCGCCGGGGTAGAAGCACTGACAACGATGGGATCACTTTCCGTTCAGGCCGAATATCAATTCGTCAGCGGTAATCAGATCAATAATCCCAACCTGTTTTTCCATGGGGGATACATCGAAGCGATGTATTTCCTGACGGGCGAAAATCGCAATTACAATCGCAAACTGGGGATTCATCAGGCTGTACAGCTTCACAACAACTTCTTCCGGGTGAAGACGGACGAAGGGATTCAGACCGGTTGGGGAGCCTGGGAAGCGACGGCGCGCGTTTCGACACTCGATCTGAACAGTCAGAACATCAATGGTGGACGTTTAACCGACTTGACGGTCGGGATGAACTGGTACTACGCCACGCGGTCTCGAGTGATGTTTAACTACATCCACGCATTTCTTGATGCCAAGGGGTTCAACAAAACCGCGACCAGCAGTGGTGCTGACATTTTTGCCGTGCGTTACCAGTGGTCCTTCTGAAATCTCGCGTTTACCCGAGTGAGAATCATGCGAATCGCGACTGTTCGTATTCTGATAGCCACCCTGATTTTCAGTGCAGCGATCCCCGGTATCGCAGGGTGGTTTTCGCGTAGCTGCTCGAAATGCGGTTGCGGAGAACTCGAAAAGGTCTGCCGCGTCGTTCCCGACGTCAAAAAGGTAACAGAAACCAGATTTGTCGTGGAGTGCGAAGACGTTTGCCTGCCCGGCAAATCGTGCACGGAAGAACGAATGGTGAGCGATGCCTGCGTCGCGGGTGGCCAGCGCTGTGAAAAGGTCAGCATTCCCACGTGTGACCGTATCGTGACAAAAAAGAAACTCAAAAAGGTCACCACCACCGTCGACAAACCGGGCTGGAAATGCGTCGTGGACACCATTTGCAGCCAGTGCGGCCACAACTGCGGTACCGCCAACTGCGGAAAATAGACGACAGAAGGTGTTTCAGCATCTGTACTTTCGCCAGGTGTCGGCTTCGTTGATCAGCATCGGGCCACAGGACCGTTATCGCCGCGTCGTGAAAGTTACGGCTTCAAGAACGACCGAGCATCAGCGGATTCAATTGTGTTCCCCGCCGACTTTGCTTCTCGCGAGATCCTTGCGATACTGGGCTGCATTGGTTTCTCACTTTACACAGTGAAAATTGTCTCAACCCGATATTTGCAAGGATCAATCAGATGAAGCGTACTGCTGCGGTCACTCTCAAGGGAAATCCAGTCGATCTGAAGGGGCGAGTGTTGAAGGTCGGGGATGATGCCCCAGACTTTAAACTGCAGGACAATGCACTCGGCGATGTCACCCTGGCATCCAGTGCGGGTAAGACCCGGATCATTGCGACGATCCCGTCGCTGGACACCAGCGTCTGTGCTCTCGAAACGAAGCGGTTCAACGACGAAGCCAAGAATCTGCCGAACGTCGAAGTGCTGGTTGTCAGTATGGACCTGCCATTTGGAGCCAAGCGCTGGTGCGGAGCCGAAGGGGTCGAAACGGTCAAGACCCTCAGCGCTCACCGCTGTACTGATTTCGGCAACGACTACGGAGTTCTGATCTCTGGCGGTCCGCTGGATCGGTGCCTGGCGCGAGCCATCTTCGTTGTCGACGGAGCAGGCAAAGTAAAGCACGTCGAATACGTCAGCGAAATCTCGCAGCACCCCAACTACGACGCCGCGCTTGCCGCCGCCAAGTGAGTTGGTGCATCGATTCTGGCATGATTTGATGTCCCGCCGAGTTTCACTCGGCGGGATTTTTCGTAACTCCACGTTCCGCTCAGGGCGTTCACGCACGCCTTTTGGTCGTGCTTCTTTCCATGTGCCAACGCTTCTTGATGGCTGAGCTCGCAGGACAATGCGAATATTCGAGTGCAACAACAAAAATGCGGCGTTGGTTTACGGAGCGAACACGACGATCCCGTTTCCCAGTCTCTCTGGGGCGATTACCCTGTAGAAACCCCAATGACAAATCAACGATTGTCGATGACTGTTGTGCCGGCTTGTGGTAAGATTCTGCCTGCGCAATCGTGACTCGTGGCGGGGATTCAGACATGTCGAGTCGTTGTTTCCTGATTCTACTTCTCACAGGGATATTTGTCGGGGCAGGGGAGTGGTGTCGTGGCGAGTCCGTCGATCCAGCGATGGGACCACTTTCGAATGGCATCTCGCGCACATCAGCGATCAGTTTTTCCCGCGATGTTGTTCCGGCGCTGACTCGAGCCGGATGTAATGCGGGGGTCTGTCACGGGTCGTTTCAGGGCAGGGGAGGCCTGCAACTTTCGTTGCTCGGGTTTGATGCACCGTTTGATCATGAAGTCCTGACAAAGGGGTCTCGCGGTCGGCGGGTGACAGTAGCGGCACCACAGCAAAGTCTGTTGCTGCTCAAGCCGACGGGAATGGTCCCACACGGCGGTGGGCGTCGAATCACCACTGAATCCGAAGTTGCGGCGATTCTGCGACAGTGGATTTCGGAGGGGGCACCGGTACCCAAGCCCGACGATCTGGCTGGAATTCGACTGACGGTCGAACCACGTGAAATCACGTTTGATGCGGTTTTGCGAGAATCGGGTGACAGAACGACTCAACACCGTCCGATTACCGTGACGGCGGCGTTCGCAGACGGAACATCGCGGGATGTCACCGCGTGGGCTCTTTACGACGTACGAGATAAGTCGATTGCTGACGTATCGCGCTCAGGAATCGTGACGGCGCAGCGACCCGGCAAGACTTCGGTCTCGGTCCGCTATCTGGGACAGGTCGCTTCGATCAGTGTTTCGATTCCGTTTGCTGCCAGAACGGAGTTCGAGTTTCCAGTTGCCAATTCGATTGACCAGATTGTCGTTGATGAATGGAAGCGTCTGGGAGTCATACCAGCGCCGCTGGCTGATGACGCGACATTTGTTCGTCGCGTCTTTCTGGATCTGATCGGGACATTGCCTTCGGTCTCAGAAGTCCGGACATTTCTCGATGATCCACGCGCCGACAAACGGAGCCGATTGATCGATTCGCTGCTTGAACGTGCGGAATACGTGGACTACTGGTCGTTGCGATGGGGGGATTTACTGCGAGCCCATCGCCGTTATCTGGGGGAGAAGGGGCTCGCGAGTTTTAACGGTTGGATTCGCCAGTCGGTTCGAGACAACAAGCCGCTGGACAAGCTGACTCGTGAATTGCTCACCGCCAAAGGAAACCTTTTCACCAACGGGCCGGTTGCGTATTACTTCATCGACGAAAAGGTTGAGGATCTGGCAGAAACGACATCTCAAGTCTTTCTGGGGGTGCGTCTTCAATGCACGAAATGTCACCACCATCCGAATGAGGTCTGGAGTCAGCAGGACTATTACGGGCTGGCAGCCTACTTTTCCAAACTGGAGATGAAAGACAGCGGGGCACAGGGGGCGAGGTTTGGTGGCCCGAAAAGCATTCGTCCTGTTTCGATGGAGAATCCAAACCGAAAGCCGCAGATGGCGGTTGCTCCGAAAGTACTGTCCGCAACAACCGCGGCGATGAATGCGACGATAACCGATTCAGCGGACCCTCGGCAGCAACTGGCAGACTGGGTGACTCATCGCGACAATCCGTTTTTTGCCCGGAATTTTGCGAACCGGACTTGGGCCGCGCTCTTGGGGCAGGGGATGGTCGAACCGGTCGACGATCTGCGAGCCACCAATCCGGCGGTCATGCCGCAACTTCTGGATGCTCTCGCAAAAGAACTGGCAGATCATCAATTCGATGTGAAGCACCTGCTGCGCTTCATCTGCAACTCTCGTGTTTATCAACTGGCACCCGAACTGCGTCCGCAGCGTGATGCGGATGGAATGCTGCTGACTCATCGAGTTCCACGTCGTCTGTCGGCCGAAGTTCTGCTCGACGCAATCAATCAGGTGGCAGGAACCACGGAATCGTTTGCGGGGCAGCCCGTCGGTTCACGAGCGATTTCACTGCCTGATCCTTCGATTGCATCACTATTTTTGACAACCTTCGGCAAGCCCGCTCGAAACAGCCCCTGCGACTGTTCTCGCAGTTCGGCTCCCGATCTTTCGCAGGCCCTGCACCTCGCCAACAGCACCGCTTTGCATGAAAAAATTGTTTCACCGACCGGTCGACTGACCAGCCAGTTAAAAGCGGGGCGAACCGATGACGAACTGGCGGACGAGTTTTATCTGGCAACCTTATCGCGACTGCCGACCGCGGATGAACGTCGAGTCATCCAGGAGACTTTGGCGAGCGGCATCAGTCGTGAAGAAGCCTGGCAGGATCTGCTTTGGGCACTGCTCAACTGTGCTGAGTTTGCATTTGGGCATTGATGGCTGGGGCATTCACTGCTGACAACTGGAGAAGCGAATCGTGTTTCAAATCGATCATTCATCGCGAACCTGTGAAGGAGTGTCCCGCCGCGGCCTGTTGCAGGTCGGCAGTCTCGGCCTGTTTGGATTGAATCTTCCTCAGTTGTTGCGAGCCGAACAAACGACCGCGCCGGCATCGAGCGATATCAGCTTCATCCTGCTTTGGACCAATGGAGGTCTCAGCAATATTGATACTCTCGATATGAAGCCGAACGCGCCGGTGGAGTATCGGGGTGAGTTTCAGCCGATCGCGACCAATCTGCCTGGCCTTTCCGTCTGCGAGCACTTACCACTGATGAGTCGGCAGATGGACAAGGTCTGCCAGGTCCGGACGATTGTTCATCAGGGATCACAGCATTCCGAGGCAACTCACTGGATGCTGACCGGATACCCTCAGGTTCCCGATGTGAACGGTGCTCCGGTCGGTTCGACGATTTACCCCTGTTTTGGCTCGGTAGTCTCAAAGGAACTCGGCTGGAAGAACAACCTGCCACCTTACGTGCAATGTGCACAGAACCCGATCGGGTATTCGGGGGGCGGGTACCTCGGTTCCGCATATAACCCGCTGATGGTCAAGCGAAACCCGCTCGACAAAGACTTCTCGGTCGATGATGTCTCCATTCCGACCGCGGTCGGTGCAGATCGAACGATGCGTCGGCGACGGATTCTGGACCAACTCGACAACTGGCAGCGTCAGGTCGATAAGTCTGGGGCCGCCGTGTCAGATCGTGGCGAATTCTATCGGCAGGCGTATGACCTGATTACGTCTCCTGCCGCCAAAAAAGCTTTCGATCTGGGGGCTGAACCGGAATCGTTGCGGGATCGCTACGGCAAAACGCGCGAAGGCCAATCGACATTACTCGCACGGCGTCTCGTGGAGGCGGGGGTTCGCTTTGTGACAGTCGACTTCACGGGCTATGACACGCACGATAAGAATTTCATCAGGCTGAAAGACCCGCTGCTGCCCACCCTCGATCGTGCCTGGTCGGCACTGCTGACAGATCTTTCCGAGCGAGGAATGCTAAACAAGACAGTCGTGTTGTGTGCCGGTGAGTTTGGTCGAACCCCTCGAGTGAACGGTGCCGCGGGGCGAGATCATTGGCCGCTGGCGAATGCCATCGGATTCAGCGGGGCAGGGGTCCGAATGGGGAGTGTGGTTGGAGCGACAGATTCCCGCTGCGAATACGTGCTGGGGCGTAGCCATTCGACACTCGACTACGCTGCAACCATCTTCCGTCTGCTGGGGATTGACGATACCCGGGAATACACATCCAACGATGGCCGGCCCATTCAGATTAACAATGGCGGACGGGCAATCGACGAAGTTCTGGCTTAATGACATTGTGACAAGTAGACACTGCACATGATGGCAAATGGAAAGAATCGGATGCGAGTCTTTTGTCACCTGGTCCTGGGGCTGGCTCTGGCTGGTGAGATGGGCCAGACAAGTTGTGCTCAACCGCAGGCCCCGGTTTACGACGAATGCCGGCTGGATTCGATTTTCCCGAACGGGGGCAGGCGGGGTTCTACGGTCCAGGTGGAGTTTCGCGGATACGGATCTGGCTTGACTGGACCGCTTCAGATTCTGATCGATGGTCCGCCGGGGATCGCCGTCAAGGAATTGAAATCGGTCAACGGAGGTGTTGTGCAGGCACAACTGCAGATTGCCGACAATGCTCCGATCGGACGACGCTGGTTGCGTGTTTTAAACGAACGAAGTGGTCTGACAAATTACGCTCAGTTCCTCGTCGGCAGCCTGCC
This sequence comes from uncultured Planctomycetaceae bacterium, assembly GCA_964609845.1. Classification (GTDB taxonomy): domain Bacteria; phylum Planctomycetota; class Planctomycetia; order Planctomycetales; family Planctomycetaceae; genus Schlesneria. Next base: position 21,505 of record CAZSTW010000043.1, on the reverse strand, counting down.
GGAATTGCTGGAGGCAGAACCGAACGACGAAATTGCCAAAGCCCAGGGGGTTGCACTTCCGCTGGTGGTCAATGGCCGAATCAATCCGCAGGCTGATCTGGACGTTTTCAAATTCTCGGGAAAGGCAGGGCAATCCATTGTGGCTGCCATAGCGGCTCACGCGGTGGATGTGCATGGCCAGTACAAGAACAGTGGAATTGCCGATTTCAGTCTGGAGCTTCTCGATTCCAGGGGACGAACACTCGCGTCGGCCGAGGACACCGTCGGGTTTGACCCGCTCATTGAATACACTCTTCCGTCAGATGGTGACTATTACGTGCGAGTTCAGCTTCTGAACTATGGAGGATTCGCGGAAGCAGTCTACCGGCTGACGTTGGGTGATGTTCCGTATGCGGTCAGTGCATTTCCGGCAGGATATCAGCGAGGGAAACAGCCGCAGATCGAATTAACGGGCCCTCGCGTTCCGCCGAACACGAACGTGACAATGGATTCTGTAGAGCAGGGGGTGGTTACCCCATTTGACCCTGCCTTTCCACTGCGATTTGTTGCAATCAGAGACCGCGGGACCTCAGGGCTGGATCTCCCCATTCTGATTGGTGATTACACCGAGGTGCTTGAGGCGGAGCCGAACGATGATCGGAAGATGGCAGGCACATTAAACTGGCCTGTCACCGTCAACGGGCGGTTCCTTCAGGCCAACGATGAGGACTGGTACCGAATTCATCTGGAAGCTGATCAAAAAATCTGGATTGAAACAGTGGCCCAGCGATTCATTCGATCGCCGATCGACACGCAGATTCAGGTCTTCGACAACGATGGAAAATTGGTCATCGAGAATGATGACGAAGGATTTGATCCCGGATACGAGTGCTATCACGACTACAAGACCACCGACAGCAAGGTCATGTTGCACGCGAAAACGGCTGGCGACTATTTCATTCGAATCAGCGATCAGAATGGGACGTCGGGGCCGACTGCGATCTATCGACTGACGATCGAAGAGGTGTGGCCTGATTTTCGATTGACGCACTTTCCGGACGCGGTCCCCATCTGGGGGCCAGGGACGACAGCCTGCGTGATGGCCCGGATTGACCGGTTTGCAGACTGCCAGGAGGACATCGAAGTCTCGGTCATCGGCCTGCCGACCGGTTGGAAAACAAGCCCGGCGACGTCACTCGGCCGGATCCCTCAGCGGTATTACAACAACTATCAGAACAAGGTGTTTCTGACGATCACCGCGCCGCCCGATGCGCCGGAGGGAACGAATCTGCCGTTTCGAATTGTCGGACGAATTCGTCCAAAAGAAAGCCCCACTGGAACAACGGCTTCTGCGATACCATTGCCAGCCAAAGTCCTGAGCGCGCACGTTTCACTGCCACTCAACCTGTTTTACACGAGTGACACCGGATTCTTCCGGGCAAGTCCGATGTCACGAGTGGCTGTGGCGAAGCCACAAGGGCCCTGGCTGGAATCGATCACTCAGGAATTCACGATCACCCCAGGTGGATCAACGAATCTGGAAGTCCGCGTGCACGGTGCCGGGGATGTCAAAGAGATGCCAATCACCGTCAGCCTGGTGACAAACGGGGTTGCCAGCGGATTGGCCACACCGCGTAACATTCCCATCAAGGATGGGGTCGTGACAGTCCCCTTTACGTTGCCGCCAGAAACGCCAGTCGGCGTGTTTGGGATCACGGTCGCTCAAACCTGGCGCAACGACATCCGAGTTGGCATGCCGGGGCCATGCACGTCACTGATCAAGATGACGGTGATTCCTGCGAAGTGAATGTCTCGTACGAGCGTCCTCCCATTCAGTACGAGTTGTTCAGCGAAATCAGTCTTCTTCGACAACAGCGATTTCAAACGAACTGGAAACTTCGGGTGGAATCCGCTTCGGGGTACCGGCACCGTAATCGATGAAGGCCCAATCTGTTTGAGCCCGGGCGAGGATGATTTCTTTATCAGACCGAGTCGTCACGATGCGGTACCGACGCAGGGACGTCACTTTTTTCATATCGGCAACCCAGGTCCTGACGATGATGGTGTCGCCGTGGAGAGCAGGGGAGAGATACTCGATGAAATGAGATCGAACGACCCAGCCGCAGCCGAGATCCGAATAGGCCTGAACGGGCCAACCCTGAACGGCCGAATGAGCCAGTGCTGCCGATTGCATCCATTTCACGTAAGAAATGTTGTTGGCATGCCCTAACCCGTCGAGGTCGGCATCGGCCACGGTGTGAGTCCATTCAAAAATCGCGGGCATGGCTGGTTCCGATGCGGGCCTCCGTTCCTGGTCTCCTTCTGATGGAGTTGTGAAGAGGATTCTAAGAACCTCTGATTTCCAGAACAATTGCCGGATCCAGATCCCGCTGCGAATCATCCTGAATTGTTTGCATGATCGATTCCGGCATGTCATTGGGAAACCAGCCGATTGTCACCTGCGAATTCTCAATCCCGGTCGGATTGATCCCTTCAACGTGCCGCCACAGCGAGGGCACTCGATCTCCGTCATTCGGCATTCGTTTGCGTCTGTGCCAAGCACCAAGAACAAAGCACCAAGAACCAAGAACTACGAACTTTCCCCTTCGGTCGAAAAGATCTCCCAGGATTCCTGGATTCGCGGATCGGCAGAACCGTAAATTCCCGGCGATTCGTTAAGGAAGTTGACTTCGCCGGTTTGCGGTCGTAGCCTAACAACCTGCGAGTTCTACCCAATCGGTGTAGAGCGTTTCCATGGACATATCGTCTCGTAAGGATGGGAAATGAGTCGGAAGCACTTTGCGTTCGCAACAGCGTGCCTCGCCTCCTGTGGTCTGACCCTGTTTTCAGTGAATCTTGAGGGGCAAGATACGAAAGCAGACCCCAAAGGTGGCCTGCCGGTTGCTGCTGCAGGTGATCAGGTGATCATCAAACGTGAAGCAACGCATATCGAACCGCCGCATAAGTACAAGGTTACGTTGGCTCTGGAACCAATTCGTTCCGTGACGCTCACGGCTCCTTTTGATGGGATCGTTCGTCAGGCCGATGCCAAGCCGAATTCGAAACTGCAACCGCAAGCCGACATCGTTCGTCTCGATACAACAATCGCCAAGTTGCAACTGGCACGAGCCGAAGCGGCACTCAAGGCGGCGACGTTTGAGCAAAAACTCGCTGCAGATAAGGACGAATCCTATAAGGGACTCGCCCAGGCAAAGGTCGATGTTGCCAAGGCTGAAGCCGATCTGGCGAAGATTCATCTGGAGCAGGCGAGTGTTCGAACTCCGTTTGCAGGTGAATTGCAGCGGCTGCTGGTGAGCGAAGGGCAACTGGTAAAAGCGGGGGATCCGCTGGCGATTGTTGTCGAAACCACCAAGATGAAAGTTGAAGTCCCGGTGGAACGCTCAGCAGCGACTCAGGGAAAGACAATGCCGATCAAAATTGAATCGGCAGAAGTCGAAGCGAAGATCGATGCGGTTCTGCCGCTGGATGCGAAATTTGGTGCGATCCGCGATGTCTTCGAATCAGTAGCGTCCGCTGTCCTGCTGGTCGATAACGCTGATGGAAAGTTTAAGGCGGGGCAGTCGGTTTATGTTCCGCTGATCCCCCGTCAACCCGTGGCGGAAGTTCCAGCCAGTTCCATCGGGAACCTTCCCGATGGCCAGCGCAAGGTACAAGTGGTGCGGCATATGGTGGTTCGCGATATCCCGGTCGTGCTGATGGGCTCGGTCGGGTTAAACCGATTGTTCGTGAGTGGTCCCTTTGCAGAAGGGGATGAGGTCATTTACGAATCATCGCATCAGCTGGGAGATGCGTTTCAGTTAAAGCCGGCAGCACCTGCAACGGCAGGAACCGGACCGGGAACTCCCTCCCCTGCCAATCCCGCAACGACGACCAAGCCGCCCGTAGGTTTCTGAAAGTCTTTTTGAACATTTGTGCCGCCAATACGATCAGGGCTTCTCGCCAACGAGTGGTTTTCTGACGTGCGAGCCAACCAGGAGTTCATCGTGTCAGACGACGAACTGATCGACGGTACCTACAAGCTGATCATGTGCATCGCGACTGGTGGCAGCAGCCAGGTGTGGGAGTGCATTGAACAAGCGACCGGCCGCCATCTCGCGATGAAGCTGCTGAAAGAGGATACACCCGATTTCAAGGAAAATAAGGCTGGTCTGAAGCACGAAGCGGATGTTCTGAAAACCCTGGATCATCCCCTGATCATCAAGTTTGACAAGTATTCGAGCAGCCGTGACAACACGTACATGACGATGGAGCACTTCCGGGCTGCCAACGTCAAATTGCAGTTGAAATCGGACATTCGATCCGTCCATGTCCGTACCCGAATCTTGTTTGAAAGTGTCTGTCAGGCACTGTCTCACGTCCATTCCCGGGGCTGGATTCATCGCGACATCAAGCCAGACAATGTTCTGATGAACAAGGTCGGTGAAATTCGACTGGTCGACTTTTCACTTTCGAGCAAGGAAGTGAAGGGGTTTGCCAAGATGATCGGCGGGGGAAAACTGAAAACAATCCAGGGAACCCGAACGTACATCGCCCCTGAAACAATCCGAAAGCAGGCTCCGACCTTTCAGACAGACTTGTACAGTCTGGGAATCATGTTTTTCGAAGTATTGACGGGTCGAACCCCCTTCCAGGCCCCGACGCCGGAAGAACTGTTAAAACGGCATCTTCGAGACGAACCGGCAAATGCGTCCGAATTCAACAATAATGTGACGCCGGAAATGGACCGGATCATCTTCCGGTTGCTGAAAAAGAAACCAACGGATCGCCCGGGAACAGTTGACGAAGTTCTGGCTGAATTGAAACGAATCAGGATCTTCAAAGAAGATGTTGTCGAGACTTCGCAAAAGGAAACCGACGACAAAGACGCGACGATGGAAAGCCTGACCGAACTACGTCTGGACAGTCGTGCCGACGCGAAGCTCAGTCAGATGTTGCAATCCAATCCCGAGTTGGCTCGTCAGTTTGCGGAGGAAAAGGCCAACAAATCAACGGCGAAAAAAGCAGCTGCAGCGAAGGTGGCCGATCGCGCGAAATCAATGAAGGCCGCCGAAACGTCCAAAAAAGCGGCAGCAGCCCCACCTGCGCCTGTCGCACCGCCAATGATGCCGATGCCGATGATGCCCCCGTCATTTCCCCCCGGTTACGCCCCCTTCCCGCAACAGCAGTTCGGAATGCCGCCACAAATGCCAGGTACAATGCCGCCTGGAATGGTTGGGCCGGGATTTCCAATGCCGGGACCGCAAATGCCCGGAATGCCTGGACCTCAGATGCCGGGTCAGATGCCAGTGCCACCGATGCCGACTCAGCCTGGATTTATGCCAGGGCAGGGGGTGCCAACCGGGGCAATGCCCGGATTTCCCCCGCAGCCACCGGGACCGGGACAAGCTTCCGTCCCCGGCCGACCCGCGATTCCTGCCCCGCAGTCACCTGTTGCCCAGCCGGCAATCCCAGCGCCAGCCGCACAAAAAGGGGCTCCACCGCCCGTTTCTCCAACTCAACCGGCAGTTCCGGGGCGTCCGGCAGCACCTGCGCCGGTTGCCGCAAGGCCTGCATCAGCACCTCCGGCACGTCCCGCAGCTCCCCCGCAGACTGCGAAACCGGCCCCTGCTCCTATCAATCCGGACGAGATGGAGTTTATGACCGAATTGCCCGATGTGCTCTGATCTGCTATAGCTACGGGTTATCTGGAGTGGGCTGACTTGTTCTGAAAGTCGGGTTGTGCGAAGAAATCGGCTTGAGCCGATGCCCGGTTCGACTTTCGCAAAGGTCAGGCCTCTTTCTTCGTTCGTTTGATCTTCGGTTCCTGCAGGCACGATTGTTCGCAATCCGGCGATGCCTCGGGTTCCGTGTTTGGTGTCTGGACTCATGAAGCCGCAATTTGTTCTGCCGTTTGAAAAGCCGATTGTTGATCTCGAAGAAAAACTCGCCAATCTCGAGTCTCAGCCCAATCCGACTCCTGCATCGCTCGACGCAATTCGAAATGTGCGGGTTGAGATTGCCAAGCTGAAACGCGAAACGTACGAGAATCTCGACGCCTGGCAGACAGTTCAGGTTGCTCGTCATCAGGAGCGGCCACAGGCGTGGGATTACATCGAACTGATTTGCGACGAGTTCGTTGAGCTTCATGGCGATCGAGCATTCGGGGATGACCGGGCGATTATCACCGGGTTTGCGAAACTCGACGATCAGAAAGTTCTGCTGATTGGTCAGCACAAAGGTCGAACGCTCAAAGAGCGAACCGAATGTTATTACGGCTGTGCGCATCCCGAAGGGTATCGGAAGGCGTTGCTGAAGATGCAACTCGCTGCCAAATTCGGCATCCCCATCGTCTGTCTGATTGATACGCCCGGGGCCTATCCGGGAATTGGAGCCGAAGAACGCGGCCAGGCGTACACGATCGCCGTGAACCTGCGTGACATGTCCCGGCTTCGAGTTCCCATCATTTGTGTCGTGATCGGAGAAGGGGGCTCAGGCGGGGCTTTGGGACTCGGCATCGGTGACCATGTCGCCATGCTGCAGTTCTCGTATTACTCGGTGATCAGTCCCGAGGGTTGTGCGGGGATTCTCTGGAAGAGTTCCATTCACGCTGACAAGGCGGCCAGGGCGCTGAAATTTACTGGTCGCGATCTGTTGAAACTGGGAGTCGTGGACGAGGTCATTCCAGAACCACTCGGCGCGGCTCATCGCGATCATCGATCAATGGCAGGGACGCTCAAGGCAACGATCGTCAAGAATCTGAAATCGCTGTCGCAGCTTTCTGAAGAAGATCTGCTGTCACGTCGCTACGAGAAGTTCCGCCGGATCGGTGTGTTTGATGAACTGGCGGTTGTTTGATCGTTCAGCGGTCAGCGGTCAGCGGTCAGCGGTCAGCGGTCAGCGGTCAGCGGTCAGCGG
>CAZSTW010000043.1:0-14511 GCA_964609845.1 uncultured Planctomycetaceae bacterium | reverse complement strand
CAGCGGTCAGCGGTCAGCGGTCAGCGGTCAGCGGTCAGCGGTCAGCGGTCAGCGGGGCAAAGAATGACCTTCGGCTATGGATCTGGTCTTGACCGATGCGGACTTTGAATCTATTCAACGCGTGCTTAAGGCTGTTTTTTACCCGCTGCGCAACGTCCGATAATGTCCGTTATGTTTCCTTTTTGTTGAAAAAAGGCCTATACATCCGCTTGTAGGCTGTTTTGCCAATCGTGTCCAGATCGGTTTCCCTGTCGGCCAGCAATTCCCTGTCGACCCGAGGATGGACGAAACCGAGGATGGACGAAACATCGGGCCATGCGACATCCCATGATCCCTCGGCCGCGGACTGCAGCACAACGTGACTGCTGATCGCTCTTCTAAAATTCCTTGCGACTGTCCACCAGTAGCGTCACCGGGCCATCGTTCACCAGTTCGACATCCATGTGTTCGTGGAAGCGGCCCGTGGCCACCGTGATCCCTCGGCCCCGGACTTCACAGCACAACGTGACTGCTGATCGCTCTTCTAAAATTCCTTGCGACTGTCCACCAGTAGCGTCACCGGGCCATCGTTCACCAGTTCGACATCCATGTGTTCCTGGAAGCGGCCTGTGGCCACCGTGATCCCTCGGCCCCGGACTTCAGCAACAAAAGTGTTGTACAGATTGATGGCCATTTCAGGCCGCGCGGCCTTGATGAAACTGGGACGCTTTCCCTTGCGGCAATCACCCAGCAACGTGAACTGGCTGACGACCAGCATCGCGCCACCGGTTTCCAACAGCGACCGATTCATCTTTCCCTCGTCATCCGGAAAGATCCGCATGCCGGTGATTTTTTCGGCCAGATAGTCAGCATCCGGTTGGGCATCATCTTCGGCCACGCCGAGCAGGATCAGAAGGCCCGCTCCGATTTCGCCAGTGATCTCCCCTGCCACAGTGACTCTTGCCCGGGAAACTCGTTGAACGACAGCTCGCATGATGTAACTCGTTTCGCGGTGATCATTCGAAAGCGGATCGGACCAGGGCCGAGGCGCGGTTCTCAGAACGAACACAACTGTGGCAGATTCCTCGATCCGTCGATCAAGCTGGCGCCAGTATACTTCGCCTTTCAATCGCTGGTAATGATGCCGATTCTCTTCAGTTCGCCGGTCAATCGAAACCGACCATTGATTGCCGCCGTCCGGGCCAGTCGGCATAATGGCCGAATGCAGCTTTTTCGTCACAAGGCAGCGTCGTAATGAGTGGACGGTTGCGATGGCTGATTGGCAATCCAGGTTCGATCGCTGTCTGAAGATATGGCGATGGTTGCCCCCAATCTGTCTGGTTGCATTTCTTTTAATCGGATGGTGGAGGTCAGCGATCCGTCAACGCGACCTGCCTTCCCCACACTTTTCCGCAGCGCGTCCCGCGGTCTCGCCGGATCGGTGCATGGCGTGCCATGTGAACGAGGTCTTGTCCGCGCAGCAGGCCCCGCACAGCAAGACTCTTCAGCCCGCGACGACTGAGGAACTCCTCAATCAATTCCATGGCCTCGTCTATAAGGCCCCCGAAACTTCAGAAATCGACCGATTCGAAGCGAAAGATCGCTCGCTCTGGCTGCACCACGAATCGCTTGCTGAAGCCGTTCCTGTTCATTGGATCTTCGGCTCCGGACGACACGCTCGTACTCCGGTGACGGTGTTGAATACGAACGAGGGGGCAGTCGAAATCATCGAACATCGGCTGTCGTGGTACCCCGATTCTGGAATTGATCTGACACTGGGGCTGGGAAATCTTTCGGGAAAGCCGGGATATCACGGAATCGGCAAGCGGCTGAATATCGACGATGCTGCCGATTGCTTTGGATGTCATTCGTCCTGGCTTCCGACATCGCAGGGAAAGCTTGATCTGGTTCGCATGCAGGCCGGGATTGAATGTTCGCGCTGCCACCAGGAGGGCGAAGATCACATCCAATCCGCCACGGCCGGTCGGCCTGACTTAAACCCATACCGCTGGTCAGAGCTTTCTCCCATCGAATCGATTCGCCGTTGCGGAGAATGTCATCGGCGCGACGACCAGATGACTCACTTTGAAGTCCGGCCCACCAATCCGGTACTAATTCGTTTTGCTCCGGTGGGGATCTCTCAGAGCCGTTGCTTCACTGAACAGGATCGGATCGGTCTGGACGATGCTGGCGAGAAATTGCGGTTTGACTGTATGACGTGTCACGACCCGCACCGGCCCGCGGAAACTCGCCCGCAGTTCTATATCGATCGCTGCGTCGGGTGTCATTCTGGTCAGTCTGGGCGAGCGAGTGTCTGTTCCGGCACCCCGACTTCGACGCAGTGCCTGGATTGCCATATGCCCAAGGTCGAAGTTCATCCACACCTGCGATTCACGGATCACTGGATCCGCAAACGGCCCGTGAATCACGCGGCCGCATCGGATAAGTAAGGAACCAGTGTTGTCGCAGTCCACCGCCAATACGATTACTGCCAGAATTGTCGACGTCTGGAGGTGCCTGTTTTTGGCGGCGCTGATCGTGTTGTCGGCCCTCCGTCCGATCTCGAACGACGACTTCTGGTGGCAACTCAGCCGCGGGCGGGCCGTGATGAACGGTGAGCTGTTTTCGGGGCGAGGTCTTCTGGCTGGTGACTCGATGGCCGAAGCCGATTGGCTCGGCGGTGTTCCGTGGTATCTGATTTACACTCTGACCGGTCTGACCGGACTGATGGTCTGGAAAATCACCTTAGTTATCGGGTTGGTCGTTTGGGCGTGGCGAGGCAGCCAGCATCTGGGTCCCAGTCTGCAATGGTTTGCAATCTTCGGGCTGTCACTTGTTGCCAGCCAGATTGCAGACCCGTCACCAGTTCAATGGGACGCACTTGGACTGTTGATCAGTGCGGCCCTTCTGACCCGGCTTCGGCAACGTTTCACCACGAAGCGGCTGATCATATTGGGGGCCGTTGTCTGTGCGTGGGCTAATCTCGCTCCCGGTTGTTTGTGGATTTTGCTTCTCGTACTGTTGTCGTCGTTGCCGACCCTTCTGAACGATGAAGAATCAAAAGAAGGCCCACAGTTGACTCTCCAGCAGCGCGCCATCGTCTCGATGGTGGCGATGCTCTCGATCTGTATGACTCCACGCGGTCTGATGACATACTGGGATTCCGCGCGCCGGATCATGCCAATGCTGGTCGAATCCCAGGAAATCCTGTGCAAGACAGAGTGGCATCCGGTCTGGTCCGAGACGATTGATTCGTCCGTCATCGGATGGGTGATCATTGCAATTGTCGCGCTGATTTCGCTGGGCACCCGCGGAAAGAATCGCCCGGCGGTGTGGTTGCTGTTCGCTGCCGTTGTCAGCCTCGGCTGCTGGTCACGCCCCAATATTCTTGTTGCATCCGTGTTTCTCCTGCATAGTACATTGACGATCACACGGGCCGCCGTGCCGATCGCAATGTCGCCAACTCCGATTCAGGCTCCGATCAAAGGGGCTTGGCCAGTTGGAGCCGCCATGACAGTCCTGTTGATGCTCGCCGGACTCACAATCGATTCGGGAACATTTGTTGGCAACAGTTCGCGACTGGGATGGGGACTCGATCGCCGGTTGGAACAGCGATTGTTCGCCGATTCCATACGGCATTCCCAATCTGCCGTCCGGCCGATTATTGAAACAGCGCACTGCACTGACATTCGTGCTGCCGGAATGCTTGTCTGGAACGGCGGCACGATCAAACCGTATCTCGTGGCACACCGTGCACTCATCAACGCGCGCCTCAGGGATGAGGTTCTGTTGAATCACGAGCTAGAAGTGGGATGGCTGAAATCTCATCGCCGCAGTGACGGAACCGCTGGCGGATGGTGGTTGCCGCTACGAACGCGGCAGACTGCTTTAGTCGTGTTGTCCGCGGAACGTACAACGTTGATCCAGAGTCTGCAGCCCACGATCTGGAAGCCACTGTCGATCGACTCGCCCGTCCTCGCTTATGCCCTGGCGGGCGATCCGCGATTTTCGCGCCGAATACACGAGATCCAATCACAACGAGAACTGGTAGATCGTGGCGCGTGGACGTTCACTCCAGAAGCCGCAGCCGGCAACGATCAACTTTTTGACGTTGCAGGCTGGGCCACCGGCGACCTTGATGACAAACCGACCCTGCGCCAATCGGCGGTGCTGCGCGCGATGAATATGCCGCTCGCGTCTGCCCGGGTTTTGAGGCCGTTGCTCTCCCAGGCTGGCGCGCGCCATTACGTCCGTCGCGAGTTCGCCAATTGCCAGCTCGATCTCGCCCGGCGCGAGTTTTTCACGATTGGACAGGTGGGCGAATTTCGAATGCGTGTGCTGGATGCAATTGGGCAGCGGTCACCAGTTCCGATCCTGCCCACGCCTCAGCCGTCAAATCCGCCCGCCAATGATGCCGCAGCCACCATCTGGAATGAGGCAGTCACGAAGTATCTCGAAGGTGATCCCTACCGAGCTGCCCAGTTGCTCGATCAGGAAAGCGCCGAAGCCCTTGCCACCATCGCTCTGCTCAAATGGGAATCCGGTCGGCTGGATGAATCGCGGGCCGCATGGAATTTCCTCAGGCGGCGCTACCCGACCAGCAGGTATTCATTGGCAGCCAGGCTCGCTCTTGAACATGGCGAGTATTGAGGTTTCAAGCCTTTCCTTGTCAGTGTTGAACGCCCTGCCCTGACTTCCTTCCAGATGCACCGTAGCGGTCCGATTACCGCTCGCTTTCACTAACTCGGACGAAGCTCGACTGACCATTCATCACCCGGTTGCCCCAGAATCAATTTTCGAATCAGGACCGCTGTCATCGGGCTGAGTTGCAGTCCTGCCCGGAAATGTCCAGCGGCGAGACTGAGGTTGCTTGTTCCCGGAACGCGACCGATTCGCGGCAGTCCCCCTGGAGCGAACGGACGCAGACCAGCCCAGCATCGTTCGAACCGGGCATTCCCCAATTCCGGGATCAGGCGGCGTGCGAATTCAATCAGGCCAGCGACCCCGCCTGCCGTAGTTCGCTTTTCAAAACCGGCTCGTTCCTCGGTCGAGCCGATCAAAACCCGGCCATCGGGGCGAGGAACCAGATATCGGTTGCCAACTTCAATGACGTGACGGATCAGGGAGGGACGCGTTTCCAGCAGAACGATCTGGCCGCGGACGGGTTCAAAGTCGGTTTCGAGCCCTGCCCGTTGCAGAATTGTTCGAGACCACGCTCCACCCGCAACGATTACTTCACTCGCACAGAAATCTTCGCCGGGGGTTCGGACTGACGTGATTCGTTCACCACTGCGAACAAAATCAACGACTGGGGTTCCTGGACACAAATCGACCCCGGAAGTAGCGCACGCCTGCAGAAGTGCTTTCAGGTGACGCGGGTTACGAACCTGCCCCAATTCGGGAAGCAGGTAGCCACTGGCGATTTCAGGGTGCAGTGCGGGAACCAGGCGATGCAGGCTCTCTGCTGCCAACGGTTCGATGGCGACCTGCTCAGCCTGCCACGCGGCGATTCTTGCATCGAGCGATTCATGAGATTCCGGCGGGCAGACTTCGACTCCGCCACAACGATGAAATCCGTTGTCGATTCCTGTCACCGAGCGAAGCTGCCCGGTCCATTCCGGCCACAGCAGGTGACTGCCGCCGCGCAATTTCGCTTCTGCTGTCCGGGCTGCGGCAGGGTTACCCGGTGGAAGCATACCAGCCCCGGCCCAGCTCGCTTCCTGCCCGAACTGGCCTTGCTCAAGAACTCGAACTCGGACGTTGTTCCGGGCGAGTTCCCAGGCGATCGACAGTCCGATGACGCCTCCACCGATGACGATCACATCTGTAGCGGGGTGGGACAGGCTCATCGGGGAATCGGTTTCTGGCTGATGCGACGAAAAACGAAAATCGAATGATCAAAACGACGTTCGATCATCTGGGGGCTGAGGCACGGCGCAATCTGGAAGCAATCCAAGTTAGTTTTCGCGAACCCCGGGGCTTCCTTCGCAAAGTCTCAGTCCAGCCCCGGCCACCCTTTTGCTAAGCGAATCGCGAGTCACTTAGAAGCGATTACTTCTTGCCCTTCTTCACTCCACCTGCAGGAAGCGAATTCGCATAGGCTTGTGCCAGCGTCTTTCCATCAGCATTGTAAACCGCTTTCAACGCCGCTTCGGCATTGCTGCCGCTCTGGATCTTGCGAACGAACTCACCGAAGTTTTTCGGACCACCCCGTTTCAGCATGAAGTCAACCAGCGTGAATCCAATCGGGCCGACCTCACCTGGTGAGAATGTTCCATTTCCGAAGATGTCTTCGGGCTTGGCAATTCGAGCTTCTCGCAGAATTTCACCTGCCTGCCCCGGCATCTTGACCAGATAGGGATTTCCCTTGGAATGCTGATTGGCCAACGCCAGACCAGCGCCACGGATAACCCAGTCGGGCAATCCTGATCCCCCGCGTTTCAGGAACGCGCCCGTCACGTGCTCAATCACATTGACCTGCATTCCGGGCGATGTTTCTGTGGCGGCATCGCCAACATCCTGGATCGCCATCAAGGCTTCTTCCATGTTGCCAGACACTTCGGAATGCCCGATGACTTCTCGCGGGACTTCGCGGCGGTGAATGGACTGGTTGAATTCTTCGTAGCCAAACCGATCCTTGAAGACGAAGACCGCCAGCTTTCCTCGCCACAGCCGTGTTTCCTTCACATTGAAGGCGTTCTTCAGTGAGTCGGCCTGGTCAGTTGCCCACTTGTCGATCTGCTCCAGTCTCTCTGCCGAGACATCACCGTAGATCAGGAATTCGCCAGCATCGCGAACGGTGGCTTCACCGTTTGGAAAGGTCTTTTTCCACTGTTCGGCAGTTTCCTTCTTGCGACGTTCGATCCATTGCTCAGGAGTCAGCTTCGCCAGCGCCGCTGCTTCACGTTCTTCGAGTGTCGGGAATGCTTTCTTCGCATCCTCACCATCGAACTTGGCACCTTCTTCGATCCATGTCTTGACGTTGTTGTACCACTTGCGAGTGATTCCGGTCTGATTTCCAGCGGGCATGACTGGTTGATCATCACCATTGATCAAACGCCACATGCGGCTGCTTTCCAGGCTGCCAGCGATAATCACGCGACCGCTCGTACCGCCCTGCATCAGCTTTTCGAATGATGTGACCGAGAACCCGCTTCGCTTCTGACGATCGTTGTGGCATCGCCCGCAGGTGTCCATCAGTTCCGGCATGATGTCGCGCATGAACGACACCTTTTCATTACCGGTCGCTTTCACAACATCGACTCGAGGTGGAGCGGCCGCAGGCTTCTTGTCGAGTGACGCGAGTTCTGCGTTCTTGTCTGCCCCGTCGAATTTCGCACCTTCATTGATCCACGTCATGATGGACTGGATTTCTTTATCTTTCAGTGCTTCGCCCCCCTTGGGCATGCGCTGTTGAGCATTCGGAGTCACCAGCTTTTGAACCAGCCAGCTGGCCTGAGCATTTCCAGCGACCGCAACCGGTCGTGCCCCCCCCTTCTCCATGGCGGCAAACGTATCCAACCTCAGTCCGCCCTTGGCATCACCTTCTGCGTGGCAGCCAACACACTTGGCGACGAAAATCGGTGCGACATCTTTCACAAAGCTGACCGTTCCACGACCGCTCGATTTGGTGAACAGCGACTTTGCCTTTTCCAGCTGCAACCGAATCGGCTTTAGCGAGACATCCGTTTCGGGAACACCGTCTTTGACGAGTTTGTCCAGACGCGATTCAATATCCTTCAGAGAGGTCTCGGCTTCGTCGTACTTCTTCTTAGAGACGAGCGACGAGATTTCTTTCACATCGTTTCCGATGTCTTTCAGCTCTTTTTTCTGTTCGGTGGTAATCGCAGCGACGGCGAAACCGGCAGCCAATATGAACAGCATCGAGCAGCAGCTCACGCGAATGATCGGAACGATTTGTCGCATGGGTTTGATTCCAGCAAAGTCGGCGAGGTTCGACATCGCGTCGCGGTGACGCACTTTCAGTTCAGGAGTATACGTCAAATTCGCCAATCGCGACAGACTTCACGAGGTTTCCCCCGATTCGCTGACCCTGAAAGGTGGCGGATTGTGTATGCACCGTGAAACCGATAATCTCAAACCCCGAAGCGGTCCAGAATGTTCGTTTTTTGTCCCCTGCCCCCAAAATATCAGCGCGCACATGGCGACAGTTCCCTCGGATATCGAACGCAAACGCGACCAACTGCTGAGAATCCTGCAGGGTTACGGTCGGGTTGCCGTGGCGCTTTCCGCCGGAGTTGACAGTAGTGTCGTTGCGAAGGGGGCTCACCTCGCGTGCGGGGAAAACGCAGTCGCCGTCACGGCAGTCAGCTCCAGCCTCGCCGCTGGAGAACTCGAACAGGCGGTCGCGGTGGCAGAATCCATCGGAATTCGCCACCGTGTGATCCAGACACAGGAGTTTTCGGATCCGAATTACCTTCAGAATCCCGCGAACCGTTGTTACTACTGCAAATCAGAACTCTACTTGCGTCTGACGGAACTCGCTCCGACATTGGGAGTTGATGTACTTGCAAACGGTGCCAACGTCGATGATCGGGGGGATTACCGACCAGGCATGCAGGCTGCGGGTGAGTTTCAGGTCCGTTCACCGCTGATTGAAGCCGAGTTCACGAAATCCGACGTCCGGGAACTGGCCAGGCTGTGGGGACTTGCGGTCTGGGACAAGCCCGCGACCCCCTGCCTTTCCAGTCGAATTGCCTATGGAATCGCCGTCACTCCGGAACGAGTCCAGAGAATTGATCGGGCTGAACAATTCTTGCGGCAGGAACTGAACCTGCGTGAATTGCGAGTCCGGTGCGAAGCGAATGAACTGGCTCGGATCGAAGTTCCGCTTGAGGCGATTGACGCACTGGTGTCCCCTGCCCTGCGTGACAAAGTTCGGGAGCACTTTCACACGCTGGGATTTCGTTACGTGACGATCGACCTGGACGGATTTCGTTCCGGCAGTCTCAATGCGGCATTACCCATCCTGCAGTAGTTAATCTCAGTAGAATCAGGCTACTGCGGTTTCAATCCCTTCAGGATCTTTGCCAGACGATGGGGATGCGTCAGATAGGGATGCAGGCCTGTCGAATGCAGCCATTCGGTATGTGCGTTCGGCAGTCCCTTTTCGAGCATTTCATGCCCCGCCGTTTCTAACTGGCCCTGCCCTTCCGTGCGTATCAGAAGGACTGGACACTTCACGTCGGCAAGCCGGTCACTGAGATCCATCGCGTGGAGTGCGTGGGCCTTTTGAGCCAGATCGCCTAATGCAAGTTTTCCCGTCGACTCGACCAGGAACTCAAATCGACTTCCATCGAACGGAGGAAACCAGCGTCGATGGTTCAATTCCTGAATTCGCCGCCGCCACGGCAATTGTGCCAGCGTTTTTCGACTGTTTCTGGCAAACGAGGCAAGCATCCGTTCCGAATAGGATAAACGCCGCTTGGCAAATCCATGTTGCAGGACCAATCCACCGATACGAGCCGGGGCATCGAGTGCCGCCTGCATGGCGATTGCCGCACCAAATGAAGGTGCAAAGACACAAAACATCGGATCACCCTGCTGATCTGCGGCGGCCATCAGATCGGCGGCATAGTCGTTGATGGTCGGCTTCAACCGGTGGGAACCAAGTTCCCCGACAGTGTCAAAGACGACGCAGCGGAACGTATCGCGCAGCAGGTATACCATGAGTGCGTACATTTCGGCTGTGCCGACGAATCCGTTCAGCAGATACAGTGGCGGCCCTTCTCCCCAGACTCGCCCAACGAGTCGACGGGTACCACGATCCAGCACCCAGGGGCGACTTTCCGTCCGATAGGCATTGAGAACTTCGTGCCAGACGAGCGGTGGCGGGCATGCTTCTCCTGACGGAACTCCTGCCGCATCGACGGGAACGCCCGCGGGGACAGCCGAGGTCGGTAGTGGAAGGTGCTCCGTAACGGGTGAACCGTTGGTCGCCACAACGGGCGAAGGTTCTGACATAACAGTCTGGCCTCTGGTCTCAAAGAGTTTCTGGGGTCGGCAGGACTTCTCCATGATACCCGAATGCGGCGCTGTCGTCTTTCAACGGATATTGTCAGCGCACGCTTTTCCCGCCCGGCACTTCCCTAACCGATGATCTGTCGATCGGCTTCACAGATGATGTGATATGCAGAAACGCTGTCCTCTGCGGCTCGCAATCGTTCCAGAAACTCAACGCTCTGCAGCATCCGCCCCAGGCGTGCCAGGACATGCAGGTGTGTCCGTGAATCCCGACAAACCACCAGGAAGAACAGGTCGGTCAATGCGCGGTTGGGAGCCCCGAACGGGATTCCTGACATCGTCCGCCCAAATGCGATGACGGACTGGCCGAGAGCATCAGGAAGTGGATTTCGAGGGTGAGGGATGGCGACACCGTTTTCGAATGCCGTGGAGAGTACGGACTCTCGTTCCTGAATCGCTGTCAATAACGTCGCTGGCTGCCAGACTTCCCATGTACGCCCCGCGAGTTCCACGAGGCTTTCCAGGACAGATCGCTTCGTTCTGGCTTCGAGAGGAACCTGAACCGTTTCGACCCGCAGCAGTGCTGCAACGGGATGGGGGTCATTGAATTCCACAGATCGATGCGTCTGTTCAAGAACCGCCAGCTCGCGATCTGTGTATTCTCGCATTTCCTGTTCGAGCCAATGCGTGATCTCGGTTGGATGGAACTGCCATTCTCCGGCGATCTTGCGACCTGGAATGCGTCCTCGGTTGACGAGTTTTTCGATCTCGCGACGATCCCGCCCCAATTGGCGGGCCAATTCTTCAAGGCTGTACCAATCGTGTGACATTCAATGGGTTCCAGGCTGATGTCAATTTATTCCACATCAGCCACTCAGGGGGTGGGTTGGTCGCGGAGGGCGATTCAGCGGGGCGTCGGCAGTGGTTCTGGCAGCGGGCTTCAATCTCAGCACAAACGTCCTGCCGACTGAATCAAGATCACCTGGCCCACAAGTGACGTGCCTGATTCAGCCGTGTGACGGCACTCGACGTTTGCAATCGGGTTATATCGTGATCGTCTGTTCCGTCAGTCGCAAGATCGCTTCTCGACATTTCAAGACGGTTTGCGAATTATCGTCCGACCATCCGGTCGCCGAACAGACTTGAATATCATAGTAGCCATCGAATCCGGCCGCCTGGAAGGAGCGGATGATTTCATTCAGCGAAATCCCCCCCTCCCCTGGCAGACAGCGATCGAATCGTGATCGTGGCGGTCGCTTGGCATCCGCGATCTGCACAATGCCAGTTATCTCTGCGACGGTCGGAATCCAATCGATTAATCGATCTTCACCCATGAGCTGATATGTGTCAAAGGCAAGTCGCAGAGCGGGATGGCTGCCGTAACCGATCAATTCAACAGCTTCTTCGAGCGTGTTGAGATAGGTCCAGGTCTTTGCGAAATACGGATGCATCGGCAGCAGGCATAGCCGGACATTGTTTGCCGCTGCGAAGTCTGCAAGTTCTGCAAGGGCATTCAGCAGGCAGCGACGGCTGTGCTTTACCGTGTGCCCGTTACGAGTGCCACTGACAACAATCAGGTTTCGTGCGCCCAGTGTGGCCGCCTCAACGATGGCATCACGAGCGTCTGCGACCGCATCAGCGTAACTGAAGTCATTCGTTCCGGTGAAGCCCCCGGCGAATGAAAGTGACGAAACCTGAAGGCCTGCATTTCGAATCAGCTTTGCAGACTGTTGGACACCCAGGTCGGCCACTTTAGGACGCCACAGGCCGATACCATCATACTTCGCCAATCGAAGGTGATTGACTTCGTCGATCAGCGTCCAGCGCAATGTTGTCAATTGACTGAGCGACAGACGAAGATTCGTCGCCGGTGTCAATTCTGGCTGGACGCTCTGCACGACCTTCACTTGTGGGACTGAAATGACCCGACCCACACCTTGCGGCAGAGAAGATTTATTCACTCTTGCGATACCTCAAATGCGACATGCTCGGGGGGAGCGGCGAATCGATTCAACAGGACGCGCAGACGAGTTGGACCTGAAGGGGGCAGATTGTGCGCAAGTGACACACAATTGCCAAGAGCAGAAGCCATCTTTGCGCGTGAATTGAAGTTCAAATCTCACTTGAAAAAGACTCCTTGTCTTCTTCATGAGCGTCATCCTTGTCACTCGCATAACTGGACAGTCACTCGCACGACATCACAATTCGATCAGGACGGACCTGTTATCAAGTCCGCCCCGATCGATGTTTCGACTTCAGATCAGCCGCGCGCGGTGATCGCAACCGAGGGATCATCGGCAATGTTGACCCACACGTGAACATGTGGCATCCCTCGATAGTGCCAGACAAATGACGGACCTTCCAGTCGCCAGTTATCCCATTCACCATCGTCACCAAGATCGGCCTTCCCTGTCGCATCCGTGCGATAGAACGCCAGGCGGCACTTGTCGAGTCCCCCTTGAGCAGTCAGGCACTTGCGAACTTCCGCCTGATCAGTGTTGCGATAAGGTTCGAGCAGCGCTGTCAGAACTTTCTGAGCATGTTCCTTCTGGTCGGCGGTCAGATCGCTGACCATGATTCCGCCAGGTTTGCCATCCGGGCCACCGAAATGAACTTTGGCTTCGGCAGGTGCCTTCTCCAGTAACGCCTGCTCCCGCTGTTTACCATCCAGCATCTTGAAGAGAGCGTTTGCCTTCTGAGCCTGGTACCAGTACACGTTGCCCGGATGGCCGGCTGTCTCATTAAATCCAGAGGCGGCATGGCCGTAAAATATCGGGCCGCCAAATGCGGTGTGCTCGACACTGTCGCCATCACAACGGATCGTCAGATGCCGCCCGGTCATGACGAACTCGAACTTCCCGGTACCCGGTTGTCCGAAGATGGCGATTGACTGTTCTTTCCCGTATCCCCCGGCATCATCTTTCAGCTGCTTCTTGATTCGGTCATGCCAGTCGGGTGAGTACAGACCCCAGAACAGTGCTTCAATGATGTCCTGCTGATCCTTGGTAAAGAAACCGCTTGCCACGCGTTTTTCGGTGATGTGCCAGTTGTTGGAAACGTGCATCCGCAACAGGCCACGGTCATCCTTATAGTCCCAATCGAAGCAGACTTCTTCCTTCTGGGCAGGTGCCAGTGAATCAAACAACTTCTTGACGAGAGACTCAGGAGCCGGCTTGGCAGGCTCGTCTGCGCGCGCTACAGCAGGCAGAAACGATGCAGCGGCAACCGCCACACTCGAAGCCTGCACAAAGCTTCGGCGCGATACGAGATTGTCATTGAGCGAATCACAATCGGGGCAATGGTCCATGACGGACTCCTTCGTACAACAGAATATGACTCCACCAACGGCTTCCAGTATGCCGCCAGTCTCCAGAAATGCAAACGCCCTCATCGTGAACTCAGGTTGGAAGATTTGAGTTCCACTTGACAGTGATCGTCGCAGATGTCTCACCGTGAAGAATGTGCAGTACTACCGCTGCGTCTTCTCGCCATCCAGCAATTGTGAGTTCGAGACGCTGTTACCGTACCTGGCGAACTGGTCGAACTTCCAGACGACTTTTTTGGACTTTGGCTCCACTTCCACCAGCAATGGCTGCCCTTCCCCGGCGTGGCAATTGCCAATGACATAATTCCCGTTCGGCAGCACTTCCAGAGTTGTGACCCAGGCGAGTGTAATGCCGGGCAAATCCGACTGCTCAATCTTCCAGACGACTTCCTTGGCGGGAGTCACTTCAATGACACTGTGACCATTTCCTGTTGCAATCAGAGTGTTGCCGTTGGCCAGACGGACGGCAGCGAAGCATTTGTTTCCGAAGGCTTCCGGGCCGTGGCCCCCCTTGGGTTGCTTCCCGAACATGGGGACTTCGAATTCCCAGGCGACGTCGCCCGACTTCCCATCGTACTCACGCACGAACCCGTCTCCTTCATGGCAGACGAGGTAATTTCCGGTGGCAAGTTTACGGGCCAGTCGCGTGTCTGTATGCGGATGCGGCCGATTTACCTTCAGCTTGACCTGCTTCTGAATCTTCCCGTCACGGTCGACTTCGATGATCCTGCCAATCCCCGATTCTGCGATCATCAGATGGCCGTTCTCCAGCGGCTGGAAGGCATGAACTTCGACCGGCTTCCCTTCGTTTCCATTCTGACGGGCAGAATCGTATGACCAGACCACCTGCTTCGTCTTGGGATCAATCTCGGCAACCTTCGCCCCCCCCTGCTGAACAAGAATATTGCCGTTCTTCAGGACATGGATGTCATGGATGCCTCCCCAGTTCATCTCCCATTCGGTCTTTCCATCAGCATCAACGATGGCCAGTTTTCCGTTTCCTTGAGTGATCAGCCGGTGGCCAGCCAATGCGGGCGCTGCGGAAGCAAGAATCAGAATTGTGCAGATAGCTCGATGCAGTCGAATCATGTTGAGTCCTGAAGAAAAAAAGATGGAAGGGGAAGTGCCCGCGATCATGGTCTGCCCTCTGGCTCGCATAGTAGCGTAGGTCAGGCAGTGCCTGACAAGATTGTTCATCGCTCGACATTGTCATTACCTGCAAC
>CAZSTW010000042.1:48720-49647 GCA_964609845.1 uncultured Planctomycetaceae bacterium | reverse complement strand
GCGCGCCCGCAACTCAATCGACTCAGAGAGTAAAAAATGTGGGTAACATTGACTCAACCCTACATTCTCCCCAGCTTCAAAAAGGCATTGGCCCTGGCAGTGATAGCACTCGAACTGGCATCGACCGTTGACTTTTGGCACACTCTGGCATTCGCACATTGATGGGAGATGCAGTGACCTGATGCCACTTTCACGCGATGAATTTGTTCGACAACTGGCGTCCATTCCTCTGATGGATGCGCAGGAGGTGGCATCCTTTCTGTTAAGTCTGCCGGATGACATGCAATCGTCCGATGGGGAAGAACTGGCTCGCGAAATGGTTCGCCAGCATCGACTGACCCGGTTTCAAGCCGAGCAGATTCATGCGGGTAAGGGAACCTCGCTGGTTCTCGGGAACTACACAATCCTCGACAAGCTCGGTCAGGGGGGCATGGGAATGGTCCTGAAAGCCGAGCACAGGCGAATGAAGCGAGTCGTCGCAATCAAGGTGATGTCCGCGGCGGCGATGCAGTCGCCCGACGCCGTAAAACGGTTTCACCGTGAAGTCGAGACCGCCGCAAGGCTTGAACACCCCAATATCGTCACGGCGTATGATGCAGACGAATCCAACGGAACGCATTTTCTGGTCATGCAGTATGTCGAAGGAATCGATCTGTCGGGACTTGTCAAAAGACAGGGGCCAATGCCGATCGAACAGGCGGTACGCTACACGATCCAGGCAGCGCGGGGCCTGGAGTTCGCCCATGAACATCGGGTGATTCATCGCGACGTCAAGCCCGCGAATCTGATGCTCGATTCCAGAGGTACAGTCAGGATTCTCGACATGGGTCTCGCCCGTATCGAAGATTCGGTTGGCGGCAGTTCTGTAGAAACCGGGCTGACGAGCACGGGCACAATCATGGGCACCGTTGACTACATGTCGCCCGA
>CAZSTW010000042.1:42548-48589 GCA_964609845.1 uncultured Planctomycetaceae bacterium | reverse complement strand
CGCCCGAGCAGGCCATGGATACCAGGAACGCTGACGCACGCAGCGATATCTATTCGCTCGGTTGTTCGTTGTACTACCTGCTGACAGGCCGTTGCCCGTACGCTGGTGATACGGTGATGAAGAAACTGATGGCGCATCAGCACGCACCAATTCCTTCCATCACGAGCCCCTTCATCAGCGAGGGACAGCCTCCAGCTTTTGCGGGTGGCAATCTTGCGAAGCTGCAACAGGTCTTCCAGCGAATGGTCGCAAAACGCCCGGAGGATCGACCGCAATCGATGACAGAAGTCCTCACAGCCCTCGAACTCTGTCTGCATGATGACGCTTTGTCAGGCCACAGTGAAACAGTCACGTATATGCGACCGGATTGTGTCGTTGGCGAAGTGCCGTCTCGCCCCGTTCAAGAGGAACTGCCAGCGAATCACTTTGTCAGCGCCGCAAGCAGTTCACGCGGTCTGCTTTCCAAGTCGGTTTCGGATGAGGTCGCGGCTGACGAACCGGAGTTTGTCGAGACGAAGATCAGTTCACCGGCTGAGGCTGACACAAATCCGCAGTCTCAGAGATTGATTACGAGTGAGCGTCCGGGGGGCGATGCGAGTGAGCGATCTCAGCCGCTCAGGTCAACTGCGAGATGGCATGTCGTGTTGAGACGACTTGGTGTCATCGCTGCTTGCCTGGTTGTGTGCGCAGCGATCGCTGGAATTGTGCTGCTTGATCGCCCTCAGGTCGAACCAATGTCTCCGACAGCATCAGTTCAGGAAATGATGCGGCCAGAGATGACTATGGATGAAGTTCCACCGCCTGAACCCATCAATCACGCTGCCGAACGCTGCGCCGCGGAAGCATTATTGACGCTTAACAAAGGAAGAATCTATCTGGCAGATGGCAATACGACATGGGAGATGAAGCACCCGCTGCCAGCCGAACCGTTCTGGGTGAGCGATGTGGGCCTCGTCGATGTCGATCTCACGGACGATGAAATCGCAGTGCTCGCAGGATGTCGTGGGATAATTAAGCTTGATGTCCGCAATAACCCCAGACTCACTGAGGTGGGATTGAAGAGCATTGGAGCTTTGCCCCGGTTGAAAACGCTCTTGATCGACGAAACTGCTTGTGCTCGCGACAGCCTGGAGTTCATCTCAAACTATCCACTGCTGGGCACGCTCGCGATGAGCGGCAACGGTCGCGTGGGAGTCTTGCAGACAATCCCGCGATCCTTGCGGCTGAACAGCCTCACCACACCGTATCGTCCCGGCAGCGTCGGCGATCAGGGAATACAGACGATCGCGAAGAATTGTCCGCAGCTGACCGAATTCAATTTGATTGATTGTCAAGAACAGTCTCTGGCACCATTGTCCCAGCTTCAGAAGCTCCAGAAACTGCATTGCTGGGGGAATCAATTGACTGATGAAGCGATCACCGCGATATTCGGACTGCCCCAATTTTATGCACTCCGGATAGATGGTCCCGACCCGAACTGCATCAAGCGTCTAGCCCGGCACAACCCACCTGTTCGCGAACTTGCGTTGAGAAATCAGGAGGGATTAAAACCGGATCTGCTTACCGAGGCTGACGACTGGCATTCAGCCACTCGCTTCGCGTACCTGGAGCGATTGACAATCATGGGATTGATCGCAGTTGATGCAGCATCATTGAAAGAAGTGGCTATGATGCCACGTCTCAAATCGTTTTATGTTTATGGCGATTTCTCGAATGATGAGCGAAAAAAGCTCCGCAGCTACACGGATGATGACATCGCAGCATTCCGGTCGGTCCGTCCGGACGTGGAGCTTCACATCGATGGCCAAGAGTTTCCCGGGAAGTCGCAGTGATGGAATGATCCTCCGGGGCGCAACGCGACGAGACGTTTACCTCGTTGAATCTTTCAAAACTTCGTGTGGCTTCGTCACCCCGGATCAATGCCTTCAACCGAAGTGACCCTGCTCGTCGAGAAAGGAAAGACTCTTCTCATGAAAGATAAGCGTCGGCCACTGATAATGCCACCGGCCGCGGAGACTGATATGAACGCGGTCGAGATGGCAAGGATCTGGATTGCAGAAAAGCAACTCCATTGCGTTTTGAACGTAGGGCATTGGAGTGAAAGTTCAGAAATCGATGAGCGACAGGCCTGGGGCATCGTATTGGCTGACATTGCCCGGCATGCATCATTCGCGATTGAAGATTCGATGGGTAGTGATGCCCGTGAGAATCTGAAAATGATCCTTGAATCGTTTCGCACGGAAATCGCTCACAAAACTTCGGAACACACGGGAGAATGGCCGGAAGGCAAACCATAAAACTCGATAACAAGCCCCCGCAGGCTCAAAGCAGCCCTGTCACTGGCTGTTAGCGATTCGGTGCCACCCTGCGACACAATCCGGGACTTCGCGAAGACGCTCCAGTCCCGGCCACACCGGCCGCTGACCACCTTGGCCGTTGGCCTCTCTGACGCAGTGATTTCTTCACGTGCGACCAGGCCGAGCGGCAGAGGAGCACGGCCTGGTCGAAGCCAAACGCGTTCGCTCTCGACCGGAGCTACCGGTCCCAACGACATCCGGTATCGCAAAACTGACGGATTTCTGTTGCAAAGTTTTTAGAAAAACTTGCGTCCCTGCCGATTCCGGTGTCTAATCGCGAAATAACGGATTAACTGGAAAGGCGGAGCCAGATCTGGCACATTTTTGGCTGATCCGACATGAACTACGATTCGTGGAAACTCTCCAGCGGTGTCACTCCAGAAGCAGAAGCTCTGGAGGATCGATGTTCCGCAATCGAGGCGGTTGTCGACCGATCACTCGCTCTGGCAGTGGAACGCACCACTTACCCGGCCGATGCTGATTGGAGCATTGACCCTTCACTCGCAGAAGCCGATCCCGAAGGGGCGATTTCTCTGGAAGTGTCGCTGCGGTTGAAGCGGCTTCCCGTGACAGGCCATCCCGACGATCTTCAGGAACTGGCGCAGGCAATCATCAACCTGGGTGAGTCGCTTGCTATATTGGCTCGCAATCAACAGACCTCTGGCAGGCTGAAGTTCGCTCCCAGTGTCTGACGGTACAGAGCGATATGGGCATCACACGGTATGGACATTGTCACGCATGGGATGATGGGAGTGGCAATCGCCGGTCCGTGGCTTGGTTCGCACCCGGCCGCCAGTGCGGGATTCATCCTGGGGTCGGTCATTCCAGACATGGACGCTTTCAGCCGGTGCTTTGGTAAGCGAGCCTTTCTGACGTGGCATCAGGGCTGGACGCACTCACTGTTCGGAATGGCAATCGGCGGGCTTATCTTCTGGTGGATGTTGAAAATAGCGTCTCCGGAACTCGCTCCGCTGCCGCTTGGCCTGGCTGCGGGAGCAGCGCTGCACGCGCTGCTCGACCTGACGAACACCTATGGTGTGCGACTTCTTTCGCCGCTGACACAACGGCGATTCTGCCTGGAATGGGTATTTTTCATCGACAGCGTTGTTATTGCATTGACGATGACCGCGTTCGCATTTGTGGTCTGCCATCTTGCTGACGATGCCCCACGGTGGAAAATCGCCAGCAGCACTTATGTCGTCTGTCTGGCAGGATACATCGCGGTAAAGGGCGTGTTGCGACAGAGGGCGTCAGCGTGGTGCAGCCACAACGTTGTCTCGATCATTCCATCGGCGCTGTGGCCCTGGATGTTCTTTACCTGCGAACGTGAGGATTCGCGAGTGATTTCCCGTCGGCTGAATGCATTGACGGGAAGAATGGATGTCCTTGCGACGACACCGATTTTTGATTCCGAGTTTCGCCAGTACCTGGAGCCACTGCCTGAATTTCGTGCGATGACGGCACTCTCGCCGGCCTATCACGTCGTCGAGTCAGTCCACGATGGGGAAAAGATCTTTCTCTGCTGTCGGGACATGCGTATTATCAATTTTGGAACTTCCTTCGGCAGGCTCGACGTCGCACTGGGAGCTGATTTCAAAGTCTTGAAAACAGATCTGCATGTTTAGGTCGGGCAGAAATAATTCCGAGAATCAGAGACAGGGAAGATCATGCGACTCGGCAAAGTATTGACCGATCTCGGCAAGCGACGTCGCGGGTTTCGCTTTTCCGCGGTTGATCTGCTGGCTATTGCCGTTTGCATCATCAGTACATGGGTGGCCTGGCCGTTCCTTGGTGAGATCGCCTTGCTCTTTCCGATTACCCTGGGACATTTCTTCCTGTTCTGCAACGTATTTCGAATCCACCGCATGTTCGAATTACTGTGGGCAGGTGTATTTGTTGTCAACGTCGCATGCTGGGCATGGGTTGGTCAGTTTGACTGGCTCAACGTCCTCGTCATTCAAACACCATTGACAGCAACGCTCATTATCAGTGAGTGCTTGAATCCACGGTATCACGGCATCTTCTGCAAAAAGGCTCTTGATCCGTCCCCCTAGTAAAAGATTTCGCAATCGTCACCACGATTCGTGTTCCTTCACCATTCGACGAATAACTTGTTTCAGGATTCGGTGATCCTGTATCACTCCTGTGAAAGCAAAGTACTGTTTCGCGAGGCGACGATCGATGCTGCATCAGAAGTCATCAGTGTGATCGAGCAGTCGTCCTGACAGAACGACGACCAGAGCCGGAGAATTCGGAACATGAAAACGCGGCTTACAGCGATATTGCTTATTACCATTTCGATATCCGCAGTTGCTGTCGGCGCTGACCCGGATTCGACAACGCAGGCCGCAATTGAACGAGGGCTGACGGTCCTGGAACGTGGGGCAGGTGCCTATCCTGGCAATCAATCCTGCTTCTCTTGCCATCACCAGACATTACCAATGCTCGCGATGACAACGGCTCGCGATGCAGGACTCAAATTCAATCGGGAGCTGTTTGATGGGCAGTTGAAGTTCACACGCAAAAGCTTTGACGAGCGCAAAGCTCGACTGTCCAAAGGCGAACATGTCGGCGGTCGTGCTGCAACAGTCAGTTTCGGTCTCTGGACATTGAGTATCGCGGAGGATTCTCCGGATGACCTCGCTGCGGCAATGACAGCCTACCTGCTGAGTATTCAACAACCCGATGGTCGATGGAAGCCGCCGTCCAATCGCCCTCCACTCGAGGTTTCGTCTGTCAGTTGCACAGTCTTGTCCGCGATGGGAATCAAGCGGTTTGCCTCGCAAGATCAGCAGGAGCAGGTCGCCGCTGCCATCACACGAGCCAAAGCATGGCTGGCAACAGTTCCTCTGGAAGATCAGGAGGACTTGAACTTCGCTTTATGGGGAGAAGTCTTTTTCGGGGGGGCCGAAACTCGAGTCGAAGAATTGCAAAATCGTGTCCTGGCAGCGCGAAATGTGGATGGTGGGTGGAGTCAACTCCCGACAATGAACAGCGATGCCTATGCCACAGGACAAACGCTGTACATTCTGGCAGAAACAGGATTGGCAGTGTCAGAAGCCCCCTTCCGCGAAGCCGTCTGCTATCTTCTGGAAACTCAGCAAGACGATGGGTCGTGGCACGTGGTGACGAGATCAAAGCCCGTACAGCCATGGTTTGATAACGGCGACCCCCACGAGAAAGACCAGTTCATTTCTATCGCGGCAACGGGATGGGCGACATCAGCTCTGGCGAAGTCGATAGTACTCGCTCAGGCTCCCAGCAAGAAACCGCCCTCCCAGAAGCAGTCGCGTCCGTAGCCACAACGCACGACCACTGTTGACACTTCCCGTCCCGGAGTCCTACGATCCACAAATCGTTCAGTCTCATTCGTCCGTTTTTCGAAGCAGACTATGTTTCCCTTCGCTCGAGCCGTGACCTTTCTGGTCGGCGTATTGACAGTGCTGGCGTCGGTCCATTCAGGAATGGCGGCCGACAAGGCTCAGATTGCCAAGGCCATTGAACGAGGGCAGGCATTTTTGCTGAAGCAGTCGAAGTCCTCTGCACAGGGAAGCCTGGCCTGTTACAGTCTGGTTAAATCGGGGGTGGACAAATCGCATCCCGATATCCAGAAGGGGCTTCAGGAAGTTCTCAGCCGATTCAGCGGTGGAGTCTATTCGCCAACTTCGCACCACAACTATGAAG
>CAZSTW010000042.1:7918-42425 GCA_964609845.1 uncultured Planctomycetaceae bacterium | reverse complement strand
GAAGCGGGTGTCGATGCCATGTTTCTGGAGGCGGTCGATCGTGAATTGTACCGTCCCCAATTGGAAAGCATCGCAAAGTTTCTGATTCAGAAGCAGCGGTCGTACGGTGCCTGGTATTACCCGTCCGGCGAAGGAGCCGGGACGCTCGACTTTGGTGACACCAGTATCACGCAATACGCGATCCTGGGCCTGTGGGCAGCATCGCGGGCTGGGGTCGAAATCCCGATCGAGACATGGGAACGAGCCGCAAAATGGTTGCTGACCTCGCAAAGTCGCGATGGTGGGTTCTGCTACCACCCCGTCGAAAACCCAACTCAGACAGTCGGTGCAACAAATTCGACATCCACCATGACCGTTGCTGGGGCTGGGACACTGCTGGTGATCCGGCACGTTCTGTTTCGCGATATTGAGTTCGATGATGGCCTTAAACCGCCCACTCCCACGAATACCACTCGCCGATTCGGTGTGCTGGAACGCCCCCTTGAGGAACGCGAAAAGGAAAAAGCTCCCAAAGTGAAAACCGTCACCACGATGTCACCGGCGCCGATCGACAAGGCACTGAAGTCGGCATTGCGGTTGATCTCAGATCATTTTTTTGAACCTGGTAATGCTTCGCAGGGGATGTACCTGAACTATTACTTCTACGGAATTGAACGCGTCGGGGCATTGCTCGATTCCGATAAGATCGGGACGCACGACTGGTACAATGAAGGGGCTGATGAACTCATCAAACGTCAAGCGGCCGACGGAAGCTGGTCCGACTCCTGCGGTTCCGGCCCAGCAACCTCACTCACGCTTTTGTTTCTTTCGAAAGCAACGGCCGGGACGATTCGAAAACCGCGACGTGCTCCACAGGTCGGTGGCGGGTTGCTCGTGGGTGGACGCGGCCTGCCTGATAACCTGGATACGGTCCAGGTCAATCAGGGCGAAGTTCGCAAGATCCAGGGACCGGTCGACACGTTGCTGGCAGATCTCGAAAAATCGTCTGATGCCCAGATTCTTGCGGCCCAGGAAGCGATTGTCGAAAAGGTTCAGCTGGATCGCCCCGAGGAATTGATCGGGCAAACCGCTCTCCTGAAACGATTGTCGACTGATCAGCGCGTGGAAGTTCGTCGAACGGCAATCTGGGCGTTGGGCCGAACCGGGGAAATCTCTGCCGCCCCCTTTTTGATTCGGGGACTGACGGATGGAGATGAATCCGTAGTTCGTGAAGCCAGTGCCGCGCTTTGTATTCTCAGTCGTCGTCCAAACGGCTGCGGAGTTCCGATTGATCCGACTGAGGGCGTTGCCGAGGATGCCAGCGACGAACAACGAGCAGCACATCTGAAAAAATGGGGTGAGGCCTCTCGAAAGGTCTGGACCGAATGGTACCTCAAAGTTCGTCCGTATGACGAGCGGGATGATCGAAACACGTTGAAACGCAAACCCCAATAGCGATCCCCGTAATGTCAATGAAGACTATCCATCGTCCGGCGCCGGTACTACGAGATACGCTTTATGACCGTGTCAGTTCGTGGACGATTGCGCTGTTCGTCGGTGTCGCGGGGCTTTGCCTGTGCGTCGTGGCAATCTGGCTGACAAACCGTCTGCCAGCCCCTCCTCAAGCGGTTCCCGTCGAATTGATCGAAGCTCCCGGCGGTTTTGAAGATGGGTCTCCAGACGAAACACTGCGCGTCGACTCACCCGAGCCGGAGGTGCATGATGCATCGCCCGCCGAAGTCCAGTCGGATACGACAGAGATCGCCGAAGCACTGGAAACCGTCGTTGAACTTTCGGAATCTGCAACTCAACAGGTTCAACAGCAGTTTGACACCGGCATCCAGAGCACAGGTAAGACCGGCAGTGCCAAAGGGACGGGAAAAAAGGGATTGGGGATCGGTCCCGGAACGGGCGGGATGCCGCGAGAACAGCGCTGGTATGTTCGTTTTGGAGATCGGGCGGGGGTTGATGAGTACGCCAAGCAACTTGAGTTCTTCGGGATTGAACTCGGTGCTTTGCTGCCGGATGGACGACTGGTCTATATCTCAAAACTCAACCAACCAGCGCCCGTGTCACGATTTGTTGCCACTGGAAAAAATGAGCAGCGATTGTACATGACGTGGCAGGGAGGGGATCGGCGCAGTGCGGACGTCGAATTGTTCAAGCGGGCCTCGATCGATGTTCGCGGTGACACTGCCATCTTCCATTTCTATCCGAAGCCAACCGAGACCATGCTCGCGCAACTCGAATTGAATTATCGAAATCGCCCTGTCGCACAAATTCGCCGCACGTATTTTGCCGTCGAGACGTCTGGCGCTGGCTACCAGTTCAGTGTGATCCGCCAGGTTCATTACTGACTGAATCCGTCACGGGTGAATTGTGAAAGACAACTTACACCACAAGCAAGGCCATGCGCCGCACAGCCAGCAGATACACGACCAGACTGCTGCAGACTCCATGCAGGGCCACTGCAACACGCGTGGTGAAGTCAGGCTCAACAATCCCCAGCCACTCCATCGCGACGTACCACCGAAACTGGCTGATTCCGAATACGATCGGAATCGCGATCACCCAGACATAGTGGTACAGTAATGGAACCTCGGACATTCGCAACGGCAGCAGCCATTGCCGAATCGTCAGATGTGATCCCCCCGTCGCGGCTTTGACAAATTCCAGGATTGATCGTGGTGCGGCAGACGAAACAGACTGAGCGATCATCCAGCGATGCTTCAGGAATCCGATCCACAGTCCGCAGAACAGGGCGATGTAAAGGGACTGAGTGATAAACGCATAGGTATAGACAAACGGCAGTGAATGTTCGGAATCCAGAAGAATCCGCAGATACAGGTTACCCTCCATCGCCAGGTCAGGACTGTAAATGACGGTGACGGCGATGTCCGTCAGGGCACCACCAATGATAAACAGACCACCGCAGAGCGTGACCACCGAAGGAAGTTGAGTATTCCCCTGACGTATGAAACCGCAGAGCAGCCCCAGGGTAACGACTCCGAGGACCGGCAGTGAGTATGCCGTCAGCAGATGCAATTGTTCGAAGTCCATTTCGGTGAAATTATGCAGCAGCCCTCTGGCCTCCCAGGAAAGAGTATGCAGAAAAAGATCGCAGGCGACCCACGACAGGACAAGGCTGGTCACAATCGTAAATCGGCGCATGACGACATTCTGGTGCCAGTAGACCACGTTGTCGGCGAGAGAGTTGCCATGGGAATCTGACATCACGTTCTCCTGTCGGGGATCGCCGATCTCATCTTCGTAAGCCCGTCATTGAGGTACTATCAGGCTATCGCGTTCACAGATCGCAACGCAAGCCCTTTGTCTTCTGTTGGCTGCGGCCCATATAACTTGATGTTATCGCCTGGCTGATTTCCTCTCTGCGGGGTCGACTTCGAGATGAGACTTGCGAAACGCTGCTCAAAACGGGACTCTGTTGCAGCAACCTTGCTCACGCTCAACAGGAACTGACTCTCATGAAACATAGCCTCGTCTGGTTGGGACTGATCATCATTACGGGCATGAATTGTGCCCAATGTATCAATTGTGCCAAGGGTGCGGAGCCGCGTCAGGTCGCTGGTCGTCAGACGCGACAGATTGAGGGTTGGACGGTACTCATCAGCGATGAGTTGCTGGAAAAAGAGAAACCGGCGACGGATCGCGCGATGGAGTTACTGACTCTGCAGCTTCAGGAAATTGTCCGCGTGGTTCCGGCACCTGCGGTTGATGAACTTCGTAAAGTCCCACTCTGGTTTACTCCCGAATATCCCGGGGTGAAGCCGCGCGCCGAATATCACCCGGGGGCTGGCTGGCTGCGCGACAACAAGCGCGATCCTGCGATGGAAAAGGGGGTGGAATTTACGAACGTGCGGGACTTCGAGCGGGAAACGAAGCGGATGCCGAACTTCGTCCTGCACGAACTGGCTCACGCCTACCACGATCGGTTTCTGAAAAATGGATTTGGTAATGACGAGATCAAGGCCGCTTTCGAAAATGCGAAATCACAGGGACTTTACGACGAAGTCGAACAACGATTCGGTGACGGCCGCTCAGCGAAAGTTCGCGCTTATGCGATGTCGAGTCCGATGGAGTACTTCGCCGAAAGCAGCGAGGCGTTCTTTTCGACAAACGACTTCTTCCCGTTCAACCGCGATCAGCTCGCCAGGCATGACCCTCAGATCACAGAAGTGCTGACAAAGCTGTGGGGTGTATCCGAAGTTGCCCGCAAGCCTGTGAAGGTATTTATTCTTGCAGGCCAGTCGAATATGGAGGGGCACGGATTTATCGCAGCGGATCCAAAGCGTAACGGCGGTAAGGGATCGCTGGAATTCCTGGTCAACGATCCAGCGACTTCAAAACGGTTTGCCCATCTGGTGGCTGAGGCTGGCCAATGGCGGACGCGCGACGATGTGCGGATTTCATATCTTGACCAGTCGGGGCCATTGACGGTCGGCTTTGGTGCTCGAAAGGAACTGATCGGCCCGGAACTTGGATTTGGATGGGTCATGGGTGAAGCACTCGATGAGCCCGTTCTGCTGATCAAGTGCGCCTGGGGCGGCAAAAGCCTGGCCGTCGATTTTCGGCCTCCCAGTGCCGGCAAAATTCCCTATTCAATCGGCGAGAAGCAGGATGCGGAAATCGCCAGCAACCCGGCGATCGTTGGCAAGTATTACCGCGAGACGGTGAAACTCACGAAAGAAGCGTTGGCGAAAATCAAAGAACTCGTGCCGGGTTCAGACGGTCGCTACGTCATTGCTGGATTTGGCTGGCATCAGGGCTGGAACGACCGCATCAGTGATAAATTCAACGGCGAATACGAAAGCAACCTGTCCCATTTCATTCGTGACTTTCGAACTGAACTGGGGGCACCGCAGATGCCGTTTGTCATTGCGGAAACCGGCATGACTGGTCCCGAAGAAAAGCATCCCCGAGCATTATCGTTGATGAAAGCTCAGGCGGCCGTGGCAGAGCGTCAGGAGTTTCAGGGGAATGTTGCATTTGTTGGTACCAGATCATTCTGGCGTCCTCAGGACCAGTCACCCAGCGGTCAAGGCTATCACTGGAACACCAATGCGGAAACGTATTATCTGATCGGCGAAGCGATGGGCGAGGCAATGAAAAGGTTGCTCAAGCAGTGACCTGCATTCCACGAGATTGCGATCTTTGAGCTGGAATTCACGATTTCTTCAGGTTCCAGATTCCGAACTGCCCCCTGAATAAATGCGAAAGTCGTCTGGTCGATTGTCGACTTCGGGAATAGACTTCAGAATCGTCGAAATTACTCCGTCATTCCAAAGGAGATGGTTTGATGTGGCCAATGCTGATTGTTGCATCACTGATGGCTGAGCCGAGTGTCAGCTCATCGAAGCCGGCCGCCAGTCCCGTGAAGGGCTATCTGGTCGCTGTCGGGGGGGGAACAACCCTGAATGCCGTTCTGGATCGCACTCTGGAACTGGCGGGGGGGAAGTCTGCGAAAGTCGTTGTCATCGCTGAAGCCAATCCCGAGAACGGTCCGGGCTCAGTCAACCAGTGGCGGCGGATGGGACCCACTTCAGTCGGACTGGTCAACTCGCGACAGCCACGTACTGCCGTGAAAATGATCAACGAGGCGGATCTGATCTGGATGCCAGGGGGCCTGCAGGGACTGTTCATGAATTCCATTGACGGGACTGGCATCGTCGAAGCGGTCCAGGCTCGGTATCGCGACGGAGCCGTCATCGGCGGCACGAGTGCCGGGGCGGCGGTCATGTCCAAGACCATGATCGGAGGTCAATCGAATCTGGATGAATTGAAGGCGGGAACCGCACCATTCCTGAGAGATGGTCTTTCTCTCTGGCCGGAAGTCATCATCGACCAGCATTTCCTGCAAAAAGGACGATTCAACCGACTGGCACTTGCGGTCCTCGATTATCCCGAACTGGTAGGAATCGGCATCGATGAAGAGACCGCTGCAATCGTACATGGCCCCGAATTTGAAGTGATGGGGAACGGCAACATCACGGTTCTGGATGCCCGCAAAGCCAGCCGGGAAAAACTCGTCAAGGGCGAGGCCGCTGCCGTGCGTAACATGAAGGTGCACGTTCTACGCGCGGGTATGAAGTTCCGCTTCGACGAATGAACATCGTGGACGCGAATTTGTGGATGTCGATTGTCGACGTGGTGCTATTCGCCGGGGCGATTACCCTCTTTGGGTGGATATGTTACTACCTTCCGATCAGCACGTGTCAACGGAAATGC
Organism: uncultured Planctomycetaceae bacterium; assembly: GCA_964609845.1. Lineage (GTDB taxonomy): Bacteria > Planctomycetota > Planctomycetia > Planctomycetales > Planctomycetaceae > Schlesneria. The sequence goes on along the minus strand of CAZSTW010000042.1, from coordinate 36,200 downwards.
GTGTGGAAGTTGAGACGTCGAAACTCGCAACCTGAAGAAAGCCGGGATCAAACCCCCTTGCAGAAGGAGCCTTAATATCCCGTGCCTGACAGTTCACTGCTTTCACGTTCACTGAATGATCAGAAATCAGGTTGTTCAACGACCTGACCGGCCTGACCAGCGACCAGTCCCGGGATATTGAGTTCCCGGTCTCTGCTGCCGGGAGAGAATCGGGCGTCTGTCTTGGACAGATCGCGTTCGTTATCCCATGAGGTCTGAAGCGAGGCGCCCAGTTCCGGACGGACCTGGATGATTGAGACTGCGATCATCACGCTTGCCGCCAGGGCCATCGCCGCTGCGGGAATCCATCCGTTGAACTGGTCGCGCCGTCGAGGAACTTCTTTCAGCATTGTGGCCATGCGAGGCCACAGGCTGGCACGTTCACCTGCCATTGGCAGCGACGAAGACGAAATCGACTGAAGCGCCTCCAACCCCTCCTGCAGTCCGCGGGCCAGCATTGAACAGCCTGAACAGTGCTTCAAATGAGCACGCAAATCTTCTGATTCCGAGGCGTCGGGTAAATCGTGACCGACCCAGAGTGGAAGCAGCCGACTGGCTTGTTGACAGTTCATAATCAAACCCTTGCTGACACCAATCTCCGTAGATCACCGGTCGCTGACGCTTTCCGAGTGATCTGGAGGCAAAACTTTATCTACGCTGCGGGCGTTCCCCCGGAGGGAACCGGCACCGCACTCAATTTCGAATCGCGGCGCTTGACCCAGATCTCTTGAAACATGCTGCGAGCTTCCGCCAATCGCCACCGGATGGTCGCTTCTTTCCGATCCAGCATGGTGGCAATCTCGGATGTTGAAAAATTCTGCAAGTCTCGCAGCATCAACACGATACGGTAGTTTCCGGGGATCTGTTCCAGAACCGCTTCCACTTCCTGCTGCAGATCCATGGCCTGACGAGGATCAACGATCTCTGGGTCCGGCGACTTTTCTGCACTGCGATCTGTGAAGAGCAACCACCAGCCACGACGTTTCCGTCGTCGCATGTAGTCCAAGGTCTGATTCACCCCGATCCGGAACAACCACGGACCAAAACGGCGGGAGGGATCGAACTGATCCAGCCGTTCGTAAACCTTCATAAAGGTCTCCTGAGCCAGATCTTCCGCCAATTCCGGGCTCTTAACAAACTGCTGAATGACGCGAATCAGTCGTCGTTCGTAACGCATTACCAATTCACCGAACGCCTGTCGGTTGCCACGGCGCGCTTCTTCCACCAGACGCGATTCATTCACCGCGCTGGCCAAGTCGTCCGATTCTAACTCCAGATCCGGTTCGGTCATCGTTTTGAGCATGGTGTAACCCTCAATTGGGATTACGCCAATCCTGTGGTCAGTGTTGGGACAGGATCAAAATTCTCACGGATTGTATCCGATCTAGCCTCGCGGGGAACATCCTTTTGCCCGGCAGATTCAAAATCGACGCCCTCGGGAGTCCATTGGCGGTGGTTCACGAAAACGAAACGAGATCCCCGATCTGGATCACGGTGCCCGCGACGATCGCCCGAGTATTCACTGTCAGTCGGTAGAAATGATCGAATCGGTCACGGGCAGCCCAGTCGGGAAGTTGCTCAGCGCGGTGCCGGGAAAACTGTTTGGCGAATTCCGGCCAGACCACGCCGGTCACGGGATCGCGTGTTGGAACAGCGCAGCGCTGGCAGGGGTTTGTACCAGCCAGCTGAAGATTGCCAATCTGGAATGCTCGCGCCAGGTCCCCAGATCCAAACCAGCGATCTTCCCAGAATGGACAGACTCCGTTGATCTCCAGATTGGCTCGGAATCGCAACCGGACAGCTTCAATCGACATCCCTGGAAACCAGCCTGCGACCGCCTGATACGTCGCCAGGCTGACCACCGTGGGGCCAGGAGCGTTCGTGTCGTCCGGAAATCCCCCCTGATCATCTTCTACGAGTTGCACGTTTGTCGACAATCGATCGCTGAACCAACCCTCGATTTCCGGTCGATTCTTATCCACGTCCCACTGGTGTTCAACGTGACCGCGTGCATCACGAACGGTCATGATTCGAGTGAACGGGTCCAGTAAGACTCGACAGGAATGAATTGCTGCAAACCGCTTGGCGTTGATAATCATTCCCGCGCTGTCGATCAGCGCGAATTGTCGATCATGCTGTAATGCACCGTTCGGCAGGATCAACGATTTCTCGACCACGAGGGGATCGAACGACTTGAGGGGATAAAGCGTAATGCGTCCCAGTGTCGCTGTTTGAGCCAGTGTCGTTGTTTGAGCTCCACTCGAATCGGCCGGTCGAAAGCCCACATGTTGCAGGTACCAGGCAAACAAGGCACGAAAACAGGGGGTGAAAAGCTCTGGATTGTCAGACACTCGCTGATGAATCACCTCCAGAGGCAGATACTCACCCGATTCAATTTCTTCAGGATCGAACGTGGGGACAGCATCTGTCGTCGTTCGAAACAACCCGCTATGTTCGTACGAAGTGGCTGCACCATTGGCGGGAAGAACTGTCAGGAATTCAATGGGGGACCGCAGTCCCAGTTCTTCTTCCAGTTCGCGAATTGCTGCGACTTCATAACCTTCCCCGGCAGCCAGATGTCCTGATGCTGAGGAGGTGAACATCAACGGGCACTCGTCTTTGGTTGCCGAGCGGCGATGAACCAGTAATTCGCCGCGCGAGTTGAACACAAAAATGTGCGAAGCCCGATGGAGCCACTTCTGAGCATGGACCTGGGATCGCGGAGCCTGACGCAGGACATGGTCAGCCTGATCAACGACATCGAACAACTCTTCGGTCGAACCCTGATGCGACACAGTAAATGACTCCGATGATTCGACGAACGTTCTGCTGGCGATCGAGACCGCATCAGAGCGGGCAGAGCGGCGCAACGTTCAACTTTCGTTGACAGCCCGCCTTCTCACTCAATGGTTGCAGTACCGTCACCAAATGGCGAAACCTACTTCTTGCCATGTGCCGCTGGCCCGGCAGTGTTCTTGAGTGTCGAGAGGTATTCGACCAGATCACGGATTTCCGACTTGTTCAACTTCTTGACGAGGTCCTCGGGCATGCCCGATTTTCCCACAGTGCGATCTTCGATTTTCGATTTATCGACAACAACGATACTTCCGTCGGGCTTCTGAATACTGAGGCGATTCGCTTCATCGGACTTGATGATTCCAGCATGGATCAAGCCACTGTCCATTTCCAGGATCACTGTTTCGAAACCCTTGGCAATCTGCTTGTTTGGATCAACGACAGACTCCAGCAGGTATTCACGGGATTTGTCGAGGCCGATGCGTGACAGGTCAGGTCCGACATCACCTCCATTGCCATCGATCTTATGGCAACGTCGGCACGAGACTTCGGCTCGCCCGAAGAAAATCTCTGATCCACGCGCGGCATTACCGCCGGCCAGCGATTCACGATATTGCCCCAGATGATCGTCGGCTTTGCGTAGGGCATTAAATTCCGCAACCCGCAGTTGCAGTTCCTTCGCATTGCGGACCTGGGCGGCGTTTAACAGGTCCAGTTGAATCCCCTCCGGGACCTTGCGCTGAACCAGTCGCTCCAGCCAGGTTGCGAGAACTTCATCGGCATCGGGGCGTTTCAGTGAGGCGAGGATTCCAATCGCCGCCTGCTGTTCCGGAACCGCATCCGTATCCATCGTTTCTGCGAGAAGTTTTACTGCCTGACCTGGATCAAAACCGGCCAGCAGGCGCCGGGCCTCCAGACGCACCATGGAATCCGCGTCTGCGAGGGTTGTTTCCACGAGTGACTTCAGATGCGGACTCTTCAATGTCTCCAGCGCGCTCAGGGCTGCGACGCGTTCCGAGCCTGCAATGGCCGAATCTTTGGCGATGTCCAGAAGAAAGGGCTCGACATCCTTGATGCCATACTGACCGGCCAGCTTGGCCGCCGCTTCGCGGACTTTGCGACTTCCCGCAAACAATGCCCCCAGATGCGGACGGACCACGGCTGCAATGTCGGCCTTTCTTGCGGCGAGCGGTCTGAAGTCATTGATGACGCGGTCGAGTGGGCCAGGGGCATTCCATTCCAGCAACTCGGCAATCGCTTCGAGTCGCAAGGTTTCGTCGACACGGCTGTTTGCCGCGATACTTGCGACGGCCACGGCATTTTCGGTCTGCCCGCTTCGGAAGTTGGCGCTCAGGACCCTTCGCAGCAGTGGGTCAGAGAGTCCCGGTTGATTGATCAGTTTTGCGAGTGCGGGCATCGCAACGGGGATCGGAACATCATGAATGGCCCGGGCCGCCTCCAGTACAACCAGCGGCTCCGGATCATTCAGGAATTCCACAACGCCGGGGCTTTCGAGACGGCGGAGGGCAACGACTGCCCCAAGTCGCTCATGAGGTGAGGCTCGCTTTCGTGCAGCAATTAAGGTCTCGACGCTGGCGGTCCCGGCCAGTCCCATGATCGCAGCGTGTCGCAGAGTCGGATCTGTCTCAGCAGTTTCCGCCAGAACTTCGAACAGCGGTTCGACAGCAGATTTGGCTTTAATTTTCCCGACGGCAATCGCGGCCAACGATCGGACCCTGGAATTCGGATCCTTACACAGTTTGACCAGCGCAGATTCGCTTTCCGCATACTTCGCATCACCGCAGACACGTGCCAACTGAGATCGAATTTCGATTTCAGGATCGTCCACCAATCCCAGAACCAGGGCGAGTGTTTCCGGCTTCTGACGGGCCAATTGTCCCAGCCCCCACAGCCCATGCGCACGCGCGTGAAGCGACGGAGAACTCAATGCCACTTGCTTCAATTCGGCAACAGCATTTTTCTCGGCGAGTGCCAGTTGAGCCCGCAGGCGAATCCGGTAGTCCGCGTGCGAAAGAAGCTTTGCCAGTTCGCTGGCAGATCGCTGGAGGAACCCTTCTTTCATCAGTCGGGTCACTTCCAGAGCTTCAGGCATGGCCGATTGAACCGGATCGCGGAAGCGGTAAATGCGACCTTTTCCAGCGCCGTCCCAACCGTCGACCCAGTCTGAAATGTACACGCCACCGTCATACCCAAAGTCGACATCGGTCGCCAGGATTGACCAGACGAACTGCTGCGAGTCCACCAGTTCAAACGATGCCCCCTTGGGAGTCATGGCAAATGTCCGGATTCCACTGTTCGCAGCAGATCCACGGAAATCGGCCAGGAAGAAGTGCCCCCGATACTTTTCATCAAGTCCCGTTCCTGGATAAAAGGCCAGCCCCGACGGTCCATCGGCGATATTGATGATCGGAGGGACAATGTAAGCCGCCTGACCGGGATGTGCCGGATGCCACAGTTTTTCACGATTCCAGGGGCCTCGGTCGGGTTGATACTGGTAATACATTCGCCAGCCTGTGTCGGATCCTTCGACAATGTATGTCCAGCGGGCTCGATCACCGGAATCCGAATTATTGTCTCCGGTGAAGAGATTGCCGAAATCGTCGAAGGCTAATTCCTGTGGATTTCGAAGTCCCGTCGCGAACACTTCGAGTTGTGAGCCATCCAGATTGCAGCGGAAGACGGCACCTTGATCCGGTTTCGACAATTTGCCAGCGAGAGTCTCGACGTTGTAGCCACGGTCACCAATGCTGAAGTAGATGCGACCATCGGGACCAAGAATCAGACCGTGCATGTCATGGCCGCGAAAGGCGACTCGCACGCCGAACCCATCGTGCAGTGCCACCTGCTTGTCCGATTTGCCATCTCCGTTTGTATCAGACAACTGCCACAATTTCGGGATACAGGTGTAATAAACCTTATCACCAATCGGCAGTACTCCAGCTCCCGTTCCATCTTCGATGGCATTGAATCCGTCTGCGAAGACAGTTGCCCGATCCGCATGGCCATCGCCATCTGAATCCTCGATCAGGCGGATGCGGTCATGTTCAGCGGCATATTTCTTGACGTCGTCCTTCAGATGCTTCTTGAAAAATGCGATCCGGTCGGCAACCGTCTGGGCGGCAAGATCGTCCAGCAGCCAATGTCCGTGACCGCGATTATCCTCGACACCTTTCTGTTGTCGGAACGTCTCGGCAACGTAGATTCGACCACGTTCATCAATTGCGAACGCGACCGGGTTCGCCAGCATCGGTTCTGCAGCAAACAAGTCACAGTTGATTCCTGCAGGAATCCGAAACCGACCGATTGCCCGTTCCCCTTCATCTGACTTCGGAGCAATCTTTGGCTCGTACGGACCTTGTGCCATCGCGACACAGTGAGAAACAAACAAGACAAACAGCGCCGCGATCAACCGTCGCGAAGTCATCATTCGAATCACGTCGACACCTCAAAAATCATCAGAAAGCAATCGTAAATGCAGGCGATCAATCACGAGCGAGAATTATAGGCGAGGGAATGAGAGTTTGCGCGGCTGCGCAATTCTGATTGGGTCGTATCACGGAGCGAACCACGACTATCTTACACCTCGCGAATTCACAGGTTTTCAACGCACATCCGAACTCTCACGAGTTCGGTCACGCGAATCTGGCCGTGCGACACAGCATCAGTCACCGAACAAACTGGTCGACGTATTCCCGGCCAAGTCCAACGTCGATGTAATGCTTGCGACACATTTCGATCTTGGTAAAAACATCTTCGTATCCAGTCTGCTTGCCTGCATCGTCGACGTAGACCATCGCGCCGTGGATGTTGAACAGGGTGATCATTTCCTGAACCTGTCCGACAGCTTCGTCGACGACGAGTGTGTGGATTTCACCAGGAGGTTCGTAAACGAAGCTCCCCTCACTGGCGATCCAATCGTGTTCGAGGTACCGCCACGCACCACGAATGACATAGCCCGTCACCCATGAGGGATGGATATGTCGTGACAGAACCCCGGATTTGCGGACTCGCAGCAGATTACACCAGCTTCCAGTCACTGTGTTCAGGAGCAACGGCCGGAACCAGACATCTTTAGCCTGTGGAACCCAGACTCGCTCGTCAGTCGGAATGGCTTGCACGGCGATTTCAGGCTGGATTCCCGGCAATTGAGTAATGTGAGTCATTTCAGACCTTTGAGTATTTATTTGTTCGTGTGCGAATTAAGAAATCAGGTAGCCGCCATCGACCGGCAAGATGACTCCGGTGATGAATCGCGCGGCTGGACTGGCGAGGAAAAGCACCGGGTCGGCAACATCTTCGGGTGTTCCCCAGCGTCCCAGCGGCGTTCTCGCCAGGATCTGTCCAGATCGGACGGGATCGTCCTGCAGTGCCTGTGTCAGTGGTGTCGCGATCCAGCCGGGGGCGATCGCATTCACCCGGATCCCATCAGAAGCGTAGGCAATCGCCAGCGATTTCGTCAGTTGAGCAACGCCACCTTTACTGGCACTGTAGGCCGGGACAAGTCCTCCTCCGAAGAAGGTCAGCATCGAGGCCGTGTTGATGATACATCCGCTGCGGGCTTTCAAACCTGCTCGTGCTGCCGCACAGATCCGCATGGTTCCGTTCAAGTTGATGTCTATCACGTCCTCAAAAACGTCGGGTGAGTGTTCATCGCCGCGCCGGATGACTCCCGCGCAATTGACGACAACATCCAGTTCACCCAGCGCTCCAACCCGCCTGGTCACGTCATGCGTGTTGCGAACATCCAGAACTTCCAGAGTGATTCCACCCATCTGCAAATTGTCGCGCGCCGCCTGAACTTCTGCATTTGTAGCACCGATTGCCGTGACTTGGTCTCCGATGGCCGCAAATGCTCGGGCAATGGCTGCACCGATACCACTCGTCCCACCTGTCACAAAAACATTTCGCTGAGGTTTGTTCAATTTTGGCATCCGATCATCATCTGACATGGGTCGTTCCCTGTTTCGGAAGGGAACGCAGCCATTCAGCCAGTTGCAGCAGTCCGTCGTCCACGGTCACTTTCGGCTGGTAACCAAGATCCCGTTTTGCCGCACTGATATCAAACCAGTGAGCAGTCGCAAGCTGCCGGGCGACGAATCTGGTCATGGGAGGTTCGTCTTTTTTTCCGATCAGATGATAGATCGATTCCAGCAGGCCACCGATGGCATAGGCGGATCGGGCAGAGATACTGCGCGTGACAGGGCGAATCCCCGCGCAGCCCAGCATCCGGTCAATCAGTCCCCACAGCGGCACCGGTTCATCATTACTGATGAAATAAGCCTTTCCTGCAACGGGCGAATCAGGCTGCAGTTTTTGTGCGGCAAGCAGATGTGCGTCGACAGCATTGTCGATGTAGACGGTATCCACCAGATTCTTCCCTGTTCCGACACGTCGTAACCGTCCAGATCTGGCACGTTCGATCAGGCGTGGGACCAGGTGATTGTCCCCCGGTCCCCAGATCAAATGGGGGCGCAGGGCTACGGTGGAGAGGATCGCACCGGAAGGCAATTGCTCGCCATTCGCTCGCAGGACAGCCTGTTCTGCAATCGCCTTGGTTTTGGGATAATGAGTCAGATACTGCGCGGGATACGGAGCAGATTCATTGATTCCGGCTTCATCTTTTCCATCAAACACAACGCTGGGCGAACTGGTGTGGACCAGCTTTGAAATACTCAGTTTCCGGCATGCGGACAGAACATTCTCGGTTCCGACGACATTGGCCTGATGGTATTCCTCGTACCGGCCCCAGACTCCGGCTTTCGCCGCGACATGAAAAATAAGATCGCAGTCCGCTGCCGCATTCAAAACAGCGTCGGCATCCGCAATATCCCCCTGTCGCGTTTCCGCACCCAGTTCTCGAATCTCGGGATAATCGCCGCGAGCGAGCGTTCGAACGGTGGCTCCGGAACTGCGCAATCGCGTCACGATTGCCTTTCCCAGGAATCCTCCACCACCTGTGACGAGTACCTGCATTGTTTTCTCTGTAGACCAGGGTTTCGGGTGTCGGAAATTATCGGAGCGACTGACGATTCGCCCTAAAATCCACGCAGTGCGCCAAGGATAAATGTTGCGAGCAATGCAACAATTACCATGATCATCCAGGCTGGCAGCTTTCGTTCAGCAACATCTTCACGACTGATCCAGCGTTCACACGATGAACAATATCCCGCTTCCTCGTACATCGGTTCACCACAATGCGGGCAGGGGACGTACCCATCATCCTCGTCGTCCTCGTCCCATGGCTCGTCGTCATCATCATCATCGTAGCGCATGATGTCTCTCAGCCTTCCAGTTTTCTCCGCGCCCAGACAGCCAGTTTCTCGCGAAAGATCTTGGAATTGTGACGGATGTCGACAGGAAATGCATTGTGGAACAGGAACGTTCTGATGGGACGCGACGCCTCGAATTTCGCACCGAGATCCCTCAGTTCACGTACAAGGTCCACGTCCGATAGCCTGCTGCCGTACACGTGTTCGGTTTCTCGCTCGACGCATAGCACCGGTTCCGTCTGACCATTTCGATCGACACCAACCAGTGCTGTGCGAAAGACTGCGGGATGCGTGTTGAAAATCCCTTCAACGGGTTCCGTAAACAGTGTACGCTCCGTTGTGATCACGCGATGCGATTTACGCCCGCAAAACCAGAGACGTCCGGCGGGATCAAAGTAGCCGACATCCCCCATTCGATGTCGCCTCCGGCCAGATAACGGATCGTCAATCTTGGCCAGCGCTGTCAGGTCGGGACGATGAAAATACTCCTGCGTCACGTTCAATCCGTTGACGACGATCTCACCGATTTCACCGGAAGGAAGGACAAGCGATTCGTCCCACGCGGTGATCGGGGTGTCCGTAATTCGAATGATCGAAACCTGCATTCCATCCACTGGGCGACCGACACAGGTTCCCGCTCCTTGTGCGGTCTGGTGGCGTGTTTCCTTCAGGATCTCATCACTTCCAATCACAGCGACAGGAAGAGATTCCGTAGCTCCGTAGGGAGTATAGACCTGGACGCCCGGTGCGAGGTGACGGGCAAATCGTTCGATGATTGCCGGTGAAACGGGTGCTCCCGCCGAGAGGACGCGGCGAATCGATGGCCAGGCGACCTCGCTTTGTTCATAGAAGCGTCCGACTCGATTGAGCAATGCTGGCGACCCGAAAAGGTTCGCGACCGCATGTTGAGCGATTGGGCCCGCGATTTCTGGAGGATCGACTTTGGCAGGACGGGTAAAATCCATTCGCGGAACAACGGCAGTCATACCGAGGGCTGGTGCAAACAATGCAAACAGTGGAAAAGTGCAGAGATCGATCTCACCCGGTTGGATTGCGAAAGTCTTTCGCAACATCTCGATTTGAGCGGCAAAGTTCCCGTGAGAATAGACAGCTCCCTTGGGAACTCCCGTGCTTCCGCTGGTGAAAAGGATCGCTGCGGTTTCATCATCGCGAGTCTCTGCAACGGTTTGCCTCTCGCCCCCCGATTTGTCCCGGGAAAAATCGGAAATATCCCAGGCGGTCAGGCCTTCGCCCAGCCACCGACACCACCTGGCACCACGACCAACCGCCACGAGGCGCTTCAGCGTCGGGCGTCCCCAGCCGATCAGACGCCGCGCGAGATGAGCCTTGGGGATACCAATGAATGCTTCGGGTTCGGCTTCCGCGAGGCACTTGCCAATGTTACCGACCCCCATGCCAGGGTCGACGAAGACCGAGACCGCGCCTGACTTAAAGAGGGCGAACGTCAGGACAAAGAATTCCAGCGACGGCGGTACCATCAACACCGTGCGAACGCCTCGCCCGATCCCCAAGTTCTGCAATCCGCCAGCCAGTGCATCACTGATGTCATCCAGTTCGCGATAAGTCAGCTTCGTATAGTTCGAAGTCCCGTCTCCATTGCGGGAAGCTGGCAGCAGCACCGCCGACTGATCGGGCTGGGTGCGTGCCATTTCCTTGAGGTGCGAGGCAATATTGACGGATGTCATGATTGATCCGGGAGACAATTCAACGGGAAGTGATACTGAGCGGTATTGCTTTTCCAGTCATGCGATATCGATGATTATCGCCGGGTGGCCGGGGCTGGACTGAGACTTTGCGAAGGAAGCCCCGGGTTTTCTCGAAGATGCTCCTATCCCGGACGCCAAACATCAAGTCCATAACGAAGCCTTGCTCCGGCATTATGAAATCGGATGTGTGTCAAGAAATTCTTCGATCGCCGGAATCAATTCCTCCGCCGCGTCTTCCAGGATGTAATGACCGCAGTCTGGGAAACGATGCAATTCCGCCTCAGGAAATCGCTTCAGCCATTCATTCAAAAAGTGCTCATCGAAGACGAAATCACGATCGCCCCAACCAATCAGCATGGGGATGTCTCGCAAGGTGTCGAGTCTGTCCGCAACCTGTGTCACCAGATCGTAGCCCCGATCCCCCGGCTTCAACGGGATATCCTGCACAAACCGGTGAACGGCAATGCGATTCTGCCACGAGTTATATGGGGCGCAGTATGCACGCCCAACGTCGCTTGGCATCGGCCGCCGAGTCACACAGGTTTGCACGGCACCCCGACTGAACGCATTGAACCCACGTACCAGAATTGCCCCCAGGAATCCTCGCGCCATTTTCAATTGCCACGGGACCGGCTTCGTTGCGGGAAGATGAAAGGCTCCCGTATTCAGCACGACCAGTCGGCGGATTCGATCCGGATACCGGGTCGCATAGGCCATCCCGATCATTCCTCCCCAGTCGTGGACAACCAGGGTCAGGCTGTGTGAAGCATGGACCTTGTCGAGCCAGCATTCCAGGTCGGACACGCGTTGCTGCAGTGAGTACTCATAGGAATCGTCTGTCGGTTTGTCGGACAGGCCACAACCGATGTGATCTGGAACCAGGCAGCGATAGCGGTCTCGCAGAGCTGTGACCAGATTCCGGTAGTAGAACGACCAGTTCGGGTTGCCATGCAGCATGACGACCGTCTGCCCTCGCCCTTCGTCGAGGTAATGCATGCGCAGTCCACCGATGTCGGCATAGTGGTGGGTGAAATCGTAGTTGGGGTAAGTCGCTTGAGCAGCCATTCCGTTCACCAATCCAGTGCCAGCATGAGACAGTTGAGACCGCTTCCGATACCGAGAAATCCGACGCGATCGCCGCGATTCAGAAAACCTCGTTCATCAGCGATTGCTGCGGTCATTGGAAGCGAAACGGTTCCCATGTTTCCGAGGTAAGGGAAGGTGCAAAAATCTTTCTGCTGCGAAATTCCCAGCGCATTCATCACTTGTTCACGATGCCCTTTGCCGACTTGATGACAGATCACTTTGTCGATCTGGTCAGGAGCGATTCCGATTTTGGCAAGGAAGGATCGCCATGTGTTTAAACCCAGGTCGACGCCAAATTTCAGCACACCGATCGAATCCGTTTGCATAAACTGCGTGAAGGCGTGCGAGACGCGGGCCGGAAGCAGGCCGCTGACCTTCTGCTGGACGAGTTGCGGCAACAGGCTGCCGAACTTGGCATGCGTCACCGACTGCGGCAGAATCGAATCAACCTTGTTGACGGCTGCGGGAAGCAGCGATTCAAACCCCCAGCGACACAACAGATGATGCTCAGGAGCCGCCTTTGTCACTCCCCCCAGCAGGCGATGCCGTTTTTCCTTCGAGAATGAACCGTCGGTCAACAGGACCGCGACTGCACCTGATCCACCCGTCAATGTTGCCAGCGATTTGGTCAGGGCATCCATGCTCATGTCTTCCAGCAGTCGCTGGATTGTGTAGTCGATGATCTCACGAGCCGTTTCGCAGGAAACAACCATCCCCGCCTTGATCTGACCGAGTTCGATCCGGTTGGCGATATCGACCATCCCGTTCAAGACACCCAGGCAGGCGTTGCTCACATCAAAAATGGAAGCATCAGGACTGATGCCGAGATTTGCGGCGACTCCACATGCCGTGGCAGGTTCGAACTGTTCGCGGCAGACTCCCGCATAAATCACAACTTCCAGATCGCGGGCGGCGACGTTGGATTGTTCCAAAGCTCGTCGTGCGGCTTCGGTCGCCCCGGACGTCAACGGATAACCGGCTGGCCACCAGCGGCGTTCAGAAATCCCCGTCCATGCTTCAAGCTGTCCGGGCTGAATCTTTAACTTCTCGTAAAGCGGCGACAGTCTTTGTTCGATTTCAGTCGAAGTGACAACAACCGGCGCCAGTTCGTATCCAATGGCATCGACGTAAACGCGTGAATATTTCATGTGTACCACAAGGCAGGTAATGCCGTGACGGATTCCATCACGTCTGCAGGCAGCAGGAACGCGGCAAAACAACGTGTCGCATCGCGACTACGGTAGTCTAGCGAATCTGACGCGAGGATTCACGCGCGAGCCGTTCATTCAGAGGCCTGGGGTCCCTTTCGGCCGAATTGGACACGGAAAACGCGGAAGACACGGTGGAATCTGAAGAAATCATGATCCCTACTCTGCGCAACAGACCACGTCTTGAAGTCATTTCGATTCTTTTCAGTACGGTATCACACGAAGCCTGCGTGGTATGGAAACTACGCGAGTTCGAATCCTGGGATCGTTCCATTGCTGGAACCGAACGAGTTCACATCGGCCCCCAGTCGGCGCAGGAACTGAACGTACAAGTTGCACAAAGGCGGATTCTTTCCGGGATCGAAGGCCAGGTGTTGGCCGTGCTTGAATCCTCCGCCCGCGACGATAATCGGCAGATTCTTGTTGTCGTGGCTGCTGGCGTTTCCCAAATTGCTGCCGAACAGAACGATCGTTCGGTCCAGCAGCGTGCCGCCCGCTTCTTGCGACTGTTTCAGCTTTGTCAGCAATTCTCCGAACAACTGCATCTGCTGAAGTTCGACGACCCGCAATTCTGCAAGTTTCGCCGGGTCCTGTCCGTGATGTGACAGGTTATGCCAGTCCTGAGTCACACCGGGAATTGCAGGAACCGCATTGAATCCATTCAAGGCGAATGTGATGAATCGAGTGGAATCGGTCTGCAGAGCCAGATGCATCAGATCGATCATCAGGCGGACGCGAGCGGTGATTTCGACGTAGTTATTGATGTCGACCGGTGGCTTGGCGTCCACATGCGGCTTCGGTCGGCGGCTCCAGTCCTGTGCCGACACCAGTCGCTGTTCGACCTGACGGACGGAACTGAAATATTCGTCCAGCTTGTGTCGATCCTGCGTTCCCAATCCTTTCTGAAAGTCCCGAGCCTCACCCAGCACAGTGTCCATGATGCTCTGGCCCTGTTTCAGACGCTGAACCTGGGCGTTGATTTCGGCCGGGGTCCCGTCGACAAACATATTCTTGAAGACTCGTGACGGACGCTGTTCCGCCGGAATGGGGACTCCGCTGCGACTGAACGATAGTCCGGTATGCGACGAGGCCAGCACCAGTGAATCGAATCGCGTATTCGGTACCAGGCGTTCGATCGCATATTGATCCAGCGAAATCGTGTTCTTGAAATTGTCAGCGCGGGGATGGGGCGCCGCCGTGAGGTAACACAGTTCGGCAGGATGCCCCCCGTCAACCTCTGGATGTGACAGGCCCGAAAAAACCGTCAGATCGTTGCGGAATTCCTGAATCGGTTCCAGATAGGGCGTCAGCTCGTAATCGCGTCCAGTCTTGGCAGGAAACAGATTTGGTGTGTGCAAACCGAGAGTCGTGTTGATACAGATCAGCCGGCGCGGTGGATCACTGACGGCGGCCGCAGCCCGGGCCCGTGAAGGGCCCATCGCTTCCAGCAACGGCAGTGTCAGCGTTACACCGGCTGCGCGCAAGAATGATCGGCGGGTGAATCGAGAGCGATGGTTCATAATCAATTCACTTCTTTTGAAAGAGGTCGCTGGCAACAACCGCATGGATCAGTGTTCGAAGTCCGTAATCCGATTCCCTGGCCTCTGACAGAATCCGCGTGATCGCCTCATGATCGCTGAAGCCAACCGGATGTCCGGTCGCGTAAGTGACAAGTTTTTCTGTCAGACACCGGGCAACCTGCTCGGGATTTGCCAGAAGCAGTTTCTTGAACTGCGTAATATCGTCAAATTTACGTCCATCCGGCAGACGATCTCCAGCCTCGACGGGTCTGCCGAGTCCGTATTGATAGGCCGCCAGGTATTTTGCGAGGGGACCGACCCGATTGTTCACCCAGTCCTTTCGATCAGCAACAACTCGATACCGATCCCGCCAGCCGCCGATAACATCGTAGTTTTCCAGAGCAAATCCCGGCGGATCGATCCGCGAGTGGCATCCGGCACAGTTCTCAGTCGCACGATGCTTCACCAGTTGTTCGCGAATCGTAGTGGCACCGCGGATATCAGGTTCAACCGCAGGGACATTCGGTGGGGGTGGAGGAACAGGCCGACCCAGGATCCGATCAAGAACCCACACACCCCGCAGCACGGGGCTGGTGTTCGATCCATTTGCCGTTACTTTGAGAATACTCGCCTGTGTCAGGACCCCGCCGCGATGGTATTCGGGCTTGAGCGAAACTTTCCGGAAAGAAACTCCGTGGACATCCGGAATTCCATAGTGTGTCGCCAGGCGTCCGTTCAGCATGGCAAAGTCGGAATCAATAAAATTCATAACGCTGAGATTTTCTTTGAGAATCTCGTCGAAAAAGAGATGTGTCTCACGGACAGACGACCATTGCAGGAATTCTTCAAATTCGGGATAGAGAGCCTTGTCGGGGGTTGTCGCGCTGATGTCACGCAGACTGAGCCATTGCCCGGTAAAGTTCTCGGTGAACGACTTCGCCCTGGGATGCTGAAGCATTCGCTCGACCTGCATTCGCAAGACTTCTGGCTTATGCAATTCGCCACTCTGTGCAAGAGCCCACAGCGTATCGTCGGGCATGGTACTCCAGAAGAAGTACGACAACCGTGAGGCCAGCGCGAAGTCATCGAGTTGTCCAGTCGCCTCGCGAAAGTAGAGAAACTTCGGTGACGCAAGCACAGCCTTGATGCCAATTCTCAGAGCTGCCGGGAATGGCTGGCCAGACTCCAGTGCTGCAGCAACGAGTGCCACGAACGGCTTCTCTTCGCCACTGTTGATCGGACGTCGAAAGGCCCTGGGGAGCAGTTCCTTCAAGAGCTTTTCGGCGTCTGCGATTGTGCCGGTCTTGGGATCAACCTCCCCATAGATACGGCGGTAGCTTTCGGTCGGCCATCCCTCCGGGAACGGCCCCTCGACTTCCATCCAGTGAATCTTCAGGCCGGGGCCCGGGTACTCAGGCATTGTTTCGTGCTTGAGGTAAACAAACGGCAGTGCAACAGGGGTCACTTTGATCGTGTCGTTCTTGGCGTGCAATCGCTCTTCAATTTCAATCACGCCTGGCTGCTTCGCGGGGGCGTCAAAATATCCGAGGTGCCGGGTCGGGTTGCCGCTCACGACGAAGTTTCCGAGCAGCACCGCCATCGGCAAGGGAGTCTCGGAGTTATGTGCCGAGGCAGAGATCCGAAAACGATATCGACCGGGAGCAGGTGCTTTGAACTGTCGTAAATCGGTGGCTGAGTCACCGCTCGTTCGGAACAGGATGACACCATCGTCCCGCTTCCAGACTCCTGCGATAAACCACTTCGGCAGAGACTCGTAAAGATCTAATCGCTCGGTCTTGCTCTCGACAGAATGAACCGGTGCAATCGCCGCATTCAGGACTGCATCTGCGGCATCCAGATAACGTTCCATGAGGACGGGCGAAACATTCAGTGCCGCGCCGACATTGTCAAAACCGTGTGAGATTGTGTCTTCCGGCAGCATCTCTTTGATCGAAACATTGACGTTGAAAAGATCGCAAACCGTATTCTGGTATTCGGTCCGATTCAGCCGCCGCAGAATCACTCGGCCTTCAGAGCGTTGCCTGGCAGAGGCAGCGTCCAGATGAGCAGAAATCCTGGCGACGATGTCTGCCATCTGTCCGGCGGGCGGTTTCGGTTCGTCCGCTGGGGGCATTTCACCGGCCCGCAGCCGAACCAGGATCTCGCGCCAGCGTTCAAAGGATGTCGGACTCGTCAAATCGTCATCCAACTGATCCAGGCGCAGTCCACCCTTGGATTGATCGGCACCATGGCAGCGGTGGCAGTGATCCTTGAAGAATTCATTTGTGGCGTGCGAGATACTGTCAGGTGTCGTTGAAACGGCCGTACGGGCTTCGTCCGCCTGGAGATTTGCGACAAAAAGGAGTGAGAAAATGACAACTTTGCCACAACAACTCATGGAATTGCCCACCTGAAGATCCGAGTCACGCTGCGATGGAATACTCTAACATTGGCAGTTTCAAATGGCGAAGTCATCTTCGCAAACAATGCAGGAAGCCAAGTGATTCGAGCGGATTGAGGCAACTGGGTTGCGGGGAAACCCTGGCTGGGCGATTATCTGGCCTGTGCTATGGAAAATGTGCCAGATCAGTGATTGCAAAACATCAATGAACGTCATTGCGACCGAACTGCCGGGATTGATGATCATCGAGCCGAAGGTGTTTGGTGATCCTCGCGGCTTTTTTTTCGAAAGTTACCAGCGAGATCGCTATCGCGAAGCGGGACTGGATTGTGAGTTTATCCAGGACAATTATTCGCGATCCTGCCGCGGAACTCTGCGAGGCCTCCACTATCAGATCACGTCACCGCAAGGAAAACTGGTCCAGGTGACGCGGGGCGAAGTTTATGATGTCGCAGTTGACCTGCGGCGAAGTTCACCAACATTCGGGCGATCAGTGGGAGTCGTGTTGAACGAAACAAACCACCGGCAGCTTTATGTTCCCCCAGGGTTTGCCCACGGATTCTGTGTGACGTCCGACGTCGCCGACTTCGCTTACAAATGCACACAGTTCTACAATCCTGCGGATGAACGGACGTTGCTCTGGAGCGACCCCGCTCTCGCCATCGCCTGGCCCGACCTGGAACCGAGAATTCTATCCGCGAAGGATGAACGAGGTGTTCCTCTGTGTGATGCGGAAACGTACCCGTGACGGAATCGCTGCTGATGCTTCCACGTATTGCTTTGACGTTGGGTGACGTCGCCGGGATCGGCCCCGAAATCGTGGCACGTGCTGTCGCCGACGACCGCCTGAGAAGTTGTTGTCGTCCTGTTGTCGTTGGAGATCCAGGGGTATTTCGTCGAGCCATGTCGCTCGCCGGAACCCCATTTGAACTGCAGACTGCTGCGACGTTGAATGAGATCGACTGGAACAGTCCCCGGATCCCATGCTGGAATCCGTCACCCGTTGATGTCACCTCGGTACCCGATGCCAGAATTGACGCGCGGGCCGGACGAGCCGCCTATGACTACCTGGTCGCATCGACACACGCCGCGTTGCAGGGACAGGTCGAGGCCATCACGACAGCACCGTTGAACAAGGCCGCCTTGCACGCCGCAGGGCTGAATTATCCCGGGCATACGGAAATCCTCGCTGCTGAATGCGGCGTCAGTGAATTTGCCATGATGTTGTACCTCCCTTTTGGCGGGGCAATTCAGGGGGCCGACGGATTAGGTGTTGCTCACGTCACACTGCATACGTCAATTCGCAGCGTGCCGGATCTGCTCAGCATTCCGCACATTGTCGAAACGATTCAACTGGTCGATCGATTTCTGAAACGGATTGGTTGTCGCTCACCGCGCGTGGGAGTCTGTGCTCTGAACCCTCACGGTGGTGAAGGTGGCCTGTTCGGGGATGAAGAATCGACGTTGATTGCCCCCGCAGTCGATCTGGCTCGCTCCCAGGGGATTGATGCCACGGGACCGATTCCCGCCGATGCATTGCTGCGTCGGGCCGTTCATGGCGAGTTTGACGGTGTCGCGGCGATGTACCACGACCAGGGACACATTGCCCTGAAGCTGATCGGATTCGAACGGGCTGTCAACGTGACGCTCGGTTTGCCGGTGGTACGGACCAGCCCAAGCCATGGAACCGCGTTCGACATTGCCTGGCAGGGAAAAGCGAGCTGCCTGGGGTTTGTCGAAGCGGTTCGAACTGCGGCGATGATTACTGCTTCAGAATCGGCACGATCGAGTACTGCAGTTCACCCGCAGTAACGTGCACCTGGCACTGGCGGTCGACAAACACGTCGACTTCGCTCCGCACGCCAAATTCCGGAAGGTAGATCCCGGGTTCGACGGAGAAGCAACTGCCAGGGAGGACTCGCCGTGTTTCGTGCGTTTCCAGGTTGTCCATATTCGCACCGTTGCCATGGACTTCCTGTCCGATGCTGTGGCCTGTCCGATGGACGAAATACTGGCCGTATCCCGCCTTTTCAATCACAGCTCGACAGGCATCGTCGACTTCAAATCCTTGCAGAACCTGTCCGGCAGCAAATCGACTGCGAACGAGCGCAATTGCCGCATCGCGCGCTGCGGCGACGATTTTGAAGATCGATTCGTACTTGTCGGGGACTGTTTCGCCAACGAAGCCGACTCGGGTCAGATCGCTGTAGACCGATCGAGGCTTGTCGAGTTTTGCCCAGAGATCGACAAGGACAAAATCACCGGCGCGAATGGGTGCGGTTCCCGTTTCGTAGTGTGGGTCTCCGCTATTGGCATTCACACCAACAATCGGCGGGTGATACGTCGTCAAACCATGCCGTGCGAAGTGGGCCATGATCTGATCACGCACGGCATCTTCCGTGGTGACGCCATGCTGACGAATCTGATCAGCGATAAACTTCCAGGCAACGCCGTAGGCAGAGTTGGTATGTTCGCCAGCCGCCAGATGCATCGCCCATTGTTCATCATCCCAGACCGCCTCAAACTGCTGGACCAGGTCGCCCGACGGTACAACATCGGTCTTCTGAGCCCGGACCAGTTCAACCGTTCCGGCATCAACTCGTGAAATGTAGGGATTGCCATTCCGTGGCGAGTATTCCATCGCAACGGTTTTTAGTCCGCCAACCAGACTGGCGACGCCGGCTTCAAATTCCTGCCACTTCAAATACACCGTTTTGTCGCCGGGGAGATGATCGAGTGCGCCGGATTCAATCCGATGGACCAGCTTCCGTGGGGTCCCTGTTGCAGGAATGAAATACATCCACCGACGAGACCCCATTGATCCATCCGTGAACTGCAGGATCCGGCGGGCCAGAATGTTACTGCCGCGGAAATCGTACATCAGCCAGCCGTCGAGGTTCTGGGCACGAATTGCAGTCTGAATGGCAGCCAGATCAAACATGAGGAATCTCTCAATTGCAGGTCAAATGTCTCAACACGGATTCAGAAGTGCGAAGGTTACTCACATGAGCCGTTGAGATTCAATGCTGCCGCTGTACAAAAGCATTGCGGCCGCGATCTAACGTGTCATAACTTCGACTCTCGAAATCACCTCTTTCCCCCCGGCAACAATCATGTTGAATCCGCGCCCTTCAGACCCGTGCCAAATGGGATCGAACCTGATACGCTGGGTTGCAGAATTTCTCAGAAATCATGGAGAGGTTGATGGCCGCCACCCTAGACGTACAACGACTCTGCAAAGACTTTGCAACGACAGAAGGTCCGTTGTCGATTCTTCGAGACCTGGATCTGTCGATGGAACGCGGCGACGCCCTGGCGGTGACCGGCCCATCGGGAAGTGGCAAAAGTACGCTGTTGTACATCCTGGGGGCTCTTGATACACCGACATCGGGAACAGTGCAGCTTGATGGAAGCAATCCGTTCACTCTGGATGCTTCAGGGCAGTCGGAATTCCGGAATCGACAGATCGGTTTTATCTTCCAGGATCACCACCTGCTGCCTCAGTGCAACGTTCTGGAAAACGTACTGATCCCGACGCTACCTGCCCAAGGCGCCACCGCTGCAACAGAAACGCGGGCTCGAGAACTACTGGAACGAGTAGGCTTGGGGAACCGCTTTGCGCATCGCCCGGCTCAGCTTTCCGGCGGCGAGCGACAACGTGTGGCCGTCTGCCGGGCCTTGATCAATCAGCCGAAGTTGCTGCTGGCCGACGAACCGACAGGAAACCTCGATCGAGCCACTGCGGAAAGCGTCGGATCACTACTGCTGGATTTAAACAGGGAATTCAATACTTTGCTGGTCTGCGTCACCCACAGTTCGGAACTCGCCAGCCGATTTCCGCGGCACTGCGAATTGCGCGATGGCAAGCTGGTTCAGCAGTGATCGTCGTGTGGATACCGCAGCCAATCGCAGTTCAAAAATTTGATTTCTCTATGACTTTTTGGTTTTGGAGAGTTAAGGACGGTTGCCAGTATCGGCGGAAAGAAACGCCATGAAAAACGCAAAACCCCTCGCATTTCCGGTACCGTTTCCGGATATCCCGGAATATCTGTTGATCTGCAATTTCTCACGCGAGACAGCTGCTGCCAAACTTGGTTCACCGATGTTTGTTGATTGGGTAGAGGGCCTCGGCAATGCCGACTTCTGGGCATTCGAGTTTCCGTGCGGCCTGCAGGTTGCGTTTGAATTTATCCATAATTCAGATGGGGGACGGGTGGTTGCAGATTCGCCCGAAATTGAACATGTCCTGCGGCACATTCCGTTCTCCGCATCAGAATTTGTCAGAATCGACGACGATGTATTGCAATTGACGTTGAAGCGACTGGTGACTCGGTATCCAGAACGACAAAACGAGATCGCTTCGCTTCGTTCATTCCAAGTCTGGAGACAAGGTGAAGACGGGAACCCCTTTCGAGTGGGCGACACAACGAGCGAACGCGATGCCAGGTGTCAGGTAAGACAGTTTGAATCCTTGAGTCACAAACAACTCTATTGGTACTCGCGTGTAGAGCAGTAACCGCCCATGACATCAAAGGCCTAAGTAGCCCCGACGCCTGTTTGTCGGGATTGAACAAGAACTGGATGACTACTCGTCTTTTCCAATCACCACGATTCCGGAATCCGTGACCGTATAACCCCGATCACGATCAGCCTGCAGGTTGTACCCAATCTCGTCACCTTCTGGAATCTGCACTCGCTTGTCGATAATTGCCCGGCGAATGCGTGCGTTTCGACCAACGACAACCCCGTCAAACAGGATTGAATCTTCGACAGTCGCCCAACTGTTCACGCGAACGTTGTATCCCAGCACTGACCGCAAAACGGTACCACCTGAGATGATACTGCCAGCACAGACCAGACTGTCCATCGCGTGCCCGACACGGGGTTTTGTTCCTTCGTGTTGAGCAAACACAAATTTCGGGGGTGGTTGTTGAGGCTGATACGTACGCAAGGGCCACGATCGGTCGTACAGGTTGAGTTCCGGTGCGACCTTGATCAGATCCATGTTCGCGTCGTAGATGGCATCCAGGGTTCCCACATCCCGCCAATACGACGTGTCTCCCGTATTCTTGTCGCGGAACGGATACGCTCGCACGACATGTGAATCGATCAGCGACGGAATAATATTGCGTCCGAAATCGTGAGCACTCTTGGGGTCAGAGGCATCCGCAATCAGGCGGTCGAACAAAAAGTTTGTGTTGAAGACATAGACACCCATTGACCCCAGGCACCGTGTCGGATCATCCGGCATCGGCTTGGGATGTTCGGGCTTTTCCTGAAACTCGACAATACGACGGTTACTGTCGATCTGCATGATTCCGAATTGTGTCCCCTCTTCCAGCGAGCAAGGAAGGCAGGCCACGGTTGCAACTGCCCCCGAATCGATGTGATCCCTGATCAGTTCGGCGTAATCCATCTTGTAGATGTGATCACCTGACAGGATCAGCAGGTATTCCGACTGGCATTTTTCAATCGAATAGATGTTCTGATAGACGGCATCGGCAGTCCCTTTGTACCAGTCCTCGTGCAGTCGCTGTTGAGGCGGCAGAACGTCGATGAATTCGTCAAGTTCACGACACAGGAAACGCCAGCCAAGATTCATGTGTCGGTCAAGGCTGACCGCTTTGTACTGCGTCAGAACCAGGATCTTCCGCAAGCCGCTGTTGATGCAATTCGAAAGCGTAAAATCAATGATGCGATAGGCACCGCCGAAGGGAACTGCAGGCTTGGCACGGTCTCGCGTCAGTGGTTCCAGACGCGTTCCCTTGCCTCCGGCCAGAATCAGTGCCAATACACTTCGCATCACCTGTCCTCCTTTTCAGTCCAGCGGCCAGTCACCACCGCTTCCATTCTCATCAACTTTCACACAATCATTCCGCAATCGACTTCAAGAGATCCAGCAACGTGTCACGTACCTTCGGTTCCGCGTCTGTGGCGAGATAACTGGAGCGGGCTCGCCATGTTTCGTATCCCCCCAGCTTGTGCTGCTCGGGAGTCGGCAGATATCCGTTGTAACCGTTCGCCAATTCGATCGTAAACGTCTGCTTAAGTGGACTGAGTTTCTTGATCGCCAGGCCTGTTTCGGTGAATGTTTCGCAGGGACTCGAGACAATCCCCAGATCGCCGATCCGAATGGCCTGAAGCCGTACCTTGACCTGTGCGGGATATTTCGCCATCAGCGTCGTTTCACGTGCATAGATCAGCGGCATTCCTTTCAAGGGACGTTCCTTCACCGCATCAAGCTGGCTTTCGGCTTTGGCCAATTCTTCAGCGGACGGACGTCTGACACCAAGTTCGATTTCGGTGTCCTTGACGCGAAGTGGCAATGCCTCGTGATACTGAATCCCGGCGTAGGCTTTGGCTGCGGCCTGAGCAACGACTTCAGCGACATACCCCATCTGTTCGTACGGTTCTCGTTTCGGACCAGATTTCAAGCTGAAATTCACGTTGTTGACATCAGCACTGGTTCCGTTCGACATGATCCCGACAAACGATGGCTGCCCCTTATCGCCATTGACGTGGCGTGCAATTCGCGTGGCAAATTCGCCAAAATAGTCTGCGGACACCACCGGCCCCGAAACGCCACCCACATAATGCAGGGAGTAATTGGCCAGCAACGCAATCGGCCGTCCGTCGCGGGCCTGGACAGAAAGAATTGAGACTTGAGGATCAATCGGACCTGCGGGGTGGTCGACCTGCGGATTGCTATAGCCGGGATTCATTTTGACCCGGTCCGTACGACCGCCAAACGGATCTTCGACGGTTTCACCAGGCTTCAAGATCCAGCGGCGATTGAAAAGCTGGGAAGGCTCATCGACAGCGGTCCAGCCGACGCGGGCCGGTTCCAGTCGGCGAAATGCTGCGTCAATCCCGTCTGCGATTCGTTCGACAAGGAACTGAGTGTACTTGACGTCAGGTTCGCTCTGAAACACACCCGTCGACGTCGGGCAGGAATGGGCGTGAGTTGCAGAAATCAGGATATTTGATGCGGGTATCCCGGTTTTTTCACCGGCCAGCTTTCGGGCCGCATCAATCAGATCACGGGGGAGCATACAGCTGTCACACACGACAATCGCCAGCGACGTTTCACTGTTGGCAAGCACAAGGCACCGGGCATGCAGCGGATCGTGGGCCGATTGTGCCAGGACATCCGCCATGTTCCCGTTCACAGAAATTGGAAACTGCCGGGGGGTGATGTCCTGCGCCACTGCCGCCGCACGCAATCCAAGTCTGGATTCAGCTGCCGAAGTGGTTCGGTCAATCGCAAGAAACGGCAGAGCTGTGAACAAAATCCAAACCATGGACCATCGCGATGTCGTTCGTCTGCTTTTCCGGACGTTGTCATGTTGGCAAATCAGTTGCAAGGCGAAAGAACAGGCCACCATGCCAGATTCCTTGATTGAGTAACAACAGTTGTGATCTGCGGTTTGATTTCCAATTCAGCCTCTGACAGTCTGCACAAGGGAGTTGTCTGAGGCAACAGTAACGGCGGGCACTCGATTACATTCGACGATGTTTTGCGGAAAAAGTCGATCTATCGGCACACAGCCTTGCGAGAGTGACAGTTAGCCGGAACAATCAACCGGGTAAATCCTGCATTTTTTCAAAAGACGATGAATCTGAGCTTACTGACGGACGGACATGAGATGAACACATTTCGCGGCTGGCAACTGGCGTTGACCGTCGTCCTTTGTCTCGGGGGATGTAATCGGCCAGCCGAACAATCGAAGCCCGGTAACACCGCTTCCGGGCCAACCAATGCCACATCAGGGGCGGCTCATGCCAGCGAAAAGCCCGCTCCACAGCCCGATGGCACGGCAAAACCCGCCCCAGCGGTCGCTCCAGCCAGAACGGATGCTCCAGAAGCAAAGCTGGATTTGAAAGAAATGGGATGGGAGCAACTCCAGGAATTGGTTGCGTCCCACAAAGGAAAAGTCGTTGTCGTCGATATCTGGTCCACGGCGTGCGAGCCGTGTTTGCGTGAGTTTCCTCGGTTGGTCGAGCTTCAAAAGCGACATCCGAGCGAGGTCGTCTGTATTTCGTTTGATTGCGATTTTGCGGGAGTCAAAAACAAGCCGGTTGGTTATTACCGCGAGCGAGTGATGAAGGCTCTGACCGAGATGAAGGCTGAAACCGTGATCAATGTCATGTCAACGCTGGCGGCAGACGAACTGTTCCAGAAGATCGATCTCGATTCAATTCCCGCAGTCTACGTCTATAACCAGCAGGGGGAACTCGCAAAACGATTCGATAACCGAACCCCTGCCAGCGAAACCGAGGAAGGAATTTCGTACGAACTGCAGATTGATCCACTGGTTGCCAAACTCGTAACCATGGAAAAAGCGGAAAAGAACTGATGGTGGATTCCTCCCGCCGACGTGGTCGTCGCGAAGTGATGGGTAACCACAATCGTTGCTGGATCTGGGGACGGAATGTCGTCCAGGAGACAGTTCGTGCGGGTCGCTGGCCCGTCCTGGAATTGTTGATCGGCGATTGGGTCGACAGTTCCGCCGCGCAGGAATGCTCCCGGCTGGCCGAGCAGCGACAAGTTCCAGTCTATTCGGAATCTGAATCCGAGCTGACTCGGCACTGCCGTACGGCCGAACATCAGGGTTTTGCCGCCCGGATGGCACCGTTTCCCTGCCTCACGTTCGACGAGTTGATGAATGCAATGCCGCAAAACCCTGCCATTGCAATCCTCGATCGCCTGCAGGATCCGTTCAATTTCGGTGCCATTATCCGTTCGGCTTCCACGCTCGGAATTCATGGAATCATCATCGGTGGCCGCGAACAGGCCGACATCAACAGTCAGGTCGCGCGAAGCTCCGTCGGAGCGATCAATCACTTGCCGATCGCTCGCACCGACAATCTGTCAGGGGCCACCCAGCAATTACTTCGATTCGGGTTTCAAGTTGTCGCCGCGTCTGAAAAATCATCAATTCCGCTTCATCGGGCTGACTTCAGCAGTCCGACCGCCATCGTGATTGGAAATGAGGGGCGTGGAATCTGTCCCGAACTGTTATCGCTCTGTAGCCTGTCCGTCCGTATCCCGATGACCGGCAAAGTCGGCTCATTAAATGCCGCCGTCGCGGCGGGAATCCTGTTTTACGAAATGAGTCGGCAACGGAGCCAGTTACCACCGCAGTAATGACCGCAGGACTTCGAGTCCGTTGTTTCACGAATGGACTGCCGGTTCGTCAGCATTTTCGAAAGTGATTTATGTCTCTGGTTCTTCGCAATCCTCACAGTGTTCTTGCTGCCCTGCAAATGCGTCCGGAAGACGTGTTTGAAGTTCGCCTGGCGCCAGGAACACCGTCACCCAAGTGGGCTGACGTCGCCGAACTGGCACGGCAGCATTCCATCCCGATCCGTACAAATCTGGCTCCCGTTGACAAGCGACATGCCAACGAAGGAAAGAGTGAGCGAACGGGCGCTGCTGTGGCTCTCGTGCGAGAGCGGGCCGACCGACTTGTAGATGAACTGTTTGCCGTCCCAACCGATCCCCCGGGACTCTGGCTGGCGCTGGAACAGTTGCAGGATCCGCACAATGTCGGTGCCATTTTTCGAACGGCCGCATTTTTCGGTGTTCGTGGAATCGTCCTGACACGCGAACGTTCGGCACCACTGACTGCGACGGTCTATGATGTTTCGTCAGGGGGCCTGGAATTCGTACCGTTCGCGATTGTCCCCAGTCTCAGTCGGACGATCACTTTAGCGCGCGATGCGGGGCTGACGGTGATTGGTACCTCAGAACATGCCTCACGCGAATTGAATGATCTTCCGTCGGACCGTTCGCACCTGCTGATATTCGGGAACGAGGAATTTGGGCTAAGGCGTGTGACGACAGAAAACGTCGACGAACTTGTCCGACTGGCACCGCGTGGTCCGATCGAATCGCTCAACGTTTCGGTCGCGGCGGGAGTCTGCATGTCCAAACTGGCGCGTGGATGACGATTTTCGCGATAATCCACGGAACCCGGCGTTTCTTTATGCCTTTGTCGGATGTCGCTGAGAATTGGGGGCCAGTCCGGTTTCAAGTCGATTCAGGAGCGTGTTCAATTCCGTGGACTCGCTCTCTGTCAATTCACTTTCACCGAATCGGACACGGTAGAACAATCTGGCGATGGCCTGCACGTCCGGTTCAATTCCAACATCGCCCAACCGCCGGGCGAGTTCCGGTGCCACTTCGCTGGTAAACTCTTGCTGGGTCTGCCCCGGTTGCCGGACGCGGCCCGTCGACTTCATCAGTTTGACAAATCGCTCGTAAAACTCGATGCGCCGGCTTTGATCCGATGTCACTTTTGCCCGTCGCTTAAAGAACCCTTGCAACCAGGCACTTTTCCGCCGGATCAGCCATGCCGTTGATATTAATAGCGACAGGATCAGCAATCCCGGTAACGACATCCATGTTCGCAGGTCCAGTACTTTCGCAATGAGAATCCTCATCGCCTCGGCAGGCGACTTCACAAATGTCTGCTGAAACTCGATGACGGAATTGAGCCATTCGCGCAGTGGTTCATAGATCAGGATCTCCTGACGTTCCAGAGAAACATCAAGGATGTTCGACTCCCACATCACAGCAAGTTTCGACGAAAGCAGTGCGAACAGGTTTTTATTGGCTCCAATTTCCGTCACACTTTCGGCTCGACCATCTTCAGGCGTGGCGTCAAACGCCACCCAGCGCCGGTCATCCAGCCAGGCTTCCACCCAGGCATGAGCAAAACGCTTTTCGACCTCAAGAGTTCCGTCCGGCTTTTCCACTCCCCCTTTAAATCCCGTGACAACTCGCGAAGGAATCTGCACAGCACGCAGCATCAAGGCCAAAGCTGTAGCGAAGTACTGGCAGTGTCCGGTACGACGATTGAACAGAAAGTCCTCGACGGGATCGATGTTCGAGTCGACGACGGGGGTCGACAGCGAATAGGCAAACTCACCGGAATCCCTCAAATACGATTCGATGGCCTTGACGGTTTCAAGCTGAGTCAGCTTGCGACCAATTCGCTGTTCCTCGTCATCAAGAACTTTTTGTGCCAACGCCGTCAAGCGGCCAAGATCATTGGAGACTTCCAGGCAGATTGTCGTATATTTTCTCCCGCTTCTCTGAAAATACGAGGCTTCTTTGGGATTCGGGGCTCCATCAGATTGCTGACGATCGTCGTTCGTAGACGGCCCAGTGATCACGGTATATTCGACAGCGCCCGGCAAGCTTTCAAAC